>DATBRV010000020.1:0-84245 GCA_036560145.1 Myxococcota bacterium
CTTCACCATGATGATGAAGTCGGTCATGGCGGGCGAGTAGACGGCGCCGCCCGCGCAGGGGCCCATGATCGCCGAGATCTGCGGGATCACGCCGGAGGAGAGCACGTTGCGCAGGAAGACGTCGCCGTAGCCGCCGAGCGAGACCACGCCTTCCTGGATGCGCGCCCCCGCTCCGTCGTTGAGCCCGATCAACGGCGCGCCCACCTTGGCGGCCAGATCCATGATCTTGCAGATCTTCTCGGCGAAGGCGCCGGACAGGCTGCCGCCGAACACCGTGAAATCCTGGGCGAAGCAGAAGATCTGGCGGCCCTCGACCTTGCCGTAGCCGGTGATCACGCCGTCGCCAAGGATTTTTTGATCCTGCATCCCGAAGTCGGTGCAGCGGTGCGTCACGAACTTGTCGATCTCGACGAAGCTGCCGGGATCGAAGAGCAGCTCGATGCGTTCGCGCGCGGTGAGCTTGCCGGCGGCGTGCTGGCGCTCGATCCGGGCGGCGCCGCCGCCCAGCACCGCCTTCTCGTTCATCTCCTCGAGCTTCTTGATCTTTTCTTCGACGGACATCGAACGGGGACCTCGCAGCGGAAGGGGCGGAGGGCGGCCTACAGGTTGGCGAGCACGCCGACCGTCTGCTCCAGACGCTTGGTGTACTCCACGCCGTCGACCTTGCGGCGCGCGACGCCGCTGTCCATCGCCGCCTGGGCGACGGCGGGAGCGACGAAGGTGAGGATGCGCGGATCGAACGGCTTGGGAAGGATGTAGTCCCGTCCGAAATCGAAGATGTCGTGCGGGTAGGCGGCGCGCACCGCCTGCGGCACGCCTTCGCCGCGGCGCGCGAGCTCCGCGAGCGCGTGCACGGCGGCGAGCTTCATCGCCTCGTTGATCCGCCGGGCGCGCACGTCGAGCGCGCCCCTGAAGATGAACGGGAAGCCGAGCACGTTGTTCACCTGGTTCGGGAAGTCGGAGCGCCCCGTCGCCACGATCGCGTCGCCCCGCACCTGGCGCACGGCGCTCGGCGTGATCTCGGGATCGGGGTTCGCCATCGCGAAGATCACCGGGCTCGGCGCCATGCTCTGCACCATCTCGGGCGTCAGCAGGCCGGCCTGCGAGACGCCCACGAAGACGTCGGCGCCGCGCACCGCGTCGGCGAGGCTGCGGGCCTTTGTATCGCGCAGGAACTCCGCCTTCTCGGCGGTGACGCTGCCGCGGCGCCCCTCGTGGAGCACGCCGCGCGTGTCGCAGAGCAGCATGTTCTCCGGCCGCACGCCGATGTCGCGATACAGCCGCGCGCAGCCGATGCCGGCGGCCCCAGCGCCGCAGAACACCACGCGGGTCTGCGCGATCTGGCGGCGCGTGATCATCAGCGCGTTGATCAGCGCGGCGCCCGAGATGATCGCGGTGCCGTGCTGGTCGTCGTGGAAGACCGGGATGTCGAGCGATTCGATCAGCCGGCGCTCGATCTCGAAGCATTCCGGCGCCCGGATGTCCTCGAGGTTGATGCCCCCGAAGGTCGGCGAGATCAGCTGCACGGTGCGGACGATCTCATCGATGTCCTCGCTGTCGATCTCGATGTCGAAGACGTCGATGTCGGCGAAGCGCTTGAACAGGACGGCCTTGCCTTCCATGACGGGTTTTCCCGCCAGCGGCCCGAGATTGCCCAGCCCGAGCACCGCGGTGCCGTTGCTGATCACGGCGACCAGGTTCGCCTTGGCCGTGTACTTGTAGACCTCGTCCGGATCGCGCGCGATCTCGCGGCACGGCTCGGCCACCCCAGGGGTGTAGGCCATCGAGAGGTCCACCTGCGTCACGGTGGGCTTGGTGGGGACGATCTTGAGCTTCCCGGGTCGGCCCTCCGAGTGGTACCGAAGGGCCTGCTCTCGCGTGATCACTGGACGTCCTCGTGCGCATCGGATCCGGGCAGCGCCCGGCGGCGGCGAGCCGAGGAGTCTATCAGATGTGCCGCCCGCGCGCCCCGAGGAATTGCACGTATTTCCGGCGGGTTACGGAGCTAACGAAGAAGCTCGCGGGCGATCACCACGCGCTGGATCTGGTTGGTGCCCTCGTAGATCTGCATCAGCTTGGCGTCGCGCATCAGCTTCTCCACGGGATAGTCGCGGGTGTAGCCGTTGCCGCCGAAGACCTGGACGGCATCCGTGGTGACGCGCATCGCCGCGTCGGTGGCGAAGCACTTTGCCATGGACGAGTACTTCGAGGCTCGCAGCCCCTCGTCCACCATCCAGGCGCTCTGGAGCGTGAGCAGGCGCGCGGCCTCGATGTCCTTCGCCATGTCCGCCAGCAGGAACTGCACGGCCTGGAAGCTGCCGATCGCGGTTCCGAAGGCCTTGCGCTCCCCCGCGTACCTGGTGGCTTCGTCGAGGGCCCGCTGGGCGATTCCCGTCGCGAGCGCCGCGATCGGCGGCCGCGAGCGGTCGAGCGTCTGCATCGCGATCTTGAAGCCCTCCCCCTCGGCGCCGAGCCGCTGCGCGGCGGGAACACGGACTCCGTCGAAGTCGAGGACGCGCGTATCGCTCGCGCGCTGTCCCATCTTGTCCTCTTTCTTGCCGCGGTTGATCCCTGGGGTGTTCGCCGGGACGATGAAGGCGCAGATCCCGTTGTGCCGGGTCTTGCGGTCGAGGGTGGCGAAGACCGTGAAGAGGTCGGCCTCGCCTCCGTTGGTGATCCAGCACTTCGTCCCGCTCAGCCGGTAGTCCGCGCCATCCTTCTCGGCGAGCAGCTGGAGACCGGCGACGTCCGAGCCGGCGTTGGGCTCGGAGAGGCAGAAGGAGACCAGCGAGAACTTCTCGGCGCAGGGCCGCAGCCAGTTTTCTTTCTGCTCGCGGCTCCCCGCCACCAGGATCGGCGTGAGCCCGAGGTCGTTGCACATCACCGAGGTGGCGATTCCCGCGCAGCCCCAGGCGATCTCCTCGGTCACCAGGCAGCTGTCGACGGAGGAGAGCCCGACGCCGCCGAACTCGGCGGGGATCACCGTGTTCGAGAGCCCGAGCTCCCAGGCCTGGCGGATCACCTCGCGCGGAAATTCCGCCGTGCGGTCGAATTGGGCGGCAACCGGCGCAACCTGCTCGCGCGCGAAGCGCCGCGCGGTGCCCTGGAGCGCGAGCTGCTCGTCGCTGAGACCGAAGTCCATCCTGATCGAACCCCGCGGGAGCAGCTGCCCCGATCAGGCGGCGGTGTAACCGAGCTCGCGGGAGAGCGCTTCGGCGGCGCCGGTCACGGCCGGAACCACGTACCGAAGCAGGCGTTCCTCGCCGAGGCGGAAGGCGGGCCCCGAGACCGAGATCGCGGCGATCATCCGGCTGCTGGCGTCGTGCACGGGCGCCGCCGCGCAGCACAGGCCGGGCTCGCACTCTTCGAGGTCGAGCGCGAAGCCGGCGCCCGCCACCGCGCGCAGGTGCTCGAAGAGCTTGTCGCGGTCGACGATCGTCGACTCCGTGCGCGCGGCGAGCCCATCGGACGTCGACAGGCTCCGGTCGTAAGCCTCCCGAACGTTCTCGGGCGCGCAGCCGATCAGCACCTTGCCGAGCGCGGTGCAGTGGGGCGGCAGACGCTCGCCGACGCGCAGGCCCGTCAGCACCAGCTGCTCGCCCAGCGCGCCGTCGAGGTGGACCACGTCGAAGCCCCGCAGCATCGCGAGGTGTGCGGATTCCTTCAGCTCGCCCGCGAGGGATTCGAGGATCGGGCGCGCGCGGCGCAACAACGTGCGGCCGCGCAGGAACGCCTGCCCGAGCTCGAGGTTCTCGACGCCGAGCCGATAGCGGTCGCTGGCCGCGCTCTGCTCGATGTAGCCCTGGGCTTCCAGCGTCGCGAGCAGACGGAAGACGTTGTTCTTGTGAAGCGACAAGCGTCGCGACAGCTCGGTGACGCCGAGCTCTTCCTCGTCGCGAAACGCCTCCAGCAGACGCATGGCGTTCACGACGGTCTGGATCGCGTAGTCGCCCTTCGGCTTCTTCATCGGCTTGGGTCTCCAAACCCTCAGCCCGCCAACGAAGGACCCCCGGGGCGACTCGGGGGGCGGGGGGATCCGCCGAGTCAGCCCGCTTCTCACATCGATCGCCTACCGACCTACGATCCCTCTGCTCTTCTCTGCTCTTCTTCCGTTTTTTTCTCGCTTCGACTCGCACTCGGCACGCCCGATGCATCGTCGGTGCCTTCACTCGACTGCGGCCACGCGCACGGCGCTTCGGATGGGACGGCGCTTTCTATCGCACTGTCGAGAGTGATGTCAAGAATCGTGCACGCGCGCGCGAACATTTCGCGGCGTAATCACAATCGCGTGTACGACGCGACGCGGCCGACGTCACCGACGGAAAACGCGAATCCGAATCCGATTCAGGCGGAGCCGGCGCCGTCCGGGGTGGCGCGGCTTTCGCCTTCGCTGGCGAGCAGCTCGAGCAGCAGCAGGCCGACGCCGGTCACGATGAAGCTGTCGGCGAAGTTGAAATCGGGCCAGGAGTAGCCGCCCCAGAGCCGGAAGTGCAGGAAGTCGACGACTTCGCCGCGCAGAACGCGGTCGATCAGGTTGCCGACGGCGCCGCCGAGGATGCATCCGAGTGCGAGCGCGGAGAGCCGGTCCCCGGGGGCGAGCTTTCGGAAGAACGAAATCACGATCCCGATGGCGACCAGCGAGATGGAGATGAAGAAGGTGAGCCGGATCTCGGGCGGCGCGTCGCTGAAGAGCCCGAACGCCGCACCCCCATTTCGCACGTGCGTGAGGTAGAAAAACCCCTCGATCATCTCGACGCGATCCGCGTAGCTGAGGTTGTGGTCGACGAGGATCTTGGACGCCTGGTCGAGCGCCAGGCAACCCAGAAACGCAGACGAGCCGATCAGCAGCTTGGGTGTCATGCGGCTTCGCAAACTATCACAGGCTTCCCGCAGGGGCGACCGGCGTGCAGGCTCAACGCAGCTCCTCGGCGCTGAGCTCGCCGTCGCTCCACACGGAGGGTGCGAGATCCGAAGCCTGGGCGAGCAGCGCGCTCGCGCCGTTTGCATCGCCGCGCGCGCGCAGCGCCGCGCCGCGCAATCCGGCGAGATGCGCCTCGACCCGGGGGGAGCGGAGATCTTCCGCACCGAGCAACAGCTCCGCCTGCTCCAGGTATTCGAGCGCCGAGGGACCGTCGCCGCCCTCGACCGCCTGACGGGCGAGCGCGAGGTACGCGAACGGGTTGTTCGCGTCGACCTGGAGCGCGCGCTCGTAGCTCCTCCGGGCGAGCTGCGTCTGTCCCTTGGCGTCGATGTCCAGGCCCTGGAGCACGAGTCGCTGGGACGCGCGGCGCGCGGCGTCCCCCTCGCCGGCGATCTCGTGCAGACGCAACGGCTCCGCCCGCGGCGCGAAGATCAACGCGCGGCCCGCGCAGCCCGAGAGCAGCGCGATCCCGAGCAGCGCGACGAGGGCCGCGCGCGCGAGCCTCACAGGTGCCGCCGGAGCCAGCGGAAGAACTCCCCGCCGTCATCATCCCCTTTGCGATCCGGAGGTCGCTCGGCCACCCCGCCGCCGGGCAGCGACTCGGGGTAGCCCCCGTCGCCGCAAACGCTCGTCGGCGCCGTGCCCGCCAGGAAGTACTCGGCTTTCCGCTCGGGGCAGCCGCTGGCCGCCAGCGAGCGCGTCACGGGATCGATCTCGATCACCTCGACGCTGGCCGGCTTCGGGAAGCGGCCGCGGATCTGGCCTCCCGTCATGTCCGTCACGAAGCGCCGCCAGATCGGCAGGGCCCCCACGGCGCTCGGGATCTTGAGGCTGCGGGGCTCGTCGAAGCCGATCCAGACCACGACCACCAGCTCCGGCGTGTAGCCGACCAGCCAGAGGTCCTGCTCGCGGTCGGTCGTCCCGGTCTTCGCGGCGATCGGCCCGCGCAGCCCGTTCGCGCGCAGGGCCGACGCCGTGCCGTGCTCGGCCACGCCCTCGAGCAGCGAGGTCACCAGGTAGGCGGTGCCGGCGTCCATCACGCGTTCGAAGCGCAGCTTGCGCCGGTCGAGCGTGCGTCCCTCGGCGTCGATCAGGTCCTCGATCGACTGCAGCTCGGGACGGATACCGCCGCTCGCGAAGGTCGCGTACGCGCGTGCGATCTCGATCGGCGCGACCGAGGCGACCCCCAGCGCGAGGCTCGGCACGATCGGCAGCGACGACTGGATGCCGGTGCGCCGCGCCAGATCGGCGATCCGCCGCGGACCGACGTCCCGCGCCAGGCGCGCCGTCGCGATGTTGAGTGAGCGCTCGATGGCCTGCCGCACGGTGACCATGCCGTGGGATACCTTGTCGTAGTTCTCGGGCCGCCAGGGTCCGCTCGGCGTCGAGATCTCGAGCGGCGAATCGTCGAGCAGGCTCGCGAGCGTGATGGCGGGGGCGCCGCGATAGGGCTCCAGCGCGGCGGCGTACGCGAAGGGCTTGAAGGCGCTGCCGGTCTGCCGGCGCGCCTGCGTGCAGCGATCGAACTGCGAGGTGGCGTAGTCGCGTCCCCCCACCAGCGCGAGTAGCTCGCCGGTCTGCGGGCGCAGCGCGACCAGGCAGCCTTGCAGCGCGCGGGCGGGCTGCTCGGAGTGCAGCCGCGGATAGCGCTTCTCGAGATCGGCGATGCCTTCGCGCAGCGCGATCGCCGCCAGCCGCTGGGCGCGGCGGTCGAGCGTCGAATAGATGCGCAGCCCATCGGTCTCCAGCACGCTCGCGTCATAGACGTCGGAGAGCTGGCGGCGCAGCAGATCCAGGAAGTACCTGGCGTCGCCCGGGTCGGGGGTCACCTTGGCGAGCCGCAGCGGCTCGGCCTGCGCCCTGGCGCGCGCCTCCGCGTCGAGCCGCCCCTGCTCCTCCATCATCTCGAGCACGAGATTGCGCCGGCGGACCGCGCGCTCGGGCTCGCGATAGGGCGAGAGCCCGTTCGGGCTGTGGATCACCGCCGCCAGCAGCGCCGACTCGGCGACGCCCAGCTCGCGCGCGCTCTTGCCGAAGAAGACGTGCGCCGCCTCGCCGACGCCGTGGATCGCCGTCGGCCCCCGCTGCCCGAGGTAGATCTCGTTCAGGTAGGCCTCGAGGATCTCGTGCTTGTCGTATCGGGCCTCGACCACCAGCGCCATCGCGGCTTCCTGGAACTTCCGCTTGAGCGTGCGCTCGGGGGTCAGGAAGAAGTTCTTGACCAGCTGCTGGGTGACGGTGCTCCCGCCCTGGCGCACCGCGCCGGCGCGCAGGTTCGCGAGCAGCGCGCCCGCGATCCGGCGCAGGTCGATGCCGCGATGGGCCTCGAAGCGCTGGTCCTCGACGGCCAGGATCGCACCCACCAGATGCGGGGGAAGCTGCTCGAGCTTGACCAGCTCCCGCTGCTCGCGGGCGGGGCCGTAGAAGGCGCCGATCGGCTCGGGCTCGAGCAACACCGCGCCGAGCTCGCGTCCGCTCGGCAGCTCGCGGATCTCCTGGATCACGGAACCGTTCAGTCTGAGAACGACGTCGCGAGCCGGCTCCGAGCGGGTGGGATGCTCGAAAGCCTGGAGATGGACGCGGGCCCGGCTCTCGCCCCAGGCGTACTCGCCCGGCTCGAGCCGGCCTTCGCCCGCCGCCTCGCGAAAGCCCAGGCGCGCGAGGGTTCCGCGCAGGTCGACCAGCTTCCAGTCGAGCCCCGGGTACAGGATCGAAGGCGTCGAGAAGACCCGCGAGGGGACCTCGAAGCGGCGTCCGTCGAAACGGGCGCGCACGCTGCGGTCGAGGCTCAGGAAGTAGCCGGCCGCCACGAAGCCGCCGAAGAAGCCGGCGCTCGCGATCGTGAGCGCGAGCACGCGCAGGAGGCCGGCCCCGCGGCGAGCCTTGCGCGGCGTGCGCGGCTTGGGTCGGGGCATGGCTACACGCGCCGCACGCGCGCCTCGTAGGCCTCCCGCACGATGCGCGTGTCCTCGATCAGACGCGGCAGCTCTGCCATCAGCAGCGCCTGGGGTCCGTCGCAGAGGGCCTCGCCCGGCTTGGGATGGAAATCGATCAGCACCAGATTGGCGCCGGCGATCACCCCCTGGGCGGTGGCGTGGAAGATGTCGAGCAGCCCGTCGGGCGCTTGCGCCCGGCTGCCGACCGAGTGCGAGGGATCGATCCCGACCGGCAGCCGCGTGAGGCGCTTGATCACGGGCACGTGACCGAAGTCGACCAGGTTGCGGTGCGGGTCGCCGAGATTCGTCTTCATGCCGCGCAGGCAGAAGCAGATCCTGCGGTTGCCGGCCGAGGCCACGTACTCGCAGGCGTTGAGCGATTCCTCGAGCGTGATGCCCATGCCGCGCTTGAACAAAACGGGCAGCTCCGTCTGCTGTCCGACGGCCTTCAGCAGCTCGAAGTTCTGCGCGTTGCGGGTTCCGATCTGGAGCATCACCCCGGTGGCGTCGCCGGACTCCGCGAGCGCCTTGCGGATCTCCTCGATGTGGGATTCGTGGGTGATCTCCATCGAGACGATCCGGATCCCGTACTTGCCGGCCAGCTCGAAGACGTAGGGAAGGCAGTCGGCCCCGTGACCCTGGAAGTCGTAGGGGCTGGTGCGCGGCTTGTAGGCTCCGGCTCGCGTGGTGACGATCCCGCACTCCTTCAGGGCGGCGAACATCGCCTCGGTGTTCTGGCGGGTGTCGACCGCGCACAGTCCCGGGAAGAGATGGAAGCTGTCCTGGCTGATGCGGACGCCGTTGTACTCGAAGCCCACCGCCTCGAGGCCGCCCCCATGACGCCCGATGGCGCGGAAGCGCTCGGTGATCCGGACCACCTTCTCGACGCAGGCGAACTCCTCGAAGGGCGCCGTGGGGATCACGCCGGTCGAGCCGAGCAGATAGATCTCGGTCAGCGAGCGGGTCGCGCCCTGGATCTGGTGGATCTCGGTGCGGACCTCGGGATAGGACTCGGCCAGCGCGATCAGGCGCACGACCTCCGGCGAATCGGGCCGGGCGTCGGCCTTGAGCACGATGATCATGCGGTCTCCGGGCGTGGAGGTGCTCGCCGAGGCTACGGAGCAAGGCCTTGCGCGTCAATCCTCGCGCCGGCGCGGCTCTTGCGAAAACCTGTTTTCTTCTAGAGATTTGCGCTCATGAGCAAGCTTTGGGGAGGCCGCTTCGACGCCGCCACGGACCCCGCCGTGGAGCGCTTCACCGCGTCCATCCATTTCGACCAGGCCCTTGCCCGGCACGACATCCGGCTCTCTCTTGCGCATGCCCGGATGCTCCTGCACCGGGGCCTGCTCAACGGGGAAGAGGAACGGGCCATCCGGCGGGGGCTCGAGGAGATCGCGGCCGAGATCCAGGCCGGGAGCTTTCCGATCGACCCGGCCCTCGAGGACATCCACATGAACATCGAGGCGCGCCTGCGCGAGCGGATCGGACCCGCTGCCGGCCGCCTGCACACGGGGCGCAGCCGCAACGACCAGGTCGCGACCGACCTCGCGCTCTATCTGCGAGACGCCAGCGCGGCGGCGCGGCGCGGTCTGCTGGAGCTGCGCCAGGTGTTGACCGCGCGCGCCCGCGAGCACCTGGGCACGGTGCTGCCCGGCTACACCCACCTCCAGCGCGCGCAGCCGGTGCGGCTCGCGCACCACTGGCTCGCCTTCGTCGAGATGCTCGCGCGCGATGGCTCGCGTTTCCGCGACCTCGGCGGCCGGCTGCGGCTGTGCCCGCTGGGGGCGGGCGCGATCGCAGGGACCACGCTGCCGCTGGATCCGGAGGAGACGGCTCGCGCGCTCGGCTTCGACGGTCCCACCCGCAACAGCATGGACGCGGTCGCGTCGCGCGACTCGGCGCTCGAGTTCCTGGCGGCGACGGCGATCGCGATGGTGCACCTGTCCCGCCTGGCCGAGGAGCTGGTGCTCTGGTCGACCGCCGAGTTCGGGTTCGTCGAGCTCGCCGACGCCTATTCCACCGGCTCGAGCCTGATGCCCCAGAAGAAGAACCCCGACGTGCCCGAGCTGGTGCGCGGGAAATCCGGCCGCGCGATCGGGAATCTGGTGTCGCTCCTCACGGTGGTGAAGGGCCTTCCGCTGACGTACAACCGCGACCTGCAAGAAGACAAGGAGCCGGTCTTCGACTCGGCCGCCACCCTGCGCGACTCGCTCCAGGTGATGGCGGGCGCCGTCGCCACGCTGCGGGTCGACGCGGCCCGCATGCGCGAGGCGGCCTCCGATCCGATGCTGCTCGCCACCGACCTGGCCGAGGCGCTGGTCCGCGCGCGGGTTCCCTTCCGCGAAGCGCACGAGGCGGTCGGGCGGATCGTCAAACACTGCGTCAGCAAGAAGCTCGACCTGCGCGCGCTCTCGCGCGAGGACCTGCTCGCCTTCCATCCGGCCTTCCCGGCGGCGGCCCGGGAGCTGGTGGATCTCGAGGGCGCCCTGGAAGGGCGCGCGCTTCCCGGCGGCACGGCTCGGGCGCGCGTCGAGGAGGCGCTTGACCGCGCCGAGGCCGAGGCGCGCGAAGAGCTGGCGGCGCTCGACGCGGCGGGCGCTTCATGAGAAGGCTTGCCGTCTCGGCCGCGCTCGCGCTCAGCGCGCTCGCGCTGCTCGCCGTCGCCTGCGGGCGTTACGGATCGCCGCATCGGACCTCGCGCTCGCCCGCGCCGGCGCAGGCCGTCCCGGTGACGGATCCCGCGGTGACGCAATGACGCGGCTGCTCGAATTCACCAAGATGCACGGCGCCGGCAACGACTTCATCGTGCTGGACGGCATCCGCGACGCGCTCCCCGCGCTGGAGCCGCTCGCGGCGCGGCTGTGCGACCGCCACTTCGGCATCGGCGCGGATCAACTGCTGGTGGTGCGCCCCTCGCGCAGCGCGGATTTCCGCATGCAGATCTACAACGCCGACGGCTCGCAGGTGGAGATGTGCGCGAACGGGATCCGCGCCTTCTTCCTCTACCTGCGCGAGCACGGCCACACCCGCGCCGACCAGGTCCGCGTCGAAACCCTCGGCGGGATCGTGACGCCGCGGGCGGCCGGGCCCGGCCGCGTCACGGTCGAGATGGGCCGGCCGGTGCTCGAGCCCGAGAAGATCCCGACCACGCTCGGCGGCGGGCGGGGGCCGGTGCTCGACGCCCCGCTCGACGTGGACGGCGAGATCGTGCGCATCTCCAGCGTCTCGATGGGCAACCCCCACGCCGTGCTCTTCGTCGAGGATCCTGATCGCGCGCCGGTCGAGACGCTGGGTCCGCGGATCGAGCGTCATCCGGCCTTTCCGAACCGCGTGAACGTCGAGTTCGCGACCCCCGTGAGCCGCCGGCGGATCCGGCAGCGAACCTGGGAGCGCGGCACCGGAGAGACGCTCGCCTGCGGGAGCGGTGCCTGCGCGGTCGCCGTGGTATCCATGCTGCGGGGCCTGGTCGAGCGCACCGTCGCCGTCGAGCTGCGCGGCGGAGAGCTCGAGATCGCCTGGCCCGACGCGGACGCGCACGTCTCGATGACCGGACCCGCCGCGGAGGTCTTCACGGGGCGAATCCAGATCGAGGGGGAGTAGCGGTGTTCGAGGGAGTCTTCACGGCGCTGGTGACGCCCTTTCGCGACGGCGAGGTCGACGAGCCGGCGCTGCGCGAGCTGGTCGAGCTCCAGGTGGCGGCCGGCGTCGACGGCGTGGCCCCCTGCGGCTCGACGGGCGAGGCCGCGACGCTCTCGCACGTCGAGCACGGCCGGGTGGTGGAGATCGTGGTCGACGCCGCGCGGCGCCGGATCCAGGTGCTGGCGGGGACGGGCTCGAACAACACGCGCGAGTCGATCGAGCTCACCCGACACGCCAAGAGGGTTGGCGCCGACGGCGCGCTGCTGATCTCGCCGTACTACAACAAGCCGACCCAGGAAGGCATCGTCGCGCACTACTCGGCGATCGCGCGCGACACCGGCTTTCCGTTGGTCGTCTACAACATTCCAGGGCGCACCGCCTCGAACATCCTGCCGGCAACGCTGGCGCGGCTCGCCGACGTCGAGCACGTGGTCGGCGTCAAGGAAGCCTGCGGCGACATCGCGCAGATCTCGGAGGTGGTGGCCGAGTGCCCGGAATCGTTCACGGTGCTCTCCGGAGACGACGCGCTGATCCTGCCCGTGCTGGCGGTGGGCGGGCGCGGGGCGGTCTCGACCGCATCGAACGTCGCCCCGCGCGAGGTGGTGGAGCTGGTGCGCGCCTTCCGCGCGGGCGACCAGACGCGCGCGCTCCAGATCCACCAGCGGCTGCTGCCGCTCTTCCGGGCGCTCTTCTGCGAGACCAATCCGATTCCGGTCAAGGCCGCGCTCGCGCTCCAGGGCCGGATCCGCGACGAGATCCGGCTGCCGCTCACGAAGCTCTCGCAGCCGAACCGCGAGCGCTTGCAGGTGGCGCTGAAGGAGCAGGGGCTCGTCTGATGGCGGCGCCTCGCCGGGTGCTCGTGGTCGGCGCCTGCGGCCGGATGGGCCAGCGCGTGCGCGCGGCGCTCGCCGGCGAGCCGTCGCTGCAGCTGGCCGCCGCGCTCGAGGCGCCGGGGCATCCGCAGCTCGGCGAGGAGATCGCGCCGGGCGTGAAGCTGCGCACGGATCTCGAGGCTGCGCTCGCGGGCTGCGACGTGGCGATCGATTTCAGCCAGGCCGCCGTCAGCCTGCGCGTGCTGCGCGCCGCCGCCGAGGCGGGCGTCGCGATCGTGATGGGCACCACGGGGCTCTCGGGCGATCAGCGCGCCGAGCTCGCGGGCGCCGCACGCCGGATCCCGGTGCTGCACGCCCCGAACTTCTCGGTGTCGGTCAACGTGCTGGCCTGGCTGGTGCGCGAGGCCGCGCGCCGGCTGGGGACCGGCTACGACGCCGAGATCCTGGAGCTGCACCACTCGCAGAAGCTCGACGCGCCGAGCGGCACCGCGCTGCTGCTGGCGGAGGCGATCGCGCAGGGGCGCGGGCATCCGCTGGAAGGTCATCTCGTGCTGGAGCGCGCCGGCGAGATCGGAGTGCGGCCGCCCGGCGCGATCGGCATCCAGTCGCTGCGCGCCGGCGACAGCCCCGGCGATCACAGCGTGATCTTCGCGGGGGAGGGCGAGCGCCTCGAGCTGGTGCACCGCTCGCAGACCCGCGACCACTTCGCGCGAGGCGCGGTGCGGGCGGCCGCCTGGCTCGTGGGACGGCCGGCCGGCCTCTACCGCATCGAGCAGGTGCTGGGGCTCGATGGCTAGCCGCGTGAGCCAGCCGATGCGAAAAACCCTGTGGCGCTTCCTGTTCGCGCCCATCGACATCGCCTCGCTCGCGGTCTTCCGGATCGGCTTCGGATTGCTGATGGCGTACGAGATCTACGACTGCCTCGAGAGCGGGGTGGTCAAGGCGCATTACGTCGATCCCCGCTTTCACTTCACCTGGCTGCTCTTCGACTGGGTGAAGCCCTGGCCGGGCGTCGGCACGTACCTTCACTTCTACGCCCTGATCGCGCTCTCCCTCTGCATCGCCGCAGGGCTCTTCTACCGCGCTTCCGCGGCGCTCTTCTGCCTGGGCATCACGTACCTCTTCCTTCTCGATCAGGCGATGTATCTGAACCACTGGTACCTGATCTGCTTGCTGGGTTTCTTGATGATTCTCCTCCCGGCCCACCATGCGCTCTCCGTCGACGCATGGCTTCGGCCCGGTCTTCGCTCGGAGCAGGCTCCTGCCTGGGCGCTCTGGCTGCTCCGGGCCCAGATGGGCGTCGTGTATTTCTTCGGGGGCGTCGCCAAGCTGAACGCGGACTGGCTGCAAGGCCGGCCGATGGACCAGTGGTTTCCGGGCTCGATCGGCCTGCCGCTGCTCGAGCCGGTGCTCGCGCATCCCGCGAGCGCGCTGCTGATCAGCTGGGGCGGCTTGCTCCTCGATCTGTTCATCGTTCCGGCTTTGCTCTGGCGCCGGACGCGTCCCTACGCCTTCGCCGCGGCGCTCGGCTTCCACCTGATCAACAGCGAGATGTTCGAGATCGGCGTCTTCCCGTGGCTGGCGATCTGGTGCACGGCCGCGTTCTTCGACGCCGACTGGCCGCGCCGTGTCTTCAATTGGCCGAGAGAGTCAGCGTTACCGCCCGCGCCGGCCGTTCGCTGGGACGCAGGTGCGCGCGCCACCCTGGCGTTTCTCAGCGCCTACATGGCGATCCAGCTGCTGCTCCCCCTTCGGCATTTCCTGTACCCGGGGAACGTGAGCTGGACCGAGGAGGGGCATCGGTTCTCCTGGCACATGAAGCTGCGCTACAAGGACGCGATGGCGAGCTTCCGCCTCACCGACCCGGAGACCGGGCGGAATTGGCAGGTCGATCCGAGTGCGGAGCTCACGGCTCGCCAGGTCCGGAAGATGGCCGCCGATCCGTTCATGCTGCAGCAGTACGCCCATCACCTCGCCGACCTGGTGACCCAGCCAGGGCGGCAGCGGTTCGAGGTACGCGCGATCGCCGCCGCGTCGCTGAACGGACACCTGGCGGAACCGATCGTCGATCCGACGGTCGACCTCGCCGCGGTGCCGCGCACGCTCTTCGGACCCAACGACTGGATCCTGCCGCAGAACAACGAGCTCGGACGCCGGGTGCGCGCCACGCTGCCCGAGAATCCGTCGGGGCCAGGCAGCCGCCGCGACCAGGCCTCGGTCGAGTAGCCCGGCTCAGATGTCGAAGTACAGCTCGAACTCGTGCGGGTGCGGCCGCAGGCGGACCGGATCCACTTCGTTCGCGATCTTGTACTCGACCCAGGTCTCGATCAGGTCCCGCGTGAACACGTCGCCCTTGAGCAGGAACTCGTGGTCCGCCGCGAGATGCTCGAGCGCCTCGGGGAGGCTGCCGGGCATGGTCGGCACCCCCTTCGCCTCTTCCGGCGTGAGCGCGTAGATGTTCTTGTCCAGCGGTCCGCCCGGATGGATCTTGTTCTCGATCCCGTCGATGCCCGCCATCGCCATCGCCGCGAACGCGATGTAGGGATTGCAGGCCGGGTCGGGGAAGCGCACCTCGATCCGCTTGGCCTTGGGGCTCGGCGAGTAGGTCGGGATGCGGATCGCCGCCGAGCGGTTCCGGCTCGAGTAGGCGAGGTTCACCGGCGCCTCGTAGCCCGGCACCAGCCGCTTGTACGAGTTGGTGGTCGGGTTGGTGAAGGCCGCCAGCGCCTTCGCGTGCTTCAGGATCCCGCCGATGTAGTAGAGCGCGAGCTGCGAGAGGCCCGCGTACTCGGAGCCCGCGAACAAGGGCTTGCCGTCCTTCCAGATCGACTGGTGGCAGTGCATGCCCGAGCCGTTGTCCTGGAACAGCGGCTTCGGCATGAACGTAACGGTCTTGCCGTAGCGGCGGGCGACGTTCTTGACGCAGTACTTGTAGATCATCAGCTTGTCGCCCATCTCGACGATCGGGCTGAACTTCATGTCGATCTCGGCCTGGCCGCCGGTCGCCACCTCGTGGTGCTGCGTCTCGATCGCGATCCCGCACTTCTCCATCTCGAGACACATCTCGGTGCGGATGTCCTGCTGTGTGTCCATCGGCGCGACCGGGAAGTAGCCTTCCTTGTAGCGCGGCTTGTACCCGAGGTTCGGCCCGCCATTGTCGTCCTCGCGGCCGCTGTTCCAGCGCCCCTCGATCGAGTCGAGGAAGTAGAAGCCGCGGTTCGGGCCCGTCTCGAAGCGGGCCGAATCGAAGATGAAGAACTCGGCTTCGGGACCGAAGTAGATGGTGTCGCCGATGCCGGAGCCCTTCAGGTAGTTCGCCGCCTTCTTCGCGATGTAGCGGGGATCCCGCGAGTAGGGCGCGCGCGTGATGGTGTCGACGACGTCGCAGATCATCGACAGCGTTGGGTGCTTCATGAAGGGGTCGATGATCGCGGACTTGGGGTCGGGGATCATCAGCATGTCGCTGTCGTTGATCGCCTGCCAGCCGCGGATCGACGAGCCGTCGAAGCCGAAGCCCTCCTCGAAGGAGGACTCTTCCAGCATGTGCATCGGGTGCGAGATGTGCTGCCAGACGCCGGGGAAGTCCGTGATCTTCAGGTCGACCATCACACAATTGTGCTTCTTGGCGAATTCCAGAACCTGCTTCGGGGTCATCCGAGATTCCTCATTGGAGTGCGGTTTCTATTGAATTCCGAGCAGCGCGATCTAGACAGCGTCGGGGCCGCGCTCGCCGGTGCGGATGCGGATCGCTTCCTCGACCGGCATCACGAAGATCTTGCCGTCGCCGATGCGCCCGGTGTTGGCCGCCTGCACGATCGCCTGCACGACCTTGTCGACCATCTCGTCCTTGACGGCGATCTCGATCTTGATCTTGGGCAGGAAGTCGACGACGTATTCGGCGCCGCGGTAGAGCTCCGTGTGGCCCTTCTGGCGGCCGAAGCCCTTCACCTCGGTGACGGTCATGCCCTGGATGCCGATGGCGTGCAGGGCCTCCTTCACCTCGTCGAGCTTGAAGGGCTTGATGATCGCTTCGATCTTGCGCATGGGGGGAACCTCCGAGCAAACGCGGGCCAAGGTTGCCGGCCGCCGGACATTACCACGGGCGACCCGGACGGACTCGCCCCTGCCTGCGACGAGACCGCTCTCTACCGATAGCAAGGCCCGTGCCTAGATCGGCGCGGTGTAGAGGGCGCTGGCGGCCGCTGGGAGGGCTCGGCCACCCGGCAAACGCCTTCACTTGCTCAGGAAAGCGGCAGCTTTTGCTCGAAAGCTGGGCATGGCGGCGGCCGGAAACAGAAGAGGCGCGGTGCCGTCCGACCGGCGCCGCGCCCCTTCGAGAGTCTTCCAGAGCTCGATAGACAGCTCTAGAACTTGTAGAGCATCTGCACCAGGCCCAGCGTCTGGCCCTTGTTGTTCCACTCCACGGGGCCCTTGCCTCCGCTGAGGAAGAACTGCTCGCCGCTCGAGTTGTCGTCCTGGCGGTCGTAGCGCGCCTCGAGCTTGACGATCAGGTTCTCCGTGAGCGCGTGGTCGATGGTGCCCGTGAGCGACCAGAGATGCTGCGCGTCGTACTCCGAAGCCCACCACTGGTACTCGCCGCGCAGCGCGATGCCCGTGGCGTCCGTGATCGCATACCGCGAGGCCACCGAACCCGTGTAGATGTTCGAGCTGTTCGAAACACCGTTACCCGGGTTGTCGTGGACGAAGTAGTAGTCGACGTTCACCCATGTCGACAGGCGATCCGAAGGGTTCCAGGTCAGGATCGCGTCGAGCACGCCCACGCTGTCGGAGTTGTGAGCCACGCCGAAGTCGGTCGTGCTCTGGAGGGCCGTAGGCGTGAAGTCACCGACGTCGCCGCCCCAGTACACGTTGGTGGCGAGCGAGACCTTCTCACCCGACCACTTGAGGCCGCCGATCACGCCCTTGGCGTTGTCCCGGTCGGACATCGTGTCGCTGTAGCCGTTCACCGCACCGATCGCCCAGTCCAGGCCGCACTTGCTGCACTTGCCGCTGACCAGCAGGCCGGTGTGATTGACGGGCTGGAGCGCCCAGCCGATGCCGCGCGTGATGTTGAAGTTCGCGTCCTGCCGGAACGATTCCGCGCCGATCAGGGTCGCGAAGCGGCCGCCCTTGAAGGAGATGCCGTTCTCGCCGACGGGCGCGAGGTACTCGGCATAGGCCTGGAAGATGTGCGGCAGATCGCCTGTTCCGTTGTCACTCGAGGCGAAGGTGCCGTTGTCGAAATCTCCAGCGTCGTCCTCGAAGGCGGTGAATGAGGTCCCTTCGCGATTCGCGTCAGCGAGGGCGCCCCAGACGATGTCGGCCCGGAAGCCGGCATTGCTCTCCATCGTCGCGGGCTTCCCGATTCCGAACCAGAGCTGGTCGAGCTGGAAGCTGTTGCTGTTGGTGTGACCCGGCGCCACCAGCCCCAGGCGGCCGCCGTTCTCGCCGAATGCCGTGCTCGGCGCGAAGGAGCCGAATTCGTCGTCATCCGACGGTACGCCTACCTGCGTGACGTCCTTGGATGACAAGACATTGAAGTTGTAGTTCCAGCTGGAGGCGATGAAGCCGTCCATCTCGATCGCCTGCAGGAACTCGAGGGCCGGCGAGCCGGAGTCGGCTCCGCGAGCCTCGTCGATCCCAGCCTTTTCGATCAGCTCCTGCTGTTGCTCGACCTTCTCCTTCGACGTCTCGAGCTCGTCGTTGGTGGCCTGGAGCTTGTTCTCGAGATCCGTCATCCGCTGCTGCATCTGCTGAAGCTGTTCTTCGACTTGGTCCGCCAACGCCAGCTGCGGAACGGCCAGCAACATGGCCGCCACAGTGACGACGAACTTCCAGCTCGGTCTCATCGCGTAACCCCCTTCTTTCTGTTTCTGGTCTGTCTTCTGGCGTCCTCACGGACGCGTCACTCGGCCCCTGCTTGCAAATTGTCTGCCCATCCGAATCGTGCCGCCGCTGACACGGTGCAGCGACGCGGGAACTTCCAGGGGAGTCAGGGGGGGGGTTCTCAACCCGAGGGAATGGACCGTTCGCGCGTACGAGCGCGTCGAGGCGATCGGCCCGCTGAGGGCTCGGCCCGACGTCCGGCTGCTGCCCTTCGGGGCCAGCGCGATCGAGAAGCTCACGTTCATGCAGAGCGCTACCGGCGCTACCGTCGATTCCCCAGGATTAGAAGCGGTACTGAAGCGCGCCGCCGACCAGGACCTGATCCAGCGCCTTGCCATCACCAGTTGCCGGAAGCAGATAGGCCGCGTCCGTGGTCAGGAAGACATGCTCCGTGATGAAGAAATCGATCCCAAGGCCGAAGCGCCCCGCGAATCCGTTGTCATCGAACTTGCCGGTCGGCGAGTCCTTGGTGTCTCCCCACATCCAGCCACCGCCCGCGAGCAGATACGGCTGGACGAAGCCCGTCCAGCGTGCCGCCGGATAGACCTTCGCGTTCAGGAAGCCGGACCAGATCGAGGTGTGTCCGCTGGTGTAGCGGCCCGACTTTCCGTCGAATTCCGGCTCGAACTCGCCCAGAGCCTCGAGTGCGACGAAGTCCAGGAAGCGATAGCCGAGGCGCAGGTTCACGTAGCTGCCGTTGTCCGAGTTCCCGCCATCGAAGTCTTCGATGGCGTAGCCGCCGCCGATTCCCGCATACAGCCCGTTGTAATCGCAGCATTCGGGGGTGTCGGATTCGGCGCGCACCGCCGGTGCCGCGAGCCACACGATTGCAAAGGCGAGCACAACCGAGAGCTTCCACGCCATCGTTCGATCCTCCTGACCCTCCGGGAACCTCCGGCTCGGGCAAATCCTGGATCCGTTTCCTGCGAACCATACGCAGGACAACGCTTACCTCGATCTCGAGACCCGGGGGCGTCGAACTCCTCTGCTCGATCAACGGGTGGAAAAGACATCGGATCCGACCAATGAATCCGAACTCGCGAACCCAGAGCAACCCTGGATCCCTGCCCCTCCGACCAGCCCTCCGCTCGAAAGCTCGTGCGGTCTACCTCATCTCGCTTGGGTTCGCAATCGAGCAGCGAACCCGAAGCTCGACCGGAATAACCCGCGACGAAGACGCTAGGGGGCGCCTGAAACCGCCGGACACGGCATCGTCGCGGCCCCTTGTAGCACCGCCTCCTGCGCCAGGCTAGACCCATTGTGCGATTTCATGCACGCCGCCAGAGCTCCCGCTCGTCCAGATAGGCGAGGGTGGCGGGGCAGAGGCGGGCGAGCCGCGGGGAGCGGAGCGCCTCGAGACGTCGCAGATCCGCCGGCGTGTCGACGTCGAAGCCCGGTGTGAGCAGGCGCCAGCACAGCCCGGCGCGCGCCGCGTTCGCGAGCGTGTCGGCCAGCACCGTGGCGGTGCTCATGGGATGGTCGAAGAGTCCGGGCGCGTGCCGCGCGAGGCCCACCAGCCCGTAGCCGCCGTCCTGGTCCGGACGCAGTACGAGATCCGCGCCGTCCAGCGCCGCGAGCGCTTCGCCCACGATCTCGGCGTCGATCAGCGGAGAGTCGCTGCCGCGCAGCAGCACGCGCGGCGCGCCTCCCGCGCAGGCCTCGCGCACGGCCCAGTCCATCCGCCGGCCGAGATCCGCGCCGCGCTGCGGAACGACACTAAATAGAGTCGGAGCGGTGCGAGCGATCTCGCCGCAGGCCTGCGGCGGGTGCACGGCGAGGATTGCCGTCAGCCGGAGCTCGCCGGCCAGCTCCGCCGACGCGGCCAGCACGTCGGCGAGCAGGCGCGCGTACAGCTCGGCGGCCTCCGCGGGTGTGAAGGGCGGACACAGGCGGGTCTTCACGGCGCCCGCGCGCGGCGCCTTCGCGAACACGATCAGCGCCCCGCGGCTGCGCTTCAAGGCGGGCGCGACCGCGGAGGCACGAACGGAAGCGGCGTCACGCGGGCGGCGCGTCCCTCGACCGCCAGCTCCGCGCCCGGCGCCGCGTGCGCCCGCCGCACGAAGGCGAGCGCGATCGCGCCGGCGCTGGCCGAGAGCGCCGCGCTCGTCACCTCGCCCACCGGCGCGGCCTGCTCCGAGACCCGCGCGCCCGGCGCCGGAACGAAGACTCCCGCCAGGGCCAGCCCCACCAGCGCGTGGCTCGCCCCCCCGCGAGTCGCCATCCGGGCCACGATCTCCTGGCCGGTGTAACACCCCTTGGTGGTCGAGATCGCCCGCACGAGGCCCACCTCGGCCGGCAGCACCGCCTCGGACAGCTCGCGGCCGTAGCGGGGGGTTCCCGCCTCGACCCGCAGGACCTCGAGGACGTCCTCCCCGGCTTCGACCAGGCCGTGGCCGGCGCCCGCCTGCCGCAGGGCCTGCGCCACCGCGGCGCCGCTCCCGACCGGCGCGAAGAGCTGGAGCGCCTCCTCGCCGCTCACCCCCCAGGCCCCCGCCAGCACCGGGGCGCCCGCGATCGCGAAGGCGTCCGCGGCGTCCGGGGCGAGCCCCGGCGCCTCGCCCGCGGCGATCGCGAAGACCGCGCCCGCCGCGGGCCCCTCGAGCGCGAGCCGCTCCCAGGCCGCGCCGATTTCGGTGAGGCGCACGTCGTCCGCGATGATGTACTTGCCGAGCGTCGCGAGCAGCGGCGCGACGGCCGCCTGCTCGGTCTCCAGCCAGAAGGAGCCCTCGCGCAGCAGCACATGGACGTCCGCGAGGATGCGGCCGATCCGCGACAGCAGCAGCGCGTAACAGCCCGAACGTTCGCGGCCGGCGGCGAGCGTCGCGACGTCGTTGCTGAGCATGCCGTTCAGCCAGCGCACGCGGTCGGCGCCCTCGACCGCGACCAGGCCTCGCCCCTCCAGGCGAAACAGCCCCGCGCCCTGCCGGCAGCGCAGCGCCTGCTCGCCGGCGCTCATCGCGGCCCGCCCTCCGGGTCCCCGGGTCCGAGGGCCGGGGCGCCGTAGAGCTGCTCCGCGCGGCCGGCCTGCTGCTTGCTCCACTCGGCAAAGCGGAGCTTCGCGACGTCGTAGTCGTGCTCGTTGTCGATGTCGATGGCCGCGCCGCCGCCCTCGGTGACGACGAAGCGGAAGGAAGCGCGCAGCAGATCGCTACAGCCGGCCTCGACGCGCGCGAGCGGGATGAAGCGGCGAAGCGCATCGGCGAGTCTTCGGTACCCGCGCCGATCGACGACGCCGGCGACGTGCATGAGCACGTAGTAGTAGAGGAGGCTCGCGCCGCCTCGCTCGTCGCGCAGCAGCCGCCACGCCATCGCGAGGATGCTGCCGAGCTCGCGCTGGAAGCGGTTGCGGTACATCTCCTCGACGTAGTGTCGGTTCACGATCCGCGCGGGCTTCACCAGATGGAGATTGCTCTGCCGGAAGCGGCCCTCGCGCAGGTTGAAGGTCGCCATCTGGATTCCCGGCTCGCCGGGCACGGCGGGCAGGAAGCCGGCCATCGAGGCCTCGGTCACCAACCCGAGCGCGTAGCTGCAGTCGAGCTGGCCCGCCTGGCGCAAGAAGGCCGAGATCTCCTGCGGCGTGGCGAAGGGCAGATCCGCCGAGACGTAGAGGGCCTGGACGTCCAGATCTCCGGGCTCGGGGTCGCGGCCTGCCTCGCCCGCTCCCGGGAGCAACCGGCGGTAGGCGCCCCAGGCGTTCTCGTACAGGTTGCTCCACTGCGGAACCAGGTGGAGCGGCTTGCTGAGCAGCCGGCGCATCGGCTCGGACGTGAGCACCGAGCGCAGCCGCTCGGCGTCGCCGACGATCCAGATCTCGGACACCTCGGGAACGCGCTGCAGCGCCGCGACCACGTGCGCGACCAGCGGGCGTCCCGCGATCTCGAGGTATCCCTTGCTCTCGCCGTAGACCGCCTTCGCCGCGCCGCGGTCGCCGGCGGTCACCACCGCGGGAATCTTCATCCGGTTGCGCGACCTTCCGCGGGACCGAGCGTCCCGCCGGCAACTCTAGTTCCAGGGCACGGCCGCACTCAAGCTCGGACTCGGAAGGCGAATCCGTTCGCATAGCCCAGACGCGCCATTCCAAAGCGGAATCGGAGCCGGCATGGAACCGGAGCGGGCAGCGGGATGGTGGAGCCGAGCGGGATCGAACCGCCAACCTCTGCGTTGCGAACGCAGCGCTCTCCCAGTTGAGCTACGGCCCCATTCAGCTAGCCACGGACCCGTCGAGCCGAGGACCCGAGACGCGCTGCCCGCAGGGAGGTCGAACGGTAAGGCGAGGCGTTGGGGGCGTCAAATCGGGACTGGACGTCCCGGCTCCCGCAGTGCAGGCTATCGCGCGATGACGATCGACATCCGCCGCATCCTGGTGCCCATCGATTTCTCCGAGCACGCCGAGTACGTGATCGAGTGGGCCAGCCACCTGGCGCACGAGCACGCGAGCCACCTGACCCTGCTGCACGTCTACCATCTCCCGGTCGAGTTCCAGCAGCTCGAGGGCGCCTACCTGCCCCCGGACTTCTGGGCGAACGTGAAGAAGGAGGCGGATCAGACCCTCGGCCGTTACGTCGGGGAGCTCCGCGGGCAGGGGCTCGACGTGGAAGCCGTCGTCCGCGAGGGCTATCCGGCGACCGTGATCGTCGACGAGGCCACCTCGCAGCGCGCCGACCTGATCGTGATCGGCACCCACGGGCTCTCCGGCCTCAAGCACCTGCTGCTCGGCAGCATCGCCGAGCGCGTGGTGCAGAAGGCTCCCTGCCCCGTCCTGGCGGTGAAGCGAAGAGCCTGAACTTCCGTGGAGAGTCCGGCAAGCGGGCGCCAGCCCGCGCGCAGCGAGCCGAAGGCGAGCGCAGTTCACCAAGGCTCAGGCCAGTCCGAGCGCGCGGTCCTGGGCCTCCGGATCGGCGTCCTCGAACTGGATCACGCGCATCTCCTCGAAGGCGCGCCTCACCCGCGGCGTCAGCAGCCCGAGCCGCTTGATGTTCGGCACCACCCGCGCGAAGAGCGCCTGGCGGAACATCTGCATCAGCGGCGACTCGAGGATGATCACGCGCACCTCGGCCGGGTCGAAGCCGACCGCCTCGGCGATCTCCTCGCCCACCAGCCGGTCGCGCATCAGCAGACAGGCCTCGATCACGAAGTCCTCGCGCTCGGCGAGCTCGTTCGCGGGCATCTCCTGGTAGTAGCCCTTGAGCGAGAGCACGCCGAACGCCACGTGGCGCGCCTCGTCGCGCATCACGTAGTGGATCAGCTCCTTCACCAGCGGCTCCTCGGCGAGCTGGTGCATGTTGGCGAAGGCCGCCATCGCGAGTCCCTCGACGAGGATCTGCATGCCGAGATACTTGAGATCCCAGCGTGAGTCCGTGAGGATGATGTCGAGCAGCCGCTTGAGATTGGGGTTGATCGGCCATTCCCATTCGAGCTTTTCGCGCAGGTAGCGGCTGAAGACCTCGACGTGACGAGCCTCGTCCATCGTCTGCGAGGCGGCGTAGTACTTGGCGTCCGCCCAGGGCACCGCGCCCACCAGCTGGGAGGCGGTGATCAGCGCGCCCTGCTCGCCGTGCAGGAACTGCGAGAGCTGCCAGGAGATCGTCGCGTGCCGGAAGTGCGCCACCTCCTTGGCGTTCAGGCGCTTGAACGGGCCGTAATCCTGGAGCGGGTTGAAGGCCGCCGGGATGATCTCGCTCTCCGGGTCGACGGCCGTATCCCAGGGCAGCTGCTGCGTCCCGTTCCACTGCTCGCGCTTGGCCTTCTCGTAGAGATCGCGCAGACCCTCCTTCACCGAGCCGTAGTTCCAGGCGTAGTTGGTGTCGAAGGAGGTCAGGATCGTGTCGAGCTCGTCGGCGCCCTGCCTGCGACCGTCCGCCGTGGCCTTGGCCATCGCGAATCGCTCCAACAGATATGGGGGGAATCCCCCTTGGGTGTTCGGGCTATCGGATTCGGGACCGGGAAACCTGAGATTTTCCGGTCTCTCCCCTGGGGGGAATCAGCTGGTGGGCCCGCGCGAGCGCTTGCCGAGCTCGCCGGCGGGGTGCCGGGCGTGATAGTCGGCGCGGGTGAAGCCCTGAGCCTGCTCGAGCGCGCTGGAGAGGGCCGCCAGCACGAGCACCTCGGCGGCGACGCTCGCGCGCGGCGCGAGCCCGAGCTCCCCGCCCTCGCGCGCGACGCCGGCGTCGAGCACCACGTCCGCGGCGCCGGCCAGCCAGGAATCCGGGCGGCCGGTCACCGCGAGCAGACGCGCGCCCATCCGTCGGATCGCGTCCACGGCCGGCCTCAGCTCCGCCGTCTCGCCGCTGTTGCTGATCGCGATCACCACGTCGCCCGCGACGATCTGACCGGCGCCCCCGTGCACGACCTCGGTCGCGTGCAGGAAGGTGGCGGGCGTCCCGGTCGACGCGAGCAGCGAGGCCGCGTAGCGGGCGACATGCTCGGGCTTTCCGATCCCGGTCACGTGCACGCGCCCGCCTGCTTCGCCCGCCGCGCGAATCGCGCGGATCGCGTCGGCGAAGGCGCCGGGCCGCAGGCGGGCGCGCAGCCCGCCCAGCTCGGCGAGCGCGACGTCGAGCATCTCGAGCGCGGGATCCGCGCCCGACCGCGCGGCCGCCGCGGGAGCCGCGAGCGAGAGCGGAGGACCGTCGTAGAGCTCGAGCACGCGCGCGCGGGCGCGCGCCGGATCGTCCGGAAAGGCTCCCAGCTTCTCGACGCAGGCCGCGCCGCAGGCGTTCGCGAGGCGCCCCGCGGCCTCCCAACCCAGGCCGTGGTGCAGGGCGACCAGCAGCCCACCCAGAAAAGCGTCGCCCGCGCCGGTGGTGTCCAGGGCCTTCACCTTGCGCGCCGGGACGAAGCCCTCGAAGCCCTGCGCGGCGATCGCACAACCAGACTCGCCATCCGTCACCACCACGGCCGCGCAACCGAAGCCGGCGCGCATGGCGCGCGCCATCGCGAGCGGATCGCTGCCGGCGGCCGGCACCAGCTCGCGCGCCGCCGCCTTCGCGGGCTTCAGCAGATCGGCGGAGCGCAGCAGCGCGTCGAGGGTCGCCGCGTCGCCGAGGCCGGGGATGGCCTCGGACGGCGGCACGTCGAGGTCGACCACCGTCGCGATCCCGGCCGCGCGCGCGATCTCTAGCGCGGCGAGCGCGGCGGCCAGCGGAAGCTGCGAGACCTCGGTCGTCACGCGCGCGGCGCGGCGGATGAAGGCCGCGTGCTGCGCGCGCACCTGCGCCGCGCTGGTCTCCGAGGTGGCGCCGGGCGCCATGTAGATGGCGCGGGCGCCGGCGTCGTCCACGAAGATCTCGGCGAGCGAGGTGGCGGAGCCGTCGAGCACGAGCTGATGCTCGATCCCGAGCGCGTCCATCGCCGCGCGCAGGCAGCGGCCGGCCTCGTCGTCGGCCTGCTTGCCGAAGATGCCGGTGCGCAGTCCGAGAGCGGCCGCCCAACCCAGATGGTTGAGCACGACCCCGCCGACGTAGGCGCGCACCGGCCCCGCGCCCGCCACGTCCCGCAGGATCGCCTTCGCATCCGGCGGCAGGATCCGCGGCGTGCGGTGCACGCGGTCGACCACCATGCTGCCGATTCCCACCACGTCGAGGGAGCGGTCTGAGTGAACTTCGCTCGCCTTCGGCAGGCCTGAGTGGACTTCGCTCGCCTGCGGCTCGCTGCGCGCGGACTTGCGGGCGCTCAAAGGAGGTTTCCGTGCCGCGCCGCGCCGAGCTCCCCGAGCGGAAGCGTCACCCACGGCTCGCCGATCGTCTCCTGGGATCTCGCGCGCAGGGTCGCGAAGGCCTCGTCGAAGCGGCGGGCGGCGTCCGGCGCGAGCGCGGGCGTCCCGAGCGCGACGGCCGCGCTGCGGATCACGCCCTGGGCGAGCAGCGCCCGCTTGAGGCAAGCGATCAGATGCCGCTCGCCGGCCGCATTGGCGGCCGCCTGGAAGGCCTCGAGCAGGCTGCGTACCTGCTGCATGCGCTCGGCGTCGCCGGCGCGGCACACCTGCCAGGCGCGCGCCCATTCCCGGGGAAGCGCATTCGCCGGGCCGGCGACCACGCCGATCGGAAGGCCTCCCCGCAGCCGGTAGCGGTTCCAGTGCTCGCCGATCGCGCCGAGCCAGCCGCTGCGCGGGCGGAACAGATCGAAGATCAGCATCGCGTTGCCGACGTAGATCCCGAACTCCCCGCGGTCGCGGAAGCCCGCGGCCGCCTGGGTGTAGTTGCCGAGCACGCGGCGCGACGCCGACACCTTGATGCCGCGCACGAAGTCGAGCCGCGAGAGCGCCTTCACCTGGCGCGTCCGGATGTGGGGGACCTTGGGATCGATGGCGATGTCGGCGTTGTCGTAGAGATACACCGGAATCCGTCGGTCCCGGGAGTCGAGCAGATCGGCCACGTCGCGCGCCACGAAGCGCACCGGGTCTCCGATCCCCTGGATCGAGAGCGGCGCCAGCACCGCGGCGTCGGCGCCGTGCGCGATCGCGAAGTCGAGGTTCTCGAGCGTCTCGCGGGCGGTGGGGGCCGTCACGCCGGCCCAGGCCTCGACCCCGCGGCCGTGCCCCTGGCCCAGCCGGGAGTTGACCTTCGCCACCTCCTCGGCGCAGACCTGGAGCGCGTGCTGGCGCACGGCGTTGCGCACGCGGTTCCACTCGCCGGTGGTGCCGGCGGCGAAGATCACGTCGGCGCCGTGGCCGTCCTGGGTCACGAAGCGGACCAGGGCTCGCTGGTCCTCTTCGATCAGGCCGCCGTGCTCGTCGAGCACGCTCACCACGGGCACCGAGAGACCCGGTCGCGGGCGAGTCTCCTCGATCGATCTCACGAAGCCCAAGGTGCCTCAAATCGTTTCGAAGAAGTAGGTCATCTTCACCTGGAGCGCGGTCGCCAGCTTGTGCAGCGTCGACATCGATGCGGCGCTCTTGCCGAGCTCGATCTGCGAGATCAGGCTGACCGAGAGGCCGGTGCGATTGGCCAGTTGTTTGAGCGTGAGCTCGCCGGCCGTGCGCCGCTCGCGCAGACGCCGTCCCACCACCTGGTTGAGCCGGCTCTCGAGGTCGACGAGCAGGCCCTTCTCGCGGATCGCGGCGCTGATCACCGCGCGCAACTCTTCCATTTCCAAGGGCTTTTCCAGGTAGTCGAAGGCCTGGATCTTGAGCGTGCGGACGGCCGCGGCGACCGTCGCATGGGCCGTCATGGCGACCACGCAGATGTCGGAATCCGCCCGGCGGATGCGCTCCAGCAGCTCGATCCCCAGATCCTCCGGCGGGGAGACGTCGAGCAGGACGAGCTGGAACCTGCCCTTCTTGATCTCCTCCACCACCTGGTCCGGGTCGGCGAGGGCGAAGGCCTGGTAGCCCTCCTCGCTGAGGAAGTCCTTCAGCTCGAGGTTGGTCGCTTCGTCGCGGTCCACCACGAGCACGTTGAGACGCTGCTTGCTGGCCATGGCTGCCTCCATCGAGCGGTAAGCCCACGTTCGAAGTGCCCCGATTCGTTCGGGAAACCGCCGTGGGCCGGGTCGCTGGAGTGCTGTTCGGTATGCCTGGCGTTTTACATGAGCCCTGAATTGCAGCCCGCATCGAAATAGCAGCGGCTCAGCGGGTCTCCGGCGCCGCCTGCCAGACGAACTGGCAGCGCGTGACGCGCACCCCCGCCAGCTCTTCCAGGCCGATCCGGCGCACGTAGCAGGCGTGGGGCACGACCAGCGGACAGGCGATCAGCGCGAAGAGCGCCGAGAGGCCGAGCAGGGCCAGCTCGCGCCGCCTCTGCGCGGCGCACCAGACGCCGGCCGAGATCGCGACGGGGATCGCGAGCACCGAGAGGCCGCGCAGGGGCGTCACCAGCGTGCGTAGGCCGAAGGGCGCCAGCCAGAAATTGGTCGCCCAGAGGGCCACCAGGGCGGCCGCGAAGCAGGCGAGCGGCTGCGAGCGGCGCCAGGTGGCGCGCGCGCCCGCCGCCGCCGCCAGCAGCGCCAGCGGGTTCGCCAGCGGCGCCAGCCAGGGCCAGCTCGCCGGCAGCAGATCCTCGGCCCGCGAGAGCGAGTAGCCGCCCTGCGCAAAGAGGAGTGCCTGCGCGAACGTGCAGCCCGCGCCGAGGTGGGCGAGCAGCAGGGGCAGGGCTCCGAGAGCGCCGACGGCGAGCGCGACCAGCGCGCGCGCGTCGCGCCGCGCGAGGGCCAGGATCCCGGCCGTCAGCCCGAAGAGCAGCGCCGCCGCCGTGTGTAACGCGAAGCAGGCCGCCAGCGCGGCCGCGAGGGCCGCGCGGCGTCCGCGCAGGAGAAAGCCCAGGCCGAAGAGCAGCAGCCCGTAGCCGGCGGCCTCCACGCGAGGCGTGCACCAGGAGAGCGAGAGCAGGAAGGGCGTCAGCGCGAAGATCGCGGTACAGGCGTCCGGCAGCGCCGCGGCCTTCTGGAAGCTCCGGAACCCCGCGATCAGGAGCAGCGCCGCGGCCAGCGCGAAGACCTTGGGATAGAGCGCGAGGCCGAGCGCGGGAGCCAGCGCCGCGCCGAGCCAGTGATAGCCGGGTGCGTATGGGTTGTAGAGCCCCGGGCTGCTGGCCACCGCCTGGATCAGGCGCAGGTGCGGGATCAGATCGGCGCCGCCCCAGAGACCCTCGCGTCCGAAGATGAGCAGCGCGTGCAGCAACACGGCCAGGCCGACGCAGGCCCAGGCGAGCCGCTCGCTCGAGAGCGCGAGCTTCAGGGCGAAGCCGGGGGCGGCCCCGGCGGGGTGACGAGCCAATCCGTGCTGAAGGACGCCGCGGGCGCGTTGGCGGCGGTCGCCTTCAGGATCTCGAGCCGCGCGGGGGTCTGGCCCGGGGCCTCGATCGAGATCCAGCGCGGCAGCCGCACGCCGCCGAAATCCTCGGAGGGGCCGAAACGAAAGCGCACGCCGTCGCCGCGGTCGATGCGCACCACCTCGAAGCTCTCCATGTCGACCCAGAGCGACGGCTGCGCGGGCTCGACGCCGTCGGGCCCGCGCACCGCGCGGCCGCCCAGCACGTAGCAGTCGTGGTCGTCGCCGAGACCGAGCTCGGCCCGATCGGCGGCCACGCCGAAGCTGCCGAGCGCCGCCTGGAGCGCCGCGCCGGAAACCGCTTGGAGCACGAAGACCGGCGGCAGGAACGGACGCGGCTGATCGATCAGCTGACCGTCCCGGCTCGCGCCGTACTCGCTTCCCTGCACCAGATGGCGCTCGACGAAGCCGCGCGTGCTGCGCAGCTCGAGACGCGCGAGGCCCGTCGGATGCGTGGTGAGCACGCCCTGCGCGAGCGGCTCGCCCTCGCCGATCCTCAGCGACACGTCGATCCAGAGCGGCCCCGAGCGGCCCGCCGCGCGATTCGCGATCGCGACGGCATCGGCGATCCGCTGCGCGCTCGGGATCGCCGCGGCCGAAGTCGCCGCGGGCAGCACGAGCGCGAGCGCGGCGATCGCGAGAGAGAGCGCGCGCCGCCGGCGGGGACTCACCGGCGCGGGCTCGTCGAGAGCGTGCTGCGGCCCGCGTAACGGGCGCGGGTGCCGAGCTCGTCCTGGATGCGCAGCAGGCGGTTGTACTTGCAGACGCGGTCCGTGCGCGAGAGCGATCCGGTCTTGATCTGCCCGCAGCCGCTCCCGACCGCGAGGTCGGCGATGGTGGTGTCCTCGGTCTCCCCGGAGCGGTGCGAGACCACCGACGCATAGCCGGCCTCGCGCGCGACACGGATCGCCTCGAGCGTCTCGGAGAGGGTTCCGATCTGGTTGAGCTTGATCAGGATGGCGTTGCCGACCCGCTTGCCGATCCCCTCGCGCAGGATCGCGGGGTTGGTGACGAAGAGGTCGTCGCCGACCAGCTGGAGGCGCTCGCCGAGCTTGCGCGTGAGCGAGGCCCAGCCGTCCCAGTCGCCCTCGGCGAGGCCGTCCTCGATCGAGAGCACCGGGTAGCGCGAGGCCCAGTCCTCCCAGAAGGCGATCAGCTCGTCCGAGCCGAGGCTGCGGCCGTCGAGCTGGTAGCGCCCACCCTCGTGGAACTCGCTCGCCGCCGGATCCAGCGCGATCGCGATCTGCTCGCCCGGTCGATAGCCGGCCTTCTCGATCGCCGCGAGGATCAGCTCGATCGCCTCCCGGTTGCTGGTGAGGTTGGGCGCGAAGCCGCCCTCGTCGCCCACCGCGGTCGAGTAGCCCTTGGTGTGGAGCACGCCCTTCAGGACGTGGAACACCTCGGCGCCCCAGCGCAGGGCTTCGCCGAAGCTCGGCGCGCCGACCGGAAACAGCATGAACTCCTGGAGGTCGACGCTGTTGTCGGCGTGGGCGCCCCCGTTGATCACGTTCATCATCGGCGCCGGCAGCAGCGTGGCGGCCTCGCCGCCGAGGAAGCGGTAGAGCGGGGTGCCGGTGGCGACCGCCGCCGCGCGGGCCGCCGCCAGCGAGACGCCCAGGATCGCGTTCGCGCCAAGCCGTGACTTGGTGGGCGTGCCGTCCAGTGCGACCAGCGCCCGGTCGAGCGCGGCCTGCTCGACCAGCGTCCCGAGCGGACGCCCGACCGCCGCCTGGGCGAGCTCCCCATTCGCGTTCGCCACCGCGCGCAGCACGCCCTTGCCGGCGTACCGCTTGGCATCGCCGTCGCGCAGCTCGAGCGCTTCGCGCGAGCCGGTCGACGCCCCGGACGGGACCGCCGCGCTGCCGATCGCCCCGCTCGAGGTCCGGATCTCCACCTCGACGGTCGGATTGCCGCGGGAATCCAGGATCTCCCGCGCCCGCACCCCTGCGATCGTCAGCTCGGACACTTTCTCCCCCTCAAATGCAGGCGGCTGAGACTAGCAAGTGGAGCGCGCAGCGAGCCGCAGGCGAGCGGAGTTCGGGTGGCACGCGGCCGCCCGCGTGCCGGGACCCGAAAGCTAGCAACCCGTGGCTCGCTTCGGGACGACGTGGAGCGTGCCGTCCGCGGCGGTCAGGATCTCCGCCTCGACCTCGAAGGTCGCGCGCAGGTGCGCGGGGGTGAGCACCTCGCGCGGGGCGCCCACCGCGTGCAGCTCGCCCGCGCGCAGCAGCGCGATCCGGTCGCCGCTGCGCGCGGCGAGGCCGAGGTCGTGCGAGACGACCAGCGCGCTGCGGCCTTCCCGCGCCAGCTCGCGCACCAGCGCCGCGACGCTCACGCGGTGGCGCAAATCCAGGTGTGCGGTCGGCTCGTCGAGCAGGAGCACGCGCGGATCCTGCGCGAGGGCGCGCGCCAGCAGCACCAGCTGGCGCTCGCCTCCCGAGAGCTCGAGCACGGAGCGGTCGGCGAGCGCCTCGATGCCGACCCTCGCCATCGCCTCTCGCGCCCGCTCGAGGTCCGCGGGGGTCTCGAAGCCGAGGGGGCCGAGATGCGGCGAGCGGCCCATCAGCACCACCTCCCCCACCCGGAAGGGGAACGCGATCACCGCGTCCTGCGGCACCACCGCCAGCACGCGGGCCAGCTCGCGGCGCGAGTAGGCGTCGAGCGGCCGCCCGAGCAGCGAGACCGAGCCCGCCGTCGGGCGCAGCACGCGCGAGGCGACACGAAAGAGCGTCGTCTTGCCGGCGCCGTTCGGGCCGGCGAGCGTCAGCACCTCGCCGGCCGCGAGCGAGAGGGTCACCCCGCGCAGCACCTCGCGGGAGCCGGCGACCGCGCTGATCCCCTGGAAGGCGAGCACCGGCGGCTCCCCGCTCACGGAGCGAAGATCCGCTGCTGGTGGCGGCGCAGCAGCCACAGGAAGACCGGCCCGCCGGCCAGCGAGGTGAGCGCGCCGACCGGCAGCTCGCGACCGCCGAGCAGGGTGCGCGCCGCGGTGTCGCACAGGAGCAGGAAGGCGCCGCCGGCGAGCGCGGCCGAGGGGATCAGCAGCCGGTGATCGGGGCCGATCAGCAGGCGCAGCAGATGCGGGATGATCAGGCCCACGAATCCGACCAGGCCAGCGACCGAGACGGCGGCGCCCACCATCAGCGAGGCCGCCACCAGCAGCACGCGCTGCACCCGCGCGACGTCGACGCCCAGCTGCTGCGCCGCCTCCTCGCCGAGCGTCAGCAGGTTCAGGCTGCGCGCGAGCGGCAGTGCGCAGGCGAGGCCCGCGAGCAGGAAAAGCGCCACCCAACCCGCCACGTCGGCGCGCACGCTGGAGAGGCTTCCGATCAGCCACAGGAAGACGCCGGCTCCCTCGTTCATGCCGGCGAGCGAGGCCAGGAACACGATCCCCGCCGAGGCGAAGGCGTTGAAGACGACCCCGGTCAGCAGCAGGCTGGTGGGCGAGGCCCGGCTCCCCGAGACGAGCCCGAGCAGCAGCGTGGTCGCCAGCGCGCCGGCGAAGGCCGCGGGCGGAACCGCGGCTTGCGAGAGCCCGACGGCGGACCCCAGCGAGAGCACGGCGATCCCGCCCAGCGCGGCGCCGCCCGAGACGCCCAGCACGAACGGATCCGCCAGCGGGTTGCGAAGCAGCGCCTGGAACAACACCCCGGAGACCGCCAGCGAGGCGCCGACCAGCAGCGAGAGCGCCACGCGCGGGAGCCGCACGCGCAGCACGATGTCGGCCGCCGCCCCCTCGCGCTCCGGCGCCAGCAGCGCCGACACCACCTCGCTCGGCGAGAGGCTGCTCGGACCGGCGGCGAGCCCGACGATCGCCGAGCCGACGACCGCGAGCGAGAGCAGGACCAGCACGCCCGCGGCGCGGCGCGCCGTCAGCACCTTCACGGGCGGCTCCCCGCCGGCGCGGGGTGGATGGCCTCGGCGATCCGCGCGAGCGCACGCTCGGGAAAGGGGCCGGGCAGGGTCACCTCGGAGGCGGGGATGCGAAGGACGCGGCCCGCCGCCACCGCCGGGAGCGAAGGCCAGCGGGCCCAGAACTCGCGCGGCTCCTCGGGATCCTCGCTGGCGTCGAGGATCAGCTCCGGCGCGGCCGCGATCAGCCACTCGAGCGAGGCCCTGGGATAGGGTTCTGCGAACATGTTCGCTGGATTTTCCGCACCCGCGGTGGCGAGCATCGAATCGATGAAGCTACCGCGCCCGACCACGTAGAGCGGCTCGCGCTGGAGCACCAGCACGGTTCGCACCCGCGGCCGGGCCGCACTGGCCGCGGCGACCTTCCGCCAGGCGCTCTCGATCTCCTGCACCCGCGCGCGGGCGGCGGCTTCCCGTCCGACCCGCGCGCCCAGCGCCTCGATCGACGCCAGCAGCTCGGCGAGCGTGATGTTCGGGAGCTCGAGCACCTCGACCCCGAGCGCCTCGAGGCGCGCGCGCAGATCGCGCTGTTGCGCGCTCGGAACCAGCACCACGAGATCCGGCGTCAGCGCGAGGATCGCTTCGAGGCTCGGGTTGAAGAGCCCCCCCACGGCCGGCAGATCGCGCACGGCGCTCTGCTGGCGCGCGGAGTAGTCGTCCACCCCGACGAGCTGCGCGCCCGCGCCGAGCGCGAGCAGCGTCGCGGTCAGCGAGGGGTTCAGCGAGACCACTCGGCGGGCGGGCGGCCCCGCGGCGGCGGGGAGAGCCGCCAGCGCGAGCAGGAGCGCGGCGGCCAGCGGGCGGAGCGGCATGGCGGCAATTGGTATTTCGGACTCGCCCGCGCTGCCAGCGCGGAGGACCGGCGGGCCCCGAGGGCCCGCCGGCCGGCGGCTACCGCCTCACTGGACCTGCGCAGTGGTCTTGCCGTCGAGGCGGACGAAGGGGCGCAGGCGCTCGAGCGCCGTGTCGCCGATTCCCTTGACGTCCTTCAGCTCCTCGACGCTCTTGAACCCGCCGCGCTGCTTGCGCAGATCGATCACGGCCTGCGCCCGGGCCGCGCCGATGCCCGGCAGCAGCTGGAGCTCGTCCGCCGTGGCGGTGTTCAGGTTGACGACCCCCGAAACCCGCGAGCCGGCGTCGCCTTCCGGCGCGGCGACGGCCGCGCTGGCCAGCGAGCAGGCCGCGATCAGGGCGAGGGCGAGCGCCCGCGCCACGCGCATTCGATCGGACATGGACTGGATCTCCCGGGACCATCCGGGGCAAGACGAAACCCTGGCTAGCGATCGCGTGCGACCGCGAAGTGCGCGCCGGCGAGCAGATCCTCCTTGGCCCGGCAGGCCGTGAAGGGCGCGATCGCGGCGATCGCGCGGTCTCGGTGCAGCTCGGCGCGCCGGATCGTGTCCGCCACGCCGTGGTAGCGGTGGACCGCGTCGAGCACCGGCGCGATCTCGAGCGCGGCGTCCGGCGACGACTCGGCGGCCGGATGCGCGGCGGCCAGCTCCGCGAGCCGCGCGGCGCCCTTCAGCAGCGAGGCGATCGCGTCGCGCTCGGCCGGGCTACAGCGCTTGAGCGCGAGCAGCAGCGGGAGCGTGATCTTGCCCTCGCGCAGGTCCGCGAAGGCGCGCTTGCCGAGCTCGGCTTCGCCGGCCTCGTAGTCGAGCGCATCGTCGCGGAGCTGGAAGGCGAGGCCGAGCTCGCGGCCGTACTCGGCGAGCTTGCGCCGCTCCGCGCGGGTCACGCCGCCCAGGATCGAGCCCGCCTCGCAGGCCGCCGACAAGAGCACGGCGCTCTTGTGCTCGATCACCGCGAAGTAATGGGCCTCGGTGACGCTGGGATCGAAGCTGCGCTCGAGCTGGAGCAGCTCCCCCTCCGCCATCGAGCGGATGGTGGCCGCGAAGATCCACAGGATGTCGAGATCGCCGTCCTCGACGATCATCGACGAGGCGCGGGCATAGAAAAAATCGCCCGCCAGCACCGCGCGCCGATTGCCCCACACGGCGTTCGCCGAGGGCCGCCCGCGGCGCAGCTCCGAGAGATCGACCACGTCGTCGTGCAGCAGGGTGGCGGTGTGCAGCAGCTCGACCGCCGCCGCCACCTGGACGCAACGCGGTCCGGTGTAGCCGCAGAGCTCCGCGCTCAGCAGCAGCAGGGCCGGCCGCACGCGCTTGCCCCCGGCGCCGAGCACGTGCTCTCCGAGCGCGCCGACCAGGGCGCTCGCCGAGGAGAGCTGCTCGTGCATGGCGCGATCCACCAGCTCGAGGCTGGGGGCGATGCGGTCGACCGCGCTCGCGAAGCGGCGCAACGCAGGCTGCGTCATGGCGGGGCCAAGCTAGCCAGACCGGGGCCGTCTGTCAAAGCACCAGAAACATGGAAAGGTCAGTGATTTCGATGAGTTAACTGGTGTTCACGGGCCGTGGACGGCACGCCTCGTGCGCAGCCAGGCGACCGCCTCCGCGACCTCCCGCACCGGGATCAGCTCGGCGCCGGCGGACCCGCGCAGCTCCGTCCCCTCCGGCACCAGCACCCGGCGGAAGCCCAGGCGCGCCGCCTCGCGGATCCGCAGCTCGGCGCGCGCCACGCGGCGCACCTCTCCGCCCAGCCCGATTTCGCCGCAGGCGGCGACGTCGGCGGGGACCGGGATCTCGAGCCGGCTGGAGGCGATCGCCAGCGCGAGCGCCAGATCGGCGCCCGGCTCGACCACCCGCACGCCGCCCGCCACGTTGACGTAGACGTCGCGCGAGGCGAGGTCGACGCCGCCGCGCCGATCCAGCACCGCGAGCAGCAGCGCGAGCCGCCCGTCGTCGATCCCGATGCAGGTGCGCCGTGCGGTTCCGTAGCCCGCCGGGGCCACCAGCGCCTGGAGCTCGAGCAGCAGCGGCCGGGTTCCCTCGACGAGCGGGGCGATGCACGAGCCCGGCGCGCCCGTGCGGCGCTCGGCCAGGAACAGCTCGCTCGGGTTCTCGACGCCCTCGAGCCCCGCCCCGGTCATCTGGAAGACGCCCACCTCCTGGGTCGAGCCGAAGCGGTTCTTGCTGGCGCGCAGCAGACGGAAGGCCTGCCCGCGGTCTCCCTCGAAGCCGAGCACCACGTCGACCAGGTGTTCGAGCACGCGCGGCCCCGCCAGCGTGCCTTCCTTGGTGACGTGTCCGATCAGGATCAGCGCGGCGCCAGAACTCTTGGCGGTGGCGGCGAGCAGCGCGGCCGATTCGCGCACCTGCGCGACCGATCCCGGCGCGGATTCCACGCGATCGGTGGCGAGGGTCTGGATCGAGTCGACCAGCACGACGGCGGGGGCGAGCGAGCGCCACGGCTCGGCCAGCGCCTCGACCCGCGTCTCGGCCAGCACGAAGACCTTCTCGGGAACCACCGGGAGGCGCTGCGCGCGCAGGCGAAGCTGCTCGGGGCTCTCCTCGCCGGTGATGTAGAGGAAGGGACCGAGCGACTCGAGGCCCGCCGCCAGCTGGAGCGCGAGGGTGCTCTTGCCGACCCCCGGCTCGCCCCCCAGCAGCACCACGCTGCCGGGCACCAGCCCTCCGCCCAGCACTCGGTCGAGCTCGGGGATCCCGGTCGCGAGGCGAGGCGTCGCAGAGGCCTCTATCTCGCGCAGCATGCGCGGCTTGCCGGCGGCCGCGGGCCCGGGCTCGACGCGCAGCAGGTCGCGCCCGGCGCCCCCCGCCGCTCCGGCCGCCGCCTCCTCGACCAGCGTCGACCACGCCCCGCACTCGGGACAGCGCCCCAGCCAGCGCGGCTGCTGCGCGCCGCAGGCGGTGCAGGCGTAGACCGATCTGGCGCGGGCCATGGCGGCGCATGCTAACGAAATTCACCGTCTACCGGACAGAGAACAATGGTTGACAGGCGCTGACGCCCCTCTCTAGGCTGAGCGCTCCCCCGGATCGGAGGTCCCGTGCTCGACTTCTACTCCCGCCTGGCCGAGCGCGCGCTGCGCGACGAGCCCCCCACCCAGGACGAGGCGCTGCGCCTGCTCGACGGCGGAGACAGCGATCTGCTGCCCCTGCTGCACGCGGCCTTCGTCCCGCGCGAGCATTACTTCGGCCGCAAGGTGATGGTGCACGTGCTCAACAACGTGCAGAACGGCCTCTGCCCCGAGGACTGCGGATACTGCTCGCAGTCGAAGGACTCGAGCGCCGCCATCCGCAAGTACCCGATGAAATCAGACGAGGAGATCCTCTCGGGCGCGGAGCGCGCCGCCCGCGCCGGCGCCACGCGCTACTGCATGGTGCTCTCGGGCCGCGGCCCGACGCTCGATCGCACGCGCCGGATCGGCGAGCTGATCCGCGAGGTGAAGCAGCGCTACCCGATCGAGGTCTGCCTCTCGGTCGGCCTGCTGGGGGACGAGCACGCCCGCATCCTGGCCGAGGCCGGGCTCGACCGGTTGAACCACAACCTCAACACCAGCGAGTCTTTTTATCCCGAGATCTGCTCGACCCATACCTATGCCGACCGCGTGAACACGCTGCTGGCGGCCAGGAAGCACGGGATCGAGGCGTGCAGCGGGATGATCCTCGGGATGGGCGAAGCAAGCCGTGACGTGATCGAAGTGGCGTTCAAGCTGCGCGAGCTCGAGGTTCCCTCGATCCCGGTCAACTTCCTGATCCCGATCGAAGGCAATCCGGTGCTGAGCGACGGCTCGCTCACGCCCGAGCGCGGCCTGCGCGCGCTCGCCGTGATGCGACTCGTGAACCCGCGCGCCGAGATCCGGGTGGCCGCCGGGCGCGAAGGCCACCTGCGCGGACTCGCGGCGCTCTCGCTCTGGCCCGCGAACTCGCTCTTCGTGGAGGGCTATCTCACGACCCGGGGAGACGCGGTCGCCGAGACCTACCGCATGATCCGCGACGCCGGCTTCGAGGTGGACGGGAATCCGCTCTCGCGCTCGCTCGCCGAGGCCGAGGCGCAGGCCGACACCGGCGCGTTCCGGCTCTCGGGGGGCGACGGCGAGATCCTGCGTCCCGAGATTCGTCGGTGAGCCTGGATTCGTTCGCACGCGAGAGGCTCGACCAGCTGCGCGAGCGCGGAACCCTGCGGCGCATGCGCGTGCTCGACGGCGCCCAGGCGCCGCGCATGCGCGTCGACGGCCGCGAGGTGCTGCTCTTCGCCGGCAGCAACTACCTCGATCTCGCCCATCACCCCGAGGTGGTGGATGCGGGCGTGCGCGCGATCCGCGAGCTCGGCTGCGCGGCAGGCGGCTCGCGCCTGATCAACGGCAACCTGCGCCTGCACGAGGAGCTCGAGGAAGAACTGGCAAAATTCCTCGGCGCCGACGCCGCGCTCGCCTTCGCGACCGGCTACATGGCGAACGTCGGGCTGATCCCGGCGCTGGTGGGCGAGGGCGACGTCGTCGTCTCGGACGCGCTCGCCCATGCCTCGATCATCGACGGCTGCCGGCTCTCGCGCGCGGCGGTGCGGGTGTTCGCGCACGGCGATCTGGACGCGCTCGAGCAGGCGCTCCGCGAGGTTGCCTCCACGCGCCGGCGCGTGTTGCTGGCGCTCGACGGCGTCTACAGCATGGACGGCGATATCGCGCCGCTCGCCGAGGCGGTGGCGCTGGCACGTCAATATGGCGCGATGCTGCTGCTCGACGACGCGCACGGGACCGGCGTGCTCGGCGCTGGCGGACGCGGCACGCAGGAGCACTGCGGTGTGCGCGAGGGCGTCGACATCCTGGTGGGCACGCTCGGCAAGGCGCTGGGCAGCTTCGGCGCCTTCGTGGCCGGCAGCCGGCTGCTGCGCGAGCTGCTGGTCAACCAGGCCCGCAGCTTCATCTTCAGCTGCGCGCTCGCGCCCGGTCCGGTGGCGGCGGCCCGCAGCGCGCTGGGCCTGGTGCAGCGCGAGCCGTGGCGGCGCGAGCAGCTTCAGCGGGGCGCGCGCCGCCTGCGTGAGGCGCTCGCGCAACATGGCATCTCCACGGCGCCCAGCCAGACCCAGATCGTGCCGGTCGTGATCGGCGAGAGCGCGCGCACGATGGCGGTCTGCGAGCGTCTGCTGGAGCGCGGCTTCTACACCCAGGGGATCCGGTATCCGTCGGTTCCCGAAGGCACCGCGCGCCTGCGCATCACGCCGATGGCGACCCACACGGACGCCGAGATCGACGCGCTCGCCGAGGCGGTCGCCGAGGAGCTGGCTGCGCTTGACGCCTAGCCGCGGAACGCGCGGCTGGTTCGTCACGGGTACCGACACCGGTGTGGGCAAGACCGTGGTCGCCGGCGCGCTCTTGCGCGCCCTGCGCGCGCGTGGCATCGACGCGGGCGGGATGAAGCCGATCGAGACCGGCGTGGGGGCGGGCGGTCCTCTCGACGCGATCGCCCTGCGCGAGGCCGCGGGCGCGAAGGACGATCTCGACCTGGTCTGCCCCCAGCGCTTCGCGCTCCCGGCCGCGCCGACGGTCGCTGCGGCGGCGGAGGGACGCAGCGTAGATCTGGGCGCGGTGCGGCGCGCCTTCGCCGCGCTCGCCGCGCGTCATTCCCATCTCGTGGTCGAGGGCGCGGGGGGCCTGCTCGCGCCCGCCGCCGAAGGCGCCAGCATGGCGGATCTGGCGGCGGAGCTCGAGCTTCCGCTGCTGCTGGTGGCGCGCGCCAGCGTCGGCACCATCAACCACACGCGTCTCAGCCTCGCGGTCGCGAAGGCGCGCGGCCTTCCGGTCGTCGGCGTCGTGATCTCGCACGGTGCGGCGCCGCTTCCCGCGGCGGACCTCGCCAACCTCGCGGCGCTGCGCGCGGAGCTCGGCGCGCGCCTGGTGGGCGAGATCCCGACGCTCGCGCCCGACGAGCTTCCCGATCCGCGCTGCCTCGACCTGGGCGCGTTGAGCCTCTGATCCGATCTTTCAACGGGCGCTCGGCCACTCGGACCGGCCGCCCGGCGGGCGAAGAAGTCCGCGAGGTCGACGCTTCGCATCCTCGCTTCGGGAACGAGGAAGGCGTAGGCGGAATCGTCGTGCAGCACCGTGGCGAGCAGGTTCGCCGTCGCTCCGACCTGCTCGCGCACGAGCGGAACCGTCTCGTCAGCGAGCGCCACGCCTCGGCGCTAGCCATGACGTCCGTCCGCGGCAGGCGCCCGCGCTGCGAGTGGAGAGAGGGGCCAAAGTCCGACGGTAGAACTACGCGGCGGGTTTATGCCCCATTGGATTCCTGCATTGAATCGTGTTGCCGGGTGGGCTTTGATGATAGATTGCCGCGCAGGGGGTACCGATCGATGTGTCGCCTCGCGATCCACGGACGCGTCGTGAATCCCATCCTCTCGTTCGCTCTCGCGTGCTGCCTGGCTTCACCGGCCGCGTCCGACTGGGAGACCTACGGACCCGCGGATCGCGCCGCCCGGCAGGATGCTGCGCTCGGCGCCTGTCGCACGGACCTCGACCTGGACGAACAGTTTGGGGCGGGGAGCTCCAGCGAGTACACGGTCGACCAGCAGGCGGTGGCGCTCAACTGCGAGCTCGAGTCGTGGCGCCGGAGTCTGCACACGCCCGGGGACCCCGGGGAGCATGAGGAGGAGATCAACGCACACCTGCGGCGGCTCATGGACCGCATCGCGCTCGGCATCTCCGTCACTACCTGCACGAGCACGAGTCCTCGGACGCCCTCGGGCTGCTTCGAGAACAACGTGATCGCGCGAGCCGCCGCGCATCTCACGGCCTACATCCTGAACCGCTATACCGAGCGGAGCTGGGAAACTGCGACGCTCGACACGGCGAAGGACCTCTATCGCAGCACGGATTGGTGGCAGGGGCTCCCGACAGCGGGAAACAGCACCCTTCCGCTGATCGGCATGCGGCTCCTCGGGGGCGAAGCGCTCGACGATCCCGTACTCGAGTCTCGGGGCATCGCCGAGCTGCACTTCGCGCACGGCCGGGATGTACGCCAGGGCATTCCGGAGCCGATGTCGCGCCATTACGCCGGGGTCACGATCGGGGAGCTCGAGCTGCTGCGCGAGACCAACGATCCGGATCTGCGCGAGATGGTCGAGGACCTGCTCGCCGTGCAGCTCCTGGTGAACGCCCACAACTACCTCCCCGGTGGTCAGATCGGCGCACCGCAGGACCGCAAGGACGGTCCGCTCGACGAGACCCTCACGGTAGACGGGAACAGCCCCCATCTTCTCAATCACCTCAACATGGTGGTCTACGACCCCGATCTGCCGTCGGAGATCGGTCACGACCCGCGCACGCTTGCGTCGGACTACACGGCGCCCGAGGTGATCAGGTCGATCTTTCTCGACAAGGGCGACGGCTACACCTTCTGGTATCGGGGAGACGCGCCCACCTCGTCCCAGGACGGAGCGGGCTACGAGGGCGAGCGGCACTACCCCTCCTACGGCTGGCAGGGCTTCGATGGCCCGCTTGCCACCGAATACGAATCCGCCCCGACGCAGACCGTCACGCTCGCGAACGGCAGCGCACAGATGGGTGTCCGCTACGCCCCCGGTGGCGAGACGGGCTTCTCGAACGGTCTCTTCGCGAGAGACACCTCGGACACCTTCTCGGTCTATTACCACCACCAGCCGCGCCCGGACGACGACAGCAGGACCTCGTGGAATCCGCTGGCGCAAGACCCGGAGTGGCGTTACGAGAAGCAGTCCTACCGCCGCATGATGCACGGGCGCACCGTCATCACCCTCTTCGAGCCCGACGACGAGCACTCTTTCCTGGAATACACGATCGCGCACCTGCCGGGCGCGATCGATGCCGAGATCACCGAGTGCGAGGGCGAGGCCTACTCGGGCGGAAACTCCTGGCTCGTGCGCCAGCACGAGGACGCCTGGGTCGCGTACCTGCCCCTCGGCGACTACACGGCTACGACGAAGGAAGGCGGCGCCTGGACCTTCCTCGAGTTCGAAGAAGGAACCATCTCGGGCAACATCAGCGAGATCGCCGACGGCCCCGACTTCGGCAACGCCGAGGCATACTGCAACGACCTCGCAACCCGAGGCGTCCAGTTCGACGACGAGAATGCCGTCGCGCAGATCGAGACGACCCCGCCCGGCGGCGCGCCGGTGACGATCAAGCTCGACTACCACGACGACGAGCGCTCGATCGACTCGGGCTCGGGCTTCGTCGTGCAGTCCGACGACGGCTTCGTCGACAAGGGCCTCATGTACGTGGAGCCCGTGAACGAGGCGCCCTGGCTGACGTGGAACGACGAGTTCGAGCTCGAGGTCGAGCGCGCGCCGCACGCGAGCGTGACGCTCGACTTCGGCGACCCGACGCTGCCGTCTCCGCCTCAGACGGTCACCGTCCAGAACGAGGCGGCGGTCAACGCGACGCCGATCCAGCTCGTCTGGGATCATGGCATCGACGACGAGGGCATCGTCGAGTACAAGGTCTGGCGCGACGGCGTGGAGATCGGATCCGTCTACGACGAGGATCCGGGCTTCGAGGCCGCGGCGGGCGCGAAGGCCACCTACTACGACTCCACCGAGCCCGCCGGCGGCGGCCCGACCAGCATCCAGTACCGGGTCGAATCCGTGGATGGCAACGAGCAGCACTCGCCCGTGATGAGCATGATCAAGGAGGTCACCGTCAAGACCCGGCCCACGGCGGCCGTGCTCACGAGTGCCGCGGGGGGCGTCAAGCAGGTGGCGCTGGGCTGGACGCCGGCGACGGACCACGTGGGGATCGTGAGCCACGAGGTCGTGCGAGACGGGAACGTCGTGGCGTCGCTGGGCGCTTCGGCGAGCAGCTACGTCGACACGGGCGTGTTCCCGAGCCAGACCTACGAGTACGTGATCCGGGCGCACGACAGCGTCGGCCTCTCCGCGGACAGCAACGAGGAATCCGAGAGCACTCCGGTCGACAACACGCCACCCGGCGCCCCGCCGAACCTCCTGGGCACGGTGACCGGGTCGTCGGCCACCATCTGGTGGAACTCCGCCAGCGACGATTGGGGGATCATCGCCTATCAGATCCTCCGCAATGGCGTTCCCATCGCGGGGACGTCCTTGAACTACTTCTTCGAGACGCGGCCGCCCGGTACCTACGTCTACACGGTGAAGGCGCTCGACTGGGGCTTGAACCTCGGCGCGGCGAGTCCGTCCAAGACGCTGACCGTGCCGTAGGCGCGGATTTCGCCTCGATCCCGAGCTTCCTCGGGGTCGGGCCTCTGGGTATGCTGTTCGCGAAGCAGGAACGCGCGACCGGAGTCCTTGCATGAAGCGTGCGCTCGCGATCGGATTCGGGGTTCTCGTCGTGCTCGCGCTCGCGGCGGCGGGCGTGGTGACGAGCTGGATGCGCACGCCGCACGGGACGCTCGACGTCGGAGCGGCGATCGTGGTCCACACCATGCCGTCCGGTGGCAACGCCGACATCTCGCCCGAGAACCGCGCGCGCATGGACGGCTGGATCGGGAAGTTCCTGCCGGCCGCCGCCGAGGGAGTCGCGATCCGCAACGCCGCGTACCCGAGCGAAGCCGGTGAGCAGCCGCTCCGCGTCTATACACCGGCGGGTCATGGACCCTTCCCGCTGGTCGTCTGGATCCACGGCGGCGGCTTCTTCATGGGCGGCGACCTTCCGATCTGGGACGGGCCGTGCAGCCAGCTCGCCGCCGACGTGGGCGCGGTCGTGGTCTCGGTGGGCTATCGGCTCGCGCCGGAGAACCCGTTCCCCGCGGCGGTGAACGACAGCTTCGCCGCGCTGCGCTTCGTCGCCGCGCAGGCCGCCGAGCTGCGCGGCGACCCTGCCAGGATTGCCGTCTTCGGCGGCAGCGCGGGCGGAAACCTGGCAGCGGTGGTCGCGCTGCGCGCGCGCGACGAGGGCGGACCCGCGCTCGTCTACCAGGTCCTGCTGGTGCCGACGGTGGTCGCGAGCGGGGAGCCGACCGGATCGCGGCGCGATTTCGGCAGCGGCTACGGGCTCGACGGGATTCCGCAGATGCTCGAGGCGTACCTTCCCGACCCGGCGCAGCGCGCGAATCCCTGGGCGTCGCCGCTGCTGGCGCCGAGCCTCGCCGGGCTGCCGCCCGCGCTCGTGCTCACCGCGGAGTTCGACCCGCTTCGCGATGAGGGCGAGGCCTACGCCGCGCGGCTGCGCGAGGCGGGCGTGCGGGTCACGCTGCGCCGCTTCGACGGCGCGATCCACGGCTTCCTCGGCTCCCCCGACGACGCCTTCGCCGCGGGAGCGCTCGCGAACCAGAAGCTGCGCGAGGCGTTCGGCTCCTAGCGCCTCAGGCCCGGTACACGGGCTTGCCGCCGATCCAGGTCGAGTGCAGCGAGCCGTCCGCCGCGAGCACGGCGAAGTCGGCGCGCGCGCCGGGGCGCAGGGTCCCGCGCTCCCGCTCGATCCCGAGGCGCAGCGCCGGGCGCAGCGTGCAGGCGGCGACGGCTTCCAGCAGCAAGAGGCCCGCGAAGCGCTGGACGTTGCGCAGTGCGAGCTCGAGGGTGACGCGGCTGCCGGCGAGGCGGCCGTCGGCGAGCCGCAGCGCGACGCCGTCGTCCCGCAGCGGCCCCGAGCCAAAGGAGCGGGCGGCGTCCCCTCCCAACTCGGGCTCGATCCGATCGGTGATCAGAATCAGTCGCTCCCCCAGCGCCCTCGCCGCCACGCGCACCACCTGCGGGTGCAGATGGGCGCCGTCGCAGATCAGATCGCAGGTCAGCCGCTCGTCGGCGAGCGCCGCGCCCGCGAGGCCCGGCTCCCGGTGGTGGAGTGGGGCCATCGCATTCAAGAGATGGGTGACGTGGCGAGCGCCGCCCTCGATCGCCGCCTCGATCTGCGCCGGGCCGGCGCGGCTGTGGCCGAGCGCGGCGAGCACGCCCTCGCGGCCGAGGGCCTCCAGCAGGCTGGCCGCGCCGTCCACCTCGGGGGCGAGCGTCAGCATCCGGATCGCGCCCCGCCCCCGCGCCAGCACCTCGTTCCCCTCGGCCGCGTCATAGCCCCGAATCGCGCCCGCCGGCTGGGCCCCCGCAGCATCGGGGGCGAGCCAGGGCCCTTCGAGGTGGATCCCGATCGGCGCTGCGCCTGGGAAGCCGCCGCGCGTCACGACCGCGGCGAGCGCCTCCACCTTGCGGGCCAGCTCGCCGGCGCCCCAGGCGACCGTGGTCGCCAGGAAAGCGGTGGTCCCATGACGCACGAGCAGCGCGGATGACGCAGCCAGCGAGGACTCGAAGCCGGCTGCGTCATGGAAGATCAGGGAGCCGTGGTAGTGCAGGTCGAGGAAGCCCGGGGCCAGCGCGCGGCCCCCGAGGCTCTCGGAGCGCGCATCCGCCGGCCCCCGCTCGCCCGGAGCCAGCCGGGCCTCGATCCGGTCGTCGCGCAGCAGCAGGCTCCCCGGCGACGGAGCTCCGGCCTCCGGGTCCAGCAGCAGCGCGTCGCGCAGGCAGACTCTTTCCACGGCGGCGCGGATTCTATCGGAGCCCTCTCAACCTCCCCTCAAGCGCAGGCAACTACCCGCCGATGCAAGGGGATTCGAGGTGCCCGCCGTGCCGCTCGAAGAGGATTTCAAGATCCTCGAAAACAAGCTGCTGCAGCTCAAGCTCGACTACGACCAGTACTTCCTGGGCAGTCGGCCCCGCGAGCCGGTGATGCTGCGCGGCGAGGTCCAGAAGTTGATCGCCATGTACTCGAACCAGGCGATCCAGAACACCGCCATGCGCTTCAAGTTCGGGAGCATCTGCTCCCGCTACCAGGCCTTCAAGCGCCAGTGGACCGAGGTGCTGCGCCAGATCGAGGCGGGGACGTACTCGCGCCACCGCTTCAAGGCGGAGCTGCACGAGCGCGAGCGGCGCTCGGATGGAAGGCAGGCCCCGGCCGCCGCGCCCGAGACCGCCCCCGCCGGTGACGCGCTCTTCCGCGCCTACGTGGAGGCATGTCGCAGCTGCGGCCAGGACGTGAAGGGGCTCACGCCCGCCAAGCTCGAAGGGATCCTGGCCAAGCAGCGCGAGCAGCTGCGCTCGCGCTTCGGCGACGCGGCCGTCTCGTTCCGGGTCGCGATCGAGGACGGCAAGGCGAAGCTCAAGGCGTCCCGCGCCAAGGCGTGACGCGGGGCGCGGACCGCGGCCGCTACTCGAGCGGTCCTGCGATCACCCCGTTCCACTGCAGGTAGCGCGGCAGGTCGAGCGACGCTCCGCGGCGATCGTTCGCCTTCAGGCTCGGCTGCCCGAAGTAGGCGCGCAGACCGAAGCCGATGCGATTCTCGAGCATCTTGTCGGTGTCGTCGTCCTGGAAGTAGTACGCGCCGGTGTAGCGCAGGAAGCCTGCGATCGGGGTGCCGGGCAGCCGATAGTCGAGCTCCACTCCCCAGCCGGGGATCAGCACGTTGTCCCCATCCGGGTCCATCTTTCCCTGCGCGTAGGAGCCCTCCGCCTCGATCTCGAAGTCATCGCCGATGAAGAAGCGCCCCACTGCGCGCGCGAACCCGGCGTTCTTGAGCGCGTCCTTGTCGCCGCCGCTCGAGACGGGCTCGCGGTCGAGGTAGCCCGACTGTAGATACAGCGTGACCGGATCGAAGAAGATCTGCCCTTCGAGCCCGACCCCCCACGCGAAGCTGGTGGGATCCTTGCCGTCGAGGTCGTTGATCTCGAACTGGCCCATGCTGCCGAAGGCGCCGAGCGAGCCGAGCTCGGGATCGCGCCAGCCCGCGTGCAGGCCCCCGCCGAGCGACCCCAGGTAGGTGTCGTCGGAATGCCGGTTGTGGACCGTTCCCTCGCCCGAGAAATCGGTCTGGAGGTGCAGCGCCCCGCGAGCGGCGTCGAGCGCGCCTCGGCCGCCCAGCGTCCAGAGGGTCCCCGCCTCTTCCGGTTGGATCACCGGGCTGTCGGCGGCGTCGTCGATGGCGTTCAGGTGGAGGTAGCTGGCGATGAACTCGGCGGTGCCGCTGAGCTTCAGGCCGTCGTCCGCGCCCAGTGCGGGCGTCGCGAGCAGGGCGCCGACGAGAAACGGTCCGGCCAGTGTCTGGCGCACGGGACCCCTCCTCGTTCTCAGGCTGTGTCGCCGATGCTGGACCTCGCCCTCCGGGACGTCAAGTCAGCGCTTCGTCTCGCCCTCGAACTTGCAGGACGTCACCATCACCACCACCTCGCTTCCGCTCACGTCCGCGAAGCCCTCGGAGATGGACGCGCGCCGGGTTCCCGTGCTGGTCTTGATCTCGACCTCGCCGACGCGCAGCGAGGTCAGCAGGCGTTCGTGCCGGGGCAGCACGCCGAAATCGCCCTCGGAGCCGGGCAGCACGACCGCTTCGACCGGGCCGTGGAAGGCCTCGCCCTGCGGCGTCACGATGGTGAGATCGAGGGGCATCTCGCGCTACACCAGCTTCCTCGCCTTGGCGACGGCTTCCTCGATCGTCCCCACCATGTAGAAGGCCTGCTCGGGCAGCTCGTCGTGCTTGCCTTCGAGCACCTCCTTGAAGCCGCGGATGGTGTCCTCGAGCTTGACGTAGACGCCGGCCGAGCCCGTGAACTGCTCGGCGACGTGAAAGGGCTGCGACAGGAAGCGCTGGAGCTTGCGCGCCCGCGCCACCGTGATCTTGTCGTCCTCGGAGAGCTCGTCCATCCCGAGGATCGCGATGATGTCCTGGAGGTCCTTGTACTTCTGGAGCATCTGCTGGACGCCGCGCGCCACCTGGTAGTGCTCCTCTCCCACCACCTGCGGATCCAGGATCCGGCTGGTCGAGTCGAGCGGATCGACGGCGGGATAGATGCCGAGCTCGGCGATCTGGCGGGAGAGCACGGTGGTGGCGTCCAGGTGGCTGAAGGCGGTCGCCGGCGCCGGGTCGGTGAGGTCGTCGGCGGGGACATAAATGGCCTGCACCGAGGTGATCGAGCCCTTCTTGGTCGAGGTGATCCGCTCCTGGAGCTCGCCCATGTCGGTCGAGAGCGTCGGCTGGTAGCCCACCGCCGAGGGGATCCGGCCGAGCAGCGCCGACACCTCGGAGCCCGCCTGCGTGAAGCGGAAGATGTTGTCGATGAAGAGCAGCACGTCTTTCCCTTCTTCGTCGCGGAAGTACTCCGCGGCGGTGAGGGCCGAGAGGCCGACCCGGGCGCGCGCGCCCGGCGGCTCGTTCATCTGGCCGTAGACGAGGGCGGCCTTGTCGAGCACGGTGGTGCCGTCGGAGAGCTTGGCGTCCATCATCTCGTGCCATAGATCGTTGCCCTCGCGGGTGCGCTCGCCCACGCCCCCGAACACCGAGTAGCCCGCGTGCTGCTTCGCGATGTTGTTGATCAGCTCCATGATCACGACGGTCTTGCCCACGCCGGCGCCGCCGAACAGGCCGATCTTGCCGCCCTTCGGATAGGGCGCGATCAGATCGACGACCTTGATGCCGGTCTCCAGCGCCTCGACGCCGGTCGACTGATCCACGAACTCCGGCGGCGGACGGTGGATGGGAAGCGTGCGCTTGGCGTTGACCGGCCCGCGCTCGTCGACCGGATCGCCGATCACGTTGATGATGCGGCCGAGCGTCTCGGGGCCGACCGGGATGCGGATCCCATCGCCGGTATTTTTGGCCGCCTGCCCGCGAACCAGGCCGTCGGTGGTGTCCATCGCGACGCAGCGCACGGTGTTCTCGCCCAGGTGCTGCGCGACCTCCAGCACCAGGTTGTCCGGGCGGTCGTCGACGCCGGGGTTCGTGACCCGCAGCGCGGTGTAGATCTCGGGAAGCGATCCGGGCGGAAACTCGACGTCCACCACCGGGCCGGTGACCTGGACGATCCTGCCGTCCTGCCTCGCGATCTGGGTCGTCATCTGGGATCCCTTCTGAGCTAGCTGCTCTTCAAGGCTTCTGCGCCGCTCACGATCTCGACCAATTCCTTGGTGATGGCGGCCTGCCGGGCCCGGTTGAACTGGAGCGTGAGGCGGCTGATCAGGTCCTCGGTGTTGCGGGTCGCCGCTTCCATCGACGCCATCCGCGCCGCGTGCTCGCCCGCCTGGTTCTCGAGCAGCGCGCGGAAGATCTCCACCTCGATCGCCTTGGGAACCAGCACGGCGATCAGCTTCTCCGCGCTGGGCTCGATCTCGACCGGAAGCGATGCTTCGCCGACCGCGGCCTCCGGAGCGTCCGGGGCCGCCGGCAGCAGGCGCGCGCTGCGCGGCGTCTGCGAGAGTGCGGAGACGAACTCGCTGAAGACCAGCAGGATCTCGTCCGAATCGCCCGACGCGAAGCGCCCCGAGAGTTGGCCCGCCAGCTCGGCCGCGCTTTCGTAGCTGACCCAGCCGTCAAAAATGTGTTTGCCTCCCAGTTGGCGCCGGCGCCGGCGCGCGAAGTATTCGACCGCCTTGCGGCCGACGCAGGTGATCGTGACCGCGACGCCTTCGCGCTCGCGCGCAGCCACCAGCCGATCGGCGAAGCGCAGCACGTTGGCGTTGAAGGCCCCGCACAGGCCGCGGTTCGAGGTGACGACGACGACCTCGGCGCGCTTCGGCTGCGGGCGCGGCGCGAGCAGCGGGTGGACGGTGTCCTGCGGCACGCGCGCCACCTCGGCGAGCGTGGCGCGCATGCGTTCGGCGTAGGGCCGCGCCTGCGTCACCGCGTTCTGCGCGCGGCGCAGCTTGGCGCCCGCCACCATGCGCATCGCGCGCGTGATCTGCTGCGTCTTCTTGACGCTGCGGATCCGCCGCCGGATGTCCTTGAGATTGGGCAAGTCTTATGAACTCCGTTCGCCTTCGGCTCTCTGAGCGCTTCGCTTGCTAGGCCGCAGCGCTCCGAGCGGAGGGCTGGAAGATCTTCGCGAACTCGTCGAGCGCGGCGATCAGCTGGCTCTTGATGTCGGGCTCCAGCTTCCCGGTGCTGCGGATGGTCTCGAGGATCGCGGCGTGGCGGGTGCGCAGGTGATCGATCATCTCGCGCTCGTAGCGCTGGATGTCGGCGATCTCGTAGGCCCGCACCCAGGACTCGCGGCCCTCCTGCGGCGTGCAGGAGAAGATCGAGGCCACCTGCTCCTCCATCGGCATCGGCGAGTACTGCGGCTGCTTCAGCATCTCGGTCTGGCGCGCGCCGTTGGCGAGCTGCTCCTGGGTGGCCTTGTCGAGGTCGCTGCCGAACTGGGAGAAGGCGGCCATCTCCCGGTACTGCGCGAGGTTCAGCTTGAGCTGACCCGCCACCGCCTTGGTGGCCTTGGTCTGCGCCGCGCCGCCCACCCGCGAGACCGAGATGCCGACGTTCACGGCGGGGCGGATGCCCGAGTTGAACAGGTCGGTCTCCAGGAAGATCTGGCCGTCCGTGATCGAGATGACGTTCGTCGGGATGTAGGCGGAGACGTCGCCGGCCTGCGTCTCGATGATCGGCAGCGCCGTCAGGCTGCCGCCGCCGAACTCGTCGCTCATCTTGGCGGCGCGCTCGAGCAGGCGCGAGTGCAGGTAGAAGACGTCGCCCGGATACGCCTCGCGGCCCGGCGGCCGCCGCAGCAGCAGCGAGAGCGCGCGGTAGGCGACGGCGTGCTTCGAGAGATCGTCGTAGATGATCAGCGCGTGCTTGCCGCTGTCCCGGAACCACTCGCCCATCGTGACCCCCGTGTAGGGGGCGATGTACTGAAGGGGCGCCGGCTCGCTGGCGGTGGCGGCCACCACGATCGTGTAGTCCATCGCCCCGTTCTGGTGGAGGCGATCCACCACCTGGGCGACGGTGGACTGCTTCTGCCCGATCGCGACGTAGATGCAGAAGACGCCGGTCTTCTTCTGGTTGAGGATGGTGTCGATCGCGATCGCCGTCTTGCCGGTCTGGCGGTCGCCGATGATCAGCTCGCGCTGACCGCGGCCGATCGGCGTCATCGCGTCGATCGCCTTGATGCCGGTGTGCAGGGGCTCGTAGACGGAGCGGCGGGCCACGATGCCCGGTGCCTTCAGCTCGACGCGGCGGCTCTCCTTGGCGCGGATTTCGCCCTTGCCGTCGATCGGGTTGCCGAGCGCGCCCACCACGCGGCCGACCAGCTCCATGCCGACCGGCGCCTCCAGGATGCGCCCCGTACGGCGCACGCTGTCGCCCTCGCGGACGTGGTGCGTCTCGCCCATCACCGCGATTCCGACGTTGTCCTCTTCGAGGTTGAGCACGAGCCCGGAGATGCCGCCCGGGAGCTCGACCAGCTCGCCGGCCATCACCTTCTCGAGGCCGAAGACGCGCGCGATGCCGTCGCCCACCGAGAGCACGGTGCCGGTCTCGGCGACGTCGACCTCGCGGTCGTACTCCTTGATCTCGCGCTTCAGGATGTCCGTGATCTCGGCCGGCTTGATGTTCATCGATCCTCGTCCTCGGGGTGCCGGCGCGAAGGGCCGCCGGCGGATTCGTTCAGGTTCGCTTGCTGAGACTGCCGTGCAGCTGCGCGAGCTGCGTGCGCAGGCTGCCGTCGAAGACCACGCCGCCGACGGTCGCCACCGCGCCGCCCAGAAGAGAGGTGTCGACCGCCTCCTCGAGCTCGATCTGCTTGCCGGTCCGCGCGGCCAGCGCGCGGCGCAGGCGTTCGCGCTGGTCGTCGCGCAGCTGGGTCGCGGAGACGACCTTGGCCCGCACGCGACCGGCCGCGCCGTCGGCGAGCCGGCAGAACTCCTCGTAGATCGCGTCGAAGTCGATCAGCCGCCGCCGGTCGACCAGGAAGCTGAAGAAGCTCGAGACGGTGCGGCTCGACCCGAGCCGCGTGCACAGCTCGCGCAGCACCGAGCGCCGCTCCGCCACCGGGTGGAGCGGCCGGAAGAGCGCGTGACGCAGCTCGCTGCTCTCGGCGAAGAGCCCGTGCAGCGCGGCGAGCTCGGAGCGCACCGCCTCCACGCGCCCCTCCTCGCCGGCCAGCGAGAAGAGGGCTCGCGCATAGCGCCTGGCTGCGGCCGAGGATTGCATCGCCCTACCTGTCCGGGCTCGGGCGGGCTGGGCCCGCGGCGGGCGCCCGCTCGATGGTCGTCACGAATTCGTCGAGCAGGCGGTCCTGGTCGGTGCCAGTGATCTGCCGGCGCAGCGTTTCCCTCGCGAGCTCGACGGCGAGATCGGCCGCCTCCTGGCGGAGCTGGGCGCGGGCGCGCCGCAGCTCCTGATCGACCGCGGCGATCGCGTCGCGCCGGATCCGCTCGGCCCCCGCCGTGGCGTCGGCCAGGATCTGCTCGCGCTCGGCGGCGGCCCGCTCGCGCGCCGTCTGACGGATCCCGGCCAGCTCGCTCTCGAGATCCATCAGGCGCCGCTGCCACTTCGCGTAGCGCGCCTCCGCTTCGGTCCGCACGTCGGCCGCCGCCTTCAGGTCCTCCTGGATCCCCCGGCGGCGATCGCCGAAGAAGTCCGAGATCGGCTTGCGCGCGAAATACAACAGCACGCCGATCAGCAGCGCGAAGTTGAGCAGCGCGTAGAAGAGATCGCGGGCGCCGCCGTGCGCGCCGCCTTCCGCGTGCGCCGGGAGCGCCATCAGCACGAGCGCCGCCGTCGCGAGGGCCGTGCGGGCGAGCCGTGCCATCAGGACACCGCCCGGCCGAGCACGCGCGAGGCGGCTTCGCGCCCGAGCGGCTCGACGTCGACGCGCAGCCGCGTGCGCGCGGCGGCGAGCTCGCCGGCGACCTCGCGGCGCGCTCGCTCGATCTCCTGCTCGGCCTCGGCGCGCGCCTGCGCGGTGCGCGCGGAGGTCTCGCTGCGGGCGCTCGCGAGCTCGGCACGCCGCATCTGCTCCGCCTCGACCCGCACGTCGGCCACGGCCTGCTCGTAGCGGGCGAGGATCTCGTCGGCGCTGGCGGCGAGCTTCTCGGCGCGCGCGCGGGTGCCCACGGTGCGCTCGACGCGCAGGTCGAGGGCGCGCAGCAGCGGGCGGAAGAGCAGGGCGTTGACCGGCACCAGCAGCAGCGCGAAGAGCGCCATCATGACCAGCAGCATCGGAAGGTCGGGCCACAGCACGATGCCGCCCTCGGAGGCCGTGGCCGTGGGGGCCGCGAGGAGCAACACCGCGAGCGCGGCGGCGAGGGGTTCGGGCCGGGGAACGCGGTGCATTGATGCCTGTCGCTCCGAGCCTGTCTGGGTCGCTGGGTCGCGCCGCGAGCCGATCCGAGGGGCCCCGATCGACGGAGCCGCTACGCATCCGCGCGACGAGCGGGCGCAACGATGGAACACCGGGCTGCCGGATCGCGGCGAGCCGCGCCGGCAATCAGGCGGCGGGAGTCTTACATAGCCGGCGCGAACTTCAAGACGACGCCGGGCCCGGATCCCGGGCGCTGCAAGCCAAGCGCGCAGCGAGCCGAAGGCGAGCGGAGTTCATGATTCCGGCCTCTTGGCGTCCGGGCCGAGGGGGCGGCCCGCCGTGCAGCGGCCCTCGAGCAGCGCGCCGTCGGCGAGCGAGAAGCTGGGCGTCGAGAGCTCGCCGCGGACCCGGGCGGTTCCGGCCAGCGCGATCCGGCGGCTGGCCCGCACCTCGCCCGCGAGCGACCCGGCCACCATCAGCTCGTCGGTCTCGACCCGCGCCTCGACGCTCGCGCGGGGCCCGATCCAGAGGGGTCCGGGCCCGATCACCTCGCCGCGCAGCTGGCCGTCGATCCGGGCCGGGCCGTCGAGCGCGAGCAGGCCCGAGAACTCGGCGGCTTCCGCGACCAGCACGGGGGCCGCCGCGCCGGCTGCGTCAAAAGACTCGCCGGGCTCACGCATCGCCGAGCAGGATCCCGGCGATCCGCTGGAGGTCCTCGCCTCCGAAGTACTCGATCTCGACACGGCCGCGGGAGGCGTCCCCCTGGATCCGGACCCGGGTCTGCAAGCGCTGACGCAGGGAGTCGATCACACGCTGGAGGTTCGGGTCGACGCTCGCGCGGGAGCGGCCAGGGGTGCGGGCGACGGCCGGCCGCGCGATCGCCTCGGCGGTGCGCACCGAGAGCTGCTCGCGCACGATGCGGTCGCGCAGGTGGCGGCGCCGCTCGGGGTTGGCGACCTGGAGCAGGGCCTTCGCGTGGCCCGCCGTCAGGCGCTGCTCCTCGACGTCCTCCTGGAGCTCGCGGGGCAGCTCGAGCAGGCGCAGGTGGTTCGCCACCGTCGAGCGGTCGAGGCTGACGCGCCGGCCGATCTCGTCCTGGGTCTTGCCGCTCTCGAGCAGGGTCCGGAAGGCGTGCGCCAGCTCGATCGGATTCAGGTCGCGGCGCTGGACGTTCTCGATCAGGGCCAGCTCGAGGCGGTCGCGGTCGTCGACGTCGGCGACCACCGCCGGGATGGCGGCGAGGCCGGCTGCGCGCGCGGCGCGCCAGCGTCGCTCGCCGACCAGCAGCTGGTAGCGATCGCCGACCCGCCGCACCACGACGGGCTGGAGCACGCCGTGCTGCTCGATCGAATCCGAGAGCTTCGCGAGCGCGTCCGGGTCGAAGCGGCGGCGCGGCTGCTCGGGGTTGGCATCGATCCGGTCGACGGGGATCTCGCCCGGCGCGAGCCTCGGGGCGGCGGGCTCCTGCGCCAGCGACGCGGGCGGCGCGCCCGGCAGCAGGGCGCCGATGCCGCGCCCGAGTGCGTTAGGTCGAGTGCTCATCGGGATCTCCTCGATGGGTGGGGAGGGGCGGCGGCTCGAGATGCGGCCCCGGCGCGCCGTGGCGCGCGAGGATCTCCTCCGCGAGCTGCAAATGACTGGTCGCGCCCTTCGAGTGCGCGTCGTAGAGCAGCACCGGCTTGCCATGGCTGGGCGCTTCGCTCAGGCGCACGTTGCGCGGGATCACCGTCTCGAAGACCTGCGACCCGAAGTGCGAGCGCACCTCGAGCTCGACCTGTCGGCTCAGGTTGTTCCGGCGATCCGCCATCGTGAGCGCGATGCCCTCGAGCGCGAGGTCGGGGTTCAGCTGCTGGCGCACCAGCTCGATCGTCTCGAGCAGGCCGGCAAGCCCCTCGAGCGCGTAGTACTCGCATTGCAGCGGGATGATCACGGCGTCGGCGGCGGTGAGCGCGTTCAACGTGAGCAGGCCGAGCGACGGCGGGCAGTCGATCAGGATCAGCTCGTAGGCGTCGCGCAGATCGGCGAGCGCAGCCGCGAACCGGCGCTCGCGGGCGATCGCCGAGACCAACTCGATCTCGGCGCCGTAAAGATCGCGGCCCGAGGGAACCACGTGCAGATACCGGAGCTCGGTCGGGTGGACGACATCCTTCATGACGCACCTTCCGATGAGTGCGTCATAAACATGTCTTGACGCGCGCTCGGGCAGGTAGGCGCTGGACGCGTTCGCCTGGGGATCGAGGTCGATCAGCAGGGTGGCCCGCTCGGACGCGGCGAAGGAGGCGGCCAGGTTCACCGCGGTGGTCGTCTTGCCGACGCCGCCCTTCTGATTGACGACAGCGAGCACCCGGCTTCGGTGCGCGGAGCGCTGCATCTCCAGCGGCCTCATGAATCATTCCCCTAGGGGACACTCGGGGTTCACTCTTGATACCACAGTTTCCTCGAGGCCGTCGAGGGGGGGTTGCGCGTTCCACGTGGAACGTTTCACGTGGAACGAGCCCGGATCCTGCTCAGCGGGCTCGCCGGCCCAGCCAGAGGGTTCGGCTGGGCCCGCCGCCTGGAACCCGGTAGGCCACCACGCGCTCCGGGATCACGGAGGGATGGGGGGCGATCTCGGGCGGGTGTTCGCCGCCCGGGAGCGCCAGCCAGCCGCCGACCTCCGCCCAGGGGATCATCCAGCCGAGCGCCTGCGACGGCTCGGCCACGGCCTGGGCGATCACGGCGGCTCTCGGCTGGGCCGGGACGCGCTCGGCGCGGCCCCAGAGCGCTGTAACGTTGCCGAGCTCCAGCTCCCGCACCGCCGCGCGCTGGAAGTGGTGCCGCTTCTCGCGGGCCTCGACCAGGAGCAGGGCGGACTCCGGCCGCAGGACGGCGAGCGGGAGCCCGGGAAAGCCGGCGCCGGATCCGAGATCGACGAGGCTAGCGACGGGCGGCAGGTGGGCGGCGAGCGCCGCAGCGTCGAGGATCAGCCGGGCCACGATCGACTCGACGTCGCGGTGCCCGCTCAAGTTGATGCGCTGGCCCCAGCGCTCCAACAGCGCGGCGAGCCGGAGCAGCGCCTCGACCCGATCCGGCGGCGCGGGAAGCGCGAGCTCGACGAAGCCGGCGAGCAGCCGCGACCGCGCGGCCTCGAGCCGGCCGGGGTCGACCCCGTTCCACGTGGAACGTTCGTCAGCCGTCGGTGCGATCGGCGGCGGCGGCGGCCTCGCGCCGCGCCTGCTCGTACTCGGGAGCGCCCGCCGGAACCACGACCACCTGCCGATAACGGCCCTCGCCGATGCTCATGGTCGCGATGTCGCTCTCGTCGCGGAGCGCGATGTGGATCAGGCGGCGATCCTTGCCGTTCATCGGGTCGAGCGCCACGGCCCGGCCCGTCTCGCGGGCCCGCTTGGCCCCGCGCTCCGCCAGCCGCTCGAGCAGGCTGTCCCGCGATTCGGCGTCGCCCTCGACCTCGAGCACGATCCGCGGCCCTTCCGCCTCGCCGCGACTGGCCGCCTGGTTCGCAATGATCTGAAGCGCGTCGACCGGACGGCCGTCGCCGGCGATCAGCGCGCGGGCGGCAGGGCCCTTCACGTCGATCACGAGCAGGTCGCTCTCCGCGTTCTCCCCGATCTCGAACGGTCCGAGCTCCATCCGCTCGATCAGGCCCAGCACGTAACGGGCGATCTCCCCGATCTCGCCCCGCGGAGCGCCGATCGACGGCTCGGCCTCGGCGCGTGGCGTGTCCTCGCGCCGCGGCGCCGCGACCCGCTCCTCGCCGAACCCTTCCGATCCCCGTCCGCCGCGGCCCTCGCCGCCGCGATCCATGCCGCGCCGGGGAGCGTCGCCGCGGCCGCCGCCCTCGCCGCGATCACCGCGCCCGGGGCGCGAACGCCCCCGGTCACCGCGATCCCCTCGCTCGCCCCGGTCGCCGCGGTCTCCGCGATCGCCGCGCTCTCCCCGGTCCCCTCGCTCGCCGCCGCGCGACGACGGCGCGCGGTTGCGCGGAGCGGCCACGATCGCGCAGCGGCCTCCCAGTCCGTAGACCTCGCCCGGGCGGAACTCGCTGATCGTGAGCGTGTCGACCGTGGTTCCAAAATACTTGCAAGCCCGCGCGACCGCGTCTTCGCGGCTCTCGCCCACGAATTCGTGGGGCTCGTTCATTGCGTCGTACATTCGAATCTCCTGGCTCCGTTGCGTGATGGGTGGAGGAAGACCTAGGCCGCCGTACGCAAGCGGCGGCCGATCCAGAGCTGATGGGAGATGGCGATCACGTTGCTCACCATCCAGTAGAGCACGAGTCCCGACGGAAATTGATAGAACATCACCGTCATCATCACGGGCATCACGACCAGCATCATCTTCGCCTGCGCGGGGTCGACCTGCATCGGCGTCAGCTTCTGCTGCACGATCATCGAGAGGCCCATCAGTATCGGCAGCACCCGCACGGGAAGATCGAGCCCCGGGATCGTGAAGAGGGATTCCGGGATCGAGAGGTCCGTGATCCATCCGAAGAAGGGCGAGTGGCGCAGCTCGATCGAGCTGCGCAGCGCGTAGAAGAGCCCGATGAAGACCGGGATCTGGAGCACCATCGGGAGGCATCCGCCCAGCGGATTCACGCCCTCCTGACGATAGAGCTTCATCATCTCCTCGGACTGCTTGGCCTTGTCGTCGCCGAACTTGGCTTTCAGCTCCTCGAGCTTCGGCGCCAGCGCCCGCATGCGCTCCATCGAGCGCATCTGCCGGTTGGTGAGCGGCGCCGTCACCAGGCGCACCAGGATCGTCAGCACGATGATCGCGACGCCGTAGTTCGGCACCACCGAGTAGAGCGCCTGGAGCAGCCAGTGGAAGAATCGGGTGAGCGGAACCACCCAGGTGTATCCGAGGTCGATGGCGCGGATCAGGCCGCTACCGAGCGCCTCGAGCCCATGCTCGTCCTTGGGCCCCAGATAGACGCGGTAGACCCGCTCCGCGGACTGGGCGGGCGGGATCTCGATCCCGTCGAAGAAGACCTCCACCACGGCCGAGCGCCCCGGCTCCGCGGTCTGGAAGCGAGCGTTCGCCCGCGCCGGTTGATCGGGAATCACGGCGCTCAGGAAATACGGAAGGTCGATGCCGGCCCAGTCGATCTCGCGCGCGAGCTCGACGCTGCGGTCGGGATTGCGGCTGAAGAAACCCGGCACCCCGAACTGCGCGAGCGGCAGCCGCGTCACGCTTCCCTCGTGCAGCGCGGCGAGCGCCTGATCCTTGAAGTCCGAGCCCGGCATCGCATGCGCGGGCCAGGTCACGCCGAAGCGCGGCGAGACGGCGGCGCTCGATCCGTTCTCGACCGCGACCTTCAGCGCGAACGTGTAGCCATCGGGCTCGAACGAGTAGGTCTTGCGGACCACCACGCCGCCGCTCTGGTAGCGGAACACGATGCTCGAGCCGTCGTTCGATTCGAGCTCGAAGTTCCGCGCGGCGAGCGAGCCGAGGCCGAGCTCCTCGAGCGGCGTCACCAGCGCCGGCGGCACCCCGGCGAGCACCTCGATCAGTCGGATCGGAACCTGCCCCGCGCGCGGCCCCGAATCGAAGCCGCGCAGCTCCCAGCCTTCGAGCCCGGCGCCGCGGCTGGTGAGCGTTGCGAAGAAGGCCGGTCGCTCGATCCGCAGCGTCTGCGCGGCCGCCTCCTGCACCGGAGCGGCCGGAACCGGCCGAGCCTCCGGCGGCGTGACCGCCGCGGGTGCGACCGCGGGCGCCGTCGGCGTCGCCGTCGGCGCGCTTTCCTCCGCGACGACAGGCGCCTGCGTAGCGGGACGCTTCGGAGGACCGGTCAAGAGCATCCAGCCGGTCAGCACCGCAAACGAAAGAGCAAATGCTAGAAAGAGGTTACGATCCAAGTTGCCGACTCAAGGAAGCGGGTCGTAGCCGTGATCCCCGAGGGGATGACAGCGGGCCAGCCGTTTTGCCGCGAGCCAAGGACCGCGCAGGGGACCATGGCGCTCGACCGCTTCGATCGCATAGTGCGAGCAGCTGGGCTCGAAGCGGCAGGCCGGTCCGAGCCAGGGCGAGAGCGTCCACTGATAGATCCGGATCGCGGCGATCAGCAGCCTGCTCGCGAGCCATCGCACGCCGTCCCCCATTACGCGCCCGCCTCGACCGCCGCGTGCGAGAGGCGCGAAAGCTCCGCCTCGGCGGCCTCGCGGCCGAGCGTCGCTGCGGGCGAGCGGCCGATCACCACCCAATCGAGCCCCGCGCCGAGCGCTTCGCGCCGGATCCGGAACCACTCGCGGATCCTTCGCTTGACCCGGTTGCGCACCACGGCACCACCCACCTTGCGGCTGACAGTCACACCGAGTCGGCTTCCCAGCTGCGGGCTCGAAGCGCTGCTTCTCTGCGCAACCACCACCACGAAGGCGGCGCCCGCCGCGCGACGGCCGCGCCGGATCACCTGCTGGAACTCGACGGAACGCCGCAGTCGGTCGGTCTGCTGGAAGCGACCGGTTCGCAGCGACATGGCTACTTCGACGGCGTCGAGACTGCGATCCGCTTGCGGCCCTTTGCCCGCCGTCGCTTGAGAACGTTGCGACCCCCAGCGCTCGCCATGCGCTTGCGAAAACCATGGACCCGCTTGCGCCGAATCCGACTCGGCTGATACGTGCGCTTCATCGTTCTCGCCTCGCGTGGGGCTCGGGGACGGAAGCCTGGAGAAGCCAGGCTGGTCGTGCCGGACCCTCCCAAGCGGGTCCTCGGCAGGGGCGGCAGGGTAGCCGGGGGCTTGCGCCAGTGTCAACGAAGCTGGGAAAACCGTGCAGAAGCGGATCCGCAACCGCATCGCGCGTGATAAGATGCGCTCGATGGGGGAAGGGCGGGCCGCCGCCAGCCCCGACGGCGCTTGCTCCAGCCTCTGATGACAAGACCAGAACCCGAGCTTCCACGTCGGGTTCGGCGGTTTTTGTCGGAGCCAACCAGGACCTGCTAGCTCTACTACTCCTCAAGGATTCAACAAAGGAAAAGCAGCATGAAGCTCTCGATCGCGAAGGCGGAGCTCCAGAGGGGGCTCGGGCGGATCCAGTCGATCGTCGAGAAGCGCAACACCATGCCGATCCTCGCCAACGTGCTGCTCGAGGCTCGCAAGCAGGGGAAGGAAGGCTTTCTCGATTTCGCCGCCACCGATCTCGAGGTTGCGATTCGCGGCTCCCAGATCGCGCAGGTCGACAAAGCTGGACGCGTGACGGCTTCGGCCAAGAAGCTCTACGAGATCGTGCGCGAGCTTCCCGACGAGACCGTACGCATCGAGGCGAGCAACGAAGCCTATCTGACCATCCGCTGCGCGCGGGCGGAGTTCACGCTGGCCGGGGCTTCTGCGGAGGAATATCCGACCCTCCCCAGCCTCCCGCTCGAGAATCTCGCCACCGTGCAGGCACCGGTCTTCGCCCAGATGATCGAGCGGACCATGTACGCGTCTTCGGCCGACGAGACCCGCTACAACTTGAACGGCGTCTATCTCGAGCTGATCCCGGAGACACACAAGATCCGCATGGTGGCGACAGACGGCCACCGCCTCGCCTACGTCGATCGCTCCCTGGGCGGCGAGATCCATGGTCTCACAGGAGGGGTGATCATCCCCCGCAAGGCGCTGGGCGAGCTCAAGCGGCTCCTCGAAGAGGAGGATGCGGACGAGCTCGAGCTGGGGTTCCAGGGCAACAGTGGAATCGTGCGCAAGAAGGGCGTGACGCTCACGATGCGCCTGATCGAGGGAGAATTCCCCAGCTACCGGCAGGTGATTCCCCGCGAAGCCAAGGTCCAGCTGGTGTTGGCGGCCGAGCCCCTCGGACATGCGCTTCGGCGTGTCGCCGTGCTCTCAACCGAGCAGACCCGCGCGGTCAAGCTCGAGCTCTCCCCCGGGCTGCTGAAGCTCTCCTCCAGCAATCCGGATCTGGGTCAGGCTCAAGAAGAGCTCGACGTCGACTACGCCGGCGAGCCGGTGCAGATCGCGTTCAACGCTCGGTATCTGCTCGACGCCATCGCCGTGATGGGGGCCAAGGAGCTGCGGCTGAGCCTGCAAGACCCCCTCTCGCCGGCGAGAATCGTCCCCACCGACGACGAGGACACGCTGGCGGTGGTGATGCCGATGCGCGCCTAGCCGGGATCGCGGCAGAACCTGAACACTTTCCGCCCTCTTGGCCATTCTGTACCCTTCCGGTCACCGGCGCGGTGAGCCGCCTGGAACAGGCTGACACCGGCGTTCTCACACCCCACCGGTTCCGCACAGGGACGCCTCCAAGGTGAGCTACGACGCCAGCTCGATCGAGGTTCTAGAAGGCCTCGAGCCGGTCCGAAAGCGGCCCGCGATGTACATCGGGACCACCGGTCCCGAGGGCTTGCACCACCTCGTCTACGAAGTGGTCGACAACTCGGTCGACGAAGCGGTCGCCGGCTACTGCAAGGAGATCTCGGTCGTCATCCATCAGGACAACAGCGTCACCGTCACGGACGACGGCCGCGGCATCCCGGTCGACATGCACGCCTCCGAGGGGCGGTCCGCCGCCGAGGTGGTGATGACCACCCTGCACGCCGGCGGCAAGTTCAACGACAGCACCTACAAAGTATCGGGCGGGCTGCACGGCGTGGGCGTGTCGGTGGTGAACGCGCTCTCTTCCCAGCTCACGCTCGAGATCCGGCGCGACGGCAAGGTCTGGCGGCAGCTCTATCAGCGCGGCGAGCCGAAGGCGCCGCTCGAGCCGATCGGCACCACCGACAAGATGGGGACCAAGGTCACCTTCCGGCCCGACGACCAGATCTTCCAGTCGACCGATTTCTCCTTCGACGTCCTCTCGCAGCGCCTGCGCGAACTCTCGTTCCTCAACGCCGGGCTGCGCATCAAGATCAACGACGAACGCAGCGGCAAGAGCCACGACTTCTGCTACGAGGGCGGCCTGGTCTCCTTCGTCGAGCACCTGAACCGCAGCCGCGCCCCACTCCACCGGCCGCCGATCCGGCTGGTCGGAGACCGCAGCTTCAACGACCGGGGCCGCGAGGTCCCCGTCAACATCGAGATCGCGCTCCAATACAACGAGACCTACAACGAGAGCGTCTATTCCTTCGCGAACAACATCAACACGGTCGACGGCGGCACGCACCTGATCGGCTTCCGCACGGCGCTCACCCGCACGCTGAACCGCTACATCGCGAACCACTACAAGAACGGCAAGGAGACGCCCGAGGGCATGAGCGGGGACGACACCCGCGAGGGCCTCACCGCCGTGATCTCGGTCAAGCTCCCGCAGCCCGAGTTCGAGGGGCAGACCAAAGCAAAACTTGGCACCAGCGACGTCCGGGGCCTGGTCGAGACCCTGGTCTACGAGCAGCTCGGCGACTACCTGGAAGAGAACCCGACCGTCGCCAAGCCGCTGATCGCGAAGGTGCTGGAGGCGTCGCGGGCCCGGGCCGCGGCGCGCAAGGCCCGCGACCTGGCCCGCCGCAAGGGCGCCCTCTCGGACCACAGCCTTCCGGGCAAGCTCGCCGACTGCCAGGAGCAGGAGCCGAGCCGCTGCGAGCTCTTCATCGTGGAAGGAGACTCGGCCGGCGGCACCGCCAAGCAGGGCCGCTTCCGCGAGACGCAGGCGATCCTGCCGATCCGCGGCAAGATCCTGAACGTCGAGCGGGCGCGCCTCGACAAGATGCTCTCCAGCCAGGAGATCCAGGCGATCGTGGCGGCGATCGGCTGCGGCATCGGGCCGGACTTCGAGGCCGACAAGGCCCGCTATCACAAGATCGTGATCATGACCGACGCCGACGTGGACGGGAGCCACATCCGCACGCTGCTGCTGACCTTCTTCTACCGGCAGATGAAGGGGCTGATCGAGCGCGGCTTCCTCTACATCGCGCAGCCGCCGCTCTTCAAGGTGAAGAAGGGCAAGAGCGAGCGCTACATCAAGGACGAGGGGAGCCTCGAGAGCTATCTGCTCGAGCTGGCGCTCTCCGGCGCCGAGGTCCGCCTCGCGGCGGGATCCGCGGCGCTGCCGAGCGACGCCGTGCGCCGCCTGCTGGACGCCAGCAGCCTCTACAAGCGCGTGCTGGGCAAGCTCGCGCTGCGACGCCTCGACGAGCGGGTGGCGGAAGCGGTGGTCTGGTGCGGCGCGCCGACCGAGGCGGACCTTCGCGACGCCGATGCGCTCACCGCGCGCGTGGCGCCCCTGCTGAACGAGCGGCTGCGGCCTGGCCAGAAGAGCGGCGACTCGATCGCCTTCACGACCGAGCCCGATCCGGAGCACGGCTGCCATCGCCTGATCTGCGAGACGCGCCGCGCGGGCGTGGTCTTCCGTACGCTGCTCGACATCGATTTCCTGCGCTCCCCGGATTTCGAACGGCTGCGCGACCTCGCGGCCCAGATGCGCCAGGTCGGCGCCGGGCCGTTCCTGGTGGGCGCGGACGACGCCGAGGCGGTGAGCGTGGCGACCCCGATCGGGCTGCTCGAGCACCTGCTCGCGCTCGGCGAGAAGGGGCTCACGATCCAGCGCTACAAGGGCCTCGGCGAGATGAACCCGGATCAGCTCGCCGACACCACCATGAACCCCGCGTCGCGGACGCTGCTGCAGGTGCAGGCGCTCGACGACGTCGAGGCCGACGACGCCTTCACCACCCTGATGGGTGACGACGTCGAGCCGCGCCGCGACTTCATCGAGCGAAACGCGCTCGACGTGAAGAACCTCGACATCTAGCCCGGCGAGCCGAGATCCGCGTGGCCGACGAAGTCCATCCCCCGGTCGATCCCAGCGGCGGCGCCCCGCCGCCGGCCCCGACCCACCTGCCGGTCAACATCGAGGACGAGGTCCGCCGCTCGTTCCTCGATTACTCGATGTCCGTGATCATCAGCCGCGCGCTGCCCGACGTGCGCGACGGCCTCAAGCCGGTGCATCGCCGGATCCTCTTCGCGATGAACCAGGAGGGGCTGCTCTCCACCCGCAGCTTCTCGAAGTCCGCCGGCGTGGTCGGCGAGGTGCTCAAGCACTACCACCCGCACGGCGACAGCGCGGTCTACGATTCGATGGTGCGCATGGCCCAGGACTTCTCCATGCGTTACCCGCTGGTCGACGGCCAGGGAAATTTTGGCTCGATCGACGGCGACTCCGCCGCCGCCTACCGCTACACCGAGGCGCGCCTGGCGCCGCTCGCGGAGGAGATCCTCCGCGACATCGACCGCGACACGGTCGAGTTCACTCCAAATTTTGACGGCACCGTGCAGGAGCCGGTGGTGCTGCCCACCCGGGTCCCCAACCTGCTGGCGAACGGCTCGGCCGGGATCGCCGTCGGGATGGCGACCAACGTCCCGCCGCACAACCTGCGCGAGCTGATCGACGCGATCGTGCTGGTGATCCGGGAGCCCGACTGCACGCTCGACCAGCTGCTCGAGAAGCTCCCGGGCCCCGATTTCCCGACCGGTGCCAGCATCTGCGGCACCGACGGCATCCGCGCTGCATATGCCACCGGACGGGGCCTGCTCACGGTGCGGGCCACGGCCGCCTTCGAGGAGTCGCGGCGCGGGCCGCGGATCGTGGTGACCGAGATCCCCTTCATGGTCAACAAGGCGATGCTGCTGGAGCGGATCGCCGAGCTGGTGCGCGAAGGAAAAATCGACGGCGTCCTAGACCTGCGCGACGAGTCGAACCGCCAGGGCATGCGGATCGTGATCGAGCTGCGCCGCGACGCCCCGGAAGACGTGATCCTCAACCAGCTCTACAAGCAGACCCCCCTCCAGTCGACCTTCGGCGTGAACCTGCTGGCGCTGGTCAACGGCCGCCCGCAGCTGCTCTCGCTCAAGGAGGCGATCCGGCACTTCGTCGACTTCCGGCGCGAGGTGGTGGTGCGCCGCGCCACCTACGACCTCGCCCAGGCCGAAGCGCGCGCCCACCTGCTCGAGGGCTTCGCGATCGCGCTCGAGCACCTGGACGAGGTGATCCGGATCATCCGCGCCGCGGACGACACGGCGGAGGCGCGCGGCCAGCTGATGACGCGTTTCGCGCTCTCCGAGCGCCAGGCGAACGCGATCCTCGACATGCGCCTGCGCGCGCTGACCGCGATGGAGCGCCAGAAAATACTCGACGAGCTTGCGGAAGTGCGCGCCAAGATCGCCGACCTGAAGGAGCTGCTCGCGAGCGACGTCCGGATCCGCACGGTCGTGATCGAAGAGCTGATGGAGATCCGCGAGCGCTTCGGCGACGACCGCCGCACCGTGCTCGGCCCCCCGGTCGAGGGGATCTCGACCGAGGACCTGATCGTCGAGGAGGACATGGTCGTGACCGTGTCCCACCTCGGCTACATCAAGCGCAGCCCGCTCACCGAGTACCGCGCCCAGCGGCGCGGCGGCAAGGGCGTGAAGGGCATGGAGGCGCGCGAGGAAGATTTTGTCGAGCGCCTCTTCGTCGCTTCGACCCACGCCTACATCCTCTTCTTCACCACCCGGGGCCGCGTGCACTGGCTGAAGGTGCACGAGCTGCCGCAGCTCGGGCGCGCCGCGCGCGGCAAGGCGCTGGTGAACGCGCTCCAGCTCGCCGAGGGCGAGCGCGTGCGCGCGACGCTCCCGGTGCGCAGCTTCGCCGAGGGCGCCGACGACTACGTCGTGCTCTGCACCAAGAGCGGCACCATCAAGAAGACCCGGCTCGACGCCTACGCGAACCCGCGCCGCGGCGGCATCATCGCGATCAACCTGGACGCCGACGACGAGCTGATGAGCGCCTGCCGGACCAACGGTCGCCAGGAGGTGATCATCGCGAGCCGGCGCGGCAAGTCGATCCGCTTCAACGAGGCGCAGGTGCGGCCGATGGGCCGCGCGGCGGGCGGCGTGCGCGGCATGACGCTGGCTGGCGGGGACTCGGTGGTCGGCATGGAGATCCTCTCGCCGGAAGCCACCATCCTGACCGTGACCCAGAACGGCTACGGCAAGCGCACCCCGCTGGGCGACTACCGGATCCAGAATCGCGGCGGCCAGGGCGTGATCACGATCCGCACCACGCCGCGCAACGGCGAGGTGGTGGGCGTCGCGCAGGTGGTGGACGACGACGAGGTGATGTTCGTGACCGGCGGCGGGAAGGTGCTGCGCGCGCGCGTCTCGAGCATCTCGACCATGGGCCGCGCGACCCAGGGCGTGCGCGTCATGAACCTCGACGCGGGCGAGAAGATCCTCTCGATGGCGCGCCTGGCCGAGCGCGACATCGGCCAGATCGAGACTCCCGAGTAGACGGGAATGGCCACCCGCGAATCGAAGCGCCTCTTCGAGCGCGCGAAGCGGGTGATCCCGGGCGGCGTGAACAGCCCCGTGCGGGCCTTCGGCTCGGTCGGTCTCACCCCGCGCTTCATCACCCGCGGCCGCGGCGCCCGTGTCTGGGACGCCGACGGGAATTCGCTGATCGACTACGTCGGCTCCTGGGGTCCGCTGGTGCTCGGGCACGCGGATTCCGGCGTGCTGCGCGCGGTGCGCAAGGCGGCCGAGCGCGGCACCAGCTTCGGCGCGCCGACGCGGCTCGAAACCGAACTTGCCGAGGCGATCCGGGAGGCGTTCCCGAGCTGCGAGCAGGTCCGGATGGTGAGCTCCGGAACCGAGGCCAGCATGAGCGCGCTGCGGCTCGCGCGCGCTGCCACCGGCCGCGACCGCGTGCTCAAGTTCGAGGGCTGCTATCACGGCCATGTCGACGGCCTGCTGGTGGGCGCGGGGAGCGGGGTCGCCACGCTCGGCATCCCGGGCTCGCCGGGAGTCCCCGCGGCCTTCGCCGAGCTCACGGTGCAGGCGCCCTACAACGATCTCGCCGCCGCGCGTGCCGCCTTCGAGCGCTGGGGCAGCGAGCTCGCCTGCGTGGTGGTCGAGCCGGTGGCTGGAAACATGGGCCTGGTGCTGCCGCGCCCCGGATTCCTGGAGGGGCTGCGGGCGCTCTGCGATCAGCACGGCGCCTTGCTGATCTTCGACGAGGTGATCACCGGCTTTCGCGTCGCCTGGGGCGGAGCCCAGGAGCGGTACGGCGTGACGCCGGACCTCACCTGCCTCGGCAAGATCGTGGGCGGCGGGCTGCCGGCGGCCGCCTACGGCGGGCGGCGCGACCTGATGCAGCAGCTGGCGCCCGTGGGTCCCGTCTACCAGGCGGGGACGCTCTCGGGCAACCCGCTGGCGATGGCGGCCGGCCTCGCGACGCTGCGCCGGCTCGCCCGCCCCGGAAGCTACGAGAAGCTGGAGGCGCGCTCCCAAAGACTGGCCGAGGGGCTGAAGGAGCGGGCCGAGGCCGCCGGCGTCGCGCTCACCGCCGCCAGCGTGGGAGGGATCTTCGGCTTCTTCTTCCACCCCGGGCCGGTCGAGAATTTCGCGGACGCGAGCCAGGCCGACGCGGCCCAATTCAGGCTCTTCTTCGCCGCCATGCTCGAGGCCGGTATCTACCTGGCGCCGTCGCCCTTCGAGTGCGGCTTCGTTTCGCTCGCCCACCGCCGCCGCGAGATCGAGGCGACCCTGGCGGCGGCCGGCCGGGCCCTGCGCCGGGTTGCGCGTGCGCGTTGAGGGGGGCCTTCGCCTTGGCTAGGATGCGCGCCGCGTTTCGGCTGGGGCTCCCGTGACGGAAGGGCGCGACGAGCAGGGGCGGAGTGCGCGCCGCGAGGGAGCTGCCTACCAGGGGGCCCTGGAAGCCGTGTTCGCTCTCCTGATCGGCGCCGGCGCCGGCTACTGGGGCGATTCGAGCTTCGGCACCTCGCCCTGGCTGTTGCTGCTCGGCACCGCGCTCGGATTCACCACCTTCGTGGTGCGCCTGCTCCGCATGAGGCGACAGGAATAGGGATGACGATCGATCCGATCGAACGCACGAATCTGGCGCTCGGCGCCGGCGCGTTCGCGGCCTGCTGGTGGCTCGCGACGCCCGCCTTCGCGCTCAGCCTCGGCTTCGGCGCGCTGCTCGAAGCCGTCAACTTCCGCGGCCTGCGCCGCAGCGCGCAGTTCCTGTTCTGGGGGCAGATCCAATCCGGGCGCGCCTGGTCGGGCGTGTTCGCGCTCCGCTTCGGGCTGCTCGTGATCGGGATCGGCTCGGCACTCGCCTTCGGCGCGGATCCCGTCGGCCTGCTCGTGGGCCTCTCGCTGATCATGCCCGCCGCGATCTTCGAGGCCTGGCGCGCCAGGCCGCCGATCGATCCCTCGGCGCCCGCGCTCGCCCCCGATGATCCCAGCTGGGACAACTGGAATCCCTGGCTCGCCCGCGAGCAAGAGCCGGCGGACGAGGACTAGGCGTTGCTGTTCGAAACCATCGAGCATTGGACGGGCATCTACTGGTTCATCAACGCCGGCCTGGTGGCGGGAGGGATCCTGCTGTTTGCCGGCGTGCTGGTGCGCCGCAAGCTGGCGGGGCCGTCGGGCGGCGTGGTCCCCGACGAGGGCATCACGGTCCGCAACCTGTTCGAGGTGCTCGTCGAGTGGCTCGCGAACCTCTCGCGCGAGCGGATGGGGCCGGATTGGCGCAAGTACTTCCCGATCGTCGGCACCTTGTTCTTCTTCATCCTGGTGTCGAACCTGATGGGGCTGATCCCCGGGCTCGGCGGCGCCACCAGCAGCGCGAACACGACCTGGGCCTGCGCGGTGATCGCCTGGCTCGTCTACACCTGGGTCGGGATCGCCAAGCATGGCTTTGGCCGGTACCTGATCAAATTCATGGGGCCGAGTTTTTTCGAGCGCGAGATGTTCGGGAAGCACATCCATTTCCGGCTGCTGATCCCGATCTTCTTTCCGCTCGAGATCCTGCTCGACCTCGCGCGCATGCTCACCCTGGCGGTGCGTCTGCTCGCGAACATGTTCGCGGACCACACCGTCATCGCCGTCTGGCTGTCGCTGGTTCCGATCGGCATCCCGGCCATCTTCATGGGGCTGGGTCTGGTGGTCAGCTTTCTCCAGGCGTTCGTTTTCTCTCTGCTCACCATGATCTACATCGGCCTGGCGCTCGAGGAGCCTCACTGAGAGGCGCCCTCGTCGGCGGGCCCTTTTTCCATCCGAAGGAGTGATTCGTGACGCGTCATCTCGGGAAACTCGCCCTCTACACCCTGTGCTTCGTCCTGCTTCCGATGGTGGCCTTCGCCCAGGACGGCGGCTCGGGCGACGGCAGCTGGGGCTATGCCCTGGGCGCCGGCCTCGCGGTGGGCCTCGCCGGGCTCGGCTGCGGCATCGGCCAGGGGCTGACGGCCGGCAACACCACGGCGGGTATCGCGCGCAATCCGGGCGCCGCCCCCGCGATGTTCACGAACTTCATCCTCGGCATGGTGCTGATCGAGTCGATCGCGATCTACGGGCTGGTGATCGCGTTCCTGCTCCAGGGGAAGATCTCGTAAGACCTCTGGTCTTTTCGTTGAGTCGCCGGGCGGGAGCTCGACGCGGGCCTCACCCCGTATGTGTCCCACGTCGATACCGTGCTCCCGCCCGGCGCCCCGTTTCCCGCCTTCCCCCGGTCCCGTTAAGAGGGGCGTGGCGGGGTGTGCCCGAAGGCACGCCAGACTCCCAGAGCAAGCGATGTGCCAGCCTCGCAAGGCGCGTTCGCCTCGAAATTGCGTCGTGCGAACGAGGACTTCCCTGACGAGCTCGCGAGCGCTCTCGCGCCGGCGTGACCGCTCGTCTACAGCTTGCCCGTGAACCGCGGGCGACTGATCGCGTTCGAAGGCCTCGACGGCTGCGGCAAGTCCACCCAGATCTCCCGGCTGGCCGAATCCCTGCGCAAGGCCGGCCACGATCCGGTCGTCACTGCCGAGCCCACCCAGGGCGAGTACGGACGCCGGATCCGGGCGATGGCGAGCGGCGGCGCCCCAGCCGTCGCGCCCGCGGAAGAGCTGCGCTGGTTCGTCGAGGACCGGCGCGAGCACGTGGCGGGCTGCATCGCGCCCGCGCTCGCCGCCGGCCGCCACGTGCTGACGGACCGCTACTTCCTCTCGACGGTTGCCTATCAGGGGGCGAACGGCCTCGACGCGGCGCGCATCCTGGCGGAGTCCGAGGCCGAGTTCCCGATCCCGGATCTCGTGCTCCTGCTCGAGCTCGACGTCGAGACCGCGCTCGCCCGCGTGCACACGCGCGGCGCCCGCGTCGAGGGCGTCTTCGAGGCGCAGGGCCGGCTCGAGCGGGTGGCGCAGATCTTCCGCTCGCTCGAACGCGCCTACATCACCCGGCTCGACGCGAGCGGCAACGCCGACGCCGTGGCCCTCGCGATCGCCGCCGAGGTGCGCGAGCAGCTCGATCTCCCCTGACGCCCATCGAGGAGTGGCCGATGCCGCAGCCCCCCGCCCCGCTCGATCCCGAGAAGCTCAAGAGCTACGCCAAGCTCGTCTTCGGCGCGCTGGGCGGAGCCATGACCTCCGCCATGATCTACCTCGGCGATCGGCTCGGGCTCTACCGCGCGCTCGCGGGCGGCCCGCCGGTGACGAGCGCCGAGCTCGCCGGCAAGACCGGCCTCTCGGAGCGCTGGCTGCGCGAGTGGCTGCACGCGCAGGGCGCCGCCGGCGTGCTCGTCCACCACGGCGAGGGCCGCTTCGGGCTCTCGACCGAAGGCGAGGCCGTGCTCGCGAACGAGAACCATCCCGCCTTCGGCGCCGGCTTCTTCTCGCAGCTGCCGCAGCTGGTCGGGGTGGCGGAGCGGCTGCCCGAGGCGTTCCAGACCGGGATCGGGCTTCCCTATGACGCGTTCGGGCCCGAGGGCGCGCGCGGCGTCGAGCGCGGTCTCGCGCCCTGGTTCCGGGCGCTGCTGGTGCCGTTCGTGCTCCCAAGGGTTGGCGACGTGGTGGCGCGCCTGCGCGCCGGAGCCGCCGCGGCCGATGTCGGCTGCGGCGGGGGCGTCGCGCTGCTCGAAATGGCGAAGGCCTTCCCGGGCTCGCAGTTCCACGGCTACGACATCTCGCAGCACGCGCTCGCGCGCGCCGAGGAGAACCGCCGCGCCGCCGGCGTCTCGAACGCCAGCTTCCATGACGCGGCGCGCGATCCCCTGCCCGGCGACGCGCGCTTCGCGTTCGTGACCAGCTTCGACTGCCTGCACGACATGACGGATCCGGCCTCCGTGATGCGCCGGATCCGCGGCGCGCTGGCGCCGGACGGCACCTGGCTGATCGCCGACATCAAGGCGCACGGCAGCTACCAGGAGAACGTCGAGAAGAACCCGATGGCCGCCATGATGTACGGCACCTCGGTGATCTCCTGCATGTCCTCCGCGCTCTCCGAGCCCGGCGGCCTCGGCCTCGGCACGCTCGGCTTCCCGGAGGAGCTGGCGCGCAAGATGACGCGCGAGGCCGGCTTCACCCGCTTCGAGCCCCTCGACCTTGGGCACCCGGTGAACGCGTTCTACCTGGTGAGGCCCTGAGCCAGGCTATCCTTCCGATCCCATCACGCAGGAGCACCCCATGGGCGACCCCCACGAGATCCGCGACCTCGACGGATTGCGGCGTATCATCGGACCGCCGATTCCGGGCCTCGACCTGAAGAACCAGGGCACGATCTCCGAAGAGGCGCGCGCCTACATCGAGCGCTCGCCCTTCCTGGTGCTCGCGACCACGGACGCCGAGGGGCGCCTCGACGCGTCGCCGAAGGGCGACGAGCCGGGCTTCTGTCTGATCGAGGACGAACGCACGCTCGTGATCCCCGATCGCCCGGGCAACAAGCTGGTCTACGGGCTCCAGAACATCCTCGCCCAGCCGCGCGTCGGCGTGATCTTCATGCTGCCCGGCACGCCGGAGACCGTGCGCGTGAACGGCACGGCTACCCTCAGTGCCGATCCCGAGCTGCTGGCGCGCCTCGCGGCGCGCGGGAAGCCGGCGCTGCTGGCGATCCGCGTGCACGTCGAGGAGTGCTTCCACCACTGCGCCAAGGCCTTCATCCGCTCGAAGCTGTGGAAGCCCGAGAGCTGGCAGGAGCGCCTGAAGATCTCCTTCGGGGCGATGGCCGTGAAGCGGATGAAGCTGGGCGAAGACGTCGCCGCGAAGTTCGACGCCGCGGTCGAAGACGACTACCGGAACAATCTCTAGCGCCTCTGGCCTCCGGCCGCGCCCGACGGGCCGGGCCCCCGGGGGCCGCCTTCCAGGTAGACATTCCGGCGCGTCGGGCTCAAGATGACACCACGCCGGAGCGGCGAGTCTGGCTCTGGCTGGGATGACCTTGCATGAGAATCGCGACCTGCGACGGCAAGGTTTTCGCCGCGGGCTTGCTGGCCATGCTCGCTGCCGGCCCAAACCCTGCCTTCGCCGACGATCTCACCAGCGCGAGCTACCGCCTGCGCGCCATCCACGTCGAGAGCCTCGGCCCGGCCTGGCTGTTCGACGGCAGCGTTCGACGCAGCGGCGTCTCCTCGGGCCAGCCCGAGGCGATCGGGCCCGGTAGCGCGAGCGGAGGTCTCGCGGGTGCGTGGCCGGGATTCTGGCCGATCGTGGCCGGAGACCTCCCCTCCGTCGATCTCGACGGCGACGGCGTCGCGAACGCGTTCGACGCCGACGATGACGGCGACGGGCTCCCGGACAGCGCGGAGTCGAACACCGGCATTCTCGTGTCGGACCAGGACACGGGCACGGATCCACTCGATCCGGACAGCGACGGCGATGGCTTCGAAGACGGCACCGAGCTGGTCGCCGGAACCGACCCGAACGATCCCAACTCGCACCCCCCGCTGCCGGCGCCAGTGCCATTCCTCTCGGGGCCCGGCCTCGCCGCGCTCGCGGCCGGCCTGGCGGGAATCGCGTACCGGCAGCTTCGACGGAGGAGAGACGATGACGACGATTCGACGGCTTGACCGCAGCCTCGCCTCGGGCCTCGCGGTGCTCGCAGTTCTCTCCTGCACGCTCGCCCTCCCGGCGTTGGGGCAGGTTCCGGGCCGCGTGAACTTCCAGGGCCTGCTCCTCGACAGCGCGGGGGAGCCGGTCACCGGGACGGTGACGCTCCAGCTCGAGCTCTTCTCGGCGGCGAGCGGCGGGTCGCCGCTCTGGACCGAGACACATTCCTCCGTGTCGGTGACCGACGGCATCTACGACGTCGTGCTGGGGTCGCTGACTCCGCTCACCCCCGCGCTCTTCTCGGCCTCGCCGCGCTATCTCCAGGTGACGATCGACGGCCAGCTGCTGAGCCCGCGCCGGGAGTTCGTCGCCGTGCCGTTCGCCTTGCAGGCCGAGAACGCGAACACGGCGACGACGGCCAGCAACGCCCAGAACGTGGGGGGCGTCTCGGCCGACTTCGTGGGGCAGTCCTACCAGTACGGCGACTTCGACGGGAACGGCCTGGCCAATGCGCACGCGGCGGAGGGCCTCGCCGACGCCGATGGCGACGGGGTCGCCAACTTCGTCGACGCGGACAACGACAGCGACGGTCTGGGAGACGCGATCGAGGTGGGGCAGGGCTCCAACCCGAACCTGGTCACACCGACCATCGGCTCCTTCTCGCCTGCCAATTTGCTGGAGCAGGCGTCGGCAACCGTGACGGTGACGGGCACGAACTTCGACGAGCCCGGCCTCGCCGTCGTCTTCGGAAGCCAGACCCCCACCCCCACGAACCTGACACCGACGAGCTTCCAGGTCAGCGTGGGACCGCAGTCGGCCGCAGCTGCAACGGTCGTGGTCTCGCTCGGAAACGGCGAATCCGACCAGGGCAGCTTCGTCTTCCGGCGGCGCGTCACCGCATTCGTGACCTCGACGACGTACAACGGGATCCTGGGAGGCCTCGAAGGTGCCGACGCCCAGTGCCAGGCGCGTGCAACCGCGGGAGGACTCGCGGGCACGTTCTTCGCCTGGATCATCGCAGGTGGGGAAAACACCCGGACCACGAACCAGTGGCCCGCGGAAGCGGTCTTCGATCTCGTGAACGGGGTTCAGTTCGCGAGCAACTTCAACACCCTCTTCAACAGCACCGTCCACACGCCGCCCCTCGCCCTGGACGAGCTCGGGAGCCCGGTCTCAGGGCGTGCCTGGACCGGCATGTTCATGAGCAGCTGTGAGGACTGGACTTCTGCCGCTGCGGGCACGGGGGGTTCGACCGGCGCCGTGAACCTCAATGGTTGGAACTGGAAGCAAGGCGGCGGAGAGCAGCTATGCAACACCTCCCAGCATCTCTACTGCTTCGAGCAGTGACGCGTCAGCGGAACAAGAGCGGCGCGAGCGCGCGGCCGGTGTGGCTCTCGGGGTTCTGCGCGACCTCTTCGGGCGTGCCCTCGGCGACGATCCGGCCGCCCTTCTCGCCGCCTTCGGGACCCAGATCGATCACGTGGTCGGCCGTTTTGATGACGTCCGGGTGGTGCTCGATCACCACCACGCTGTTGCCGGCGTCGACCAGGCGCGAGAGCACCTCGAGCAGCTTCTGGACGTCGGCAAAATGCAATCCGGTGGTGGGCTCGTCGAGCAGGTAGAGCGTTCGGCCGGTGCTCCGCTTGGAGAGCTCGCGCGCCAGCTTGATGCGCTGCGCCTCGCCGCCCGAGAGCGTGGTGGCGGACTGCCCGAGGTGGACGTAGTCGAGCCCCACGTCGTGCAGGGTCTGGAGCGGGCGGCGCACGGCGGAGACGTTGGTCATGAACTCGAGCGCCTCCTCGACCGTCATCTCGAGCACGTCGGCGATGCTGCGGCTCTTGTACTGGATCTCGAGCGTCTCGCGGTTGTAGCGGCGGCCGCGGCAGGTCTCGCAGGTGACGAACAGATCCGGCAGGAAGTGCATCTCGATGCGCAGCAGGCCGTCGCCCTGGCAGGCCTCGCAGCGGCCGCCCTTCACGTTGAACGAGAAGCGCCCGGGCCCGTAGCCGCGCACGCGTGCTTCCGGGACCTGGCTGAATAGAGCCCTGATCCCGTCCAGCACGCCGGTGTAGGTGGCCGGATTGCTGCGCGGCGTGCGGCCGATCGGCGACTGGTCGACGTCGATCACCTTGTCGATGTGCTCGAGCCCCGCGATCCGGTCGAAGCGCCCGGGCGTCTCGTGCGCGCCGTAGAGCCGCGCCGCCAGCGTCCGGTATAACGTGTCGTTGATCAGCGTCGACTTCCCGGAGCCGGAGACGCCCGTCACCACCGTGAAGACGCCGAGCGGGATGCGCAGCGTCACGTCCTTCAGGTTGTGCTCGCGGCAGCCGGTCAGCACCAGCGCCTTTGCGCCGGCCGGGCGCCGCTTCTTCGGCGCGGGGATCGAGCGCCGCCCGGCGAGGTAGTCGCCGGTCAGCGAGCCCGGCGTCGCCTGGATCTCGGCGGGCGTCCCCTGTGCGACGATCCGCCCGCCGTGGATGCCCGCGCCGGGCCCCATGTCGAGCACGAAGTCGGCGGCGCGGATCGTCTCCTCGTCGTGCTCGACGACGATCACGCTGTTGCCCGCGTCGCGCAGCCGGAGCAGGCTCTGGAGCAGGCGCTGGTTGTCGCGCGGGTGCAGGCCGATCGAGGGCTCGTCGAGGATGTAGAGCACGCCCATCAGGCTGGAGCCCACCTGGGTCGCGAGCCGGATCCGCTGGCCCTCGCCACCCGAGAGCGTGGCGCTGCCGCGCTCGAGCGTCAGGTAGTCGAGGCCCACCTCGGACAGGAACGCCAGCCGGTCGCGGATCTCCTTGAGCACGCGGTCGGCGATCACGCGCTGCGAGCGGCCGAGCTCGAGGCCCTCGAAGAAGCGCGCGGCCTGGCCCACCGAGAGCCGACACAAGTCGGTGATGGACGATCCGCCAATTTTCACGGAGCGGGCCTCCGGGCGCAGCCGCGTGCCCTCGCACGCGGGGCAGGCTTTCTCGCTGCGAAAGCGCGCGAGCGTCTCCTGCTCGAGCTCCGAGGCGGCCTCGAAGCGGCGCGCGAGCTCCCCCAGCACGCCGTCCCAGCGGCGCGCGAAGCCCTCGTCGCCGCCGCGCCGGGCGACGCGGAAGCGGACCTCCTCGCTCCCGGAGCCGTGCAGGATCCCGCCGCGCGCCCGCTCCGGAAGCTTGCTCCAGGGGGTGTCGGCGGAGATGCCGTAGTGCGCGGCGAGCCCGGCCAGCAGCTCGCCGTAGTAGCGGGGCACGCGCCGCCCGCTCCAGGGCGCGATGGCGCCCTCGGCGAGCGACTTCGATTCGTCGGGCACCACCCGGTGCGCGTCGAACTCCTGGCGGGTGCCGAGCCCCGCGCAGGCGGGACAGGCGCCGTGCGGGCTGTTGAACGAGAACATGCGCGGCGAGATCTCCGGGTAGGAGACGCCGCAGTCGGGGCAGGCATTGCGCTCCGAGAGCAGGTGCTCGCGCTCGCCGGGCCCGACGTCAATCCGCACCACGCCGTCGGCCAGGCGCAGCGCCGCCTCGATCGACTCGGCGATCCGGGGGCGCACGTCGCCCTTCACCACCAGCCGGTCGACCACCACGTCGATCGAATGCTTGGCCGTCTTGGCGAGCGCGATCTCGTCCGAGAGCTCGCGCAGCGCGCCGTCGATCCGCGCCCGCACGAAGCCCTGCTTGCGGAAGCTCTCGAGCTCCTTGCGGTACTCGCCCTTCCGGTCTCGCACCACGGGGGCCAGGATCTGCACCCGCGCGCCGTCGCCGAGCGCGAGCACGAAGTCGGTGATCTGCTGCACGGTCTGGCTCGCGATGGGATTGCCGCAGCTCGTGCAGTACGGCTGCCCGACCCGCGCGAAGAGCAGCCGCAGGTAGTCGGCGATCTCGGTGGTGGTGGCGACGGTCGAGCGCGGATTTCCGGTCACGGAGCGCTGCTCGATCGCGATCGCGGGCGAGAGGCCGTCGATCGAGTCGACGTCGGGCTTGCCCATCTGCTCGAGGAACTGGCGCGCATAAGCAGAGAGTGATTCGACGTAGCGGCGCTGGCCCTCGGCGTAGAGCGTGTCGAACGCGAGCGAGGACTTGCCGGAACCCGAGAGCCCCGTGATCACGACCAGGCGGTCGCGCGGCAGGCTGACGTCGAGGTTCTGGAGATTGTGCTGGCGGGCGCCGCGGACGACGATGAACGGGGAGCCGAAGGCCGCGCGGTCGCTCACGGCGTGCCCGTTTCCTCCGTCGACTCCTCGCCTTCCTTCGCCCCGCTCAGCGCCCCGCCGCTCAGCCGGGCCGCGTCGGCGAAGTAGCCGCGCCGCTCGATGTAGCTATTGGCGCGCAGCTGGTCCATCCACTTGCGGTATTCCTCGGCGACCTTCACTTCGAAGGCCTGCTGCTCGAGCATGGGCTTGGCCGCTTCGAAGGTGACGGGGATCCACTCGCGCCGCTCGACCAGTTGCATCAGGCCGCAGCCGAAGGGGAGCTCGATCACGCTCGTCACGCCGCCGGGCTGGAGCGGCGCCAGCGCTTCCAGCATCCAGGGCGCCATGCTGTCGCGGTGGATCCAGCCGATGTCGCCGCCGTCCATCGGCGCCACCGCGGAGATCTCCTTCGCCACGGTTTCGAAGGGCGTCCCCGCCCGGATGCGCGCCTCCGCGGCGCCCGCGATCCGGCAGGCCTCCGCCGCGTCGCGGCCCGCCTCCGGGCCGAATACCACCAGGATCTGCCGCACGTGGACCGTCTCGCCGCCCGCCGGCTGCTTCGCGTACTGCTCCGCGTAGAGGCGCTTCAGGTCGTCCTCTTCCAGGTTCACCTTGGAGGCGATCATGGTCTGCACCACCTTGCGTCGCTCGATCTCGTGCTTGATCTGCTCGCGGTACTCCTTGTAGGTGATGTCGTGCGAGCTGACGCTCGCCTGGAGCTGTTCGACCGTCAGCCCGTTCTCCTTGGCGATGCCTTCGATCGCCTTGTCGATGTCCGCGTCGCTCGCGACCAGCTCGGATTGCTTCACCACGCGCGCGAGCAGGTGGCCCTCGATCAGCTCCTCGAGCGCGCTGGCGCGCACCTTCGCGATCTCGGAGTCGGGCGCCCCGCCGGCCTTCAATTGATTGGTCATCGATCGCGAGGCGTGCATCACCTCGGAGACCAGCACGATGTCGCTGCCGACCTGGGCGGCGATGCCGTCGACGAGCTCTTCGGCGGCGCCCGCGGCGCCCGCCGTGAAGCACGCGAGGATCAGGATCGCGAGCAGATGCCTGAGCATGGCTCCTCCCGGGTCGGCTGGGGCCCTCGCTGCGGTCCGCGAAGATAGCCCGGCGAGCGCGGCCGCACGACGCGCGCCTGCTCGGCTACGCTCGCGCGCTGCGAATGCAGCGGCGCCAGCGAAGGGGAAGCCAATGACGGCCGGCGCGGGGGCGCCTCGGCCCGCGCGCGGCGCGCTCGCGGGCGCCGCGGCGATCGCTGCGATCTCGCTCGGCCTGGTGGTCTTTCGCTGCTCCGTGTCGCAGGAGATCCCGTTCCTGGCTCCCTCGCGCGAGGCGCCCTGGATCGCCGCGCCGGAGCCCGTCGACGGAAGCCTCCGGCAGTGGGGCCGCGAGGACATCCCGGTCACCGTCTTCCAGCGCGGCTTCGAGCTGGCGCAGGCGCCCGCCGAGGCGCGCCTGCGCGTGCGCGCGCTGCGGGCGTTCCGCGTGCTCCTGAACGGGGAGCCGGTGCCGGGCGCGAGCGGCGACGGCAGCCGCTGGCGCGACACGACCCTGTCTGACGTGACGCGCTGGCTGGCGCCCGGCGCGAACCAGCTCCGCGTCGAGGTGCAGAATCCGACCGGCCCGGGCCTGCTCTCGCTGCGGCTCTCGGGGCCCGGGCTCGAGATCGCGACGGGCACGGACTGGCAGGCGAGCCTCGCTGGCGGCGGCTTCGCCCCCGCCGTGCTCGCCGACGACACGCGCCGGAGCGCCGCCGCGCTGGCGGTGGAGACGCCGGCCGAGGCGCTGGGCAGGCGCTGGGCCTGGGTGGCGCTGCTCTTCGTGGCGGGCGCGGCGGCCTCGCACGCGCTGCGCAGCCGCGGCTCGCCGCGCCTGCTGGCGGCGCTTCCCGGGGCGAGCCTCGCGCTCGGGCTCGTCGCGTGGGCGGCGCTCTTCGCGCACAAGCTGGTCCGGCTGCCCGTCACGGTCGGCTTCGACGCGCGGAATCACCTCGCGTACGTGAGCCTGCTGGCGACCCGGGGCGAAGTCCCGCTCGCGACCGAGGGCTGGTCGACCTTCCACCCGCCGCTCTTCTATGCCCTCTGCGCCGCGCTGCTGCCCGCGGGCGAGCCCATGCCCGAGCCGGGGGCGGCTGCCTCGCTCGTGCTGAAGGCGGTCGTCTTCGCGAGTGGTTGGCTCGGGCTCGTCGTCACCGCCCTGCTCGCGCGCCGGCTGCTGCCGGGCGATCCGGCGGCGCGCGCCCTCGCGGTGCTGTTCGCTGCGGTGCTCCCGGTGAACCTCTACACGGCCGCCTACTTCTCGAACGAGTCGCTGCACACGTTGCTCGCGAGCCTCGCCCTGCTCGTGTGCGTCGACGTGCTGCTCGGCGCGCGGCCGCGAGTGTGGCGGCTGGGGCTGCTCGGCGCGCTCCTCGGCCTCGCCGCGCTCACCAAGTTCACGGTGCTGGTGCTGATCCCGATCGCGCTCGCGTTCGTCGCGGTCCGGCTCTGGCGCGTCGATCGCGAGCCGCCCGCGCGCCTCGCGGCGCGGCTGCTCGCCGTCTGCCTCCCGGCGCTCGCGATCGCCGGTTGGTTCTACCTGCGCAACTGGATCGAGCTCGGCGATCCGCTGGTGGCGAATTGGCGCCTGCCGGGCGCCGGCCATACCTGGTGGCAGCAGCCGGGCTTCCACACGCTCGCGTACTTCACCCGCTTCGGGGAAGCGCTCGTGCATCCCTACATGGCGGGCTTCCGGTCCTTCTGGGACAGCGGCTACTCGACCTTCTGGGGCGATGGCTTCATCGGGGGCCGCGTCTTCCCGGCGGACCGCCACGACCTCTGGAACTACGACTTCATGTCGATCGGCTACTGGCTGGCGCTGCCGGCGACGCTGCTGATCCTGGCCGGCGCGCTGCGCGGCGCGCGCCTCGCGCTGCGCGACCCGGATCCCGGCCGGCGCGCGGCCTTCGGCCTGCTGGCCGCGGCCGCCTGGGGGCTCGGGCTCGCCTATCTCTTTCTGACCCTGCGGCTGGCCTTCTTCGCGCAGGCCAAGGCGACCTATCTGCTGGCGCTGCTCACCCCCTTCGCGATCTGGTTCGCCCTCGGCTTCCGCGGGCTCGACACCGCCCTCGCCGGCCGGCCCTGGCTGCGGACCGCGCTGCACGGTTGGCTCGCCGCCTTCGCGGGCGTGCTCTATCTCGGCTTCGCAGCCTGAGCCGCCCGATGGCCCCCTTCGCTTCAACCAAATTGGATCTTTCGGGTCCTGATTGGCTCCACTAGGCTGGGGGCGTGCTCGAGCTCGCCTTCCAGCCGGATCCCGAGGGTGCGCCGCTCTACCGGCAGCTGGAGGCGCATCTGCGCGGGCTGATCGAGGCGAGGCGGCTGCTCCCGGGCGAGCGGCTGCCGGCCAGCCGCGAGCTGGCCGCCAGCCTCGCGCTCTCCCGCAACACCGTGAACCAGGCGTATCAGGCGCTGGTCGACGGCGGCTGGCTGCGCTCGTACGTCGGGCGCGGAACCTTCGTCGCGCGCGGCGGCGCGGGCGCGCCGCGGGTGGCGCCGGCGGCCGGGCGCGGCCTTGCCTGGAGCGGGCTCTTCGCGCGCCGGGCCCGCGCGTTGGCGCCGGCGCGCGGCCTGCTCGCCGCGTCGGGTCCGGACGCGCCCCGCTTCGATTTCCGCCCGGGTCTGGTCGACACCGGGAACCTCCCCGGCCCCGCGCTCCGGCGGGCCTTCTCGCTCGCGCTCGGCAAGGGCCTCCGCGCGCTCGCCGAGGAGCGCGATCCGCGCGGGCACCGGCCGCTGCGCGAGGCGATCGCCCGGTCTCTGGTCGCGCGCGGCATCGCCTGCGGCGCGGACGACGTGCTGGTCACCAGCGGAGCGCAGCAGGCGATCGATCTGGTGGCGCGCGTGCTGGTCGATCCGGGCGACACCGTCGTGATGGAGCAGCCGGGCTACTTCGGCGCGGCGCTCGCGTTCGCCGCCTGCGAGGCGCACCTGCTGGGCGTTCCGGTCGACGCCGAGGGCCTGCGCACCGACGAGCTGGCCAGGATCCTGCGCGCGCGCCGCGTGAAGCTCCTCTACACGACGCCCGCCGTGCAGTCGCCGACGGGGGTGTCGCTCTCGGAGCCGCGCCGGCGCCACCTGCTCGAGCTCGCGGACGAGTACCAGCTGCCGCTGCTGGAGGACGACTACGACAGCGAGCTGCGCTCCGGCGGCCCGCCCGTCCCCGCGCTCAAGACCGCGGACAGCGCCGGCCGCGCGATCTACGTCGGCACCTTCTCGAAGGCGCTCTTCCCCGGGCTGCGCGTCGGCTACCTGGTGGCGGCTCCGCCGCTGCTGACCCAGCTCGCGATCACGCGCGCGGCGGCGGATCTCGGCGGCGACGTGGTGACGCAGGCCGCGCTGGCGGAGCTGCTCGCGAGCGGCGGCCTCGAGCGCCACGTGCGGCGCGTGCGCAAGGCGCTGGCGGCGCGCCGCGAGGCGCTGCTCGCCGCGCTGGCGGAGCAGATGCCGGAGGGAACCCGGGTCGCGCCGCCGGCCGGCGGCAGCACGCTCTGGCTGACGCTGCCCGAGGCCGCCGACCCCGAGGCGGTGCACGCGGGCGCGCGCGCCGCGGGCATCGCCTACACGCCGGGGCGATTCTTCACGATCGACGGCAGCGCCGCGACCAGCCTGTGCCTGGGCTTTTCGCGGCTCGCGCCGTCCGAGATCGAGCCGGCGGTGGCGCAGCTCGCGGCGGTGGTCGCGCGCGCCTGCAAGACCGGACGCGAGAGGAGGCCCGCAGCATGAATCGATGGCTCCCGAACGACGGGCTCGGCTGGCTGCTGCTGGCCTTCGGCGCCATCTCGCTCGGCAACGCCGCCTGGATGCTGGCGGATCCCCTCCTCTGGTATCACGAGCTGCCGGCGGAGGTGCCCGACTTCGGCCCCTTCAACCCGCACTTCGTGCGCGACATCGGCTGCGCCTACGCGACGGTCGGCTTCGCCTTCGTGTGGGCCGCGCTGTCGCCGCGCCGGCGCTTCGCGCTGGCCGCCGTGGGCGCGTTCTTCTATCTCGCGCACGCCGTGCTGCATGTCTTCGACACGCTGCGCGGGGCCGCCCCGCCCGCGCATTGGTGGCTCGACTTTCCCGGTGTCTATCTGCCGGCGATCGTGCTGCTGGTGGCAGCCGCGATCGCGCGGCGACGCGAAGGAGTGGAAGATGCGACTCGAACCGATTGAGAAGCCGCGCGGCCTGCTGCTGCGCCTCGCCTACTGGCTCTCCCGCCGCCAGCTCGGCAAGGTCATGAGCTCGCTCGCGGTGATCTACGGGCGCGCGCCGGCGCTCGCCTGGCCGGGCGCCTTCATCGTGCGCGCCATGGAGCGGGGCCTCTCGCTCGACCGCGAGCTGCGCCTGCTGATCACCACCCAGAGCTCCCTGATCAACGGGTGCACGTTCTGCGCCGATCTCCACATGGCGCAGGCGGTGCAGGGGCGGATCGGCCTCGCGAAGTTCAAGGCGCTCCCGGAATTCGCGACGAGTTCGTTGTTCTCGGAGCGAGAACGTTCGGTGCTCGCCTACACCGAGGAGGTGACGCGGCGGCGCAGCGCGTCGGACGCGGTCTTCGAGAACCTGCGCAAGCACGTCAGCGAGAAGGAGATCGTCGAGATCACCTGGCTCAACGCGGTCGGGAATTTCTTCAACCTGATGGCCGTCCCCCTGGAGCTCGAATCGGACGACTTCATGGCGCTGGCCCTGCGGCAGGCGGAGAGACGACCGGCTAGCCTGCGCGCGTGATCGAGCACGCTTTCGTGCAGGCCAACGGCCTGCGCTTCCACGTCGCGCAGACCGGGCAGGGCGACCGGCTCGCGCTCTGCCTGCACGGCTTTCCGGAGCGCTGGATCTCCTGGCGCCACCAGATGCCGCTGCTCGCGCGCCTCGGCTACCGCGTCTGGGCGCCGGACCTTCGGGGCTACGGCGAGACGGATCGGCCCTCCGGGATCGGGAGCTACGCGATCGAGACCCTGATGGACGACGTTGCCGGCCTGATCGACGCCTCGGGCGCGCGGCAGGTCCTGCTGATGGCGCACGACTGGGGCGCGATCATCGCCTGGTACTTCGCGATGCGGCGGGTCCGCCCGCTGGAAAGGCTGGTGATCCTGAACGTCCCGCACCCGGGGGCCTCCGCGAAGGTCTTCCGGACCTGGAAGCAGCTGCGCCGCTCCTGGTATGCGCTCTTCTTCCAGCTGCCGCGGCTGCCGGAGTTCCTGCTCACGCGCGGCGGCGCGCGCCCGCTCGCCGACATCTTCCGCACGCGCACGCTCCGCCCCGAGAACTTCCCGGAGGAGGTGATCGAGACCTACCGCCGCGGCTGGCTCGAGCCGGGCGCCGCCACCGCGATGATCGACTACTACCGCGCGCTGGTGCGCGGCGGCGGCGCGGAGCGCCAGCGCCGACTCGGCTTCCCGGTGATCGAGACGCCAACCCTGATGCTGTGGGGCGAGCAGGACCTGGCGCTCACCAAGGAGACCACGTTCGGGACCGAGCGCTGGGTGAAGGATTTCACACTCCGCTACCTGCCCGACGCCTCGCATTTCGTGCAGCAGGACGCCTACACCGAGGTGAACGCGATGCTCGAAGCCTGGCTGGCGGGCCGCCCGGTGCCGGGCTCGCCGAGTTAGGCCGGACTTCGCTCGGGCGGGCATCAAGCGCCGCAGGCGAACGGACGAAGAGCAGGCCGGACCTGAGAAGGGGGCCGTGATGCGATTCGTTCAGCGTCTCTCCATCGGACTCGCCGCCTGCGCGGCGCTCTGCGCGCTGCCGGGTGCGGCGGTGGCCGGCGGCAGCATCAAGCTGCTCCGCTCGGTGGGCTTCGCCGAGGAAGCCTTCGTGCGCCCCCAGGTCAAGTCGGAGTGCAATCTGGAGAACCGGGTTCCGGAGTGGATCCAGCAGTTCGCCCAGAAGCACGGCATCGAGGTCGAGTTGGTCGACGCGCTGCCCGCCACCGGATTGGTTCTCGAGCTGGAGATCGCCGACGCCATCGAGACGGGCAACGCCTGGACCGGCCGCCAGAAGGGCCTCGTGATCCAGGGCCGCCTGCTGGAGAACGGTCAGCTGGTGGGCAATTTCCGGGGACGTCGCATGACCAGCGGCGGATTCTTCGGCGGGTACAAGGGCGCCTGCGCCTTCTTCGGGCGCTGCGCCAAGACGCTGGGCAGCGACGTGGCCGAGTGGCTCCAGTCGCCGGGCAAGAGCTCCAACATCGGGGGCTGAAGCAGGCTGCGCTCGCGCGGCGCCCCGCTGCGCGCTCCGCTTGCTGATCGCCGGTGTAGAATCCGGGCGTGCAGCTCCACTTCGCCGATTGTGTGATCGATTGCGATCGGTACGAGTTCGTCCGCGCCGGCCAGCGCATCGACGTCCAGCCCAAGGTCTGGGCCTTCCTGCGCCTGCTGGCGGAGAACGCCCACCGGCTGCTCCCCAAGGACGAGATCCTCGCGCGCCTGTGGCCCGACGTGGTGGTCGCCGAGGGCTCGCTCCAGCGCCTGGCCAGCCTGGCCCGCGCCGCGCTCGGCGATGAGAAGCTGCTGCGAACCGCTCGCGGGGTGGGATATCAGCTCGCGGCCGAGGTCGAGGTGCGCGGCGCGGAGCCGGGCGCGGAATCCAAC
>DATBRV010000021.1:0-13776 GCA_036560145.1 Myxococcota bacterium
CGAAGGATTATCCGGGCGGCTGGGCGCACTACCGGCTCTTCGAAGACGGAAGCTTCCGCCAGGAGGTGCGCAGGACGGCGAGCGCCCGCGCGCTCGAGCACTCGACGCGCTGCCGCGACCTGTTCGGCGGCGGCTACCGCCGCTTCGCGCTCGGATCCCTCGAAACGCGCAGCTTCGTCGCGGGCGGGGAGAGCGCGTGAACAAAGCCGGCATGCTCGCGGGCAAGGCGACGCTGGTGACGGGCGGCGCCTCCGGCATCGGGCGCGCCACCGCGCTCGCCATGGCCCGGGAAGGCGCGCGCGTGCTGGTCTGCGACACCGACGAGGCGGGAGGCGAGCGGATCGTCGCCGAGATCCGCGGCTCGGGCGGCACCGCCTGCTTCCTGAAGGTAGACGTGACGCGCGAGGCGGACGTCGAGGCGATGGTGAAGTGCGCCGTGAGCGAGTTCGGCCGTCTCGACTGCGCCGTGAACAACGCCGGCATAACCGGTGGTGGCGGCGCCATCCCGGATCTCTCGCTCGAGCAGTGGAGCCAGACCCTCGCGATCAACCTGACCGGCGTCTTCCTGTGCCTGAAGCACGAGCTGCGGGTGATGCGGGCCCAGAAATCCGGCGCGATCGTGAACATGTCCTCCGGCGCGGGTGTGATCGCGGTGCCGGGCCTCGCGGCCTACTGCGCCTCGAAGCACGGCGTGCTCGGCCTCACCAAGACGGCGGCGGTCGAGAACGCCCGCGGCGGCGTGCGCGTAAACGCCATCCTGCCCGGGAGCACCGACACGCCGATGCTCGCGAAGGCCATGAGCAGCGATCCCAAGCTCCGCAAGCTCATCGAGTCGAGCAGTCCAGCCGGGCGCCTGGGCCTGCCCGAGGAGATCGCGGAGGCGGCGGTCTGGCTCTGCTCCGACCGGGCTTCCTTCGTGAGCGGCGAGTCGATGCTCGTCGACGGCGGTTCGGTCGCGAGGTAGCCTCCCGGTTTTCCAGGAGCCGCCGTGAAGTTCGTCACCTCGCTCGCCTTCAGCGATCCCACCCAGCTCTGCGATCTCGCGCGCGCCGCGGACGAGACCGGTTGGGACGGCGTCGTCGTCTCGGACCATGTGGTGCACCCCGAAAAGATCGTGACGCCCTATCCCTACACCAAGGATGGCTTGCCGCGCTGGCAGGCTCCCGCCCCCTGGCCGGATCCCTGGGTTGCGGTCGGCGCGATGGCCGCCGTCACCAAACGAGTCCGCTTCCTGACCGGCATTTACGTGCTGCCCATGCGAAACCCCTTCAACGTGGCGAAGGCGGTGGGCACCGCCGCCGTGCTCTCCGGCGACCGCGTCACGCTCGGGGTGGGCGTCGGCTGGATGCGCGAGGAGTTCGAGCTGCTGGGGCAGCCCTTCGAGCAGCGCGGCCCGCGCACGGACGAGATGATCGAGGTGATGCGCAAGCTCTGGGCCGGCGGCATGGTCGAGCACCACGGCCGCTTCTACGATTTCCCGCGCCTCCAGATGAGCCCCGCTCCGAAGCTCCCGATCCCGATCCTGATCGGCGGCGTCTCGGACGCCGCGCTCAAACGAGCCGGCCGGATCGGCGACGGCTGGATCTCCGACATCCACACGGTAGAGGAGCTGCGCGGGATCATCGGCAAGATCCGGCAGCACCGGCGCGAGGCCGGCCGCGAGGGAACCGGCGAGATCGTCGCCGCCTGCAGCGACGCCTACGGCGTGGACGGCTACCGCCGCCTCGCGGACCTCGGCGTCACCACCCTCCAGACCATGCCCTGGCTCTTCTACGGCGGGCAGACCGAGGCGCTGGATCGCAAGCTCGAGGGATTGCGGCGCTTCGCGGACGACGTGATCTCGAAGCTGCGCTAACACGAGGGACGGACTCCCGGCAATGCGAGCGCGCGCGGAGCTCTTCTGGCGGCTCTTGCCCGACGTGCGCAGCGGCGAACGCACCCGCTTCCTGTTCTTCGCCGGCCTCTTCACGCTGATCGGCTTCGCCCAGACGGTCGGCCTGGCGGGCTCCGAGGCGCTCCTGCTCGGCGAGCTCGGCGCCGCCGCGCTCCCGGCAACTTTCATCTTCGCCTCGCTCGCCACCGTGGCGGGCTCGATCGGCTACGCCGCGCTGGTGGGAAGGCTCCGCAACGATCACCTCTTCATCGGGATGTTGATCCTCGCGGCGGCGCTGCTCGGCGCGGGCGCGGCGCTGGCGGGCGCCGGCGTCGTGCCGGCATTGATTGGGCTTGTCTGCCTCTTCTATCTGACACAAGCCGTCTTCCTGAACCACTTCTGGACCTTCAGCGGCGATTACTTCGACACGCTCGCGAGCAAGCGGCTGGTGCCGCTCTTCACGATCGGCTCGAGCCTCGGCGGCGTGCTGGCCGGCGTGCTGGTGGCGGTGGCCTCGCGCAGCCTGCCGCCCGTCTGGCTGGTGGCCGCCTGGGGAATCCTGCTGGCGGCGGCGGCGCTGATGCTGCGCCTCGCGCGCCGGCCGCTGCGGCGCTGGGGGCCGCTCGATCTGGAGGAGGCGGACGAGACCTCGGTCGCCAGCATGAAGGGCGCCATCCGCCACCTCGGAAGCTCGCCTCTCGCGATCTGGATGCTGGTGGCAACTCTTGGGATGGTGCTCGCGCTCTTCCTGGCGCAGTACCTCTACTCCGACGTCTTTGCGCGCAGCTTCGCCACGCCGGAGGCCCTGGCTACTTTTTTTGGTGTCTATCTAGCGGTCACCAACGTGGCCGAGATCGCGATCGAGGTGGCGCTCACGCCGCTGCTGATCCGGCGCCTCGGCGTCCCCGCTGCGAACCTGGCGCATCCGGTCCTGATGCTGGGCGCCTTCGGGGGGCTCTACTTCCGCTACGGCCTCGCGGCGGCGGTGGGCGCGCGCGTGAGCCGCGAGCTGATCGACAACGCGCTCGCCACCCCCGTGCGCTCGCTCCTCTACAACGGCATGCCGATCCGGCTGCGCGGGCGGATGCGGGCCTTCCTGGAAGGCATCGTGTTCTACGCCGGGATGTCGCTGGCCGGCGCCGTCCTGCTCGTGCTCGATCGGCCGGATCCGCGCTGGCTGTGCGTGGTTGGCGCCGCGGCCGCGCTCGTCTACCTGGCCGCCAACGTCGGCGCGCGGCGGGCCTACCTCGGCTCGCTCGTGACGCAGCTGCGCGCCGGCAGGCTCGACCTGGCCGACGTGCAGGGCGCGATCGGAACCTGGGAGGCCTCGCGGCTCGCGGTTCTGTGGGAGCAGCTGCTGACCGACGAGGGCCAGCGGCCCTCCCGATCGCTGCTCCAGCTGGTGCCCGAGCTGGCGGCGCGCGGGATCGTCTCGCCGCTGGTGCGCGCGGCCTCGCATCCGAACCCGGACGTGCGGCGCACCAGCCTGAACGCGCTGGTGACGGCCGGCCGGGAGATCGCGCTGGGGCCGGTCGCGCTCGCGCTCGACGACCCCGACGCCGCCGTGCGTCTCGCGGCCCTGCGCGGCCTGGTGCGCCTGCGCGCGGATCCGGAGTTCCTCGGCAGCCGCGTGCGCGATCTGCTGGAGGACCCCGACCCGCTGGTGCGCGCCGAGGCCGCGCTGCAAGCCGGCGAGAAGGGCGTCGCCCTGCTCGCGGAGATGATCCGCGAGCGCGACCCGGAAGTAGCCGGCGCGGCCCTGCGGGTGGCCTGGGAGCCGCTGCTGCCGGCCGTCCTCGAGCGCGCGCGCGACTCCGACCCGGCGATCCGCGCGGCGGCGCTCGAATGCCTGGCCCGGATCGCGCCGGCGCCGCCCCTCGACTGCGCCGAGGTGCTGGAAGAGCTGGCGAGCCCGGACCCGCGGGTCCGCCGCGCCGCGGTGCTGCTGCTCGCGAACCTCCAAAAAGACGAGGCGCAGGCGGGGCTCTCGGGCGCGCTCGCCGATCCCGCCCCCGAGGTCCAGTACACCGCGGAGTCCGTCCTCAGCTCGCTGGGGGACGCGGCGATCGAGACCGTGCTCCCGCAGCTTCGCTCCGAGCGCGAGCGCGCGGTCGAGGCCGCCCTGCGCGTGGTGGCGGCGAGCGGCGCGCAGCGGGCGCGCGAGCTGCTGACCGGCGAGCTGCGCCACCGCGCCTGCCGCCTCTGGTACCACCTGGTGGGGCTCCAGCACCTGCCGCAAGACGACTCGCTGGGCGCGCGCTTCCTGCGCGCCGCGCACGAGGACGCCGTCCGCCGCAACCGCCGCTTCTCGTTCCGGATCCTCGGGCTGCTCGAGAACCCGGGCGTGATCGGGCGGGTGGAAAAGGCACTCCAGTTTGGGGGCGGCCGCGCCCGCGCCGACGCCCTCGAGGTGCTCTCGAACCTGGGGGATCGGGAGGCCTCGCGGCTGCTGGTGGTGATGCACGAGGAGGGCCCGCTGGAGGAGCGCTACCGCTCGGTCGCCGGCCTGCTCGACGCGCCGGGCACGCCCGAGGAGCTGGCCCAGGCCTCGCTCCGAGACGAGGTGGGCTGGATCCGACTGGGAGCACGGGCTATCGGTGGCACGCCGAGCGTCGCGCCGGAGGAGGGGGAGAAGATGGAGCGCCTGCTCGCGCTCAAGCAGGTCCCGCTGTTCGCGACGCTCTCGCTCGACCAGCTGGAGGCGGTGCACCAGATCACCCGCGAGGCAACTTATTTGAAGGGCGAACTGATCGTGCGCGAGGGAGATCCCGGCGGCGAGCTCTACCTGCTACTTGAAGGCACCGTGCAGGCCTGGAAGAACCACGGCACCCCGCGCGCGAGCTGCCTGAACACGATCTCGGCCGTCAGCTACTTCGGGGAGATGGCGATCCTCGATGACGAGCCGCGCAGCGCCAGCGTGGTGGCGACGGGCCGCGCGCGCCTGCTCTCGCTCGATGGCCGCAGCTTGAAGGAGCTGATCCACCAGATGCCGGAAATCTCCTTCGAGATCTTCCGCGAGCTCACCTCGCGCGTGCGCTCGGCTGAAAAAAAACTCGGGGATCGCTGAGGTGATCACCACGGCCATGTCCACCCTGATCGGCGCCGAGCGCGGCCGGGTCTGGCGCGCGCTCACGCAGGCCGCCGAGGTGGTGCGCTGGGACGAGCGGGTGATCTCGCTGGAGGGACCAGCATCCGAGTACCCGCGCGTGGGGCAGAGCGTGCGCTGGCGCTACCGGCTCGGCTCGATCCCGGTGGTGCTCCACGAGAAACCGCTCGAGGTGGTCCCCGATCTGCGCCTGCGCTCGACGGTGGCGCTCGGCCTCTTCCGCTTCGACGAGACGTTCCTTCTCACCAGCGAGCCGGGCGACGACGAGCGGACCCGGCTCTCTCTCAAGCTGGTGGCGAGCAACTCGGTGCCCGTGGTGGGCGGCGCGCTCGACCGCTTCACCGTCCGGCGTCTGGCCGTCGAGTTCATCGACGCGAAGCTGCGCGCCGTGCAGAAGTGGTGCGAGAACCCGCGCCCGCGACGCCGCGGCTCGCGATGAAGCGACTTCTCCGCGCCGCGGGCGCAGGGCTCGCGGCGGGCGCGCTGCTCGCGGCCTGCGCCGCGCCGCGCACGACCGAGCAGGCGCCGGCTCCCCCCGTTCGATTCGAGCCCGCGCGCATCGCGAACGACGTCGCCTGGCTCGCGGACGACGCCCGCGAGGGGCGCGGCGTGGGAACGCCGGGGGTCGCCGCCGCGGCCGCGTACCTCGGGGAGGGCTTTCGCGCGGCCGGCTTCGCGCCGGGCGGCGACGACGGCTCCTTCCTCCAGCGCTTCGAGATGCCGATCGAGATCCATGTCGAGACCGCGAGCCTCGCGCTGCGCGGGGCGCCGCTCGCGCGCGGCAGCGATTTCGAGCCCTTCCTCGCGAGCGCCGACGGCTCGGCGAGCGGAACCCCGGTGTTTGCCGGCTACGGCATCAGCGCGCCGGAGCTGGGCTACGACGATTATCACGAAATTGACGTCGCCGGCCGCATCGTGCTCGTGCTCGACGATCGCCCGAGCGGCAAGAAGAGCCCGTTGCGCGGGCCGCAGGCCGCCGAGCTGCTGCGCCGCGCCTACAAGATCGCGAACGCGCGCGCGCGCGGCGCCGTCGCGGTGCTGGTGGCGCCGGCGGGGCCGTCCGGGAAGGATCCGATCCTGCCCGGCAACGCCGGCCGCGACTGGGCGAATCCGACCCAGCAGGCCGGCGCCTTGCCCTCGCTGGCGGTGAGCTGGCAGGCGGCGAGCCGGATCGTCGCGGCGGCGGGGGGCGAAACGCTCGCCGCGCGCAAGGCCCGCATCGATCGCAGCGGCAAGCCCGCGTCGGCGAGCCTGCCGGGAGCCGAGCTCTCGCTCGCGGTCGTCGTCGAGCGTCGGCGCGGACTCGAGGCGAACGTGGTCGCGATCCTGGAAGGCAGCGATCCGGCGCTTCGCAAGGAAGCGGTCGTGATCGGCGCGCACTACGACCACCTCGGCCGCGGCGAGTTCGGCTCGCTCGCGCCGGACCGCCGCGGCGAGATCCACAACGGCGCCGACGACAACGCCTCGGGCGCGGCGGGCCTGCTCGAGCTGGCGCGCGTCTTCGGCTCGCAGCCGCGGCCGCGCCGCAGCCTCGTGCTCGCGGCCTTCTCCGGCGAGGAGGCCGGGCTGGTCGGCTCGCGCGAGTACGCGGCCACGCCGCCGATCCCGCTCGCGAGCACCGTGGCGATGCTGAACCTCGACATGATCGGCCGGCTGCGGGGCGCCACGCTCTTCGTCTTCGGCACCGAGACCTCACCGGATTTCCCCAAGCTGGTGGGAAGCGCCGCCGAGGCCGCCCAGCTGGGCGTCAACCTGAACCAGGGCGCCTTCGCTCCCTCGGACCAGACCAGCTTCCTGGCGCAGGGTGTTCCGGTGCTCTTCTTCTTCACCGGAACCCACGGCGCCTATCACACGCCGGACGACGATGCCGCCGAGATCGACGGCCCCGGCGAGGCCGCCGTGCTCCGCGTGGTGTACCAGGCCGCGCGCGAGCTTCTCAACGCCGACACGCGGCCCGCGCTGATCGCCGTGCCACACCAGGATGTCGGCCCGGCGGGGTCCGGCTACGGACCCTATCTGGGCACCATCCCGGACTTCGGGGGCAAGCCCGGCCCGGGCGTGCTGATCCAGGGCGTGCGTAAAGGGAGCCCGGCCGAGGCGGCGGGGCTGCGCGCGGGCGACCGCTTGATCGAATTTGACGGCGTCGCGATCGCGAACCTCGAGGAGTACGCGGCGCTTCTTTTTGGCGCGCACACCGGCCAGCGCGTGGTGATCGTCGTCCTGCGCGACGGCGAGCGGATCGCGGTGGAGGCCATCCTGGGGCAGCGGCGCTGATGCTGGTCGTGCATGGCGCGGGCGCCGTCGGCCTGGTGGTGGGCGCGCGGCTCGCGCGCGCGGGCCTGCCCGTGCTGCTGGTGACGCGCAGGCCGGCGGCTGCGCGCGTGATCAGCGAACTTGGAGTCCGGATCGAGGATCCGAGCACCGGCAGCGCCTTCGAGCAGCGCGTGGCGGCGGTCTCGGGAATCGAGGCCGCAGCGGAGCGGATCGAGGCCGGCCCGGTCTTGTTCTGCATGCGCTCCTCCGACACCGCCGCCGCGGCGCGCGCCCTCGCCGCCGTCGCGCCGGAGGCGACCGTTGCGAGCTTCCAGAACGACGTCGACAACGAAGCGCTGCTTGCGAAGCAATTCCCGCGCGTGATCGGCGGCTGCGTGCGGCAGACCAGCACGCGCACGGCGGAGAACGTCGCGGTGGCGGTGGGCGGCGGCCGCGTCGTGATCGGGGCTTGGCCCTCCGGAGACGCGCCCGCCGTGCACTCCTTCGCGGAGGCCCTCCGCCGCGCCGGCTACGACGTCGGCGTCTCGCAGCAGATCCTCGAGGACAAGTGGCTCAAGCTCTGCGTCAACCTGATGAGCGCGCCCAACGCGCTGATCCGGCGCGAGGACCACGCGACGCCGGCCTTCGTCGAGATCAAGGCCCGGCTGCTGGAGGAGGCGCGCAGGATCCTGCTCGCCGCCGGGATCTCGGCGCGCTCCTGCGACGGGCGCGACCGCTCGCTCGAGCAGGAGATCGCCCACCAGCGCGCCTCGCTCGCGCAAGGCGTCAGCGCGCGCGCCCTCCCCGTCTACAACCAGGTCTGGGCAGCGCTGCGCAGCGGCGGGCCGGTCGAGGCGGATGGCTACCACCGCCGCATGCTCGAGCTGGCGGCCGCGCACGGCATCCCCGCGCCCCAGAACGCGCGCATGCTGGCGGCGCTCGAACGCGCCGTCCAGAATGCGCTGGGGCCCGAGAGCCTCGCGGCAGCGGATCTCCTGGTTTCGGAAATGGAGGCCTCGTGAAGCTCTTCTCGGAGAATCCCGGAAAGCGCGCCGCCGAGCGCTGGTACCTGATCTACACGCCGATCTGGGGCGCGCTCGCGGGCCTCGTGATGGTGGCGGGGCTCGGCCTGCACTGGAGCCAGCAGCCCTGGGGCGACTTGCCCTTTTTGGCGTTCGGGCTCGCGATCTGGCTCGGCGTCCTGCTGGGCGGCTACTTCTTCCGCGCGCCCGAGGACGCGGGGCGCCCCTGGTACCGCCTCTACCACACCAAGTTCCAGATCTGGATGTTCGTGTTCGCCTTCCTCGGGAACTACTTCACCGAGTACTTCTACGAAGTGCTGCACATGCAGTATGGCTTCGAGACACGCTGGAACGTCAACCAGGTCCCGTTCTTTTTGTACCCGCTGACAGTCGCCTACTTCACCACCTACGGGACGCTGATCAACATCTTCCGCCGGGTGACGGAATCGAGCCTGCCGCCCGCCACCCCGCCGTGGCTGCGCCGGGTGGCGTTCCTGCCCGCCTGCTTCGTGGTGGCGGGGCTCGAGACCCTGCTCAACGCCAACCCGTGGATGCGGAGCCTGTTCTGCTTCGACGACATGCCCTTCATGCTGTGGTTCGGGACCCTTCTCTACGGGCTCTGGTTCGTGGTGACCTCGCCCCTCTGGTTCGGAATCGACGAGGAGCGCGGGCGCGACACCCCATTGCGGCAGGTCTGGCTCACCGCGCTGGCGGGCTTCATGCTGGTGATCGTCGTGAACGAGGGCGTCCGCAACTGGGTGGCGCCAGGTTTTACCGAGGTGCGGCGCGGAGCCGTCGGGCTCGACCGGTTCGGGGAGAGCTGCCTGGCGCCCAAGGGCTAGCCGGTCTCAAGCCGCCCCCCGGACGGCCGATATCAGCAGCATGCAGGTCCTCGCACAGCTGGGTGGCGGAGCCTTCACCCTCGTGTGTCTTCTGATCGGGCTGCGGCTCCTCCTGCTCTCGGCCCGCACCCGCCACCTGCCGGAGCTGCTGGTGGGCGCGGGGCTCTTCCTGATGGCGGGCGTCGGCTACCCCCTGTCTTCGATCGCGCGGCAGGTTCCGGGTCTCGCCCCGGAGACCCGCGCGGCGCTCGGGTGCCTCGGGGCCCTGTTCGTGCTGATCGGCGTGGTCGCGAATACCGCGTTCATCTGGCTGCTCTTCCGGCGCGACACCGGCTGGGCGCATGCGCTGCTCGCGGGCGTGACGCTGCTCGGCGTGGGCCTCTTCGCCGCGGAATCCGTGGCCGGGAGCTGGGCCACCGGCAGCGAGTTCTACTGGCCCTGGATCCCGATCACGATCTCGGTCTCGATGGGCTGGGGCTTCATCGAGTGCGCCCGCTACCACGGCCTGCTCCGGCGGCGGCTGCGCCTCGCGCTCGCCGATCCGGTCGTCACCGATCGCTTCCGCCTCTACGCCGTAGGCACGCTGCTGGGACTCGTCACCAACACGGTGGGCTGGATCTTCTGGTGGCGGGGGCTCGAGATGCTGACGGATCCGGTGGGGGCTCCCTTGCTGGGCGTCCTCGGCGCCGGCTCTGCAATCTTCATGTGGCTTGCGTTCCTCCCCCCGCAGGCCTATCTGGCGCGCGTCCGCGCGCGCGCCGCGGGAGCTATGTGAAATGGCGGATGCATCGGCCTTCGATTTCGTGTGCGGTCATCTCGAGCAGCGGACCACGCTGAACCGGCTCGAGGCGCGCGGCACCGTCCGCCTCGCGCTGAAGGCGGCCGGGCTCGACGCCGCCCACGTGACTCCCGCCCAGATGCGGACGGTGGTCGAGAAGATCCTTCCGGGCGAGCTCCGCAACCGCGCCGTGGAGGGGCCCGAGCGACACTGCACGGCGATCGCCGCGCTGCTCGCGAGCACCCAGCTCGCCGAGTCTGGCAGCGGCGAGTCACCTGAAGCGATCTTCGCCCGGCTGGCTACTTCCTGAGCAGCCACAAATAAGTGGGGCTCGCCCAGTAGGCGAGGGACAGCGCGAGCCGCGAGAGCTTCTGCTGGAGCGAGCCCGGGCGCACCACGTCGACGGCGTTGAAGCGCTCCGGATCGTCCACCACCTTGAGCGTGTAATCCCGCAGCTCGAACGCGGACACCAGCTTGCGCAGGCCCCAGTACGTGAGGTGGTGCTCGTAGTACGAATTGCCCCGGCCCAGCCAGCGCAGGTAGCGATCTGCCATCGGCTTCGACACCACCGAGAGCAACGGGAGCTGGTAGTGCGGCTCGGTCCAGCAGATGCGGTTTCCGGCGGCGAAGAAGCAGACGCCGCCGGGGCGCAGCACCCGGTGGATCTCCCGCATCAGGCGAGGCGCGTCCGGGACATGCTCGTAGATGTGCGTGCAGGCGACCACGTCGAAGCAGCCGTCCGGGAATCCGGTGCGCTGCGCATCCATCACCAGATACCGGATGTTGGGACGGCCATTGTCGCAGACCGCGTGCTCGACGGCGGGCTCGTCGATGTCGATGCCCGTGACCTGGCCGAAGGCCTCGGCGTAGACGATCGTCCCGTAGCCCGCCGAGCAGCCGATCTCGAGCATGTCCAGGCCATCGACGTCGGGCCGGTAGTCCTCGACGATCGCGATCGCCTTGCGCGCCTTCTGGCCGCGCGAGTCGGCGTCGAACATGGTCGCCTGATGCACCCGAGAGAACTCGAGTTGCAGCGGCCCAACGCTCATCGGAGGCTACGCACGAAAGAAGGCCCTCCTTCGAAGGGACCCTCTCTACCCCGCTCGGTGGCATCCTACGCCCTGCGCCGAGCCCAGGTCCAGCTGAGTTTCGAGAAGAAGATACGAACCTCGGATCGCCACGGACTTGCGTAGACGCGAGTCCGCGTCGAACATGGCGGCCGGGCGGGGGTTTCGCCCCTACACCGCCCGCGAGGGGAACGATGCGGAGAGCGGGCCTAGCAGTCCTCGGCCTGGCATGGCTGCTCGCCTGCGGCGCGAGCACCCGCAAGCTCGACGAGGCGAGCCTCTACGAAGGGCCGCAGTTCAAGCTGAAGGTCGCTCGCTACTACCAGAACCTTCCCTTCCATTTCGTGGGAGAGGTGTTCAGCGTGCAGTGCGGCTCGGCCGGCACGGCGGGCTCCCCGGGCCACACCACGCAGGATCCCGGCTGGGTCACCCTGGCGGCGGGCGCGGCGCTCGGCTCCCGGAGCGCGGCCGAGCTGGTCGAGCGCGAGCGCGCCCATTTCCGGGGGGTCGACGACGCGACGCTGGTCTGGATCGGAAGCGGCCTCCAGGTGAGCTTCGACGCCTGCGGCGAGATCCGCAGCTGGTATCCCTGGGAGCTTCCCAGCGAGCTGATCGATCCGGCGGAGAAGCCGCCCTACTGCAAGCCGACCGGGAACGTCGATTGCCGCAAGGATGATTTCGAGGGGGATCGCGCGGCGCGCTTCGACGAGATCCGGGTCGAGCCGGCGGAGGGCACGCTGTCCTTCGTCGCCCGCTCCGCGGCGCTGAAGAGCGGACGAGGCGTTCGCGTCACCAGCGCGGATCGCGGGCGGACCTGGAAGGCCGAGCCGCTCTGAGGGCTACCGCCGCTTCGCGAAGAACTTGCGGATCGCTTCCAGGTTCTCGGGCGAGCCGATCCGCTCGCGGAAGGCGTCGTCCTCGCGCGCGCGGGCGGCGCGGATCGCATCGATGTCGCACGCCCGCACGAGGCGCTTGGTATGGCGCAGCGATCCGATCGGATGCTCCGCGATGCGGGCCGCCAGCTCGTGGATCTCGGGCAGCAGCTGCTCGCGCCCGACCTCCCGCGCCGCGAGCCCGATCTCGACGGCGCGCTCGCTGCTCACCCAGTCCGCCGTGAACAGGATCTCCGCCGCCGCCTGCGCGCCGACTCGCAGCGGGAGCAGGTAGCTGCTTGCCGCCTCGGGCACGACCCCCAGCGACACGAAGGGAACGCGAAGGCGGGCGCCCTTGGCGATGTACACCACGTCGCAGTGGAGCAGGATCGTGAGCCCGAGCCCCACGCCGACGCCGTTGACGGCCGCGAGCAGCGGCTTATCAAAGCTGATGACGCGATCGAGGCAAGCGCTGAAGGGGTGCTCGCCTCCCGTCGCGCCCGCCGCCGGCTGCGCCATTTCACCTAGATCCTGTCCGGCGGTGAAGGCGTCACCGGCGCCGGTGAGGATCACGACCTTCACGCCGTCGTCGTCCGCGGCGCGGTCGAGCGCCTGCTTGAGGGCGCGATAGAGCGCCGAGTTGAAGGCGTTGCGTGCCTCGGGGCGATCGAGGGTAAGGGTGCGCACATGATCCTTGGTCTCTTCGCGCAGGATCTCCGGGTTCAAGTCATGCCTCGCTTGCCGCGGCCTCGACGCTCTCGCGCATGATCGCGAGGAGCTCGTCGAGGTCCGCATCGGGGATGTTCAGGGACGGGGTCACGTAGACGACGTTGCCCAGCGGCCGCAGGTAGGCGCCGCGGCGGAGCGCTTCTTCGTAGACGCGCCAGCCGGTGCGCGCGAGATAGCCCGCGTCTCCGGCGAGATCGAGTGCGCCCACCATGCCGAGCGAGCGCGTGCTGGCGACTCCCGGCGTGCCGCGCAGGGCCTCGAAGGCGGCGGCGATGCGGGCGGCCTTCGGCTTGGCGCGCTCGAGGATCTTCTCCTCTTCGAAGATGCGCAGCACCTCGAGGGCCACCGCGGCGCCCAGCGGATGGCCGCAGAAGGTGTGCCCGTAGTAGAAGGCGCGCGCCGGCAGGCCCGTGAAGCCCTCGAAGATGCGCGGCGTCGCGAGCGTCGCGCCCATCGGCAGGAGACCCCCCGTGAAGCCCTTCGCGGTGCACAGGAGATCCGGAGACACGCCCGCGTGCGCGGCCGCCCACATCGGGCCGCTGCGCCCATAGCCGGTGAAGACCTCGTCGAAGATCAGGAAGACGTCGTGCTCGTCGCAGAGCTCGCGGGCGGCCTTCAAGAAGGCCGGATCGTACGAGCGCATGCCGGCGGCGCCTTGCAGCACGGGCTCGACCACCACCGCGGCGATCGCGCCCGCCTGCTCGCCGAGCACGCGGGCGAGCGATTCGACCGCGCGCGGCGTGCTCCCCGGCTCGCGCGGCGGCGCCACGAAGCTGCACCCGAGGAGCGCCCCTTCGAAGGGCTTGCGGAACGCCTCGACCCCGCCGATCGCAGTGGCGCCGAGCGTCTCGCCGTGGAAGGCGTCCTCCAGCGCGACGAACCGGCGGCGAGCGGGGCGGCCGTTCTGCGCCCAGTATTGGAGGGCGAGCTTCAAGGCAACTTCCACCGCGGTGGAGCCATCGTCGCTGAAGAACACGTGCTCGAGCCCGGCCGGCGCGACACGGCAGAGCTCGTCTGCCAGCTCCGCCGCCGGCGCGTGCGTGATCCCCGCGAGCGCCGTGTGCCCGAGTGATTCCGATTGGCGCCGCAGCGCGGCGAGCAGCCGCGGATGCGCGTGGCCGAGCGTCGACGACCACCAGGAGGCGTTGCCGTCGAGATACCCGCGTCCGTCCGCATCGAAGATGCGCGACCCCTCCGCCCGCACGATCACGAGCGGATCGGGGCCGTCGCGGTA
>DATBRV010000022.1:0-13404 GCA_036560145.1 Myxococcota bacterium
CCGCGGCGCTGGGCGCCGATCCGTACGCGGCGCGCCTGCCCTGTCGCTACAGCGGAAGCCCGTATCGTTTGACGCCCGCGCGGATCGATCCGCCGCGGCGGTCGGGCAACGTGGTGACGCTGCGGCAGGCGCTCGCGACCTCCAACAACCAGTGCCTCGCCCAGCTGGCGGTGCACTCGGTCGGCGTCGAGCTGCTGCTCGAGACCATCTCGCGCTTCGGCTGGACCCACGAGCCGGCGCCCGCCCACGCCGCCGGGACGGTCGACGACCCGGAGGGCGACCGCTTTGGGGTGGGCAAGCTCGGGTGCGGCCTCGCGGGCTGCCAGATCACGCCGCTGCACGCGGCACAGCTCGCGGGCGCGCTGGCGTTCGGGGAGGTGGTCGAGCCGCGCTGGATCGACCGCATCGTGGATGCATCGGGGCAGGAGCTCGCGCTGCCTGCGATCGCCGCGCCGCGCCAGGTGCTCTCCCCCGAGCTCGCCGGCGAGCTGCGGGGCATGCTGGTCGACACCACCACGCGTGGCACGGCCCGGCGCGCCTTCCGGGCGCGGGGCGGCCGGCCCTTGCTGGGACCCGTGCAGGTCGCGGGCAAGACGGGCAGCCTTTCGGGAACCGATCCCAAGGGCCGCTACGAGTGGTTCATCGGCGTGGCCCCTGCCGAAGCGCCGCGGATCGCGGTCGCGGTGGTGGTGGTGCAGCGCGCCCGCTGGTGGCGGAACGCCTCGCAGGTGGCGAGCGAGGTGCTGCGCGGTGTCTTCTGCGAGCGGGGGGTGTGTAGCGCGGACGCGGCCCTGCGCCTCGTCACCGCGCCGGCCGCCGCCACGCAGGCGGTACTGGCGCCCCCCGCGGCGGATCCGGACGAGAACCTGCTCCTGGATTGATGGGCTTCAGCCCCCCGCCCGGCGTCCCGAAGAGTGACACCGGAGTGCGCGGATGAACGACACCACGCGGATTCGCCCGGTCTACCTGCTCGGCACGCACGCTCCGACCGCTCCGCCCAGTCTGGTGGTGATCTGCGGCCCCGATCTCGGGCGCCGGATCCCGCTCGAGGCGCCCGCGCTCACGATCGGACGCGATGCCGTCTGCGAAGTGGTGGTGCCGATCGACGGGATCTCGCGCAGACACTGCGAGCTGGTGCACCGCGAGGGGGTGCGCTTGCGCGACCTCGGCTCCACCAACGGCACCTGGCTGAACGGACGCGAGCTCCAGCCCGGCGAGGAAGCCCTGCTCCGGTCCGGAGACCGCGTGGAGCTGGTCGGTGTCGCGTTCAAGTTCCTGGCGGGCAACGATCTCGAGGCGCAGTACCACGAGGAGCTGTACCAGCTCGCGATCGTCGACGGCCTGACGCGCACCTTCAACCGCCGCTATCTGATGGATTTCCTGACCCGCGAGATCTCGCGCTGCCGGCGGCACTCGCGCCCGCTCTCGCTGCTGCTCTTCGACATCGACCGTTTCAAGGAGATCAACGACCGCTTCGGCCACGCCTCCGGCGATCAGGTGCTGCGCACGATCGTCGAAGTCGCGCGCGAGGGCGTCCGCCGCGAGGAGTGCCTGGCGCGCTACGGCGGCGACGAGTTCGTGGTGGTGATGCCCGAGACCGCCCTCGAGGGGGCGCGGATCGTCGCGGAGCGCACCCGGAGCCGCGTCGAGCTTCACGCCTTCGCCTTCGCCGGAAGGCAGATTCCCGTCACCATCTCGGTGGGCGTGATCGAGCTCGCGCCTTCGATGGACGACGCCGAGGCGATGCTCGCGGCCGTCGACGCTCGGCTCTACGCCGCCAAGATGGCAGGCCGCAACGCCGCAGCCGGTTAGCCTTCCCGATGGCCGCGCATCCATTACGCGATATGGGATAATCCGGGCGCCCTACCACTGGTGGGAACGCCATCCGAATGGACTGTGCTGGCTGTGGGAGAGCCAATCGGGCGGGTGCGAGGTTCTGCGGCGGGTGTGGAAAGCCGCTGGCTCCCCGCTGTCCGGCATGTGGGAGCGAGACCCAGGCCGGGGCGCAGTTCTGCGACGCCTGCGGGGCCCCGCTGGCCGCGCCGCAGCCCCCCGCCGGCGAGGCCCGCAAGGTCGTCACGATCGTCTTCGCCGATCTGATCGGCTCGACCGCGCTGCACGAGCGCCTCGACGCGGAATCCGCGCGCCGCCTGATGGACCGATACCACCGCTCGATGAGCGCCGTGGTGGAAGCCCAGGGCGGCACCGTCATGCAGCTGCTGGGAGACGGCGTGCTGGCCGGCTTCGGCGTGCCCCGGGTGGCCGAGGACGACGCGATCCGTGCGGTGCGCGCGGCCGTCGGCATGCAGCAGGCCTTCCGCGAGCTGGCCGCCGAGCAGGCTGGCCTGGCGGGTGACATCGGGCTGCGCGTCGCGGTCTACACCGGTGAGGTGGTCGCGGGCGACGATCACACCCACGTGATGGGCGACCCCGTCAACGTGGCGGCGCGTCTCCAGCAGGAGGCGCGCGACGGCGACGTGCTGCTCGGCGAATCGACGCAGCGGCTGGTCGCGGAGAAGGTGACGCTGGCGCCCTTCGGGAGCTTCGCGCTCAAGGGGCGGGCCGAGCCGGTGGCGGCCTTCCGCGTGGTGTCGCTCGACCGGCCGGCGGGCGCGCCGGCGATCGCATTCGTGGGGCGCGAGGAGGAGCTGCGGCGGATCCGGGCGGTCTACGACACCGCCGTCGCGACCCGCGCCGCCCGGCTGGCCGTGCTGCTCGGCTCCCCGGGCCTCGGCAAGTCGCGTCTGATCGACGAGTTCACCCGCCGCCTCGGCGACACCGCGACGGTGCTGCTCGCGCGCTGCGACGCGGCCGGCGGCGCCACCTTCGCGCCGCTGGCCGAGGCGTTGCGCGGGCTGCTCCGCATCGGCGCCCGCGCCAGCGGCGACGACCTGCGCGCGGCGATCCTGTCGGGGCTGCCGGAGGGCGAGTCCGAGCGCATACGGATCGCCGACGGGGTCGCAGCGCTCCTGGCGGGCACGCCAGCTTCACCGGAGGAGATCTTCTTCGTGGTCCGGCGCGGGCTGGCCGCGCTCGCGGCCGAGCGGCCGGTGGTGCTCGCGATCGACGACATCCAATGGGCGGAGCCGCTGCTGCTCGATCTGATCGAGCACCTCGTGCAGTGGGGCAGCGACGTGCCGCTGCTGGTGCTGGCGGCGGCGCGGCCCGAGCTGCGCGACGCCCGCTCGTCGCTGGCGACCTCCGGCGGCTACGTCAGCGACGTGGTGACGCTGGCCGGGCTCGACGCGGGAGCGGCGACCCGTCTGGCGGCGAACGTGATCGGCGCCGAGGCGCTGCCAGCCGCGATCGCGGGGCGCGTGCTGGCCACCAGCGAGGGCAATCCCCTCTTCGTCGGCGAGCTGGTCCGCATGCTGGTCCACGACGGCGCGCTGAAACGGGACGGAGACCGCTGGACCGCTGGCGTCGCGCTCGAGGGCCTCGAGATGCCGCCCACCATCCACGCGTTGCTCGCCGCCCGCATCGAGCGGCTGCGTCCGGAGGACCGCATGGTTCTCGAGCGCGCCGCCGTGGTCGGGAGACATTTCTCGCGGACCTCCCTCGCGCAGCTCCTGCCGCGCGAGATCGGCGATCTCGACGGCCGTCTCGAATCGCTGCGGCGCAGCGAGCTCATAGAACCGGACACCGGCTGGTTCCTGGGCGAGCCGGTGCTGCGCTTCCACCATGTGTTGATCCGCGACGCGGCCTATCGGCGCCTCCTCAAGAACACCCGGGCGGAGCTGCACGCGCGCTTCGCCGACTGGCTCGAGGCGCGCGCCGCGGGGGGCGTCGAGCACGACGAGACGCTCGGCTGGCACCTCGAGCAGGCCCACCAGCATCTGCGCGAGCTCGGCCCGATCGACGCGCAGGGCAGGGTCCTCGGCGAGCGGGCCGCGCGGCATCTGGCCGCCGCGGGCCGGCGGGCCCTCGCGCGCGACGATCTCGCACCGGCGGCCGGTCTGCTGGGGCGAGCGCTCGAGCGACTCGACGCGGGCGATCCCGCGCGCGCCGATCTGGCGCTCGACTGGTGCGAGGCGCTGCTCTCGGCCGGCGATGTCTCCACCGCGGCGCGCGCGATCGCCGAGCTCGGCCGCTTCACCGGCGATTCCGAGCGCCTGCGCGCGTGGCATACCTGCTTCGCGGGCCAGCTCGCCGTGCTCACCGATCCCAAGGCGCTGCGCGCGAGCGCCGACTTCGTGGAGGCCGCCGCTGCCGTGCTGACGTCCGTCGGTGACGCCGCGGGCGAGGCCAAGGCGCATTCCGTGCACGCGCTGGTGCTCGCGCAGCTCGGCAAGATCGGCGCCTGCGAGTTGGCGCTCGACAAGGCCCTCGCCGCCGCCCGGCGCGCTCGCGATCGCCGCCGCGCGAATGCCGTGCTGGCCGGCGCGCCGATCGCCGCGCTCTGGGGACCGAGCCCGGTCACGCGCGCCAGCGGGCGTTGCCTCGACGTCGTGCGCGTGCTTCGCATCACGCAGGGAGCCCCCGCGGTCGAGGCCGTCGCGCTGCGCTGCCAGGCCGTGCTCGAGACGCTGCGCGGACGCGCGGAGGCGGCGCGGCGCATGATTGCGTCCTCGCGGAAGATGGTCGAGGAGCTCGGCATCACGCAGCGGGTGCTGGAGGCAGACTTCTTCGCCGGGCTGATCGAGCTGTTGGAGGGGGACGCCGCCGCCGCGGAACGCCACCTGCGAGTCGCCTACGACGGACTGCGCGCGCAGGGGCTCGGCATCGACGCCGCCCAGGCCGCGGCGCTGCTCGGCCGCGCGCTGCTCGCGCAGGGGCGCGTCGCGGAGGCCGAGGCCATCAGCGGCGAGGCGGAATCGCTCGCCGGCGATTCCTTCAAGGCGGCGATCGCCTGGCGGGGCGTCCGCGCGGAGGCGCTGGCCGCGCGCGGCGAGCACGCGGCGGCGATCGAGCTCGCGCGGGCGGCCGTCGAGATCGCCGCCGCCACTGACGACCTGCTCGACCACGCCAGCGCGCGACAGGCGCTGGCCGTCGCGCTCCGCGCCGCCGGCCGGAGCCCCGAGGCCGACGCCGAGGAAAAGCGCGCGATCCAGCTCTGGGAGGCGAAGGGGGCGACGCTGCTGGTAGAGCGCGCGCGGCGCGGAGCCGCGCGCAGCAGCGAGCCGCCGCGCTCCTCGGGCCCCTCGGCGGCGCCCGCGCAGCCCGCCGCGCGCCGCGTGAGGCCGAATGCGGCGACCGCAAACATCGCCCGCATGCGCGCCGTGACCGCCGCGAGGGACGCGGGGGCGCTCGCCGATCGGTTCGCCGACGACATGACGGTCGAGGATCACCAACGCGGCGTCAGCTACGACCGGGAGGGAGCGCTCGCCACCTGGCGCTCGATGCTGGCGGTCCAGGACCTGAAGTTCCGGGAGGAGCCGCTGGCGACGCTCGCTGACTCGCTCGCGTTGCTGCGCCAGTCCTCGAGCGGTGTCAGCGGTGGGAAGCTCGACGTCGGCGCCTACGAGCTCGAGAGGCTCCTGCTGATCGAGATCGACGCGGAGGGCCGGCGCCGGCGCGCCGAGATCTTTGCCCCCGATCACCTCGGCGACGCCGTCGTGCGCCTGTACGAGCGCTACGCCGAGCTCCTTCCCGACGGCCCCGCGCGCGCCCGCGCCGCGGCGACGGCGCGCTCGGTCGCGTCGTTTCTGGGAAGGTTCGGTCCCGATCGCTGGGCCACCGCCCTCGCGCCCGGCATCGAGGTAGTCGATCACCGGCCCCTCGGAATCTGGTCCATGCGTGGGGCGGAAGCGCTGCTTCAGAACTTCCGGTCCTGGATCCCGCTCACCGACGACGCCACGATTCGACAAGACGAGATCCTCGGCCTGCAGCCTGAAATGTTCCTCAGCCGGCGGACCTTCGCCGGCACCGATCGCGCGAGTGGCGGGAAGTTCGAGCGGCAGTTCATCCATCTCTGTGTCTTCGGAAGCGATGGCCTCATGACGCGCCTCGAGTACTTCGAGACCGACCACGACGCCGAAGCGCTCGCCCGTTTCGACGCGCTGACGGCCGAGCCGGCGGCCCGCGCCGTTCGCATCGAGAACGCCGCGACGCGGGCGGAGGCCGCCTTGCAGCGGGCCTGGGACGCCCGCGACTGGGAGCCCTTCGCCGCGCTCTTCCCCCCGCATTTCCGGAGCGTCGACCGCCGGCCCCTGATGCGCCTCGAGACGGATCGCGACTCGCTGGTCGCCAGCGTGCGCCCCTTCTTCGAGGCAGGCGTCCAGCGCTCGGCCGAGCTGCTCGCGACGCGCGGCGACCGGCTCGCCCTCTACCGCATGCGCCTGAGCGGAAGCGACGGAGTCGCCGGGCCCAGCGAGGTGCCCTACCTCCAGATCGCCGAGAGCGACGCCAGCGGCAAGCGCAGCGCCGGGATCGCGTTCGGGCCCGACGATCTGGGCGCCGCCTACGCCGAGCTCGACGCGCGCTACCACGCCGGAGAGGCAGCGCCGCACGCGCGCGTGTGGGCCGGAATGCAGGAATTCAAGCGCGCCTTCACGGAGCGCGACTGGGCTGCGCTCGCGGCCCGCTGCTCGCCCGAGATCGTCGTCCACGATCGCCGGCTGCTCGGCTGGGAGACGCTGCACGGACCGGCGGCGTACCTCGCTGCGCTGCGTTCGCTGGTCGAGCTGGCGCCGGACTCCCAGCTCCGGATCGACCACGTGGAGATGTGCGCGCACGGCTACCTCGTGATCACCGTCTGGGAGGGGACCCGCGAGGGCGGCGCCTACGAGGCGCCGAGCCTGATGGTCGCGGAGCTCGACGCGGAGGGGCGGATCCGCCGCTTCGATCAATACGATCTCGATCGACTGGATGCGGCGCGCGCGCGCTACGCCGAGCTGCGTTCCGATCCGCTGCGCATCCCGCCGAACGCGGCGACGCGGGTGAACGATCTCCATCAGCAGGCGATCGAGGCGGGCGATTGGGACGACCTCGCCCAGCTGGTCGCGCCGGAGATGGTCTTCGACGACCGGCGGCACGGGGTCCAGCTCACGGGCGATCGCGACCTGTTCCTGGCCAGCCGTCGCGTGACGGCGAGGAGCGCGCGGGTTTCCCGGACCCTGCTCGCGACGGCGGGCGATCGGCTGGCGCTGTTCCAGACGCGCTGGGCGGGGGCGCTCGAGGGCGGGGCGTTCGAGGCCGAGATGCTGACGCTCTTGGAGGTCGACGCGAACGGCCGCATCACCGCGATCATCGCCTTCGATCCCGGCGACCAGCGCGCCGCCAGCCTCGAGCTGGCCGATCGCTACTTCCGCAGCGAGGAAGCGCGCGAGGCGCCGGCGGCGAGCGCCGAGCTGGTGCGCGCGGTGAACGCGCACGACCTGGTCCGCCTGCGCGCGGCGCTGCCCGACGATTTCTACCTGCACGACAATCGCCGCACCGGTCTCGGCCGGCTGACGGGCGCGGATGCCTACGTCGCTTCGCTGCGCGCCTTCCTCGCGGAGACGCGCGATCTGACCACCGACATCCTGTACCACGTCGCCGCCGACGAGCGCGGATCGCTGAGCGTCGGCCGCATGTTCGGAAGGCTCGCCGACGGCGGAGCGTTCGAGAACGTGGTGGTGCGGCTGGCCGTGTTCCGGGCCGGCCGCGTGGTGGGGCTCGAGGTATTCGAGCCCGAGGACCTCGAAGTCGCGCGCGCCCGCTTCGAGGCGCTGCGCCCCTAGCCCGTCAGCTCCGCCAGGCCGCGAGCTCCGCGCGCTCGGCCTCGCGGCGGCCCGCTTCGAGGCCGAGGCGCACGGCCTGCTCGCGCTTCTTGGGATCCATGAAGTCGAGGCCCAGCGCGCGCGCGTCCTCGCGCGAGGGCGTGAGCAGCGCCACCTCGGCGCCCGCCTCGCGCAGGGCGAGCACCTCGGCGTCGAGCAGGTCCTGCATCAGACGGGCGAGCCCGGCTTTCCCGCGCACCATGGGCGTGATCACCACGACGTGTCGCGCGCCGCTCGCGAGCGCGAGATCGGCGCTCGTACCGGACCGGACGCCGCCATCCACGTAGCGCCGGCCGTCGATCGAGACGGGGGCGAAGATCCCGGGCACACAACAAGACGCGGCGACCGCGCGCTCGAGCGGGACGCCGCTCGAGGCGTCGAAGACCACCCGCTCGCCGCTCTCCGCGTCGACGGCGGTGACGCGCAGGCGCTCCGGCCAGCTCGCGTGCGCGAGCTCGTGCGCGAACCAGGCGACCGAGCGCTCCTCGGGCGGCGTCGGCGCCGCCAGCGCGAGCGCGCCGAGCTGGCGCGCCTGCTCGGGCCCCAGCTTCTCGAAGCTCGTCCAGACGCGAAACACGCGGGCGAGGGTTCCCGGATCGGAGTCGGGGGTGCGATTTCCGCGGCCGGCCGGAGGCGCCGCCTGGTGCTCGGCGAGGGCGTCGAAGTCGCGTCCGCCCGCCAGCCAGGCTCCCACCAGCGAGCCCGCCGAGGTGCCGAGCATGTCCTCGGCCCGCGCGAGCTGCACCCCGCGCTCGGCGAGGCCCGCGATCAGGCCGGTCTCCCAGGCGATCCCGACGATCCCCCCGCCCCCGAGCACGAGAGCGCGTTGATCCGTCATTTCACGCCGGCCGGACCTTGGCGAGGATGGCCTCGCGCTCGCGGTCTTCGAAGAAGCCGCGCTGCGGCTTGCCGCGCGCGAGCGCCGCGCAGCGCACCGCCGCGGAGCCGAGCCGCGCGATCCTCACGTCGCCGAAGGGGCCGCCCGCCACCTCGTTCGTCACCATCGCCACCGAGAGGCGCTGCTCCGGGTCGCACCAGGCCCCCGAGCCGCCGTACCCGAAGTGGCCGAAGCCGGTCCGCACCCGCCCGCGCGTGGTGAAGGCGCTGTGGTAGCCGAGCCGCCAGTGCATCGGCAGCAGCAGCACGCGGTCGCGCTCGCGCGTCTGCACCTGCGAGGCGCGCGTGACGGAGCGGCGCGAGAGCAGGCGTACGCCGTCGAGCGTACCCCCCTCGGCCAGCATGGCGTAGACGCGCGCCAGCGAGCGCGCCGTGAAGAGGCCGTTCGCGGCGGGGATCGGGGCGTCGAGGATGCGCGGGTCGAAGAAGAGATCGCCCGGATCGCCGGGCATCAGCGTGCTCTGGATCAGCAGCGGCGAGATCGGGATCCCGAGCGCGCGGTTGAAGCGGTCGAGCCCGCTCATCAGCCGCTTCGAACCGATCAGGCCCACCACGCCTCCGCTCTTCGGGCGGATCAGCTCCGCGGCGCGCAGCTTCGCCTCGGCGGGGGCGCCGATGTAGCAGCCGTCGAGGCCGAGCGGCTCGGCGAGCAGGCCGCGCACCGCTTCGCCGAGCGGCTGCCCGGTTACGCGTTGGAGGATCTCGCCGGCCAGCCAGCCGAAGGTGAAGGCGTGGTAGGCGCAGCGGCCCCCCGGCGCGAGCTGCGGCGGCGCTTCGGCGAGCGCCTCCGTCATGTACCCCCAGTCCAGGATTCGCTCGGGCCGATCGAGGAGAGGCCGGATCTGGGGAAGCCCGGCGCGGTGCGAGAGCACGTCGCGGACCGTGATGCTGGCCTTGCCGGACTGGGCGAACTCGGGCCAGAACTTCGCGACGCGGTCCTCGAAGGCGATCTGGCCGCGGTCCGCGAGCACGTGCAGGGCCGTCGCGACCACGCCCTTGGTGGTCGAGAAGGACATGGCCATGGTGTCCGAGGCCCAGGGGTGCCCGGCGGCGTCGCGCTCGCCGGACCAGAGGTCCGCCACCTTGCGGCCGCGGTGGTAGACGCAGACGGCGGCTCCGCCCCCGCTGCGGCGCACCTGCTGATCCAGGGTGCGCGCCACCAGCCAGAAGCTCGGCTCGACCGTGCCGTGGATCAAACTGGGACCCGCATCCGCAGCCGCATCTAGAACCAGTTCTACACGTTTTTGGGCCTTTTTCCAAGCCCCCCCGAGGCGGCCAAGTCCGCGCCCCTTGATCGTTTCTTGATCGCGGACTGAACCCGCACCCGGGCGTCTGGGTGTATTCCTCAACACGCCCCGCTGCGACCCGGGAGAGGACGATGGCCGGCGAAGCCAAGGTGCTGTTGGTGGACGACCGCGCGGAGGCGCGCGCGCTGGTGGCGGGGGATCTGATCGAAGCCGGGCTCGCCGTCGTCGAGGCGCGCGACGGGATCGAGGCCTGGAGCCGCTTCCGCGCCGAAGCCCCCGACCTGGTGGTGAGCGACCTGCGCATGCCGCGCGCGGACGGGATCGAGCTGCTTCGAAGGATCCGCGGGATCTCGAGCGTGCCGGTGATCCTGCTGACCGCCTACGCCGACGTCGCCACGGCCGTCGAGGTGATCAAGGGAGGCGCCCAGGAGTTCTTCACGTTTCCGGACGACCTCGCGCGCATGATCGCGCGCGCTCGCGAGCTGGCCTGCGCCTCGGCGTCGCAGCCCGAGGCAGACCGGCTCGCGTTGCTCGTCGCCGGGCGCAGCGCCGCGATGCGGCGGGTGCGCGAGCGGATCCGCGCGCTGGCGGGGCTGAGCGTGCCGGTGCTGGTGCACGGCGAGCCGGGGACCGGGCGCGATCAGGTTGCGCGCGCGATCCACGGGGTCGGCGGCAGCGGCGACGCGCCGCTGGTGACGGTGCGCGCGGGCTCCGCCGCGCCGGCGCCGCGGATCCCGGCCGGCGCGGCCTACTTCCTCGACGAGATCGGGCGCTTCTCGGCGGCGGAGCAGGCGCACTGGTTCGAGCGGCTGCGCGCGGCAGGCGCCGAGGCGCCGGGCGCGCCCCGCGTAATCGCCTGCGCGTCGGAGGATCTGGCGGAGCGAGCGAGCCAGGGCGCCTTCCATCCGGGGCTCGCGGAGAAGCTCCAGCGCTTCGCGATCCTGCTGCCGCCGCTGCGCGAGCGGCTCGAAGACGTCGCGCAGCTGGCGCCGCTGCTGGCGGCGCGGATTGGTTCTGCCATGGGCCGCCCCGGCGTGGCGCTCGACCGCGGCGCGCTGGCGCTGCTGCGCGAGCAGCAGTGGCCGGGCAACGTGCGCGAGCTCGCGGGTGTGCTCGAGCGCCTGGTGGCCTTCTCGGCGCGGGGCGTGATCACGCGCGAGCGCGTGCGCGAGGTGCTGGGGGAATCGCGCGACAGCGTGGACTCGCTGCGGCTGCGCCGCGAAGCGCAGCAGCGCGAGGAGCTGGTCGCGCTGCTGGCGGCCTGCCGCGGGAACCTGGCGGAGGTGGCGCGCCGCCAGAATCTCTCGCGAGGCGCGGTCATCTACCGTGCGCAGAAGCACGGCCTGCTTCCCAAGCCGCGCTCGGGCAAGGGACCGTGCTCGCCCTGACGCGCGCCGCCTTGCGCGCGCCGCGGCTCACCGTGCTGCTCGCGCTCGCCGCCAGCCTCGCGCTGGGGGCGGGCGCGCTCCGGCTGCGCACCGACGCCGGCTTCCGCGCCTACGTCGGCGGGGCCCACCCCGCGGTGCGCGATTTCGACGAGTTCCTGGCCCGCTTCGGGGGCGGGCTGCCGATCGCCGCCGTCTGGAGCTGCGCCGAGACGCGCGCCTGCACGAGCGTCTTCGATGCCCCTGCGCTCGAGATGGCGCATGCCGTCGCGATCGCGATGGAGCCCATCCCGGGCGTCCGCGCGGTCGCGAGCCCCGCCACCAGCCCGCTCCTGGTTCCGACACCGGAGGGGTTCGCGGTGCGCGCGGGGGTCGAGGACGGACGTCCGGCGCCCGACCGCGAACGCCTGCGCGAGCGCGCGATGCTCGATCCGCTCTGGGTCGGGAGCCTGATCTCCGCCGACGCCCGCGTGGGCGCGATCGTGATCGAGCTCGCCTCCGCGGAGAGCGAGGTGAGCGTCGCGGTGCTGCGCGCGCTCCAGGCGAACCTCGCGCCGTGGGAAGCGCGCGGCTTCGAGTTTGCTTTGGTGGGCGACCCCGTCGAGTTCGTGATCGCAGGCGGCGATCTCCAGCGGGATTCACAGCGGCTGGTGCCGCTGATCGTGCTGCTGATCGGCGCGATGATCCTGGCGCTCTTTCGCAGCCTCCGCGCCACGCTCGCGTCGTTGGTCGCCGTCGGCATTGCCGTGGTCTGGTCGTTCGGTCTGATGGGGTGGCTCGGCTGGCCGCAGACCGCGGTGACGCAGGCGCTCGCCCCCTTCGTCGTGGTCGTCGGGATCTGCAACGCGATCCACCTGATCACGCGCTACGCGAGCGAGGTCGAGCTGGCCGGCGCGCACCCGGGCGCGTCGCGCGAGACGGCGATGCTGGCGGTGGCGCGCGACATCGGCGGGTCCTGTCTGATCACCTCGGCCACCACCGCCTGCGGGTTCGGCTCCTTCGCGACCAGCGGGGCGCTCAGCTTCATCCACTTCGGCCTGATCGCGGCGTTCGGCGTGGCGGCTGCGCTCCTGCTCTGCTTCTCGCTGCTGCCCGTCTTGCTGGTGCGGATCCCGCTCGACAGCCGCTCCGTCTCGGCGGCGAACCTCGCCTGGGGGCGCGCGCTCGAGCTGGTGGTCGACGGCGCGCAGCGCCGCTTCCGTCTCGTGCTGGGCGCGTCGCTCGTTCTTTGCGCCGTCGCCGCCGTCGGACTGGCGAGGCTGCGCGTCGAGGTCGACGTCTACCACCTCTTCGGCGAGGAGACGCGCGTGGTGCGCTGGATCCGCTTCGTCGAGGAGAACCTGCGCAAGCCCGACACGCTCGACGTCGTGCTCACGCTGCCCGAGGGTAGGTCGATCGAGGATCCCGAGATGCTGGGCGGTGTCGCTCGGCTCTCGGGATCGCTCTCCGCGCTCCCGGGGCTCGGCCAGGCGCGCTCCGTGCTGGGCCCCCTGCGCTGGCTGAACCGCCTGCTGCATCAAGACGACCCCGCCTTCGAACGGCCCGCTGCGACCGCCGCCGGCAACGCCGAGCTGCTCTTCCTGCTCGCGCAGGACGATCCGCAGATCCTCGACCGCTGGGTGAGCCTCGACCGGCGCCGCGTCCGCGTGGAGGTCGAGGTCCAGGCCGGCACCCACAGCTATGGGGAGAAGCTGCTCGAGCGCGTGCAGCAGCTGCTCGCCGCCGATTACCTGCGCGGCTTCGGCACCGAGATCAACGGGCCGGTGAAGGTATTCGTGCAGATGGTCGAGGAGGTGCAGCGCACGCAGCTCTCGAGCTTCGGCTCGGCGGCGCTGATGGTGGCCGTGATGGTCGCGCTGTTCCTGCGCTCGCTTCCCTGGGCGCTGGCGGCCATGCTGCCGACCCTGTTCCCGGTGCTGGCGACGCTGGGCGCGATGGGCCTGGCGGGCATCTACCTGGACATGGGAACCGCGATGATCGCGGCGGTGGTGCTCGGAATCGCGATCGACGACGCCGTGCACCTGCTCACGCAGTACCGCCGCCGCCTCGCTGCCGGCCTCCAGCCCGACGAGGCGATCCGCGCCTCGGCGCTGCACGTGGGCCGCGCCGTGGTGACGGACTCGCTCGCGCTCTCGCTCGGCTTCTTCGTGCTGACGCTTTCGTCTTGGGAGAGCG
>DATBRV010000023.1:0-30250 GCA_036560145.1 Myxococcota bacterium
ATCTGCGCGCGGATGTCCCCGATGAAGGTCGGAGTCCGGTTGTTGGTCTGGAGCAGATAGACGACGTCACGTCGTTCTTTGCCGCGATCCCAGACCTTGACCGCCGGAAAGCGCACGCCCTCGGCCCAGATGTCGAGGGCCTCGACGTTGTAGCCGCCCGGCATCCCGCCGCCGGTGTCGGCGTGGTGGCACTGGATCGAGGCGATCAGCACCAGCTCGTCATCGACGACCACGGGAGCGAACACGTTGTAGTCCGGCAGGTGGCCGCCGCCGTGGTAGGGATCGTTCGCCACCAGCACGTCGCCGTCGTTCAGCCCCTCTTCCCGGAAGAAATCGAGCGCGAAGCGCACCGGCAGGGTCGAGGAGAGCATGAACTGCGGGATGCCGACGCTGAGCGCGGCGAGGCGCCCCCTGGCATCGAGGATGGTGGCGTTGCGCTCGTTGCTCTGGTTCAGGATCGGCGTGGTGGCCGTCAGCGAGACGTGCGTCGCCATCTCGTAGGCGACGGTCTCCATCGCGCCGCGGATCACCTCGGCGCCGACGGGATCCACCGGGGGCGCGGGGCGCGGCGCCGCGGTCACCGCGCTACCAGCCAGCGAGCTTCGCCGCGCGCTCTCGATGGATTGACGGCGTCCCCAGGAAAGCCCGATCGAACATCGCGCGCTTGAACCAGATCTGCACGTCGCATTCCCAGGTGAAGCCGATCCCGCCGTGCGCTTCGACCGAATCGCGCGCCACCTGCATCGCGCGCTCGCCCAGATGAGCTTTGGCGAGCGCGGCCGAGCGGGGAGCCTGCTTGGGGATGTGGTCGAACGCGTGCGCCGCGTACCAGTACAGGGCGCGCGCGGGCTCGATCTCGATCGCCATGTTCGCGAGCTGATGCTTGAGCGCCTGGAAGTGGCCGATCGTCACCCCGAACTGCTCGCGCGTCTTGGCGTACTTCACGCACATGTCGAGCAGCCGTGAGCCCGCCCCGAAGGCGTCGGCAGCAAGCAGCACGAGACCGGCGTCGCGCACGCGCGCCGAGGCTTCGGCGCCCTGGGGAAGCGCCTGCGCCGGCGTTCCGTCGAAGCTGACCCGGTCGATGCGCCGGCCGCGGTCGACGCCCTCCATCGAGCGGATCTCGATGCCGCTCGCGCCCTTCTCGACCAGCGCGAGCTCGCCGCCGGCGAGCCCCACCACGATCACGTCCGCGAGCGAGGCGAAGGGCACGTTCAGCTTGCTGCCGGTGAGCGTGCGGCTCCCCTTCAGGGCCCACTCCTCCGGCTGCCAGAGACCTCCCGCCTCGTCGAAGGCGACCGTCGCGATCGCGTCGCCGCCGGCCAGTCTGGGCAGCCAGCGCTGCTTCTGCTCGTCGCTCCCCGCCAGCAGTATCGCGAGCCCCCCGAGCGCGTTCCCCAGGAACGGGCCCGGCGCGGCGCCCCAGCCGAGCGATTCCGACACCAGCGCGAGATCGATCATCTCGAGGCCGGCGCCGCCGAAGGCCTCGGGCAGGTGCAGCCCCGCGAGCCCCATCTCGACCATGCCCTTCCAGAGGGAGGGCTCGAAGCCGGTCTCGCCTTCGAACACGGCCCGCAGCTGCGTGGCGGGGCATTCCTTCTCGAGAAACTGCCGAACCGTCTGCTGGAGCAGCTGCTGCTCTTCCGAGAGTTCGAAGTTCACTTGGCGGGGCTCCTGTCCGCGAAGACGTCGCGCGGAAGCCCGAGGCCCCGCTCGCCGATCACGTTGCGCTGGATGTTGGCGGTCCCGCCCGCGACCGCGATGCCGAGCGAATACATGTACTGGGCGATCCAACTGCGATTGCCGGCGGGGAGCATGACCATCTCCTCCCCGGCCTGCGCGTCGAGCAGTCCGTCCTCGCCGAGCACGTCGAGCGCGAGCTTGGCGACCTCGCTCCCGATGTTGGTGGACATCAGCTTGTTCATGAGCTGGAGGATCCCGGGGCTCTCGCCGCGGGAGTTCAGCGTCAGCTGCCGATAGCCCGAGTACTCGTGGGAGCGGACGTAGCCCTCGATCGCCACCAGCCGCTGCCGGATCTCCGGATCCTCGATGCAGGGCTTGCCCCCCCGCTTCGTCGTCTTGGCCAGGTGCACGAGGCCCGCGAGCATCGCGGTCGAGGTGGCGGCCGCGCCGATCGAATTGCGCTCGTGCTTGAGCGTCGCGCGCGACACCAGCCAGCCCTCGCCGCGCTTGCCCACGATCCAGTCCTTGGGCGTCTTGGCGTCGGTGAGGAACACCTCGTTGAAGTCCGCGCCGCCCGTCATCTGGCGCAGCGGGCGCACCTCGATGCCCGGCTGCTTCATGGGAATCAGCAGGTAGGAGATCCCGCCGTGCTTGGGAGCTTCGGGCTCCGTGCGGCAGAGACAGAACATGTAGTCGGCATTCAGGGCCGTGGTCGTCCAGATCTTCTGTCCGTTGATCACCCACTCGTCGCCGACCAGCTCGGCGCGGGTCTTGAGCGAGGCCAGATCGCTGCCCGAGCCCGGCTCGCTGTAGCCCTGGCACCAGCCGATCTCGCCGCGGATGGTCGGCCCGACGAACTTCTCCTTCTGCCACTCCTCGCCCTTCTCGAGCAGGGTGGGCACCAGCATCATGGTGCCGATCCCGGTCACGTCACCGGGCGCGTGCACCCGCCGGAATTCCTCGCGGATGATGTTGGCCTTGATCTCGTCGGGCTCCTGCTCGGAGCCGCCATATCGCTTGGGGATCGAGCGGCTCAGGTAACCCTGCTCGGTGGCGAGGGCGCGGAAGCGGCGCCTGCCCTCTTCCTTGGGAAGCTCGGCATCGGCGCCCTTCGGCGGCCAGTGCTTGCCCAGGAACTCCTGCACCTGCGCGCGGAATTCCTCGTACTGTTTCCCGTAGCTGAGATCCATTCGGCTCACCTCCGTCAGGGCCGGGCGCTGAGGTGCGGAGTATACCCGGAGGCGAGCCGGCATGATCGCTGCAATGCGAGCCGGGAGCGCCCGCCGCCGCGCGGAAGCCGGCGGGAGCGCGCGGATTGCGGCACGCCGCCGCCCACGGGATGGGCACTGCCCGGAGCGCCCGCCAAAGGAGTGAGCATGAGCAGCTACGACATCAGCCTGGACGATTCCCCCGAGCGCTGGCGGGAGCTCTTCGCCTGGCTCGAAGCGGGCGCGGACGACGCCGTCCCGCCGCCGGGCCGCGCGGCGGCGACGCCCGTCGCCTTCGAGGACCCCGGGCCCATGATCGCGCTCTACGCGGCCTACCTGGCCGGGGAGTCCTGAGGTGCCGCGGCAGGGGGGGCCGCATCGCCGCGGGACTCGAGCTCGGCGCGCAAGGCCTGCGCCCGCGCGTGGCTGTCTCGACCCCTTCCGGTATCGGATCCCCAGAGCTCTCCCGCCACCTCGAGGAGCCCCACGGCGGCAGCCGCGCGCCCATCGATGACGAGCAGCTTCGCCACCAGCTCCGCCACCTCCGCGAGGTGCGGGTCGAACTCGCGCAGGCTCCCGGCGCGCGCGGCGGCGCGGACCGGCGCGATCTGGCGCTCAGCCAGGATCTCCTCGATGCCGAGCTCGCGTAGGGCGAGGTTCGCGCGAAGCAACGCGGTGTAGGCCTGCACCAGACGGGCGCGATCGACGAACGGCAGCAGGTTGCGCTCGGCTCCGCCGCCCGAGAAGGCGCGGCCTTGCGTCAGGCGCACGATCTCGAGATTGAGCGCGTCGAGCTTCAGCTCCGAGCCGTCCGGATTCATCAGCGAATCGATCCGTCCCGAGACGTGGACCGCGCCGAACAGGTGCAGCAGCTCGTGCGCGAGCGGCCGGCTCTCGACGGCGCCGGCCGGGATCCGCACCGTCAGGCGACGGCCGAGCAGCTCGGCCAAGCCGAGCTTCCAGGGCCCCGGCTCCGCCGGCAGCGGCCGCGCGGTGAAGCCGGCCAGGATGCCATCGGGCGGAACCGGCTGGATGCGCTCCACGAAGGCAGCGTGCACGGATTCGAGCGAGGCGGCGTCCAGCGGACCGAGCTCCTGCCGGCGCAGCGAGACGGCCAGGAAGCGGACGCCGAGCGCTGCATCGAGCGAATTCGAGGCCGAGAGCAGCGCGGTGCGGAGCTGGAACTCCCAGCCCGCACTCGCCGCCAGCGTCTCGTCGGCGAAGACGTGCACGGGCACGGCGCGCCGCTCGCGCCAGCGCGGGTCGAGCGCGGGGAGACGGGCGAGCGCGGCGGCCGCGGCGGAGGGGTTCGTGTCCGCCAGCCAGAGCACCTTCTCGAGCAGCGCCGCCGCATCGGCGCCGCTCCCCGCGCGCGCGAGCACGTCCGCGGCGCGCACCAACGCCGCCGCGTCATAGGGATGATCGGCCGCGCGCGCGAGTGCCTGGTCGGGCGTGCGCGCGGACGCGCCCGGCGCCGGGCCCGTCAGCTCGGCGAGCAGCGCATGCGCCGCCGGCCGCGCCGCATCGATCTCGAGCGCGCGCTCCGCATGGCGCCGAGCCACGCGCAGATCGCCGCGCGCCTGCGCCTCGCGGGCCCGCGCCAGCAGCGCGTCCACGTCTTCGCCCGGCTCGGCCAGAGAGGGCATCGAAGCGATCGCAACGAGAAACACAAGCGCGCAAAGCGCGCGCGCAGCGAGCCGCAGGCGAGCGAAGTTCATCAAGGCCTGCCGCAGGCGAGCGAAGTAGATCAGGCCAGACCCAGGAAGGCGGCAGCGAGCAGGGCGGCCTGCTCCTGCTTGTGGATCCGCATCGAGCCGACCGCCGGCGAGGCGGCCTCGCGACGGCCGGCGTAGGCGAGCTTCTGCGCCGGGAGCAGCGCGCCTTGCAGGCGCTCGCGCGCGAAGGTCCACGCCCCCATGTTCGCCGGCTCTTCCTGTGCGAACACCACCTGCTCGGCGCGCGGGAAGCGCTGCACCAGCTCGGCGATCGGCTGCTCGGGCCACGGATAGAGCTGTTCGAGGCGCGCGATCGCCACGCGGCCGGCGGCGCCGGGCAGGCGCCGCTCCCGCTCGGCGCGCAGCTCGTAGTAGACCTTGCCGCTGCACAGGATCAGCCGCTCGACCCGCTCCGGAGCGGCCTCGGCGAGCGGATCCCCGATCAGGCGCTGGAATCCGCCGGTCGCGAAGTCGCGCGGCGTCGACATCGCCTCGGGCAGCCGCAACAAACTTTTTGGCGTGAAGATCACGAGAGGCGTCCGATAGCTGCGCCGCATCTGGCGCCGCAGCACGTGGAAGTACTGCGCCGGCGTGGTGCAGTTCACGATCTGGAGATTGTCGTCCGCGCAGGACTGGAGCCAGCGTTCGATGCGCGCGCTGGAGTGCTCGGGGCCCTGGCCCTCGTAGCCGTGCGGCAGCAGCATCACCAGGCCGCTCATGCGCTGCCATTTCACGTGCGCCGAGACGATGAACTGATCGATGATCGCCTGCGCGCCGTTCGCGAAATCGCCGAACTGCGCCTCCCAGATCGTGAGCGTCGCGGGGTCGGCGCCGCTGTAGCCGTACTCGAAGCCCAGCACGGCGGCCTCGGAGAGCAGGCTGTCGTAGGCCTCGAAGCGCGCCTGCTGGGGCGAGAGGTGCGCGAGCGGCACGTACTCCTCTCCCGTCTTCTGGTCGACGATCGCGGCGTGGCGGTGGCTGAAGGTGCCCCGGCAGCTGTCCTGACCCGAGAGCCGCACCGACGAGCCTTCGACGAGCAGCGTCCCGAAGGCGAGCGCCTCGCCCAGCCCCCAGTCGATCGGCCCGTTCTCGGCCACCACCTTGCGCCGCCGCTCGAGCATCGTGGAGAGCTTCGGGTGCACCGCGAAGCCGGACGGCGTGGTCGCCAGCCGCTCCGCGATCTGCGCCAGCTGCTCGACCGCGACCGAGGTGACGGGATCCGTCTCCGGCTCGGTGCGCGAGAAGCCGCGCCACGGCCCGCTCGGCTCCAGGGGCTCGTCCGGCCCGGTCGGCCGGGTGTCGATCCGCTCGAGGGCCTGGCGCAGCTGCGCCGAGAGGTCCGCCTCGATGCGCTCCACGTCGGCGTGCTGGAGGATGCCGCTGGCGATCAGCTGGTCGGTGTAGAGCTTCCGCACCGACTCCTTGCGCCGGATCTTCTCGTAGAGCAGCGGCTGTGTGAAGCTCGGCTCGTCGCCCTCGTTGTGGCCGTGCCGGCGATAACAGACCATGTCGATCACGACGTCCTGCAAGAAGCGCTGGCGCCACTCCATCGCGATCTTCACGCAGTGCACGACGGCTTCGGGCTCGTCTCCGTTCACGTGCAGGATCGGGACCTGGATCATCTTCGCGACGTCGCTCGCGTACAGCGTCGAGCGCGCCTCGGCCGGCGTGGTCGTGAAGCCGATCTGGTTGTTGACGATCACGTGGATCGTCCCGCCGGTCGAGTAGCCGGCGAGGTTCGAGAGATTCAGCGTCTCGGCCACCATGCCCTGGCCCGCGAAGGCGGCGTCGCCGTGGATCAGAACGGGGATCACGCTCTCGCCGCGCAGATCCCCCGCCATCCGCTGCTTCGCGCGCGCGCGCCCCTCCACCACCGGATCCACGGCCTCCAGGTGCGAGGGGTTCGCCGTGAGCGAGAGGTGGACGCGCTGCCCGGTGCGCACCACGCGGTCGTTCGAGTAGCCCTTGTGATACTTGACGTCGCCCGAGCCGAAGGGGCTGTTGATCAGCGGGTTGTCCTCGAATTCGGAGAAGATCGATTCGAGGGATTTGCGCAGCGTGTTCGAGAGCACGTTGAGGCGCCCGCGGTGCGCCATCCCGAGCACGATCTCGCGGGCGCCGTGCGCCGGAGCGTCCTCGACGATGGTGTCGAGCAGCGGGATCAGCGATTCCGCCCCTTCCAGCGAGAAGCGCTTCTGCCCCACGAACTTGGTGTGCAGGAAGCGCTCGAAGAGCTCCGCCGCCGCGACGTTCTGGAGCACGTGCAGGCGCTCGCCTGGCTTGAACGGCGTGACGTTGGCGGAATCCTCCAGCCGCCGTTGCAGCCAGGCCTTGCGCCCGGGGTCCTGGACGTGGGTGAACTCGACGCCGACCTTGCGGCAGTAGGTCGCGCGCAGGCGCTCCAGGATCTGGCGCAGCGTCTGCACCGAGCCGCCCGGGAGATCGCCGGCGATGTAGGGCCGGTCGAGATCGTCGCTGCCGAAGCCGTAGTGCGCCGGATCCAGCTCGGGGAAATAGCGGGACTGCCCGCCCAGGGGATCCGTGTCCGCGATCCGATGTCCGCGGGCGCGATAGGAATGGATCAGCCGCAGCACGCGCGCGTGCTTGTCCGCCATCTGCGCCGCCATCTCGGCGCGCGGGGGCTCGCCCTCGGGCGCGGCCTGCGCGGCGGCCGGCGGCGCCGCCGACGCCGCGGCCGCGTCGGGCTTCTCGAAGAACTCCGCCCAGCTCTCGTGGACCGAGCTGGGGTCCACCTCGTAGCGCTGGCGGATCTCCTCGACGAGGGCCGCGTTCACGCCGAAGCCCGAGACGCTCTCGGAGACCTGGCTGTCCTCGGCTTCAGAGGCGCCGCCGCTCGGGGCTGGCTTGTCTTCGCGGTCAGGCCTGATTTCGCCGCCCATCGAGTACCGAGCTCCTGCCCTGCGCCCGGGACTCATCGGCGCGCGGGCCGTTTATGATAACGCTCCGGTGCCGGCCGCCCACGAGGCCCGCGCCCGGGAGCTGCATGCGCCTCGGTCCTCGCCTGCCACGCGCGTTCTTCGACCGCCCCGGACCCGAGGTGGCGCGGGATCTGGTGGGCGCGCTGCTCGTGCACCGGCTCGCGGACGGGAGCCGGCTCGCCGGGCGGATCGTCGAGGTGGAGGCCTATCTGGGAGATGGCAGCGACCCGGGCTCGCATTCCCACCGCGGCCAGACGCCGCGCAATCGCTCGATGTTCGGCCCCCCCGGCCATCTCTATGCCTACCGCAGCTACGGCGTGCACACCTGCGCCAACGTGGTGTGCGAGGCCCGCGGCCGGGGCGCGGCCGTTCTGCTGCGCGCGCTCGAGCCGGTCGCGGGAACCGCGCGCATGCGCGCGCTGCGCGGCCTCCCGGCGCAGGCGCCGGAGCGGCTGATCGCGAGCGGCCCCGGGCGCCTCGCGCAGGCCTTCGGCATCACGCTCGCGCACGACGGCTGCTCGCTGCTGCGCGGCGCGCTCGCGCTGCACCGGGCCGCGCCGGACTCGCCGCGCGCGCGCATCGCGGTGAGCGCGCGGATCGGGCTCAGCAAGGGGGCCGGGATTCCCCACCGCTTCTTCGACGCGGCGAGCGCGTGCGTCAGCCGCGTCCGGCCGGGAGCGAGCGGCTCTTCCAGGCGGCGAAGAGCGCGGGGTAGACCAGCAGCTCGAGCAGGAACGAAGTCACCAGCCCGCCCACCATCGGCGCCGCGATCCGCTTCATCACGTCCGCGCCGGTCCCCTGGCTCCACAGGAGCGGCGTGAGCCCGAGGATCATGGTGACGACCGTCATCAGCTTGGGGCGGATCCGGCGCGCCGCGCCTTCCACGATCGCCTCCTCGAGATCGGCGGCGTCCCGCAGCCGGCCGCTGGCTTCGCGCGCGCGGTGCGCGAGCGTGAGATAGAGCAGCATCACCACGCCGGTCTGCGCGTCGAGGCCCGCGAGCGCGATGATCCCCACCCAGACCGCGACGCTCAGGTTGTAGTCCAGCAGCCACAGCAGCCAGACGGCGCCCACCAGCGAGAACGGAACCGCGAGCATCACCATCGCGGTCTCGACCCCGGAGCCCGTGTTCAGGTAGAGCAGCAGCATCACCAGCACGAGCGTGATCGGCAGCACGATCCGCATGCGCTGCTTCGCGCGCTCGAAGTACTCGAACTGGCCGGCCCAGCCGAGCCGCGTCCCGGGAGGCAGCACGACCTTCTCCGCGACCACCTGCTTCGCGTCTTCGACGTAATCGACGATGCCGCGCCCGGCGACGTCGACCGCGACCAGCCCGACCAGGCGCCCGTCCTCGCTGCGCACCATGTCGGGCCCGGTCGTGAACTCGATCTTCGCCACCTGGGAGAGCGCGATCTGCGCGCCGCCGGGAGTCGCGACCAGCACCTGGCCCAGCGCCGTGGGATCCTCGCGGTATTCGCGCGCGTAGCGCACCCGCACGCCGTAGCGCTCGCGGCCCTCGATCGTGCGGGAGACGGTGACGCCGCCGATGGCGGACTCGATCGCGGAGTTCACGTCCTCTACCGAGAGTCCGAAGCGCGCCGCTGCCGTCCGGTCCACGTGGAAGTCGAGGTAGTAGGCCCCGGTGGTCCGCTCGGCGAACACGTTGCGGGTGCCGGGGACGTCCCGGAGCGCGCTCGCGATCTCGACGGCGGCCGATTCCACGCTCGCGAGATCGTCGCCGTACACCTTGATGCCGAGCGGGCTGCGCACGCCGGTCGCCAGCATTTCGGTGCGCGTCTGGATCGGCATCCACCACAGGTTCGGCATGCCCGGAAACACCAGCGCCTGATTCAGCTCCGCGATCAGCCCATCCCAGGTGAGACCCTCCCGCCACTGATCGCGCGGCTTGAGCGTCACGACCGTCTCCACCATCGAGAGCGGCGCCGGATCGGTGGGCGACTCGGCGCGTCCGATCTTGCCGAAGACCCGCTCGACCTCCGGGAACCGCTTCAGCTCGCGGTCCATCAGCTGGAGCACGCGGGAGGCCTCGGTGACCGAGATCCCGGGCGGCCCGGCGGGCATGTAGAGCAGCGTCCCCTCGTTGAGCGGAGGCATGAATTCGCTGCCGAGCCGGAGGAACACCGGGACCGCGCTCGCGACCAGCAGCACCGCGGCGGCGATCACCAGCCGGCGCCGCCGCACCACCGTGCGCACGATCGGCGCATAGACGCGCACCAGCCAGCGATTCACGGGGTTCGCGTGCTCGCCGCGGATCCGCCCGCGGATCAGCAGCGCCGCGAGCGCTGGCGTGAGCGTCACCGAGAGCACCGCCGCGAAGCCCATCGCGTACGTCTTGGTGTAGGCCAGCGGCTTGAAGAGCCTCCCCTCGATCCCCTCCAGCGTGAAGATCGGCAGGAAGGAGACGGTGATCACGAGCAGCGCGAAGAAGACGCTCGGCGCCACCTCCTGCATGGCCGCCAGCATCACGGCGTCCCGCTCCGCCGCGCGCCCGGTCTCCTCCCATTCTTCGAGCCGCTTGTGGATGTTCTCCACCACGATGATCGCGGCATCCACCATCGCGCCGATCGCGATGGCGATCCCGCCCAGCGACATGATGTTCGCGGTGAGCCCCTGTCCGAGCATCGGCACGAAGGCGAGCGTCACTCCGACGGGGATGGTGAGGATGGGGATCAGGGCGCTGCGCGCGTGCAGCAGGAAGAAGAAGATCACCAGCGAGACGACGAGCATCTCCTCGGCGAGCGTGCGCCGCAGCGTCGAGATCGCTTCGCGGATCAGCTGGGAGCGGTCGTAGGTCGGGAGGATCTCGACGCCCTCGGGCAGGCCGGGCTTCACCTCCTCGATCCGGGCCTTGACCGCGTCGATCACGGCGAGCGCGTTCTCGCCCCAGCGCATCACCACGATCCCGCCCACCACCTCGCCTTCGCCGTCGAGATCGGCGACTCCTCGGCGCATCTCGGGGCCAAGCGAGACGACCGCCAGGTCGCGCAGCGTGACGGTCGCCCCCTGCGCGTTCGCGCGCAGCGGCAGCCGCTCCAGCTCGGCGCCCGTCCCCACCAGCCCGCGGCCGCGGATCACCTGCTCGTGCCCGGCAATTTCGATTACGCCGCCCCCGATCTCCTGGTTCGCCGCGCGCACGGCGGCCAGCACCTCCGGAAGCGTGATGCTGAAGCTGCGCAGCCGGTCGGGATCGACCTGGATCTGGTACTCGCGCACGAAGCCGCCGACGGAAGCGACTTCGGCGACGCCCGGCACGCTCGCGAGCGCGTAGCGCAGGTTCCAATCCTGGAGGCTGCGGAGCCCGGCAAGATCGAGCTTCCCGCTGCGATCGACCAGCGCGTACTCGAAGACCCAGCCGACGCCGGTGGCGTCGGGCCCGAGCGTCGGCGTGACGCCCTCGGGCAGCCGCCCCGCCGCCGTGCTCATGTACTCGAGCACGCGGCTGCGCGCCCAGTAGAGGTCGGTGCCGTCCTCGAAGATCACGTTCACGAAGGAGAGCCCGAAGAAGGACTGCCCGCGCACGTAGCGAACGCGCGGCGCCGAGAGCAGCGTGGTCGAGATCGGATACGTGATCTGGTCTTCGACCAGGGTGGGACCGCGCCCGGGCCACTCCGTGAACACGATCACCTGGACGTCCGAGAGATCCGGGATGGCGTCGAGCGGCGTGCGCCCGATCGCGTAGAGGCCCCAGGCCAGCGCCGCCGCGACGCCGAGCAGGGTGAGGCCGCGCCGGCGCGCGCAGACCTCGACGACGCGCGCGATCAGGCCGGTCTCCGCGTGCGGGGCCGGGCTCACCATTGCGAGAGCGCCGACTCGAGCCGGCTCTCCGAGGCGACCAGGAAGTTCCCGGAGCTGACGACCAGGTCGCCCGCCTCGAGCCCCGAGAGCACCTCGTAGACCTCGCCGTTTCCGGCGCCAATTTCGATGGAGCGCGGCGCGAGGCGCCCTTCCCCGAGGTCCACGAACACGATCCGGCGCGGCCCCGCGTAGAGCACCGCCGAAACCGGAACCAGCAGCTTCTCGCCGCGGTCGACGTGCAGCTCGACGTCCGCGTACATGTCGGGGAGCAGCTTGCCCCCGGGATTGGGAAGCTCGATCCGGATCCGGCCGGTCCGGGTGTCGGGATCGAGCGTCGGGTAGACGTAGGCGACGCTTCCCTCCAGCGTCTCGCCGGGAAGCGAGGTCAGCTTCACGTGCGCGGCCTGACCGACCGCCAGCAGGGGCAGGTCGGCCTCCTGCACCCTCGCCTCGATCCAGACGCGGTCAAGCGGCGCGATCCGGAAGAGGCGCTCTCCCGGCTCGACCGCGGCGCCCTCGACCACGTCCTTCTCGATCACGTAGCCGGTCGCCGGCGAGCGGATCGGCAGATTCTCCTGCGGCTCGCCTCGCCGCACGATCGCGTCGATGTCCGCGCTCGCGACGTTCCAGAGCGAGAGCCGCTTGCGCGCGGCGCGCGCCAGCGCGTCGGAGCGGCCCGGACCGCCGCCGGCGCCCGCCGCGGACTGGCTCCGGAGCGACTGGAGCAGCTCCTGCTGCGTCGCGTAGAGATCCGGGCTGTAGAGCAGGAAGAGCACGTCGCCGCGGCGCACGGGAGCGCCCAGCGTGTCGACCTCGAGCTTCGCGATCCAGCCGCGCACCTTGACCGAGACGTCCACGAGCGCGGACTCGTCGGCCGTGACGCGCCCCACGGCCCGCAGGCCGAGCGCGAGCACGCCGCGCTCGACGGGTGTGGTGCGGATGCCGACGCGCTCGCGTCGCTCGGCGTCGATCCTGATTTCGCCGCTCTCGATCGTCTTGCGCAACACGGGCACCAGCGTCATGCCGCAGATCGGACACTTCCCGGGCTCTTTCGCGTGCACCGAGGGATGCATCGGGCAGGTCCAATGCGAGATCTCGTCACCAGCGTCGGCGTCGGACGCGACGGTGGTGCTCGGGGCGGCGACAGTCGTGGGAGTCGCCGGCCGATCGCCCGAATCCGAGCACCCGGCCGCGCCCAGCGCGAGCAGGCAGGCGAGGGCGGCAAGTCCGGTCGTGCGGCGGTTGGACGGGATCCTCATGGGCGGCCTCCTGATGCGAGCGCATCCAGATTGGCGCTCGCGCGGTCGAGCTCGGCATGCCGGCGCCAGAGCGTCGTGACCCCTTCTTCATACTGGAGCTCGGCGCTGCGCAGCCGGCGCTCGGCGTCGATCAGCTCGAGAAAGCTTCCCTGGCCGCCCTCGAACGCGGCGCGCGAGGCCGCGATCCGGTCGCGGGCGACCGGCAGCATGCGCTCGCGGGAGAGCTCGATCAGGTGGTGGGCCTCGCGCAGGCGGTCGACGCCGCTCGCCACCGCGAGGCGCACCTGGTCCTCCGCGCGCTGCGTCTCGGCGCGGGCGCGCGCGAGCTCGGCATGGGCCTCCTCGAGCGCGCCGCTCCGGCGCCCGAGCGCGAGCGGCACGTTTACCGCGAGCCCCAGCACGGGCTGGAGCGGCTTCTCCTGCCAGAAGCGATCGTAGGCGCCGGAGAGCGTGAAATCGGGGAAGTACTCGCGGCGCGCGAGCGCCACCGCCTGCTCGCGCCCGGCGACGCGCGCACGCAGCGCGCGCAGCTCGGGGCGCTGCGCGAGCGCCCGCTCGGTGAGCGCCGGAACATCCAGCTCGTCCTCCGAGGGAACCTCGAGCGTCGCCGGCGGGGGCGGCAGCGGCAGCTCGGGCGCCCGGTGCAGCAGCGTGTTGATGCGCTCGGCGGCGCGGCGCTGCGCCGTCTCCAGCAGGACGTCGCCGTGCAGCAGGTCCGCGAGCTCCGACTCCGCGAGCAGGGCATCCTGCTGCATGGCGCTGCCGCTCTCGTAGCGCGCAAGCGCCGCCTCCGAGAGCTCCTGCACCAGCTCGCGGTGGCGCGCGTTCAGCTCGGCCCCGCGCGCCGCGAGGTAGTACTCGTCGAAGAGCAGCGACGCCGTGGCGGCCAGGCGCAGCCGCTCCTCCTCGTATTCGTGCGAGGCCGCTTCGGCCTCCGCCAGCGCCACCTCGCCGCGCAGACCGCGCTTGCCGGGGAAGGGGAGCGCCTGCGAGAGTCCCACGCGGTATCCGGGGTCGACCTCGTCCGATCCGAACGAGGCCGGACCGATCATCGTCTCGAGCATCGGATCCTCGAACGAGATCTCCTGCGGATAGCGCGCCAGCGCGGCGCGCCAGGCGCTGCGCGCGGCCGCCAGGCCGGGGTTGCGACGCAGCGCCTCGCGGACGAGCGCGGCGCGCTCGAGCGTCGCATGGCCACGGAACGGATCGTCCGCCGCGTCGGCCAGCTCGGCTGGCGCAGAAGCCTCGAGCCGCTGCGCGAGCGTGCGCTCGCGAGCGGAGAGGCCCGGGCTGACGCAGCCCGCGAGCAGGGCGGCGAGCGCGAGCCCGCCGGAGACACCAATCGCCTTCATGAAGTCCTCGACCGCAAGGGGCGGAACGGCGCGCGAGCGCACGCCTCCCGCTCCGGTTCTGGAATCAGCAGAGCGATCGGTGGGATCAGATCAGGAGGACGGCGAATCGACTCAGCGGGGTGTCGGGTGGGATCTCGGCGCGCCTCGCGATCGGCGTTCGGGTCGCCGGGAGGACCGAGCCCAGCTCGGAGTCGAGCGGCAGCACGAGCAGGCTGCCGGGGCCGGGCCCGTTCAGCGCCGTCCCCACGGCGGCCCGGTCGTCGCAGCAGGTGAGCCAGAGCGGAAGCGGGCAGGACTCGGTGGGAGGCGCCGTGCCCGCGCAGTGCCCGCTCGGGCGGCCCTGCGCCTGCGCCGCATAGGCAGCCTGGCTCGCGAAGAGCACGAGCAGGACGAGAACCGCAGGAACGACGCGGCGATGACGCACAGGCATCCAGTCTATTTTCGACTGGACGGCTGTCAAGCCTGAGCCGCCCGCGCCGGTTCCCGGCGCGCGGCTCGACGCCGCAGCGCGTAGCCGGCTCCGAGCAGCATCAATACCGCGCCGAGCGCGAATCTCGCCGCGGGGGACATCGCCGGCACCCCGAGCGGCACGGGGGTCGGTAGGCTGTAACGCTGGCCCTGGAGGGCCAGCGAGCTGGTGTCCGTCCCCAATGTGCCAAAGCTCGTCCACGCAACGACGAAGTCCCCATCGCGCGCCGCCACGGAGGGAGCGAACTGATAGTCCGAAGCCACGCTGTTGACCTGGAACTCCCCGCCCAGGGTCGATCCGTCGGAGGCGTAGCGCTGGCCCTGGATGCTCTGGGGGCCGAACCCGAAGAGCGGCTTGGCTCTCGACCACGTCACGACGAAGCCCCCGTCGGCGTCCATCGCCGCGGTGGGAGACCGCTGGTCGTCCGTCGTATAGGTGTTGACCTGGAACTGGCCACCCTGCATCGATCCGTCCGAGGCGTAGCGCTGTCCTTGGAGGCTGTAGTCACTTTGGTCTGTCCCATACGAACCCACGCTCCGCCACACCACGACGAAGTCCCCGGCGTCCGCCATCGCCACGCTGGCATCGATCTGGATGAACGTCGTAAAGGTATTGACCTGGAACTGCCCGCCCTGCGTCGATCCGGTCGAGGCGTAGCGCTGGCCCTGGATGCTTCCGTAGAAATTGTCCGTCCCGAAAGAGCCGCGGCTCACCCACGCCACGACGAAGTCCCCGTCGGCGGCCGCCGCGACGGTGGCAGTCCCCTGGTAATTCGTCGTGTAGCTGTTGACCTGGAACTCCCCGCCCTGCGCCGATCCGTCCGAGGCGTAGCGCTGGCCCTGGATGCTGGAGGAGCTCGTGTCCGTCCCGTTGGACCCGCTGCTGGCCCACACGACGACGAACTCCCCGCCGGGCGCCGCCGCGACGGAGGGGAATACCTGGCGTTCCGTCGAGTAGGCGTTGATCTGGAACTGCCCCCCCTGCGTCGATCCATCCGAGGCGTAGCGCTGGCCCTGGACGCTGGTAGCGCTCGTGTCCGTACCAGGTGAACCACGGCTCTCCCACACCACGAAGAAGCCGCCGCCCGCGTCCACCGCCACGGAGGGATTCTGCTGATCGACGGTCGTGTAGGTATTGACCTGGAACTCCGCTCCCTGGGGCGATCCATCCGAGGCATAGCGCTGGCCCTGGATGCTGTAGAGGCTGGTGTCCGTCCCGGATGACCCGTAGCTCTGCCACACCACGACGAAGTCCCCGTCGGCATCCGTCGCCACGGAGGAATAATTCTGGTTGTGCGTCGTATAGGTGTTGATCTGAAACTGCGCGCCGTCCGGCACGGGAGCCTGAGCGCCCGCTGGCAGCGCGGCCGCGAGGCCGAGCAGCGCGATCGCCGACCTCATGCGCGCTTGCGCAGCGCGTAGCCAACGCCGAGCAGCATCAACGCGCCGAGCGCGAATCTCGTCGCGAGCGAGAGCGCCGGCACCGGGAAGGGCAGTCGGTAGCGCTGGCCCTGGACGCTGAAGCTGCTCGTATCCGTCCCGGAAGAGCCCTGGCTTCGCCACACCACGACGAACTCCCCATTCGCCGCCGCCGATACGGCGGGAGCCCGCTGCTCGCTCGACGTGTAGGTGTTGACCTGGATCTCCGCGCCCAGCGGCGATCCACCCGGGGCGAGACGCTGGCCCTGGATGCTGAGGCTGCTCGTGTCCGTCCCGGACGATCCGTCGCTCTGCCACACCACCGCGAGATTCCCGTCGGCATCCGAAGTCACGGCGGGATCCCGCTGGTCGCTCGTCTCGAAGCTGTTGATCTGGAACTCCGCTCCCTGCGCCGATCCGTCCGAGGCGTAGCGCTGGCCCTGGATGCTGGCGCCGCTGACGTCCGTGCCGGAGGAGCCGGCGCTCTCCCACACCACGAGGAACTCCCCGGAGATCCCGACCGCCACCGAGGGAGCGACCTGATCGCCCGTCGTGTAGCTGTTGACCTGGAACTCCGTTCCCAGGGCCGACCCGTCCGAGGCGTAGCGCTGGCCCTGGACGCTCTCGCCGCTCGTATCCGTCCCGAACGAGCCGAGGCTCCGCCAGACCACCACGAAATCCCCATCGGGATCGGACGCCACCCAGGGCGTCCGCTGGAAGCTCGAGGTGCGGGTGTTGACCTGGAACTCCGCGCCCAGCGGAGAGCCGTCCGAGGCATGGCGCTGGGCATGGATGCTGGTCTGGCTGGTGTCGGTCCCAGCCGAGCCGTAGCCGACCCACGCCACCACGAACTCCCCAGCGGCCCCCGCCGCCACCGCGGGAAACGTCTGGTTGGTCGTCGTGTACGTGTTGACCTGGAACTGCGTACCCAGGGTCGATCCGTCCGAGGCGAAGCGCTGGGCCTGGATGCTGAAGCCGTCGGCGTCCGTCTCGGCCGACCCGGCGCTCGACCACGTCACCACGAAGTCTCCGTCGCTCTCCGCGGCGATGGTCGGGAACCGCTGGTTGCCGGTCGCGTAGCTGTTGAGCTGGAACTGCGCGCCCCGAGTCGATCCGTCCGAGGCGTAGCGCTGGCCCTGGATGCTGGTTCCGCTGTGGTCCGTCCCGGACGACCCATAGCTCGACCAGACCACGACGAAGTCCCCGTCGACCTCCGACGCCACCGAGGGAGTGGTCTGGTAGTTCGTCGTGAAGCTGTTGACCTGGAACTCTGCGCCGGCGGGGTTCGGCGTCTGCGCGGCCGCCGGGAGCGCCGCCGCGAGGCTGAGGGCCCACGCCGTCGCCCATGGCGCGAATCTGCTCGCCAAGCGAACTGTCCGAGTGTCGGACCGCACCACCCTCTCGCAAGCTTCCGGCTCGGTCGCCCGGAAGTCAACGCCCCTCCATCGCTCCCCGGCAACGGGTACGATGCTGCGTCCGCAGCCCGCGCGGGGGCCGGAGTCAGGCGTGAGCGACCACTCGACCGACACCCACTCGTATCGGCGGAACCTCCTGCTGGTCGTAGCCTGGGTCTTCCTGTGGACCGCGCTCCGGAGCTGGGGCTACCTGATCGACGACACCTTCATCACGCTGCGCTTCGCGCGCAACTTGATCGAGGGGAGCGGGCTCGTCTTCAACGCCGGCGAGCGGGTGGAGGGCTACACCAGCCTCGCACTGGTCCTTTTCGCCGCACCGCTGCTCGCGCTGCGCATCGATCCGGTGCTCGGGCTCGGCATCCTCTCGGGGGCGATGGCGGCGTGGACGCTCCTGCTCGCGACGCGGCTCGAGCGGGAGCTGGTAGGCGCGGAGGCAGCCCGGCCTGCCCTCTCGGCCCTGCTCCTGCTCGCGACCAGCGCCTTCGCCTACTGGTCGCTGCGCGCGATGGAGACCCTGCTCTTCACGGCTCTCCTGCTGGCTGCCGTTTCGGCCTCGCTGCGCGAGGCGCGCACCGGGCGCTGGCGCGGAGCAGGCTGCCTCTTCGCCCTGCTCGCGCTGACCCGCCCCGAGGGCCCGTTCGTCTTCGGCGTCTTCACGGCGGCGCTCGCCGTGGCGGAGAGGCGGATGCGGGGCGGCTGGGGCCATCTGCGCCGGCACCTCGCGAACCTCGCGATCGTGCTCGGTGTGGTGGCGATGCACCTCGCCTGGAGATGGCACTACTACGGCGAGCTCCTGCCCAACACGTATTACGCCAAGGTGACGGGAGGCGCCGGCCAGCTCGCCACCGGGCTGCGCTACCTGCGCGAATTCTCCCTCGCCAATCCCGTCCTCGTCGCGAGCCTCGTCTTCCCCCTCGCGCTGCTCTCGCGCGCGCTGCGCGCGCGCTTCGCGGAGCCCTCGTTCGCCCTGGTGATCTACACGACGCTGGCCGCCTATGTGCTCTACGTCGTCGTCGTCGGCGCCGATTTCATGCCCTACTTCCGGTTCTTCGTGCCCGCGCTCCCGCTCTGCGCGGTGCTGGCGGCGGGCCTGCTGCGCGGCGCGCCGCGCCTGGCTCGCGGGCCCGCCCTGCTCGCGCTCGTCGCGCTCCAGGCCGCCGCGGGGCTTGCGACCGAGCAGCCCTACCGCGCCTTCGTGGCGCACCGCACCGCGCTGGTGGGCGAACGGGTGGGCGCGTGGCTCGCGGAGCGCCTCGCGCCGGGCGACTGGATCGCCGTCAACACGGCGGGCAGCCTGCCGTTTTTTTCGCGGCTCCCGACCATCGACATGCTGGGCCTCACCGATGCGCAGATCGCGCATCGCCCGATCTACATCGTCTCCGAGGGCTGGGCCGGACACCGCCGCGGCTGGGGCGAGTACGTGCTGCGCCGGCGCCCGCGCGTGATCCTCTGGTACAACTCGGCGGGCCTCGCCGAGCCTCACTACCTGAGCGATCACGAGCTCGCCGACGATCCGCTCTTCCGATTCTTCTACACGCTGCGCGTCGCGGTGCTACCGCCCGCCCCGGACGCGCAGCCGGACGCGGTGCTGCGGCGCTTCCTGGGATTCCCGTTCGGCCATGACCCGTCGGGCGCTTCCTCGATCCCCGATCTCGGGCTTCGCCTCCGGTTCCGCGACTCGCCGCTCGATCTCACGAGCCTCCAGGAAGGCCCCCTGCGCATCGTCTACTTCGAGCTCGACGCGCGCGACGGCGAGCTATGGCAGCAGGGGCAGCGGCTGCGGAGCGACCCGCGCGCGTTCGTCGAGGCCGTCGCCGATCGCTGGGCCGCGCAGGACGCGCCGCCCGGCGATCCCGCCGCGCGCGCCGAGGTGGAAACCCTGTGTGCGAAGGCGCTCGCCGCCATCCAATCGGGCGATCGCGAAGAGGCGAAGCGCATTCTGGCGCAGGCGGCAGAGATCAACGGCCGCGCCCGCTCGCCGCTCGTCCCGCAGTACGTCGCAAACCTGGCCGTGATGTCGGGCGAGATCTTCACCGGGGTCGGCGCGCAGAAGGAGGCGCTGCGCCTCGACCCGCGCAGCCCGCTGTATCGGGACAACCTGCTTCGCTTGCTGACGCTCGCCCGCGTCGATCCAAGGTAGGGGCGGGTCGATGCCCATCCTCGGGATGCTCCTCGTCGCACTCACGGGACTGCTCGCCTGGAGCGTGCTGGCGGGAGGAGTGGACTTCGCCCACCTCGACCGCATGAAGATCTTCGCCGCCTCATGCGCGATCGCGGTGATCGCGGGGCGAGCCCTGGGCCTCGCGGTTCTGGCGGAGCGCCGGGTCTACCTCGCAAGCCTCTCGTTGATCGCGGCCATCGCCTGGATTCTCTATTCGAATTTCTTTGCCTTCCACGGCATCGGGCGCGAGCGGGTCTTCGTCCACCTGCACGACGTGGCGCACTACTACCTGGGCTCGAAGTACTTTCCCGAGCTCGGCTATCAGTCCCTGTACACCGCCATGCTACGCGCCGAGGCCGAGAAGTACGACGACCACTTCCGCAGCCTCGAAGCCCGCGACCTGGAGACCAACGGCCTGGTCGACATCCGCGCCCTGCTGGCGCGCAGCGACGCGGTGAAGGCGCGCTTCAGTCCGGAGCGCTGGGCGGCCTTCCAGGCGGACCTCGGCTTCTTTCGCGACGGCATGAAGCGGCAGTGGGGGGAGGTGCTCCGGGACCACGGCTTCAATCCGCCCCCGGTCTGGCCTCTGCTCGGAGGCGCGCTGGCCAATCTCGTCCCGGCGGGAAGCCACGCCGGAATTCTCGCGCTGACGCTGCTCGATCCGTTCCTCCTGGCGGGGATGTTCGCGTCGATCGCCTGGGCGTTCGGCGTCGAAGCGATGCTGCTCGCGTCCATCTACTTCTGCACGATCCACGGCACATCCTTCGGCTGGACGGGGGGCGGCTTCCTGCGCTTCGTCTGGCTGAGCAGCCTGGTCGGCGCCGTCTGCTGCCTGAAGCGCGATCGCCACGCGCTGGCGGGGATCCTGCTCGGCCTGTCGGCGATGCTGAGGATCTTTCCGGCCTGGTTCGTACTCCCGATCGCGCTGTACGCGGTGAGGGGAGTGATCACGCGGCAGCGCGTCTCGGCCGCCCACCTCCGCTTCCTGCTCGCCTTCGCGGCCGCCTGCGCAGCGCTCTTCGCGGCGACCCTCACCCTTCCCGCCGGCCTGCACCACTGGGGGGAGTTCCGGCTCAACATGCAGCGGCACGTCGACAGCAACGCCTACAACAGCATCGGGCTGAACGAGATCCTATCCTACACGGGGCCGGTCAAGGCCTCGGACGCGGAGGAGTTCGCCCGCGAGCTCGACTGGCGGCGGACGACGTACCGGGCCCAGATCGCGGTCGTCCTGCTCCTCGTCGCGGCCCTCCTCGCGAGGCGTCCCCGGTGGCCCGGCGACGCACCGGCGAGCGTACTCGCGATCCCCCTGCTCTTTTGCACCCTGAACCTCGCCGCGTACTACTACGCGTTCCTGATCCTGCTGGTGCTCGTGCACGCGCGGAGCGACTGGCGGATCGCGGGGCTGTTCGCGGTAGAGGCGCTCAGCGGACTGCTCGCGTGGCTCGAGAGCAACCCGATCGTGCTGTTCTTCTACCGCAACGTTCTCGTGGCGTGCCTGCTGCTCGCGCTCTACCCGGGTGGGCTTCGCGTCCTCGCGAGCTACGCGCGACGCCGCAGCGCGTAGGCGGCGCCGAGCAGCAGCAACGCCGCGGCGAGCGCGAATCGCGTCGCGGACGACGTCGCCGGCACGCGCGCCGCGAGGGCAACCAGGCTGTAGCGCTGGCCCTGGACGCTGTAGCTGCTCGAGTCCGTCCTCAGCGACCCATAGCCGGTCCACACCACGACGAAGCCGCTCTCCGTGTCGGCAGCCACGGAAGACCGGTACTGCCGGTAGGTCGTGTAGGTGTTGACCTGGAACTCCGCCCCCCGCGCGGATCCGTCCGACACGTAGCGCTGGCCCTGGGTGCTGGCGTAGCTCGAGTCCGTCCCCGACGAGCCATAGCTCGTCCACGTCACGACGAAGCTCCCGTCTGCCGAGGCCGCCACGCCGGAGGCGAACTGGTTGTCCGTCGTGTCGGTGTTGACCTGGAACTCCGCGCCCGCGACGGAGCCGCCCGAGGCATAGCGCTGGCCCTGAACGCTCCAGCCGTTCGCGTCCGTCCCGGACGAGCCTTCGCTGCCCCACACCACGACGAAGCTTCCGTCGCCAGCCGTCGCAACGTGGGGAACCTCCTGGTCGTCCGTCGTGTAGGTGTTGACCTGGAACTGCAAACCCAGCGCGGACCCATCCGACGCGTAGCGCCGGGCCTGAACGCTTCCGGAGATCCCCGTGTCCGTCCCGGGCGACCCGTAGGTGTCCCACACGACGACGAAGTCCCCGCCGGCGGCCACCGACACGGAGGGGAAGCGCGAGTCGTGCGCCGAGTAGGTATTGACCTGGAACTGCGCGCCCTGGGTGGAGCCATCCGAAGCGAAGCGTTGCCCCTGGATGCTGTAGGGCCCGAAGCTCGTGGCGGGCGAGCCGAAGCTCGTCCATACGACGACGAAGTCCCCGTCGGGAGCCGCCGACACGGACGGAACATGCTGGCTGCCCGTCGTGTAGGCGTTGACCTGGAACTGCGCACCCCGGGCGGTTCCGTCCGAGGCGTAGCGCTGGCCCTGGATGCTGAATCCGCCGGGGATGGGCGTGTCCGTCCCGACCGAGCCGACGCTCTCCCAGACCACGACGAAGTCCCCATCGGCGTCGGCCGCCACAGAGGGACGGCGCTGGGTGTTCGTCGTGTACGAATTGATCTGGAAATCCGCCCCCTGGGCGGCGCCGTTCTTCGCGAAGCGCCGGCCCAGGATGGAGCCCGTCGTGTCTCCCCCGGGCGTGTCGAAGCCCTCCCACACCACGATGAAGTCTCCGTCGGCGGCCATCGCCACGTCCGGGAAGAACTGGGCGCTCCAGGTGTAGGCATTGACCTGGAACTCCGCGCCGACGCGGGCGGGCGTGATGGCGCCTGCCGGGAGGGCTGACGCGAGGCTGAGCCCCCCGACCGCAGCCAGCGCAAGTGCAGATCCTCTAGAGCTCATTCGGATCAGTTTCTCACCCGCGCTGGGCGATCGTCAACATCAGCGTGTAGGCGGAGTGAATCGGCGGGCGAGTCTCAGCGCGAGGAGCAGAACGGCCAGCGACATCAGCGCTCCCGTCGCAGCTCCCGGTGTGCGGTATGCGAAGCGCAGGCGATGGGGGCCGGCGGGGACGCGCGCCGCCAGCAGGAAGCCGTCCGCACGCAGTGTCTCGACCGGTTCGCCGTCCACGCGGGCCGTCCAGCCCGCATCGCAGGCCTCGAGCAGGCGGACGTAGCCATCGGTCGCCGCCACGACATCGATCTCGATGACGTCTGGGGAGCGACGCCGCCATGCCAGGGCGGTAGGGGACGCGGCCCCGTCCGTGGCGGGCTCGGGGCCGATCCGATCGAGCGGGAGGAGCATCTGCTGATCCAGGCGGAAGCGCGGATCCCGCAGCCGCTCCGCCATCTCGGGCTCGTTCCAGAGACGGACCGCCGCGGCCGGGAAGAATAGAGCGCGCGCGACCGGCAACGGCACTTCGTAGAGGTTCACGCCGCCCTCCGCGAGGCGCAGCGGAAGGTCGCGACGCGTGCTGAGCGAGCCGACGAAGCGCACGCCGGCGTTCGCGAGCCCGGCGGCCGGGATTTCGCGCGCACCCGACAAGTACTGGAAGTTTTCGCGCTCCGGCGCCTGCCGCAGGGCGGCGAGCGCTCGATACGAGCTGGCCAGCTGGATGGCGCCGAAGAAGCCCACGTCGTCGAAGCGCCGCGTGGGAGCGATCGGCAGGTTGTAGTCCAGCGCGACGCGCCCGTCGCCGAGCTCCCGGGCCAGAAGCTCCTCGATCTGCGGGCGCGGCTCCCGTGCGATGGTGGGACGCACGAAGGGCCGGGCGTGCAGCACGAGATCGGTCGCGTGCAGAGCCAGCAAGGCGATCGCCGCGGCCGTGCCGGCGCGGCGGGCGACGACGTCCAGACCGGCGCCGGCTGCCAGCGACAACGTGAAGACGGGGACGTACCAAAGCCGCGCCGGGCTCCGGAACAGCGTGCCGGGAACCCAGGAGAAGGCGGTGTGGACGGGAGACAGCGAGAGGATCGCGCAGGCGAGCGAAGCCAGGGCCAGGAACCAGCCCATCGACACCCCCTTGGGTCGCGCCACCAGCAGAGCCGCGGCGAGCCAGGGAAGCAGGCCGACATAGCTCGTCGTCTCCCAGAAGACGGCTTCGCTGCTGAACCCGCGGAACGCAACCTGCGGCTCGCGAACGACGGCCGGGGAAAATCCATCGCGCCAGGGCGCCAGCAGCGCGGGAAGCCGTTCGATGGGAAACGGCACGTCGTTGAGCGGTGGATCCAGCGGGAGAACGCGCGCGCTTCGCAGGATGAGCAGCAGCATCGGCCACCAGACGAAGAGCGTCGCCAGCGAGCCCAGCGCGAGAGCAGCCAGGGCCGCCGGGCGCCTCGGGCCTCCCTGCCACGCCACCCAGGCCAGCGTGGCGGCGACTGCGTAGAACGGGACCTGCGGGTGGCCCGCCAGGCACACGCAGGCCGTGGCGCCGCCCAGCACGAGCAGCCACCTACGAACGGCATCGGGGCGAGCCGTGCCCACCGCATGGCTCGCCCAGAGCAGGAGAGGCAGCGCCGGGTACGCCTCGAGCAGCGGCAGGTGACCGGCCATCACGCGGGACGCAAAGAAGCCGGAACCCGCGAACGTGAAGCCGGAAGCGGCGGAAGCGAGGGGCGACATTCCGAGCGCGCGCGCCAGCAGACTGGTGAAGAGCACGGAGAGGCACGCGGCGATCACGACACCAACGGCGTAGGCGGCGCCTGGCGGGAACGGCAGGAGGAACAGCCGCGTCGGGATCCACGGGAAGTTCTGGATGTCGGACCAGAACGGAGTCCCCATCGCCTCCCGGGGGTACCAGCCCGGGACTCCCTGGAATCCAGCCTGCCACGCCTCGTGAACGAACTCGATCCGATACTGGTGGAGCTGGAGGAAGTCCGCGCCGTAGAGCTGTCGCTCTCCGGACAGAACCTCCGCGGGCAGGTAGAGCGCGACCGTAGCCGCCAGGGCGGCAACCAATGGCAATGCGGTGCGGACGCTCGCCCAGTCAACGTTCACGGACGCAAGTTACCCGAGGCCGCTGGAGCTACGCGCGATGCCGAAGTGCGTAGGCGGCGCCGAGCAGCAGCAGCGCAGCGGCGAGCGCGAATCTCGTCGCGGAAGACATCGCCGGGACCGGCGGAACGGCGGGCGAAACGCTGTAGCGCTGGCCCTGAACGCTTCTGAAGTTCGCGTCCGTCCCGTTCGAGCCGACGCTCTCCCACGCCACGACGAAGCCCCCGGCGGCGGCCGCCGCCACGGAGGGGAACCGCTGCGTGTTCGTCGTGTAGGTGTTGACTTGAAATTCCGACCCTCGAGTCGACCCATTGGAAGCGTACAGCTGGCCTTGAATGCCATAAGACGCCGTGTCGGTCCCGGACGACCCCTGGCTCTGCCACACGACGACGAACTCCCCGCCAGCCAGCGCATCCACCGAGGGATACCGCTGACCACCAGTCGTGTAGGAATTGACTTGAAACTCTCCGCCTCGAGCCGACCCATTCGAGAAATAGCGCTGGCCCAGGACGCTGGTGCCAATCGTGTCGGTTCCAAATGATCCCTGGCTCGGCCACACGACGACGAAGTCTCCGTCCGGCTCGAGTGCCACAGATGGCCGGAATGGGGAGTTCGACGTGTAGGTATTGACCTGGAACTGTGCGCCCTGCGGCGATCCGCTCGAAGCGTAGCGCTGGCCCTGGATGCTGAGGCCGCTCGTGTCCGTCCCGGACGAGCCGGTGCTCCGCCATACCACGACGAAGTCCCCGTCCGTGTCCGCCGCAACGAAAGGATCTTCCTGTGCGAGCGTGGTGTAGGTGTTGACCTGGAACTCGCTGCCCCGAAGGGAGCCGTCCGAGGCATAGCGCTGGCCCTGGATGCTGGTGCCGCTCGTGTCCGTGCCGGAGGAGCCATTGCTCTCCCACACCACGACGAAGTCCCCGTCGGAATCCGCGGACACCGCCAGAACCAACTGGGCGTTCGTCGTGTAGGTGTTGACCTGGAACTCCGCACCCTGCGTCGATCCGCCCGAGGCGTAGCGCTGGCGCTGGATGCTCTGGAGGCTGGTGTCCGTGCCGGACGAGCCGGCGCTCTCCCAGACCACGACGAAGTCCCGGTCGGCGTCCGCAGACACGGACGGGAAATCCTGGATGCCCGTCGTGTAGGTGTTGATCTGGAACTCCGCGCCTTGGGTCGATCCGCCCGATGCGTAGCGCTGGCCCTGGATGCTCTGGAGGCTGGTGTCCGTCCCGGACGAGCCGGTGCTGAACCACACCACGACGAAGTCCCCGTCGGCGTCCGCAGACACGGACGGGTGACCCTGATCGAACACCGTGTAGGTGTTGACCTGGAACTCGCTCCCCGCCGGCACGGGCGCCTGCGCGCCCGCGGGACGAGGACCCAAGAGAACCAACGCCAGCGCTGCTGTCCCGGGAACGAGCCATGCTGCCCAGCGAACCCGCCGCTTCCGCATCGCCGATCTCCAACCGACGCGTGCGGCGGGGTCCCTCCGCAATCCGCCGAGAGGCCGGCCGCACAGGGCAAACACCACTCATGCTCTCGAGTCGCTGAGAAGTCAAAGGCTTTCTTCCGGAGACCGAGGGGTCGCGGGCAGCCCGACGAGGTGGAGCTACGCGCGACGCCGCAGCGCGTAGGCGGCGCCGAACAGCAGCAGCGCCGCGGCGAGCGCGAATCTCGTCGCACGGGACATCGCCGGCACCGCCGGCGCGGGGGCAGCCACGCCGTAGCGCTGACCCTGGATGCTGTAGCTGCCCGTATCCGTCCCGGACGAGCCATCGCTCTGCCACGCCACGACGAAGTCTCCGTCGGCATCCGACGCCACGGATGGATACTCCTGGAAGCCCGTCGTGTAGCTGTTGACCTGGAACTGTGCGCCCTGCGCCGAACCGTCCGAGGCGTAGCGCTGGCCCAGGATGCTGTGGCTGCTGGTGTCCGTCCCGGACGAGCCGTCGCTCTGCCACACCACGACGAAGTCCCCGTCGGCCTCCGACGACACCGAAGTGTCGGACTGGAAGCCGGTCGTGTACGTGTTGATCTGGAACTGGCCCGCCGAAGCCGATCCGTTCGACAGGTAGCGCTGCCCTTGGATGCTCCAGCCGTTCGTGTCCGTCCCGGACGACCCGGCGCTGGTCCACACGACGACGAAACCTCCGCCGGAATCCACCGCCACGGATCCTTCGTACTGGCCGCTCGTCGTGTAGGTGTTGACCTGGAACTGGGCGCCCTGGGCGGATCCGCTCGAGGCGTAGCGCTGGCCCTGGATGCCGTACCCGCTCGTGTCCGTCCCGGGCGAGCCGGGACTCGTCCACACCACGACGAAGTCCCGATCGGCATCGGCCGCCACCGATGGACCATCCTGATAGCCGGTCGTGTAGCTGTTGACCTGGAACTGCGCCCCCTGAGCCGATCCGTCCGAGGCGTAGCGTCGGCCCTGGATGCTGTAGGCGCTCGTATCCGTCCCGGACGAGCCGGCGCTCATCCACACCACGACGAAGTCCCCGTCGGAATCCGTCGCCACTGCGGAAGCATCCTGGTAGCCCGTCGTGTAGGTGTTGACCTGGAACTGCGCGCCCTGAGCCGATCCGTTCGACGCGAAGCGCTGGCCCTGGATGCTGTACGCGCTCGTGTCCGTCCCGGACGAACCCGCGCTGTGCCACACCACGACGAAATCCCCGTCGGCATCCGCCGCCACGGAGGGACCGCTCTGGTCGCTCGTCGTGTAGGTGTTGACCTGGAACTGCGCGCCCTGGGCCGATCCGTTCGAGGCGTAGCGCTGGCCCTGGATGCTGTACCCGATCGAATCCGTTCCGGACGAGCCGATGCTCTCCCACACCACGACGAAGTCCCCGCTGGCCTCTGCCGCCACCGACCCATCGTGCTGACCGCCCGTCGTGTAGGTGTTGACCTGGAACTCCCCACCCACCGGAATCGGCGCCTGCGCAGTTGCCCGAGGCGACGAGATGAAGCCGAGTCCCCATGCCGCACCGATGGCGAACAACACGCTTCTGCAACCGAACCAGATCAGCGTTCGCTTCATCGCTGGCTTTCCGATCGCTGTCGCTGGACGGCGACAGTTTCCCATCCCCTCGAGGCGACAGTCAATCCGTCATTTCGGTCCGGTCTTCCCGGCCGCCTCCAGCCGCTCGAGGTTGGTGCGAAACAGCGGATTGTCGGGCTCGAGCTCGACGGCGCGCTTCAGCGCCTGGATCGCCCCGGCGCGGTCGCCTTGCAGGTAGGCGATGTTCGAGCGGTAGTGCGCGATCAAGGCGAAGCGCGGGGCGATGCGCTCGGCTTCGTCGAGCTTTTGAGTCGCTCCCGGGTAATCGCCGCGCAATGCGGCCTGGTGGGCCTGCTCGGCGAGCGCGGTGGCGAGCTTCTCGTTCGCGGTCTGCGGTTCGCCCGCGGCGGCGCCGCCGCCCAGGCGAGCCAGCGCGCTCTTCGAAGGCTCGTAGTCCGGCGCGTATCGAAGCGCGGTCTGGTATTCGCGCACGGCGCCCTTCGGATCGCCGCGCTTCTCCAGGATCGCGCCCCGGTTGTGATAGGCCTCCGGGTTGGCGGGCTCGAGCGCGATCGCGCGTCCCAGCTCGGCGTACGCCTCGTCGAGCTTTCCGAGGGACCCGAGCGCCCCCGCGTAGCTCGCGCGCAGGCCGGCGTCGTCGGGGCTCTCGCGCACCATCTCCGCGTAGAGCCGCGCCGCTTCCGCGTACTCGCCCTTCTCGAAGTGGAGCGCCGCCAGGTTGCGGTCGCCCTTGGGAGAGCTCGCGTCGAGATAGCCGAGCGCGCGCAGGTGATCAAGGATCTCGGGGGAGACGTCGGCGTCGGCGTTCGCCTCAGCGGGCGCCCCGCCCGCTCCGGGCGTCTCGTAGCTCGCAACGCTCCTCGGTGTCGACGTCAGCTCCGGCGGCAGATCGAGCCCTTCCGTGAGCACGCGCCCCGGCATGTCCGCCGCCGGCGGGACGCCGGCGAGCGCGAGCACGGTGGGCGCGATGTCGAGGAGCGCCGGCTTCTCGAGACGCCGCCCGGCGCGGACGCGGTTCCCGTAGAGATAGAGGATCCCCTCGATCCGGTGGAAGCGCTCGCTCACGCGTCGGAGATCCCGCGCGCGGGTCGGGTCCTCGTGGAGCACCCCGAGCTCGAAGCCATGATCGGAGAGGACCAGCAGCGTGGTGTCGTCGTCCAGCGCATCCAGATACGCGCCCACGATCTCGTCCGCGTAGCGGTACATCTCCTCGACCGCGCGGCCGTAGCGGCGGCCCTGCTCGGCGAGCGGGCCCGAGAGCCCGCTCCGCCGGAAGAGATGCCCGAACAGGTGCGAGCTCGAATCGACGCCCTCGACGTACACGAGCTCGACGTCCGGGCGCCGCTGCTTCCAGAGCTGGAGGCCGATCTCGCGATAGCTCTGCGCGGTGGCAAGCGCCCATTTGAAGTGGCTGAGGTCGTCCTCGAAGTCGAAGGGGCGCGCCAGATCCTCGGGCGTGACGTCGACGAAGCGCGCCAGCTCCTCGGGCTTCAGATCCCCGGGGCGGCGGACCAGCGGCGTGATCTCGTCGAGCAGCTCGGGCGGGTGCGTCACGCCGACCTTGTCGCTGCTCCCGCTCGCGCCCGCGTTGAACAGGAAGTGGTAGCAGGTGTGATCGCTCACGACGGCGCCGGACACGTTCTCCGCGGGCCAGGTGGCCCACCAGCCGACCACCGCGACCTCGCGCCCCGCGCCGGAGAGGATGTTCCAGAGCGCCTTCACGCGGCGCATCTGGCTCGTCACCGGAAGCTCCGCCCCGGTCTTCGCGTTCACCGCCACGAAGTGGGAGATGCCGTGCTCGAGGGGGGTCTTGCCGGTCGCGATCGTCGTCCAGACGATCGGCGAGAGGAGCGGCTTGCTGCTCAGGAAGCGCCCGTAGGCGCCGCCCTGCCGGAGCTTCGCGAAGTTCGGAAGCTTACCCTCCGAGAGCAGCAGGTCCACGATCTCCGGGTCGACGCCGTCGAGGCCGAGCACCAGCACGCGGCCGCGCGGGGGCTCGGCGGGCGAGCAGGCGAGCGCGAGGCCGAGCGCGCAGAACAGGAGCGCGAGGCTGCGGATCACGGGCGCCTTTCGGCCGCGAGCTCGGCGAGCCGGTCGCTCGCGCGCACGCGGGTTCCGCTGGGGAGATAGCGCGGGTTGATGGCGTCCGCGCGCTGGAAGGCGGCGACGGCCTCAGCGAGCTTCCCGTTCCGCCGGTAAATGAGGCCGAGGTTGTAGAAGAGGACGTCGTTCGAGGGCGCGGCGCGCGCCGCCGCCTCCAGCTCGGCGCGCGCGCGCGGCCAGTCCGTCTTCTCGAAGGTGACGCCGAGCATGTAGTGGAAGTGCCCGATCAGGTTCTGGGTCAGATAATCCTTCGGCACGCGCGGATCGTCCTCGCCCGCGAGCGGGCCTTGCGCGAGCACGCGCTCGGGCGGCGGGCTTCCCGCGCGCTGGATCCGGAAGACGCTGCCGATCGGAACCGCCTCGAGCGCGGGCAGCTGCCAGTTCGGGTGATGCGTCAGGAAGAGCGGATCGCGATCGGGATCGAAGCGCAGCGGCGGAAGATCGGCCTCGCCCACGCCGGAGAGCACGAGATCGAGATCCGGACGACGGCCCTCGACGAAGTGCAGATAGAGGAGCGTGAACAGGATGTTGTCGTCGCTCGCCGAGAGATGCGCGCCGGGCGGGAGCGAGCGCAGCACCTCCTCCGCGAAGGCCTCCGCCACCCGGTAGCGGCTGCGGTCGAAGGCGCTCCAGCCGGTGGCGAG
>DATBRV010000024.1:0-23084 GCA_036560145.1 Myxococcota bacterium
CGCAGCGCCCCCCGCGTAGCGGACCAGATCGAAGCGGAGCAGCTCCCCGCGGCGCAGCGAGAGCGGCTGGTTCAGGCGCGCGAAGAAGACCTCCGGCAGGGGAGGCTGCGCGGCTCGGGGCGCCTCGGCCTCGTGGACCTCGACCTGGGGCATGGGGCAGCGAGCCGCAGCCGCGAGGCGGAACACCGGAGGCCCGAGCCCGAGACGCCGCGCTACCGGCGCTCGCAGCAGCGGGTGCGCGCGCGCCGCGGCTGCGACCAGCTGCTGGAAGCCGGAGGCGTCGAAGCCGGGCCCCAGCCGCAAGACCAGCTGGGAGACGTGGCTCGCGCCGTTCATGCGCCGGATCTCGTGATCGAAGGCGCGCAGGAAGCAGTCCGCACCCGTCAGCGGGAGGCTGGCGTGCGCGCCGGCGGCGCTCGTCAACTCAGCTCCCCTGCAGCTGGCGGTGGACCAGGCTCGCGAGCGACTCCGCCGACTCCAGATGCTCGGGCGTGAGCAGGCTGTCGTCGACCCACACGCCGGTGCTCTCCTCGATCGCGAGCATCAGCTGCGTGACCGCCAGCGAATCGAGTCCCGCCGCCACCAGGTTCGAACGCGGCGTGAACTCCGGTCCCGCGCGCAGCAGCTCGTCGCGCAGGATTTCGAAGACGCGCTGCACGAGCTGATCCCGCGTCGCACCGGCCATGGCGGGCAGATTACAACACCCGGACCTCGGGGCTCCGGCAGCTTGAACCGCCCCAGCGTGTCGCTACTGTTGGCGCCCATGAGACGCCCGGGCCGCTCCGTCGCGATCCTCGGAGGAGGGCCGGCGGGTGCCACCCTGTCCACGCTGCTCGCACGCGCCGGCATGGACGTGGTGCTGTTCGCGCGGGGCGGCAGGCCGCCCATCGTCGTCGGCGAGTCGTTGGTCCCCGCCGTCGTTCCCTTTTTACGCCGGCTCGGCGTCGAGGACGAGGTCGCCGGCTACAGCATCTGGAAGGGCGGCGCGACCTTCGTGCTCTCGCGCGAGTCGCGCCTGAGCTTCCGCTTCTCCGAGGTGCGCGGCGCCCGCACCACCTACTCCTACAACGTCCCCCGCGACCGCTTCGACGCCACCCTGCTGGAGAACGCCCGCCGGAACGGGGTGCAGGTGATCGCCGAGACCGGGCGGCTCGAGCGGGTCGGCGAGACCGACCAGCTCCGCCTCAGCGACGAGACGCTCGAGAAGGCCGGCGGTTCGCTGCGGGGGCAGCCGGACTTCATCGTCGACGCCGGGGGGCGCAGCCGCACGATTCCGCGCCTGCTCGGCATTCCGGTGCTGGACGGGAAGCGGCGCGACACCGCGCTGCACGCCCACTTCGAGGGCATCGAGGTCGAGATCCCCGGCAACGTGCACACGGATCGCTTGGAGCACGGCTGGCTCTGGCGGATCCCCCTGCCCGGCCGCGTCTCGATGGGCCTGGTGATCGACTCCGAGTTCATCCGCAAGTTCGGCGACTCGTCCGAGGATCAGCTCGACGGCTACCTCCGACACGACCCGGTGATCCGCGACTACGCCCGGCCCGCGCGCCGCATCACGCCCGTGGTCCGCTACACCAACTATCAATCGCGCGCGGCGCGCGGCGTCGGGCGCAACTGGGCCCTCGTCGGCGACACCTTCGGCTTCGTGGATCCGGTCTTCTCGAGCGGCCTCCTGATCGCCTTCCAGAGCGCCGACCTGCTGGCGAACGCGCTGATCGACGGCTCGGAGCAGGCCCTCGCCTGGTACCAGAAGGAGACGCTGCGCAACCTGGAGGCGTGGCAGCGGGTGATCGGCTGGTTCTACGACGGCCGCCTGCTGACGCTCCTGAAGGTCGGCGCGTTCGTCCGCGGCACCCCGCTCGGCAAGCTCGTGGATTTCCACTTCCGCAAGCACATGCCGCGCATCTTCACCGGCGAGGACGCCACCAACCGCTACAGCCTCGGCCTCGTCGAGTTCATGGTGAATTACGGTCTGGCGAGAAACGATCCCAACGAGCTTCGCGTGAATTGAGGCAACGGGAATGAGATTCCGGGGGGAATCCCGTCGCGACGTCTACGACGTCATCGTCGTCGGGTCGGGCATCGGCGGCCTCACGGCGGCCGCGCTGCTCGCCCGCGCGGGCCGCAGCGTGCTCGTCGTCGAGCGACACGATCGGGTCGGCGGCTACGCCCACGCGTTCCGCCGCGGGCGCTACCTGTTCGATTCCGCCGTGCACCTGGTCGGCGGCTGCGAGCCGGTCGGCATCCCGGGCGGCGGCCTGATCCACTCGCTGCTCACGACGCTCGGCGTCCGCGAGCGCTGCGATTTCGCGCGGATCGATCCCTGCTACGCGGCGGTCTATCCCGGCACCGTGGTGCGTGCCCCCGGCTCCGTCGAGGAATTCGTCCAGGTCCACGCCGGGGAGGATCGCGCGGAAGCCAAGGCGCTCCGGCAGTTCCTCCAGGAGTGCCTCGACATCCGCGAGGAGACCCGGCGTGCCTCGCAGCTGCCGAGCCCGTTCGGCGCGGTCACGGACGCGCGGCGCTTCCCGACCCTGCTGCGCTACCGGCGCGCCACCCTGGCGCAGGTGCTGGATGCCCAGCTCGAATCGCACGAGCTGAAGGCGCTGGTGGGAACGCTCTGGCCCTACCTCGGCCTGCCGCCCTCGCGCGTCTCCTTCCTCTACTTCGCGAACATGCTGATGAGCTACCTGACGGACGGCGCCTTCTACTGCCGCGGCAGCTTCCAGCGCTTCGCCGACGCGCTCGCGGCGGCCATCGTCCAGAACGGAGGCGAGATCCTCCTCAGGAGCTCCGTGCGCCGGATCCGCGTCGAGAACGGGCGCGCCTGCGGCGTGGTGCTCGAGCACGGCCAGCGGATCGAGGCGCCCCTGGTGCTCTCCAACGCCGACGCCCGGCAGACGGTCGAAGAACTGGTGGGACCCGAGTCCTTCCCGACCCGCTACGTCACGAGCCTGCGGCGCATGAAGCCGTCCCTCTCCTCGTTCATCGTGCATGCCGCGGCGTCGCTTCCGTTGAGCGCGCGCGAGACCTGTCACGAGACCTTCCTCTACTCCTCGTTCGATCACGACCAGGCCTACCGCAGCAGCCTCGCGGGCAATCCCAGCTGGCTGTCCGTGACGGTGCCGACCCTGGCCGATCCCAGCCTCGCCCCGGCGGGGCAGCACCTGCTGATCCTCACCACGCTGATCCCCTACGGCTCGGAGTCCCGCTGGCGGACCGGCAAGGACCGCCTCGCGGGCCGTCTGCTCGAGATGGCCGAGCGGCAATTCCCCGGTCTGGGCGCAAGCCTCGAGTTCGTCGAGAGCGGAACCCCGCGCACGCTCGAGCGCTACACGCGAAACACCGACGGCGCGCTCTATGGCTGGGAGCTCTCGCCGGCGCAGGTCGGCTCCGGCCGGCTCTCCGGCAGCACCCCGATCGCGGGGCTCCGCCTGGTCGGGCATTGGACACAACCGGGTGGCGGGGTGTACGGCGTGGTGTCGTCGGGGATCGTCACGGCCCGCGGCGTGCTGGGGCCGGGCGCCGAGCTGGATCTCGCCTAGCATGCCCCGGATGGCGACCCGATCCTGCAGCCTGGCCGCGCTGGGGATGGTGAACGCGCTCGGGCGGCATCCCGACGAGATCTGGCCGCGGCTGCTCCGCGGCGATCAATCCGGCTTCCGCGCCCGCGAGGATCTGGTTCCCGGACGCGCGCTGGTGGTCGCCGAGGTGGCCGGGGAGCTGCCCGCGGTCCCGGACCGGCTGCGCCACTACGCCTGCCGCAACAATTCGCTCACGCTCGCCGCGCTCGAGCAGATCGAGAAGCCGATCTCCGACCTGATCCAGGCGGTGGGCCGGCAGCGGATCGGCGTCGTGATGGGCACCAGCACCTCGGGCGTCAGCGACGCCGAGATCGCGATCCGCCATCGCGTCGAGACGGGCTCCCTGGCCCGCTCCTTCCACTACGCCCAGCTCGAGTTCGGCGGCGTGGCGGGCTTCGTGGCGGAGCTGCTCGGTCTCGCCGGGCCCGCCTACACCATCTCGACGGCGTGCTCCTCCGGCGCGCGCGCCCTGGTCTCCGCCCGCTCGCTGCTCGCCCTCGGCGTCTGCGACGCCGTGATCGCCGGCGCCACCGACAGCCTTTGCGGCCTGACCACCAACGGCTTCGCCGCCCTCCAGGTGCTCTCGGCCGGCATCACCAACCCGTCCAGCCTTCGGCGCGATGGCCTCACGCTCGGAGAAGGCTCGGCCCTGTTCCTGGTGACGCCGGAAGCCGGCGGAATCCAGCTCTGCGGCGTGGGCGAATCGAGCGAGGCCCACCACATGTCGGCGCCGGACCCGGACGGGCTGGGAGCCGAGCACGCGATGCGGGGCGCCCTCGCGGACGCCCGCCTGCGGCCCGAGCAGATCGCCTACCTGAACCTGCACGGCACCGGAACCTCGCTCAACGACCGCATGGAGAGCAGCGCGATCGCGCGCGTCTTCGGCGTCTCTCCGGCGTGTAGCTCCACCAAGTCGCTGGTGGGGCACACACTGGGCGCGGCCGGGGCGATGGAGGCGGGGTTCTGCTGGCTCGTGCTCCACGAAGCGTCGGCCGGCGAGATCGCGCCGATCCCCCACGTCTACGACGGCGAGCTGGATCCCGAGCTGCTCGGGCTGCGCCTCGCCGCCCCGGGGCTGCGCGCCCCGGCGGGCCCCGTGATGACCAACTCCTTCGGCTTCGGCGGCAACAACTGTACGCTGATCCTGGCGGGGAGCCCGGCGTGATCCCGGTTCACGTCCAGAAGTGGGCCGCCTGGGCGCCGGGACACGAGGACGCGCAGGCCTGGCGCGGCTGGTGCGCGGAGCCCCGCCCGCTCGCGGCCGAAGGGCGCCCGGAGGCGAGCTTCCTCCCGGCCCTGCTGCGGCGCCGTTGTAGCGCGCTGACCCGCATCATGCTGACGGTGGCCTTCGACTGCTGCGAGCCCGAGCAGCGCGCGCGGGTGGGCAGCGTGTTCGCCTCGCGCCACGGCAACATCAACGAATCGATCGAGCTGCTGGAGCGTCTGGCGCAGCAGCTCCCGCTCTCGCCCACGCGCTTCAGCCACTCGGTGCACAACGCCCAGGCGGGCCTGTTCTCGATCGCCGCCGGGAACCGACGAGCGTCGAGCTCGATCGCCGCGGAGGCGGAGACCTTCGCCTGCGGCTATCTCGAGGCGCTGACCTTCCTCGAGCGAGAGCCCGAGAGCCCCGTGCTGCTGGTGATGGCCGACGTCCCGCTCTCGGCCGCCTTCGCGGGGCTGGTCGACGAGCCGGTGACCTCCTACGGGCTCGGCCTGCTGCTCGCGAGCGAGGGCCCCGGAACCCGCCTCGACTTCGGGATCGGCGCCGGCGGCAGCGCCGCCCCGCGCACGCCCTGGCCGGATGCGCTCGAGTTCCTGCGCTGGCTCGAATCCCCGGAGCCCCGCCTCGCGCTGGGGACGGGACCGCGCCGCTTCGAGTGGGCGAAGCCCGTCTAGCGGATCTTCAGCGCGCCGAGGTCCTGCTCCCCGAGCGCGTGGGTCATCATGAATTCGGTGATCCAGCGGCTGTACCAGTTGGTCGTCGCTTCCCCGGTGAAGATGCGGGCCACGTGCTTGGTCGCGTGGCGATCCACCAGGCGCCCGAAGCCGCGCGTCTTCGCCTCTTCTCGAATCCGAAAGAGCGCGAAGAATCGGCCGTCGTAGAAGTATCCGATCGCGCGGCGCCAGGCCTCGATGTGCCGGAGGTGAGCGCGCTCGTAACGGCGCAGCGCCGCCGGGGTGCCGACGCGCAGGGCTTCCGCGAGGATCCGGGCCCCGTCCATCGCCAGGAACAGGCCGCTCGAAAAGACCGGGTCGATGAAGCCGAAAGCGTCGCCCACCAGCGCCCAGCCGTTTCCGACGCCGCGCAGGGTGGTGAGCTGGTAGTTGGTGTAGCGGACGACCGGCGTGATCCGCCGGCCGCCCTCGAACAGCCGCTTCAGGTGCGGATCCGTGCGCAGGAAGGCGTCGTACTGCTCCTCGGGCTTCTCGCCCAGCGAACGGAACACCGCGGGCTCCGCCACCATGCCGAGGGAAATCCGTCCCGGCAGCGGAATCCGCCAGCACCAGCCGTGCTCCAGCGGGTCCGAGTGCACGTGACCGGGCTGATCCAGCACGACGCCCTCGCAGTGGGCGAAGAGCGCCGTGTCGCGCCGGTCCTGCCCGTAGCTTCGCAGATCGAGCAGCCGGGCCAGCTGGCGCGATCGGCCGCTCGCGTCGATCACCCAGTCCGGATCGCCGCCGAGGCATTCTCTGGCGGCTGCCAGGGATTCGGGGCCGAGCGCGACGCGCGGCTCGCCGGCTTCGCCCGGCACGCGCTCGACCTGCGCGCTCGCCTCGATGAACTCGGCGCCGCTGCGCGCGCAGGCCGCTCGCAGCGTCGCGTCGAAGCGGTCGCGAGGCACGTTGTAGGCGTAGTTGGGGACCCGGCCACAGACCTCGTCGAACGAGATCCGGATGGTGAAATCGCGGTTCACGACGAAGGTCGCCCCGGGCTTGAGGACGCTGTAGGCGCGAACCTCGTCCTCCACCCCGAGCATCCGGAGGATCGGGATGACGGCCGGGACGAGCGACTCGCCCACCAGCAACGCGTTCGAGCTCACGCGCGAGAAGACCGCGACGCGGAATCCCGCCCGCGCCAGCAGCGTGGCGAGCGTCGCGCCCGCGGGACCGGCTCCGATCACCGCGATCGATCTGCCGCGCTCGTGTCGCATCGCCTCGCCGATTACCACAGCACCGATTGCAGACGCAACCCGCGCCTCACCGGCGCCCCTGCCGGCTTCGCGCGTCGCCCACCAGGAAGCGCGCCACGTCGGTCCAGAGCGCTTCGAATCGCTGGCGGTCGAAGCCGCTCCCCGACACGAGCCAGTCGACGTGGGGAGGATCGTGCGCCGCGTCCCGGAAGTGGCCGAGCACGTCGAGATGGTCGGCCACGGCGGCGTGAATGATGCGCCCCCAGGCCTGGGAGAGCGTCGGCACGATGCCGTCATTCGCATCTGGGGATGGCATCTCCCGGTAGGCGCGTTGCAGCGCGCGCGCCTGATCGGGCGCGAGCTTCGGCGCGACGCGCCCCGGCGTCGTGGCGATCAGCTGGTGGAGTGCGGTGTAGAGAGCGTGCGTCACCTGCGCCGCCGGATCCAGCCCCATGCGGAGCGTCGAGAGCAGGTTCGGGCAAGCCGCCTGCGTGACGACCGCGCCGTAGCGGATGCTGGTGCGCGGCAGGACCGAGGCATTGAAGACCTCCATCGCCTCGGGCGTCAGCTGGAGCATCAGCGCCTGATCCCGGACCACGTCGCGCAACAGCGCCCGCACGGCCCGGCGGCGTCCCACGGTGAAGTCCTCGAGGAGGCGCCCGAAGAGCTCGTCGAGGAGATCGCTGTTCGCGATCATGCCGCCGAAGCGCACGAAGAGGCTTCCCATCCAGAGCAGCGCGGCGAGCGGCAGGTGCCCGAAGTTGAGCACGTAGACGGTGCTGAGCGAGAGCAGTTGCAAGAGCTGCTGCCCTCGCAGGGTCGCGAAGAAGGACGCGAGCGGTGTTCCATGATGAGGCGCCGCGACCGTGACGACCGTGCGCACGCGGGCCGCCAGCTGCTCCACGTCGAGCGCCGTCGGCAGCCCGACCCCCGGCGCGGTGAACAGGCGTACGTCGAGCCCGCCGCTCGAGTGGCCGATCAGGTGGAGCGGAGCCCCGCCGCGCCGAGCCGTCGCGTCGATCACCTCGGCCACCCGTGCTGCGCGCACCGGAAGCGAGGCGGTGGGTGGCGTCCTCACGATGTGGATCTTGGGCTCGAGGCCTGCCGCGCCGAGGCGCTCGCCCAGGATCCGCACGACGTGTCCGAAGTACGTGATCCGCCCGAGGTTGGCGAATCCGAGGAAGCCCGGGACCAGGTAGATGTGGTGTGTGCGCTCCATCCCGCCGCCACAGTAGAGCAGGTTCCCGCCCGAGCGTCGCTCAGCCCAGGCTCACGCCCAGCAGCCGCCCGATGGCGAAGGTGGCCGCACCTGCGGCGCCGCCGAGGAGCAGCATGCGCAAGCCGCCCCACAGCGCGCGCGTGCCCGTGAACAGGCTCAGCGTCGCGCCCACGGAGAACAGCGAGAGGGCGGCGAGCCCGATCGCGAGGAGCAGCGCCGGGCGGCCCACCAGGAACAGGAACGGCGCCAGCGGAATCGAGGCGCCGATCGCGAACGCGCCGAAGGAGAACGCGGCCGCTCCGACCGGAGAGCCCAGCTCGTCCGGGTTCAGCCCGAGCTCCTCGCGCGCCAACGTGTCGAGCGCGCGGGCGGGGTCGGCGATGATGCGCTCGGCCAGGCCCCGGGCTTCCGCTTTCGGAATGCCGCGCGCGGCGTAGATCAGCGCCAGCTCGGCGGCTTCCTCCTTCGGGTACTCGGCGAGCTCGTCGCGCTCCAGTCCGATCTGGGATTCGAAGAGCTCGCGCTGCGAGCGCACGGAGATGTACTCGCCGGCCGCCATCGAGAACGCGCCCGCGAGCAGCCCCGCGATGCCCGAGAGCAGGATCACGTCGCTCTGCGACGACGCGCCCGCGAAACCCAGGATCAGGCTGGCGTTGGAGACCAGGCCGTCGTTGACGCCGAACACCGCCGCGCGCAGGTTCCCGCCGCTGCCTGTGCCCGTGTGCCCCGCGCCCACGTCCTCGACGCGGGTCGGCATCTCGTGGCCGGGCGCCTTGCCGGTGTAGACCGAGAGGCCGCGCACCTTCAGGGCCGCGAGCACCGGGCGGCAGCGCCGCGGCCCGAAGCGGCGGATCAGGAACGCGGCAATCCGAACGCGGGGACCGGGCGCGAAGGCCGGGAGCGCTTCGCCGCCGCGGCTCCCCGACTGCGCCCAGATGGCTCCCTGCGCCTCGGCGGCTTCGGCCAGCTCGCTGAACAACGCCGCACGCGGCGTGCCCTTCTCGACTTCGGCAAGCACGCGATACAGCAGGGCCGATCGCTTCTCGTCGCGCCAGTGATCGAACGGTCCGGTCATCGGCCCAGGATCGCACACAAATGCAGAGAAGCCCGTCGAGCCAGCGAATCAGCCGGCATAGGAGCGGCCGATCCCGACCGGCCCGGGATCCCGCCCGCGATCATCCCAAGGGTCTTCGCCCCTGGAGGACACGAACCAGGATCACCACGACCGCGATCACCAGGAGAATGTGAACGAATCCTCCCATCGTATAGGACGAGACGAGACCCAGCAGCCAGAGGATGATCAAGATGACCGCGATGGTTTCGAGCATTTCGCTCCCTTTCCACCCGTGGGTGGCGGTTGACGGTCACTCTTCGCGAAAGCTTCCGAAGAGCGACCCGGCCGAGTCAATCCTACACCGTGTCGACGATTCATTTCACCCCCAGCCGGGCCTTTCCCAGCTGACACAAGCTAGCGTGTGGCAGCCTGTCGCAAGAGTGGCGTGCTGGCGGGCTGCGCGGCGAGCGCAGCAGCGCCAACGCCAACGGCTCTGTCGATGCCGGAATTGTAAATTTTTCCCAGCCCCAATCGAAGTCGGCGCTTGTGGGTAGGAAATGCAGGGACCCCATGTTACGATGGACCCGAACCTTCTCGGGGCATTCCGGGGAGCGGAGTTCGCGATGACGGCGCGTCGAGCGGGTCGTGAGCGCTGGTGGGATCGCGTGCTCGTGCCGCGCTCATGACGAATCCTGCGCGCAGGCTTGCTCACGCTCCAGCCCTACAGGCGGAAGCGGGCCGTTCCCAACACACGCTGGACCCTCGCGCAATCGGGAGGGACAGCGTGAAGCCCTGCCTCCTGATCCCGATCTATCAACACGGGTCGACGATCCGCGGCGTGGTCCGCTCGCTCGAGGAGTACGGCCTGCCTTGTTTCATCGTGAACGACGGCAGCGACGCCGCGACCAGCGCGGCGCTCGCGGAGATCGAGGAGCAGTTCGACTGGGTCGAGATCGAGCACCAGTCGGTGAACCGGGGCAAGGGCGTCGCCCTCCGCCATGGCTACCGGCTCGCAGCCAGTCGCGGCTTCACGCACGTGATCCAGCTCGACGCCGACGCGCAGCACGAGACGGCGGACGTTGCGCGCTTCCTCGAGGCCGCGCGCAAGTTCCCCGATGCGCTCGTCCTGGGCCGGCCGCTCTTCGACGAGAGCGCCCCGCTCAGCCGCGTCTACGGGCGGCGTCTCTCGCAGGGCCTGGTCTGGCTGGCCACGATCTCACGCGACGTGCGCGACCCCCTGTGCGGGTTTCGCTGCATCCCGCTCGCGCCCACGCTCGCGCTGATGGATCGGGTCGCGATGGGCGATCACATGGAGTTCGAGCCCGAGCTGGCGGTGCGGCTCGCCTGGGAAGGCGTCCCCGTCGTGAATATTGACACGCATGTGCGTTACTACCCGGACGGCATCTCACACTTCGAGATTCCACGGGACGACTTCCGGATGGCCTGGCTCTATGCGCGGCTCACGCTCGGAATGCTCGCGCGCGCGCGCCGGTTGCTGGTCCGCCGGGTGGCGCAGACCCGGTGAACTCCGGCGCGGCCTGGGCCAGCACCGCCGAGCGCGGCTCGATCGGCGCGCTCCACGCGATGGCCTGGCTCTACCGTCGCTTCGGGCGCTCTCTCAGCGTCCCGCTCCTGACGCCGATCGCGGGCTATTTCCTGCTGCGCGACCGGAAGTCGCGGCGCGCATCGCTCGAGTACCTGCGCCAGTTGCACGCCTGGCCCGAGGGCCGCCAGGCGTTCGATCGCGAGCCTGGACTCCTGGAGAGCCTCAGGCACTTCCGCGAGTTCGCGATCAACATCTTCGACCGGATCTGCGTCTGGACCGGCGAGACGGACCGGATCGAGATCCGCGACGAGGGAAGCGAGCACCTGTTCCGACTCGCCCGGGAGAGGCGCGGAGCGATCCTGCTCGGGGCGCACCTCGGGAGCTTCGACATGCTGCGGGTCCTGTCGGACCGGCAGCAGTTCCAGGTGAACGTGCTCATGTTCTCGCGACACGTGGCGCGGGTCACCTCCTTCTTCGACCGCCTGCACCCGGAGGGGCGGCTCCGTGTGATCCAGATGGACCCCGGCTCGACGCGCTCGGTCTTCGAGATCAAGGCCTGCATCGACCGCGGCGAATTCGTGGGAATCCTGGGCGACCGGGTCGGACCGGGCGAGCACGCGCGGGTCGCCAGCGCGAGCTTTCTCGGACGTCCGGCCAGGTTCCCGCTCGGTCCGTTCCTGCTGGCGGGGTTGCTCGGCTGCCCCGTTCTGCTCTCGCTCTGCCTGCGCACGGGTGACGCGCGCTACGAAACCGTGGTGAAGCTTTTGAGCTCGGGCGGGAGCGTCCCGCACGCGGAGCGCGAGGAGCGCGCGCGGGAGCTGCTGGAGGCCTACGCGCGAAGCCTCGAAGAGGCGTGCTGCCGTGCGCCGCGCCAGTGGTTCAACTTCTACGACTTCTGGGACGCGTCTGCGGGGGCGGGCTGAGCCCCGCCGCCCAGCAGCACATCGAGCCCCACGCTGGTGAGCCCGCGCTCGTCGAGCAGCGCGAGCAGCTCCGGTAGCGCGCGCACCGACGCGGGCTCGTAGTCGTCGCGCTCGGCGGCATCGTGAAGCATCACGATCTCGCCGTCGCCGAGCGTCCGGCCGACGCGCGCCACGACGGCCTCGAGGCTTCGCCCGCGGAGGCCATCGAAGGCCCGCGACGACCAGCCGACGAGCGTGACCCCTGCGAGACGCACGCCGCGCATGCTGGTCACGCTGGTGTGGCCGAGCGGGGGGCGGAAGAAACGGGGCCGGGAACCGGTGGCTGCCTCCACCGCATCCCCGGCCCGGACGATTTCGTCGCGCACCGTCCAGGGCATCCGGAACGAATGAAGCCGGTCGTGGGTATCACCGTGTATTCCGAGGCTGTGACCGCCAGCGTGGATCTCGCGAACGACGTCGGGATGGCGGCGCGCCTTCTCGCCCAGCACGAAGAACGTCGCGCGGTGGCGCGTCGGCGCGAGCGCCGCGAGCACCCGGCGCGTCGTCACCGGGTGCGGCCCGTCATCGAAGGTGAGGGCGACGCGCGCGCTTCCCGCCGGGCCGCGGGAGATGACGCGTCCGTACATTTCGAGCCACGGGCAGACCACGCCCGTCGTGAGGAGGGCGCCCCAGCCGAGCGACAGCGCGCCGAGCGCGGCCGGACCCGGCTCGCCGCGCAGCGCGGCATGCAACGCGAGCGCGCCGAATGCCGTCGTCGACGCCAGCAGGGACACGCGGGCCGGGCTCGTCATGCGCTGGCCGCCACGCGAGCGCGTCGCTCGCCTCGCCGGCAGACGAGGAGGACCTCGTCCGCCTTCGTCGAGTCGATCAGGCCGCGGGCGCATGCGAGGCGCTTCTGCGTGAGCAGGCCGAGGGGCAGGAACAACCGGTTGTACCAACGCATCGCCTGCACCGGCCGCTGCGTCAAGCCCCACACCGCGAAGTCGAGGAGCCAGCGGTTCCGGGGCTGCATGCCGAACACCGCGCTCTGCTCGAGCTGGAGGGAATGTTCGCCCAGCAGGTTCACGAGATCGCCGGGATCGTAGCGCCGGACGTGACCGACGAGGGCGTCGAACGCGCTCCAGCGCGCGGCATGCAGCGGCACCGAGAAGAGGATGGCCGCACCGTCCCGGGCGACACGCCCGAGCTCGCGGAAGGCCTGGCGATCATCGTCGACGTGCTCGACGATGTCGAAGGCGCAGACCAGGTCGAAGCTGCGATCGGGGAATGGCAGCGCGGTGATCTCGCCGAGCGTCGTGAGACCCGATCGGGCCTTCAATTGCGAGAGGGCCGGGTCGCTGATGTCGACGAAGTGGGTGCCCGCGATGGGAAGGCGCGGACGCAGCCCTGGGCCGATCTCGAGGCGCGCCGTCGCGGACGCTGCGAGCGCGGAGAGCAGCGGCCAGGTGTTGAAGCGCTGGGGCGCAATCAGGCAACTCGACGACCAGAGCGCGTCGTAGAAACGTCGGTTCGAAGCAATCTCCGGTCGTGCCGCTAGCGGCGCAGCGATTGTAAAAATGACGTCTACGCTCCATGGATCTGCGAGACGAATCCGAATCTGGGGGATTATGGCAACAATTGGGACGAGCGACCACAAGTCGCTCCGGTTTGTAACACTTACATGGATCAATCACCAACCGTTCGCAATCTGGGCATTGACAGCTGGCTCACGCTTCCTAGGCTACGCAATTCGTCCAGCAACAAAAGAGGAGAATTGCATGAGAGCACTCTGGGTACTCGGGGCGATGAGCCTCGTGATCGGTCTCGGTGGGTGCATGATCGTCGATGCGCCGATTCGAGGTGTCTTGGGGACGGAGGTCATCTGGGGCGACATCGCGACCGGAGAGCCCAGCTCCCCCACCTCCGCCAAGACGAAGGAAGGCAAGGCGTGCGCGGAATCCATCCTCGGCTTGCTCGCCCACGGCGACGCGAGTGTGCGCGCCGCGAAGGAAGCTGGCGGGATCACCGAGGTTTCCGTGGTCGATCACTCGGCCCGGAACTTCCTGGGCATCGTCGGCGAGTGGTGCACGATCGTGAGAGGGCACTAGGGACCGCTCGGCGGAGGCGCTTCGTCGGACGTGAACCGCTCCACCGCGCTGTTGTCGATCGCGGTCGCCCTGGCCGCTTTCGGGATCTACCGGGGGCTCTACGTCCCCGGGATGCTCGTCGGGCCGACGACGCCGCTGCTGCTCATCGGCTTCCTGCTTCAGGCCATCTTCGGCGTCGTCGCCGGCGTGGGCGTCTGGCGGCGAGCGCCGTGGGCTCCGCTCGCGATCGTGTTGCTGGGCGCGAGCGTCGCTGCGACGTCGCTGGTCCAGGGCTTCGTGCTCGAGATCGTCGCCTACCTGAGCGCCCTGCTCGAAGCCGTGGTGGCGATCCTGGTCTGCCTCGTGATCGCCGCGTACGTCGGGAGGCGGCCGGGCGATCCGCTCTCGCGCGCAGGGAGATCGGATCGGGGCTAACGTGCCCGGGCATGGATTCCGCCGTCGCCGGCGCCCCGCATCCGGGCCTTCCCGCGTGGCGTATCGCCCTGGGAGGCTTCCAGAGCCTCCTCTTCCTCGCCTATCCCTTCATCGTCTACTTCGCCCACCGGCGATTCGAGACGCGCGTGGCGGCAGGCCTGCTCCTCGGCCTGATCGTTCTCTCGCTCGCGCTGCGGATTCGCGGGCCGGCCGCCGAGGTCTGGCAGCTCGTGCGGCAGCATCTCGGACTCGTCCTGCTGATCGGATTGGCAGTCGTCACCGGACAGCGCGTCGTACTCCTGCTGCTTCCGACGGCGGTGGGCCTGTTCCTGCTCGGAACGTTCGGCTGGAGCCTGCGGGCGGGTCCGCCGATCATCGAGCGGTTCGCGCGGCTGGTGGACCCGGACCTGCCGGACTTCTGCGTTCCCTACTGCCGCAAGGTCACGATCGTCTGGTGCGGGTTCATGGCGGCCAATGCCGCCTGCGCGACGCTGCTCGCGGTGGTCGGGCCGCTCGAATGGTGGGCCCTCTACACGGGGCTCGTCGCCTACCTGTTGTTGGGAGCCCTTTTCGCCGCCGAGTTCATCGTGCGCAAGCTGTGGTTCCGGTTCTACGGAGACGGCCTCGCCGACCGCGTGCTGGCCCGGTTCTTTCCGGCCGAGCGGACCGCCAACGGCCGGCGCTCGCTCGCCTACGTGCAGCGCCGACTCGAACGGGCGGCTATTCGTCCCAGCGCTTGAAGACCAGCGAGGTGTTGATCCCGCCGAACGCGAAGTTGTTGCTCATCACGACGTCGACGGAGAGCATCCTCGGTTCGCCGCGCAGGTAGTCGAGCGGCGCGCAGCGCTCGTCGACCACGTCGAGGTTCAGGGTCGGCGCGAACCAGCCCTCGCGCATCATCTCGATCGTGATCCACGCTTCCAGCGCGCCGCAGGCGCCCAGCGTATGCGCAAGGTGCCCCTTGAGCGTGCTGATCGGCGTGCGGTCGCCGAAGACGGCGTGGGTGGCGCGGCTCTCCGCGATGTCGCCGACCTCGGTCGCCGTCCCGTGGGCGTTCACGTAGCCGATCTGCTCGGCCGACAGCCCGGCGGACGCCAGCCCGAGCCGCATCACCTGCTCCATGCCCTTGGGATCGGGCAGCGTGAGATGCCGGCCGTCGCAGTTGGTGGCGAAGCCGATCACCTCGACCAGGATCCGCGCCCCGCGGCGGCGCGCATGCTCGAGCTCCTCGAGGACCAGGCAGCCGGCGCCCTCCCCTGCCACCATGCCGTCGCGATCCCGATCGAAGGGCCGCGGCGTGCGCTCGGGCTCGTCGTTTCGGGTGGAGGCGGCGAACAGCACGTCGAAGACCGCCGCATCGATGGTGTCGAGCTCTTCCCCTCCCCCCGCCAGCATGATCTCCTGCTGCCCGTGGAGGATGGCTTCGTAGGCGTAGCCGATGCCCTGGCTGCCCGACGTGCACGCGCTGGAGGTGGGGATCACGCGGCCGCGCACACCGAAGAAGCTGGCGAGATTGGCCGCCGTGGTGTGGCTCATGAACTGGAGATAGTCGTTGGCGCCGATCCCGCTGGTGGTTCGCCCCACGAAGAGCTGGCGCGCGTAGATGCCGATCGCCGGCGGGCTGCCGGAGCTCGAGCCGCAGGCGACGCCGAGCCGGCCCGAGGCGAACTCGGGGCAGTCGCGCAGGCCCGCCTGCTCGAGCGCGAGCTCCGCGGCGCGCGTGAGCATCAGCGACACCCGGCCCATCGAGCGCGTCTTCTTGCGCGGCCAGGTCTCGGGCGCCACGAAGTCGCGAACCCGGGCGCCGAGCCGGGTCGCGAGGCCCTCGACGTCGTCCCATTCCGGGATCCGGGTGATGCCGGAGCGGCCCGCGCGCAGGGCGTCGCGCACCTGCTTCCATTCCAGGCCGATCGGACACAGCCCGGCCATCCCGGTGACGACGACGCGACGGCTCACCCGCTCAGCCTCTCAGGAGGGGTCGTCCCCCCAGTAGTCGTAGAAGTTGAACCACTCGTACGGCGCCCGCTGGCAGTGATGTTCCAGTCGCGCCGCGTAGGTTGTCAACAGCTCGCGGACCACCTCCTCCCGGCCCAGCCGGGGCAGCTGGACCTTTTCGGCCAGCTGCTCGGTGAAGACCTGGTAGCGCTGGGGGCCCCGGCGCAGCGCCACCACCAGCAGGACCGGACAACCGAGCAGGCTCGCCAGCAGGAACGGGGCCTGGGGAAGCTCGACCTCGCCGCCCAGCAGCGGGACCCGGCAGGAGCGATGCCGATCGCCCGGCTCCATGCGATCGCCCAGGATCGCGACGTGCTCGCCCCGCGCGAGGCAGCGGCGGACCTCGAAGACCGCCTCGACCGACCCGGGATCCACGTGGATCACGTGCGTCTCGACCTCGGGCGAGAGCTCGCGAAAGATCTGGTTGATGCGCTGCGCGTTGACCGTGAACATCAAGACGTTGACCACTGTCTCGTGGCGCTCCGCCAACATCCGCATCACGTCGAAGCTCCCCAGGTGCGCCCCCAGCACGATCGCGCCGCGCTTGCCCTCGGCGAGCCGGTCGAACGGCTCGAAGCCATGGATCTCGAGTTGGAAGTCGTCCGTCTTCCCGAACCAGATCGAGAGCCGATCGACGATCGAGAGCGCGAAGGCCCGGTAGTGGAGGAAGCTGTCCCAGGTGGTTGGAGCGCGCCCCAAGGCCGCGCGCCCGGCTTCGGTGGCGTAGACGCGCCGCAGATATGCCGCGGAGGCCCGGCGGCCCGCGCGGTCGGTCAGGAAGAAATAGCTGACGATCGCCGTGACCAGGACCAGGGTCGGCCCGCGCCCGGCGGAGCGGAACAGCCAGGCGGTGAAGCGGAGCCCCCACAAGGAGCCCCGCTCGGCGATCCGGACCCAGCGGTTCGGGGGGGAGGCGGCCTCGGAGCCGAGGCTAGAGGCGCTCATCGATCAGGTCGACGATGTCCTGGATGGTCCGGATCGACTTGAGGTCCGCTTCGTTCAGGGAGAGACCGGTTTTTTCCTCGACACGCACGGCGAGATCGACCGCGTCGATGCTGTCGAGGTCGAGGTCGTCGACGAGGTGGGTGGTGGGGCGAAGATCCTCATCGCGGAAATGGAATTCCGTCTTCATCAGGTCGGCGACCCACTTGAAGATCTCGTCCTTGGATTGCATCCCCAGCCCCTCGCCCGGCAGCAGGATACAGGCGGGCCTGATAGAAGTCACGCAGCGCGGCGGTCAACTTGCGCGAGGCGACGCCCCGACTCTCGTCCCCCCGCATCAGCTTGCGCGGATCGATCGGCTCGCCGACTTCGATCTCGAAGCCCATCGGCCGGTTCGGCACGTCATACCAGTGTTGCCCCCGCGACAGGAAGCGCGGATGGCAGTGGAGGACCAGCGGTCGGATCGGACGCCCGCTGCGCAGCGCCACGTGCGCGGCTCCCCGATGGAAGGCCCCCAGCTCGCCTCCCTTCAGCGAGCGCGTGCCTTCCGGGAACAGCAGCAGCGAGCGCCCTTGCCGCAGCCGCTCGACGCAAGCAGAGACGACGGCTTCACCGAGGTCGTTGGGGACGTAACCCGCGGCCAGCACCGCGCCGCGCATGAACGGATTGCGCAGGGCGTCGGTCTTCACCAGGCAATCGAGCTGCGGCATCAGCGAGCCGATCAGCACCACGTCGATCAGGGTCGGGTGATTGGCGACGATCAGCTGGCCGCCCGGCTCACGCAGGCGCTCGATCCCGCGGACCGACAGCGTGCAGACGCCCAGTTTTTTCATCACCCACACGTGGAAGCGGAAGGCGAGATGGACCTGGTACTGCGCCCGCTTCTCGCGCTCCTGCGCACTCTTCGCGCGGAGCCGGGCCAAAGGGAAACCGAAGAGCGCCAGCACCAACCCGCCGATGCCGAAGACGGCGAACGAAATGCCCGTGCCCGCGATACGACCCCAGCGCGACAGCGACTCCATCGCGGCGATCCTAACGGAATGGGTTCCCCTTGGGCAGATCCCCGGCGAGCGTGGACGCGGCGGCGCGGGCGGCTTCGAGCACAGGCGCGCGCAGGGCTCGCTTGGTCGCGCGATAGGCCGCCGGGTCGAGCCCGCGCAGCTCCCGCGCGCGCTCCAGCGCTCGGCTCTCGAGCGCGTCGGCGCCGCTCACCAGCTCGTGGAGCAGGCCGCGCTCGAACGCCTCCCGCGCCGAGAGCCTGCGCCCGTGCAAGATCAGCTCCGCGTGGTGCGCGGGGGGGATCCCGGCGGCGCAGATCGCCGCCGTCGGCCCGATCAGCGGGATCCCCTGCGTCACCTCGGGCAGCCCATAGCGCGACGCGGCGTCGTCGAGCGCGATCCGCAGGTCGCCGGCGAGCAGCAGCATCAGTCCGCCCGCCAGCGCGTGCCCCGCGGACGCGGCGACCACCGGCTTCGGGAAGAGGAAGACCCGCTCCATCGCGGCGACGAAGGCCCGGGTGGTCGCGCGCAGCTCCGGTGCGGAGAGCGTCGGCAGCCGCTTGCGGTCGAGCCCTGCGCTGAAGCAACCCGGCCGCCCGAACAGCGCGACGGCGGCGGCCCCGGCGTCGCCCTCGATGCGGTCGAGCGCCGCGCCGAGCTCGGCGCACCACTCCGCGTCGATCGCGTTGACCTTCCCATCGTCCAGCCGGAGCGTCGCGACGCCGGCCTCGATCGCGCAGGCTACCCGCACCGCCGGGACCTAGACGCGATAGCGGCGCAGCGCGGCGCGCCGGCGTCGCTCGAGGCTCGCCGCGCGCTCGGCCGGCGAGACGCGCGGCGTGCCAGGCGGGAGCTGCGAGGCGAGCCGGGCCAGCGGCGCCCGCTCCAGCTCGACCCTCGGCGCTTCGTCCGCCAGCAGGAAACGGAGCGCCAGCGTGCCGCGGGCGTGCCCCGACGGATCCAGCCAGTTGGGGACGCCGGGATCGACCTGCGCGATCACGCCGCGAAACGCGCCGTCGGCGTCGAGCCGGGCCTGCCGCCCGTTCAGCGAGGTCTGGCGCTCCGCGAAGTCCAGGCTCTCCCACCACCAGTTCGCGAGCGACACGCTCCAGTGACGGCAGCGCGGCGGCCTGAAGCGGACGATCACCGCCTCGTCCGGCGCGCAGTGGAAATTGCCGATCCCGTAGGCCTGGCCGCGCAGCCCGGCGCGCTGGTCGCTGTCGGCGGGCTTCGTCACCACCAGCGTATTGGGCGCCATCCCCTCGACCAGTCCGCGGCTCATCCGCTGCCAGAGCGCCCCGCCGCGGTCGAGCCAGCGCACCAGCCTCGCCAGGCGCTCGGCGATCTGGCCCTGCCGGATCGGCGGCGGCGGTCCTCCGCCGCCGATCCTCTCGATCAGCAGGTCGGCCGGCTGCTCGGTCTCCCAATCGGCGAAGTACTGCCGGACCAGCAGGAACTCCGCGTTCGGTGCGACCGGCAGCCAGTTGCGCGGGCGCGTCTCGCCGCCCAGCCAGAGCTCGAGGCTCCCGTCCTCGCCCACCTCGAGCTCGTCGGCGCTCGCCGACGAGACGGTTCCCCAGGCCGCGATGTCGCCCTCCGCGAAGTGCCCCCAGTTCACCTGGAGATCCACGTGATGGGCGGAGCCGCGGCGCCCCCAGACGCGGTAGGCGGCGTCGCCGCGGAGCGGCGCGTACAGGTACAGGCAGTCTGGCATGTCGAGCCCCCACTGCCAGGCCGGGTCGACCATGCGCGCGAAGCGCGGATGATCGGGATCGGCGTGCTCGACGCACAAGAGATGGCCCGCGGCGAAGAAGCGCAGCAGATGCCGGAAGCCCTCGGCGCGGTCGCGCGGCGCGTCGGGGACCCCCGCCCCCAGCACGAGCTGCTCGGCGCGCGCCAGCGCCGCCACCAGCTCCTGCCAGGCGGCGCCCGATGCGATCCGCGGGTCGCCCCCCTCGGGCCGGAAGTCGCCGGGCTCGCTCACACCTGCGGACCTCCGATTGCGCGCGAAGGCGTGCCAGGGTACCACGGGGCCGGCGTGAGCCCTTCCCGGCAACTCTTCATCGTCGGCACCGGCCGCTGCGGATCGACGCTGCTCTCCCGCATGCTCGCGCTGCACCCGGACGTATGCTCGATCTTCGAGTTCTTCACCGGCCTCGACTGGGCCGGCCGCTTCGCCGAAGGCCCCGTGTCGGGGGCCGCGTTCGCCGAGCTGATCGCGCGGCCGCAGCCCGTGATCGACGCCGTGCTGCGGCGCGGCTACCCGGTCGAGGAGGTCACCTACCCTTTCGGTCAGGGCCGCTTCGCGCGCGGCGACACGATGCCGTGGATCCTGGTCTCGATGCTGCCGCGCCTGAGCGACGATCCGGACCGTCTGTTCGACGAGGTGATCGCGTTCGCGAAGGCGCTCCCCGCCCAGCCGCTGCGCGAGCATTACCCGCAGCTCTTCGGATGGCTCGCCGCGCGCGCGGGCCGCAGCCTTCCGATCGAGCGATCGGGATCGTCGATCGACTACCTGGCGTCTCTGCACGCCACGTTTCCTGACGCGCGCTTCCTCCAGATCCATCGCGACGGGCGCGAGGTGGCGCTCTCGATGCGCGAGCACCACGCCTACCGCGTGCCGATCTCGCTGATGTACGACGCGCCGGTCGATTCGGGGCGGCGCCCCTCGGAGCTGGGGCCGATCGACTTCGCGGCGCCGCCGCGGGAGGACGATCCGATCTCGCAGATCCTCGCCTCGCGTCCCCCCGTCGCGGCCTTCGGCCGCTACTGGAGCGATCAGGTCTTGCGCGGCCACGAGGCGCGCGCCTGGATCGATTCGGCAAGCTATTTCGAGGTGCGCTTCGAGGCCCTGGTTGCGCAGCCTCGCCAGGTCTTGCGCGCGATCGGGCGCTTCTTCGAGCTGCCCGGAGACGACGCCTGGACCCTGAGCGGCGCGGCGCTGGTGCGCGGCATCCCGCCCGCGCGCATCAGCTCGTTACCCCCGGAGCAGCGCGCCGCGCTCGACGAGGCTTGCCTTCCGGGGATGCAGCGGCTCGGGCGGGCCTGAGCGGCGCGGAGGAAGCATGCAACCCGATGGCATCGCCCTGGTGACCGGCGCGAGCCGCGGCATCGGCCGCGCGCTCGCGCTCGAGCTCGCGCGCCGCGGCTTCCAGGTGGTGGCGTCGATGCGCGATCCCGCGGACGGCGCCCCGCTGCTGGAAGCCGCCGCGCGCGAGCGCCTCGCGCTGCGCACGGCGCGCCTCGACGTGACGCGGCCGGAGACGCTCGAGCTGCCCGACGGCCTGCGCGTGCTGGTGAACAACGCCGGCCTCGAGGGCGATCAGCTGCCGGTCGAGCACGCGCCGCTCGCGCAGTGGCGCGAGCTCTTCGAGACCAACCTGTTTGGCCTGCTGGAGATCACCCGACGGGCGATCCCGAAGCTGCGCGCCGCTGGCGGCGGCGTCGTGTGCAACCTCGGCTCCGCCTCGGTGCTGGTGCCGATGCCCTTCTTCGCCGCCTATCGCGCCAGCAAGGCGGCGGTCTCTGCGCTGGGCGAGTCGCTGCGCACGGAGCTCGCGCCCTTCGGCATCCGCGTGCTCGAGATCCTCCCCGGCGCGATCGACACCGAGATGCTGCGCCGCTCCGAGCACCTGCCCGAGGCCGCGGGCTTCGCGGACTACCACGAAATGGCCGAGCGCGTCGACCGGGCGCGCCGGAGCGCCGCCGGAGCGTCCACCTCGGTGGAGACCGCCGCGGTCGCGATCGCGGACGCCATCCTCGACGACGCGGCGCCGCTGCGGGTCGCGCCGGATCCGATGGGCGCGGGCCTGCTCGCCCTCTGGCGCACTCAGGAAGACGAGGCCGTGTCGCGGCCGATGCTGGCGCTCTTCACCGGGCGCGAACCCGTTCTATAGTGCACCTCAGCACGCTCGCGGAGGCAGCATGTCGCTCAAGATGAGCCAGCCCGAACGCGAGGCCTTTCTCGCGGATGTCCACGTCGGCGTGATCAGCATTGCCGAGCCGGGCCGCGGACCGCTCAGCGCGCCGATCTGGTACGGCTACCAGCCGGGCGGCGAGCTCTGGATCGTGACGGAGCGCGACTCGCGCAAGGGCCGCCTGCTCCAGCGCGCCGGCCGTTTCAGTCTCTGCGCTCAGAGCGAGCAGCCCCCGTACAAGTACGTGAGCGTCGAGGGCCCCGTCACCGCGATCGTCCCGTCGAACCTCGAACGCGACGAGCGCCCGCTCGCGCGCCGCTACCTCGGGCGCGAGCTCGGCGATCGCTACCTGGAGGCGACCGGCGGCGCCGAGGCGCGCTCCGCGAACATCCGGGTCGCGCTGCGCCCCGAGCGCTGGCTCACGACCGACTATTCGAAGCAGTACTCGAAGCCGCCTGGGTGAGCTTCGTTCGCCTTCGGCTCGCTGCGCGCCGCGCGGACGCGCGGCTTGCAAGACTTGCCATCGGCCACCGGAAGCGATCGGAACCACGAGCCTCACAATCGCCGTTAGCGCGCCCTTGCTAGGCTTCGGGCCATCCGTGGGGCGCGTGTATCGGAGGTCCTTCCGCCGTGGATCCCGCCTTCCAGAGCTTCGCCGCGCAGGCGCTCCACTACTTCAAGCGCGAGCACGAGGCGCCCGCCCGCGAGCCGATCGAGGGTCCGGCGGCGTGGCGCGGCGCCGACCTCGCGAAGCGCCCAGAGACGTGGACGCGCGTCCTGACGGCCGCCGAGATCGCGGAGCTGGAGGCCGCGCTCCGCGCCGTCCGCGCGCGCGGACTCGCGCTCGGGGAGATCCGCCGCGAGGACTTTCCGCTCCCCACCCTGGCGGCGGCTGCAAAAGAATGGGCACGCGAGATCCTGGAGGGACGCGGCTTCCTGCTGCTGCGCGGCCTCCCCGTCGCGCGCTGGGGGGACGAGGATTCCGCGCTCGTCTACTGGGGCCTCGGCCAGCACCTGGGAAGGCCCGGGGCGCAGAACCCGGAGGGCGAGCTGCTCGGCCACGTGGTCGACATGCACGAGGAGGCGGCCAACCCGAACGTGCGTCGCTACCGCACGCGGGGCGAGATCCGGTTCCACTGCGATCTCGCCGACGCGGTGGGTCTGCTCTGCCTGCGCACGGCGCGCACGGGCGGCGCCAGCCGGATCGCAAGCAGCGTCTCCGTCTACAACGCGATCCTCGCGCGCCGCCCGGCGCTCGCGGATCGCCTCTTCGA
>DATBRV010000025.1:0-37833 GCA_036560145.1 Myxococcota bacterium
CCGCGCTGGTGGTGGTGACGCACAGCCCGGACCTCGCCGCCCGCCTCGGGCGGCGCGTGGTGCTGGTCGACGGCTATCTCGAGGGCCCGGCGGCGTAGCTCAGGGGCTGGGGGCGGGGCAGGGGGGAGTGCCACCGGCGCAGCTGTACCCCGACGGCCCCGGCGCCTTCAGGAAGAAGTCCTTGAACACCGCGAAATCGGCCGGCCCGATCACGCCGTCCGAGTCGGCGTCGATGGCGGCCTCGTAGGCCGGGTCGCCCACCGCCTTCAGGTAGGCGTTCCTGAATCGCGAGAAATCGACGGCATTCACGGCGCCGTTGTTGTCGTAGTCGGGGTCGCAGCGGTTCCCGAATCCCTCCTGGTTGGTGTCGATCTGATCCGCGTTGGCGATGATGCTGCAGTTGTCGGCGGTGTTGAGGTCGCCGTCGCCGTCGACGTCGTTGTCGCAGACGTCGCCCACCCCGTCCTCGTCGAGATCCGCCTGGTTCGGGTTCGCAGCCTCGGGACAGTTGTCGTCCACCTCCAGGAGGCCGTCGTTGTCGGAGTCGAGGGGGGCCGGATCGGGGCTCTGGTCGAGCGCGATGCCCTGGATCTGGGTGAAGACGACCGAGGCAGCGACTTCGCTCTGCACGCCGCTGACCGGGTCGAGCCGCAGGATCTCCTTGGGCCCCTGATTGCTCACCAGCACCGAGCGATTCACGTCGACCGCGATTCCGCGCAGCAACACGATGTCGTTGCCGATGGAGACGGCATACACGAGCGAATTGGCGGGTGTGCTCGTGCGCTCGCGCCAGACGGTGTCGTTCGCCTCGTCCGCGATCAGATAATCGCCATTGCTGTCGACCGCGATGCCGACCAGCTTTCCGAATTGCTCGTCGAGCGCCGCGACGCTGGTGGTCCCCGAGGCCGGATTCACCCGGACGATCCCGGTCGGGATCGCGGGGGTCACGTCCGAGCGCCCGCGGTTCGCGACCAGCACCGTTCCGTTGCGATCGAGGACGAGTCCCGCCGGATCCGCGAGCGGCCCCGGCGGCGTGCCGCTTCCATCCGAGACGACGATCTTCTCGCCGGTGCCGGGGATCACCCGCACCAGCCGGTGGTTCGCCGCGTCCGTGACCAGGATCTCGCCATCCGCATCGATCGCGATGCCGCTGAGATTCACCGGCGCCGTGAAGGCCGTGATCTCGGTCTGCGCGCCGCCCGGCGTGAGGCGGAAGATCCGGTCGCTGGTGAGGACGAAGAGGTCGTCGGTCAGCGAGCGGATCACCGCCACCGGGCCCGCGATGCCGGCGCTCCCCGCGATGGGTGCGCCCGTTCCGGTCGCGGTGCCCGCGACGCGCAGGGCCTGGGCCGGCGGTCCGGAGTCGGCCACCAGCAACGGGCCGGGCGCGAAGGGCGTGATGGCTCGGGCCACGGTGACGTCCCAGGCGCCGACCAGGTTGCTTCCGGTCGGGACCTCGGTGCAGAGCCGGGGTGGGGCCGTCGGTTGGATCCGGAAGACCTTCTTCGCGGTGAAGTCGGAGACCAGCACGGAGCCGCTCGCTTCGACGGCGATGCCGCGCGGCCCCTGGAAGGCCGCGCACTCGGCCCAGGGGACGACGTTCGCATTGGGCGTCGCGGGGTCGTAGGGGATCGCCGCGTCGACCTGGAACACCTTGCGCGCGCCCGAATCGACCACCAGGAATCGGCAGGCCGCGGGGGTGCTGCAGTCGGCGGCCGGGTCGATCACGATGTCGCGCAGCACTTGAAAGGGGGCCGCGTTGATCGTGAGGGTGGTGTCGCCCGCGAGCTGGGTCTGCACGCCGTCGGCCGGGTGGATGCGGAAGATCCGCGAGCCGAGGGTGCCCGAATCCGCCACCACCAGATCCCCGTTGGGCTCGCGCACCAGCCCGGTCGGGAAATGGATCAGGCCGCTGGCGGAGACCGGCTTCGACACTCCGGTCACGAGGTCGACCAGCAGGATCTCGTCCGTGGTCGGGCTGGAGACGTAGGCGTTGCCGTCCTGGGAGATCACGATTCCGCGGGCATTCGGCATCGAGCCGATCAGGACCTGCACGGGAATCGTGGGCGACCCCACCGCAGCCGGGTCGACGCGGACGATCAGCTGGCTGGCGACGTTCGTGAGGTACGCAAAGCCATCTTCGCGGACCGCGACCCCGACCGGATCGAGCACGAAGCCGGCCGTGGCGAGCGCGCTCGTCGCGCCGGTCCCGTTGTCGATCACCCACAGCTTGTCCGCCGAGAAGTCGGTCACCAGGATGTCGCCGTCTTCCAGCGCTTCGCCGCGGGCAAGGCCGGCGAAGAGCAGCGCTGCGGCGAAGGCGAGCTTCGCCAGCGGCCTCGGACGCCGCGTCGAAAACGGAGCGGGGTTGGACGGCACGGGGGAAGATCCTACACGCATCCCCGGAGCGGCGATGCGCGCGCTGCGGAGAAGGCCGCCGCCGGGGTCTTCACCGAAGCGCGCCCGCGCCCGTAAGGCTTCGTTCGGACAGGTGAAATCCTGCGGGCGTGGGACTTGTAACCCCCTCCCTCCATGAGTAGACTGGCCGCGCTCGGAAGGCACTTCAGGGTCGCGAGCGTCCATGACCCGAGCGCTCTCCCGTACGGTCGCACCCAGGCAGAGGTGGTTCTTGCGCGCCGCACGCCGCGCCGACGGAGTCTCCTGCCGACGCGCACGGGCCGCTCTCCTGCTGGCTGCGATCTCGTTGCTGATGGCTCTGCCGCGAGCCGGCGGTGCCGCGCCGCCCGCGCCCTCCGACCCGAAGCCCACGATGGCCGTGCTTCGCTTCCGCGTGCACAGCTCGAAGCCGCTCGGCTACCTCGGCGAGTCGCTCGCGAACCTGGTGCGGACGCGGCTCGAGGCGAGCGGCGAGGTGCGCGTGCTGCCCGCCGCCGCGATTCCCGACGCGGTGGCGGAGGCGGCGGAAGCCCAGTCGGGCGACGCCGCGCTGCGCCGGCTGGCCGCCTCGGTCGGCGCGGATTACGTCGTCACGGGCAGCGTCACCGAGCTGGCCGGGCGCTACAGCCTCGACGTGCGCGCGACACCCGCGGCGGTCGCGCTGCGCGGGCACACGCTGGTGCTCACCGCCGAGCGCGACGAAGAGCTGCTCGCCCGGGTCAACGAGGTCTCGGACGGCCTGCTCGCCCAGGTCGTCGACGCCGCTCCGGCCGTGGTCGCCCGGGTGGAGCTGATCGGCGCGGATGCCGGCGAGGCCGCGCTGCGCGCCGGCCTCGCGACGCGCGTGGGCGCGCCCTTCGATCCGGCGATCGTGCGCGAGGACCTCGCGAAGCTGCGCGAGGAGGCTTCGATCGGAAGCGCCTCGGTCGAAACCGAGCGGGGGCCCGACGGCGTGATCGTCCGCTTCAAGATCGTGCGCGCCGAGCGGCTGCTCGCCGGCGGCGGCGGCGAGAAGCAGGCGCCCGACCGCGTCGCGTCGGTGACGGTGCGCGGCAACCGCCGGATCGAAGCGAGCGCGATCCTGGCGCGCGTGGGCACCAAGGTCGGCGCGCGCTACAGCCCGACCCAGATCGCGCGGGACGTGCGCGAGGTGCAGGCGCTCGGGTTCTTCCGGAACGTCCGGGTCTTCTCGGAAGAGACGCCCGAGGGCAGGGCGGTGATCATCGACGTCGAAGAGAGCCCCGTCGTGCGGCAGATCTCGATCTCGGGCAACGAGTCGATCGACGGCGAGAAGATCCGCGACATTCTCACGCTCACGACCGGCGCCACGCTCGACTACCCGCTGCTCTTCGAGAACCGCGAACGGATCGCCGCGCTCTACCGGGCCGAGGGCTACTACCTCGCCGAGGTCACCTACGCGATCGAGCCGCTGAGCGAGGCCTCGGTCAGCATCAACTTCGAAGTCGACGAGGGCGGCAAGCTCAAGCTGCGCGCGATCGACTTCGTGGGCAACGAGCAATTCAGCGCCGACGAGCTGACCGAGAACTTCCAGACCAAGATCTGGCGCTTCTGGTCGCTGGCGACCTCCTGGTTCGATCACTCCGGCACCTACTCGGAGCCGCTCTTCATCCAGGACCTGCGCGGCGTCGAGAAGCTCTACACCGACGCGGGCTACCTGCGCGTCGAGGTGGGCGAACCGGTCGTGGTGGCCGAAAAGCAGGGCCTGACGGTCACGGTCACGATCGAGGAGGGCCAGCGCTTCCGGGTCGGCAAGCTCGACATCAAGGGCGACGAGACCGCCGACGTCACCGCGCTGCACGAGCAGCTCAGCCTGAAGGAAGGGGAGATCTTCAACCGCAGCTTCCTCACCGAGGACGTCGCCCGGCTCACGGAATACTATGCCGACCGCGGCTTCTACTTCGCGAACGTGACGCCGCTCTCGAACCTGTCCGCGTCGACCGAGTTCGTCGACGTCACCTTCCAGGTGCGCAAGGGGCCGCTCTACTTCATCCGGAACATCGACGTTTCGGGCAACACGTTGACGGTCGACGACGTCGTGCGCCGCGAGGTTCCGATCGTGGAGGGCCAGCTCTACTCGCAGCGCGCGGTGATGCTCGCGCGCGGCCGCATCGAGCGGCTCGGCTTCTTCGAGGAGGTCGACCTGCGCATGGAGCCCACCGACGATCCCGAGCAGCTCGACATGAACGTCACGGTGGTCGAGCGCCCCACCGGCTCCTTCAGCTTCGGGGCGGGCTATTCCTCGCAGGATGGGATCGTGGTGACGGGGGCGCTGGCGCAGGCCAATCTTTTTGGCCGCGGCTACAACACCCAGTTCTCCGCCGACGTCGGCGGCCAGACGCAGCGCTTCTACCTGAGCCTCCAGGACCCCTACGTGTTCGGCTCGCAGTTCAGCCTCGGCGGCACCGTGTTCCACACGGACCTCCGCTACGAGGACTTCGACCAGACCCAGACGGGCGCCGAGGTGGTGCTCGGGCATGCGCTGAGCGAGGACGGCCGCACCCGCGGCCTGCTCCGCTACAGCTTCGCATCGCGCAAGATCGACGAGGACGACAACGTGCTCGCGGCGGGCCTCATCCTGCGCGAGCTGGTCGCCGGCTCGATCACCTCGAGCCTGGCGGGGATCTCGCTCGTCGCGGACACGCGCAACGATCGCCTGTCCCCGACCGAGGGCTATCAGCTCGGCGGCACCATCGAGTATTCCGGGCTGGGATTCTTCTCGAAGTTCGCGCGTTTCGAGGCGCGGGCCAGCTACTACCTGGGCGCCCCCAGCTGGATGCCCGAGCGCTCGACCTTCGTGGTCGGCTCGCGCATCGGCTGGGCGCTGCCCTTCAACGTGATCGGGGACTACGACCTGCCGAGCGCCGCGGTGCTGGAGACGGCGGACGGCAACATCCTCCCGCTCGACGCGATCGACACGAACCTGAAGCTGCCCCTCTCCGAACGGTACTTCCTGGGCGGCCTCGGCGAATACCAGCTGCGCGGCTTCGAAGCCCGGTCGGTCGGGCCGCGGCGCGCGATCCTCTACGAGAGCCTCCTCACCGGGGAGTACCTGCCGGTGGGCCGGGTGCCGGTGAACGTGCTCGCAGACGATCCCGACGTGATCACCGACCCCGACGACCCCGATGCCATCCTGAGCACCCGCTGCCCGGACACGATCCAATTCGGCGGCGACGAGGACGGCGTCTGCAACGACATCAGCGACAAGCGGATCAAGGACTTCGAGGACCTGGACGAGACCGACGTGATCGGCGGCAACAAATTCATCTCCTCGACCTTCGAGTACCGCTTTCCGATCTCGGAGACGATCGGACTCCAGGGTGTGGTCTTTTTCGACACCGGCAACGCCTTCGCCGAGGACGAGAACCTGTTCGACGTGACCAACTGGCGCTACGGTACGGGCGTCGGGGTGCAGTGGTTCTCGCCGTTCGGTCCGCTGGCGGTGGTGATCGGCTTCCCGCTCGACCGGCTCTCGGTCGAGGATCTGCCCGTATTCGAATTCTCCGTGGGGGGGCAGGGTTTCTGACCCGTACCCGCGTCGACACGTCGATCAGTGAGGGACAAGGCATGCAGATTCATCGAGCCTTCGTGCTGCTGGCGCTGGGCGCCCTTCTCGTCTGGGGCACCGCGGCGCAGGACGAGCCGATCAAGATCGGGATCGTCGACATCGATCAGGCGATCAGCTCCACCGACGAGGGCAAGGCGGCGCGCGAGGAGTTCGCGCGCAAGCAGCGCGAGGCCGAGCAGCAGATGCAGCCGCTGATGGACCGCTACAAGGGCGTCGAAGAAGAGCTCAAGGCCAAGAAGTTCGTGCTCTCGGAAGAGGCGCTCTTCCAGAAGCAGTTGGATCTGGCCGAGATGCGCAACCTGATCCAGAACAAGATCAAGGAGCTGGAGGGGCAGCTCCAGGTCGATCAAAAAAGACTGGAAGGGCCGCTCACCGCCAAGCTGGTCGAGATCATCGCGGACGTGGGCAAGACCCAGGGCTTCACCCTGATCCTCCGCCGGGGAACCCCGGGCGTGCTCTACACGCGAGAGGCGCTCGACGTCACCGACCTGATCATCAAGCGCTACAACCAGAAGGGCTGAGCCGGGCGTGAGGCGGGTGCATCCGACCGCGATCGTCGACCCGGGGGCGAAGCTCGCCGAGGACGTCGAGATCGGGCCCTACTCGGTGATCGGCGGGAACGTCGAGCTCGCGCCGGAGGTCGTGATCGGCTCCCACGTGACGCTGATGGGCCGCACCCGCATCGGCGCCCGCTCGCGGATCTCCCCCTTCGCGGTGATCGGCGGCGAGCCGCAGGTGCTGGGCGCGTCGGGCGAGAACACCGCGCTCGAGATCGGCGAGGACAACGTGATCCGGGAGTTCTCGTCGATCCACGTCGGGAGCCCGAACGGCGGCGGCTGCACGCGCATCGGCAACGGCAACTTCATCCTCAACAACGTCCACATCGCGCACGACTGCCGGATCGGCGATCGCTGCGTGCTGGCCAGCTTCTCGGCGCTGGCCGGCCACGTGGTGCTCGAGGATCACGTCGTGTTCGGCGCGATGACGGGCGTCCACCAGTTCGTGCGGATCGGGGAGTCCGCGTTCACCGCCGCGAACTCGATGGTGAGCAAGGACGCCGTCCCGTTCTCGAAGGTCGCCGGCGACCGCGCGCGCTTCGCGGGCCTCAACACCGTCGGGCTGCGGCGGCGCGGCTTCTCGGATGCGAGCGTCGCCACGCTCAAGCACGCCTTCCACATCCTCTTCTCCTCGAAGCTGCGCCTCGAGACGGCCGCCGATCTCGTTAAGCGCGAGTGCGGCGACGCGCCGGAGGTCGCACATCTGCTCCGGTTCATCCACGAATCGGAGCGCGGGTTCATCCGCTAGCCGTGACCCCGCCGGACGTCGCGCCGCTGGGCCTGATCGCGGGGTGCGGCCTGTTGCCACTCGAGATCGCGCGCTCCGCGCGCCGGCGCGGTCGCCGGGTGGTGGCCGTGGCGCTGAACGGACAGACCGATCCCGCGCTGGAAGCCGAGGTCGCGGAGCTCTGCTGGTTGTACCCCGGCCAGGTGGGGCGGGCGATCGAGACGCTCCGCGCGTCCGGCGTCGCCGAAGCGGTGCTCGCGGGAAAGGTGCCGAAGCTCACGCTCGACGATCCAGCGGCGCTGCGCCCCGACGCCGAGGCGCTGGCGCTGCTGCGCCGCCTGCCCGATCGACAGGATGCTTCGATCCTCTCCAGTGTCGCCGATCACCTGGCCGAGTGTGGCATCCGCCTGCTGCCGCAGGCCGAGCTGGTGCCGGAGCTGGTCGCGACGGCGGGCGTCTACGGGCGCGTCGCTCCGAGCTCCGGGCAGCTCGCCGAGATCGCCTTCGGATGGCCGCTCGCGAAGGCGGTGGCCACGCTCGGGATCGGACAGACGCTGGTGGTGCGCGGGCGCGCGGTGCTCGCCGTGGAGGCGATCGAGGGCACGGACGCGGCGATCCTGCGCGCCGGCCGGCTGGCGCCCGGGGCGTGCGTCCTCAAGGTCGCCAAGCCGACCCAGGATCCCCGTTTCGACCTGCCGGCGATCGGTCCGGAGACGCTCGCCGCCCTGGTCGAGGCGAAGGCGGGCGCGCTCGCCTTCCAGGCGGGCGCGACCCTGGTGCTCGGGCGCGCCGCGCTGACTGCGGCCGCGGACGCGCACGGGATCGCCCTGCTCGGCGTCGCCGAGCCGCCGCCCGGTGGCCCCGCGTGAGGCCGCTGCGCATCACAGTGATTGGCGCCGGTCACATGGGCCGCAGCCATGCCCAGAAGGTGGCCGCGCTCGGCGCGCGAGACGGCCGGGTCACGCTCGCCGCGGTCGTCGACGTCGACGAGGGGCGGGCGCGCAAGCTCGGCGCGGAGCTCGGCGCGGCGGCGACCGCCGACGCGGGCCAGGCGCTGCGTGGCGCCGATGCGGCGATCGTGGCCGTGCCGACCAGCGCGCACCACGAGCTGGTGCGCGCGGCGCTCGAGCGGGGGCTCGACGTGCTGGTCGAGAAGCCGATGGCGGCGACGCTCGCCGAGGCCGAGGCGCTCCTCGAGCTCGCGGTCCGGCGCGGGCGCGTCCTCCAGGTCGGGCATCTCGAGTGGTTCAACCCGGCGCTGCGCGAGATGCGCGGAAAGATCGCGGAGCCGCGCTTCATCGAGGCCCACCGGATGGGGCCCTTCCCCGAGCGCGGGACCGACGTCGACGTGGTGCGCGATCTGATGATCCACGATCTCGACATCCTGCAGCAGATCCTCGGCGAGGAGCCGGACCGGATCGAGTCGATCGGGGTTCCGGTGGTGACCGACAAGGCCGACGTCGCGAATGCGCGGATCGCGTTTCCCTCGGGCTGCGTCGCGAACCTCACGGCCAGCCGGGTCGCGCCGAAGCCGGTGCGCAAGATCCGCTTCTTCCAGCGCGACGGGTACGTCTCGATCGATTTCCTCGGCCACGCGGCGGCGATCTTCCACCGCCTCCCCGCGGCTTCGGGAAGGCCGCCGCATTTCGAGACGGAGCAGCTGGTCTTCGAGCGCGAGGACCCCCTGCTCGCGCAGCTGGAGGACTTCGTCTCGGCCGTGCGCACCCGCAAGTCGCCGGCGGTCTCGGGGCGCGAGGGTCTGCGCGCGCTGCGCACCGCGCTGCGCGTGCTGGAAGCCATGCCCCGCTTCGGCGATCCTGATTGACGGCGGCGCGGGCCGCGGCCCGCGCGGCTGGGGAGGAGCCGACCCTGCGAGCGCTCGACCACGGCCTGGCGGCTCTCGCGGCGTTGGCGCTCGCTCCGGTGGCGGCCGGCGCGCTGGCGCTGCGCCCCGCCTGGCGCGTGGGGCTGCGCGAGCGCCTCGGCGCGCTCCCCGCGCTCCCGCCGGGCGCGGTCTGGGTTCACGGCGCGAGCGTCGGCGAGATCCTGGCGGCGGGGCGGTTCGTCGACCGCCTCCAGAAGGGCGGCCACGCCGTCTTCACGTCGACGGTGACGCTCGCGGGGCGCGAGGTGATGCGGCGGGCGAGACCCGACGTCGCCTGCCATCTCGCGCCGCTCGATCATCCCTGGTGCGTCGAGGCGGCGCTCTCCCGCGTGCGTCCCGCGGCGTTGGTGCTGATCGAGACGGAGCTGTGGCCGAGCTGGCTCGCCGCGGCCGAGCGCCGGGGAATTCCGGTGGCGCTCGTCTCGGGGCGCGTGTCGGATCACTCCTATCCGCGCTATCAGCGTCTCCGGCGGATCATCGCTCCCGCCCTGCGGCGGATCGCGGCGCTCGGCGCGCGCACCGACACCGACGCGGAGCGCTTCCTCGCGCTCGGCGCGCCGCCGGGCCGCGTCAGCGTGACGGGCGATCTCAAGCTGGAGCCCGCCGAAGACGCGCGCCCGCTGGCGTTCGATCTCGCGCGCTTGCTCGGCGGCGCGCGGCTGATCGTCGCGGGGAGCACGCATCCCGGCGAGGAGCTGGCGGCGCTCTCGGCCCTCGCGCAGGTCGAGCAGGCGGGGATGAAGGCGGCGCTGGTGCTGGCGCCGCGCCGCCTCGGGCGCGCCGACGAGATCGCCCGGTTCGTGCGCGCGAGCGGGAGGACGCTGCGCCGGCGCACGCTGCCCGGCGATTCGCCGCTGCAGGCCGGCGAGGTCCTCCTGCTCGACAGCGTGGGCGAGCTGGCGTCCGTCTACGCCCGCGCGGAGGTCGCCTTCGTGGGCGGGACGCTGGCGCCCGTCGGAGGGCACAACGTGCTCGAGCCCGTCTTCCTGGGCCGCCCGGTGCTCTTCGGCCCGCACACCGAGAACGCCCGCCACGCGGCCGAGATCCTGACGGCGGTCGGCGCGGGGATCCGCGTGGCGGACGAGGCCGACCTCGCGCGCCGGCTGGTTGCGCTGCTCGCCGATCCCGAAGACGCGGGGCGGCGCGGCCAAGCGGGGCGGCGAGCGCTGCTCGCGCACCGCGGGAGCGCGGAGCGCGCGGCCGGGTTGATCGAAGCGCTGCTCGCGCAGGGCTCCGCCCGAGAGCGCTGATGCGGATGGCGTGGCTCGAATCGCGCGAGGCAGGCCTGGCGGCGTCGCTGGCGCTGCTGCCGCTCGCGCTCGTCTCGGGATGCTGGGAGGCGGGCGCCCGGCTGCACCGCGCGCTCTACCGCAGCGGCGCGCTCGCGGCGACGCGGCTTCCCTGCCGGGTCGTCTCGATCGGCAATCTGAGCGTCGGGGGCACCGGCAAGACCCCCACCGCCGCCTGGCTGGCGGAGCGCCTGCACCGGCGCGGCCACCGGGTGGCGCTCGCGAGCCGGGGCTACCGGCGCGTCGGCCGCGAGACGGTCGTGACCGTCTCCGACGGCCGCCGGGTGCTCGCCACCGCCGAGCAGGCGGGGGACGAGCCGTTCGTGCTCGCCGCGCACGCGCCGGGCGTGCCCGTGCTGGTGGGAAGCGATCGCGCGCTCGTCGGCCAGCGCGCGATCTCCGCGCACGGCGCCGAGATCCTGGTCCTCGACGACGGCTTCCAGCATCACCGGCTGGAACGCGACCTCGACGTCGTGGTCTGCGACGGAGCGCTCGGCTTCGGCAACCGCTGGGTGCTCCCGCGCGGCCCGCTGCGCGAGCCGCTCGCCGTGCTGCGGCGCGCCGAGGCGGTCGGGGTGGTGGACGGGCCGCTCGACGAGCGGGACGAGGCCGCGCTCGCGCGCTTCGCCCCCGGCGCGCGGCGTTTCGCGGCCCGTCGCCGGCCGGTGGGTCTGCGTCCGCTCGAGGGCGGGCGGCTCGAGCCGCCGGAGAGCCTCGCGGGCGCGCGCGTCGGCCTGCTGGCCGCGATCGCCCGGCCGGCCTCGTTGCGGCGCAGCCTCGAGGCCCTCGGCGCGGAGGTGGTGGCGGAGCGCACCTTTCGCGACCACCACCGCTACCGGCCCCGCGACCTCGCCGGCCTGGCGGATCAGGCCGCTCTCTGGGTCACGACCGAGAAGGATGCGATCAAGCTGCTGCCTTCCTGGGTGGGGAGCGCGCGCGTCGTCGTGCTCGTGATCGAACTCGAGGTGGAGGCGCCGGAGGCGCTGCTCGACTGGATCGAGGCTCGACTCAGAGCTTCGATTTGAATCTTCGTCCTGATCCGACTTTCGAGGAGCCTTCGGAGGCGGCGGGGGGTGGGCTACGGCGAATGGCTCGCCGTTTCTCGTTTCGCGATCGGGTGCCACCACTCCATTCTGTGGCGTCGAGGAACGCGCCGCCCTGCGGGCCGGCTCCGCTTTATTTCGCCGCCGCCCACCCCCCGCCGCCTCCGAAGGCCCGCAACGTTGGATCAGGCTCAGGAGAGCTTCAGGCGCCAGCCGAGTGCGTGGACAGCGAGCCGGGCGCGTTCGCGGGGCAAGTACCCTAGCAGTGCGTTGCGAAGCTCCCGATCCCCTGCGGTGTAGGACGCGAAGAAGCGCGCGCAGCCGCGGATTCCGACCCGGGCGAGCAGACCGCGCTTGACCAGCGAGCGGTGCAGGCGCATCAGCTCCGCCATCCGCTCGGCCGCCCCGGGCGGCGCCGCGACGCGTGCCCGGTCGAGATCGACCAGCAGCGCCCCGACCCGGTCGCCGCGGCCGCGGAAGAGCAGGTTTCCGAGGTGGAGATCTGCGTGCTGGCCGCCGGCGTCGTGGAACGCGCGCACGGCGCTGCCCGCCGCGGAGGCCGCCGGATTGAGCGTCGCCGCGTCCGCCCCGGAGCCGAGCAGCGCGATCCCGTCGAGGCTGTCCTCTTCGTGGATCGTCGCCAGCGCCGCGCGGTAGAAGCCGCGCACACGCCGCGCCGACACGAGCACCGGGATCGGGACCGGCGCGCCGGCCGCGCGCAGCTTTGCTAGCGCGCGCAGCTCGCCCAGCGGGCGCGCGAGCCCGAGCAGCCGGTCGCGGCCGGCGGCGCGCAGCAGGCCGCCGTGGCGCAACGGGCGCAGGTGCAGGCGCTCGCGGCGCCCCGGCAGCGACACGACGGCGGTGCGCGAACGCCCGAGCGGGCCCGAGGCCCCGCTCAGGATGCGTTCGAGGCCGCCCGGCGCGAGCAGGTCGAGCGCGAGCACGGCGCTTTCGAACTCGGGAGTGACGTAGAGCACGCGATCGCCGTCGCGCAGCTCGCGGAGCTCGATCGGCTCCGCACGCGTCGCGAGGGTGCCGGGCGCCCGCATGGAGGGGTAGACTACCCGCCGTCCTCCCGCCGTGCGAGGCTCGCCATCGCCGCCTGTCTCAATCCGCTGGATGCGTCGCCGTCGGCCGATCGGATCCTGGTGATCCGGCTGGGAGCGGTCGGCGACGTGGTGCGCACGCTGCCCGCGGTCTCGAGCCTGCGGGCGGGCTACGCCGGCGCGCACCTCGCCTGGCTCGTCGAGCCGTCCGCCACCAGCGCGCTGCAGGGCCAGCCCTGGGTCGACGAGGTGATCGTGTTCCCCCGCGACCGCCTGGAGATGGCGCTCCGCCGGCGCGCACCCGGCGCGGCGTTGCGCGAGCTCACCGGCTTCCTGCGCGGGCTGCGGCGCCGGCGCTTCGACCTGGTCGTCGATTTTCACGGGATCCTCCGCTCGGCGCTGCTCGGGGCGCTCTCGGGGGCGCGCCGGCGGATCGGCTACGCGCGTCCCTTCGCTCGCGAGCTCGCCTGGTGCTTCGCCACCGATCGCGCGCAGCTGCCGGCGGTGCGCATCAGCCGATTCGAACGCAACGCCGAGCTGGTGCGCTACCTGGCGGTCGCCGCCCCGCCCGCGCCGGCGCCCCTGCGTGTCGATCCCGCGCGGCTGGCTCGGGTCGCCGCCGAGCTCGGGGCCGGCGGCGCCCCCGCGGTGATCCACCCCGGCACCAGCGATGCGACTCCCTACAAGCGCTTCCCGGTGGAGGGCTACGCCCGGGTGGCGCGGGCGCTCGCGCGCGAGGACGGCCTGCGCTGCGTGGTGAGCGCCGGACCGGCGCGCGCCGATCGCGCGCTCGCCGAGGCGGTGGTGGCGGCGTCGCAGGGCGCCGCGCGGCTGGCGCCCGCGACGCCGACGCTCGGGGACCTGGCGCTGGTGTTCGCCGCGAGCCGCCTCTTCATCGGCTCGGACAGCGGGCCGATGCACGTGGCATCGCTGGTGGGAACCCCGGTCGTGCAGCTGCTCGGCCCGACCGATCCCGTCGAGAACGCGCCCTGGGACGAGACGCCGTCGCGCCAGGTGCGGATCCCGATCGCCTGCAGCCCCTGCCGCCGCGGCTGCGCGGCCGCGACCTGCATGCGCAGCATTCCGCCCGAGTCGGTGCTGGCGGCGGCGCGCGAGCTGCTCTCGCTCGGCGGCGGCGCGGCGCTGCGGGTGGCCCGGGGGCGGGCATGATCGATCTCTCGATCGTCGTCGTCACCTGGAACACGCGCAAGCTCGTGCTCGAGTGCCTGGCGTCGATCGAAGCCGAGCTGCGCTCAGAGGGCGGATCCCCCGGCCTCGTCACCGAGACCTGCGTGGTGGACAACGCTTCGAGCGACGGGACGCGGGAGGCGATCCGGCGGCGGTTTCCCTGGGTGCGCGTGGTCTCGCTTCCGCGCAACGTCGGCTTCGCCGCGGGCTCGAACGCCGGCCTGCGCGCGCTGCGCGGCCGCCACGCGCTGCTCCTGAACAGCGACGCCCAGCTCGTGCGCGGCGTGCTGCGGCGCTGCGTCTCCTTCCTCGACGCGCATCCGGACGTCGGCGTGGTCGGCCCGCAGCTGCTCAATCCCGACGGATCCAAGCAGAACTCGATCCACAACTTCCCGATGCTGGTGACCGAGCTGCTGCCCAAGGGGATCTTCCAGTTCTTGTTTCGCCGCCGCTTCCCGTCCCGCCGCTGGGCGGGCGACGCCCCGATCGACGTCGAGGCCGTGGTGGGGGCGGCGCTCTTCCTGCGCGCGAGCCTGCTGCGCGAGGTCGGGCCCCTGCCCGAGGATTACTTCTTCTTCCTGGAGGAGACCGACTGGTGCCTGCGCGTGCGTGCGGCGGGCTGGCGCGTGGTGCATCTGCCTCCCGCCTTCGTGGTGCACCTGTCCGGCGGGAGCAGCAAGCGCCGGAGCCCGGCGCTGACGCGCATCGAGTACCACCGCTCGCTCTACCGATTCTTCCGCAAGTACCACGGAAGGATCCCGACGGCGCTGGTGCTCGCGCTGCGCGTCGTCAAGGCGCTCTTCTACGTGGTGACGCAGGCGCCGCTGGTGTTCGCCGGTGAAAAGCACCGCGAGCGTTGGGGCATCCACCGGGACGTGTTGGTCTGGCATCTGCGGGGCTGCCCCGCGGCGGTGGGGCTCGGCCGCATCGGCGCGCCCGAGGCGGATGCGCGCCGCCGCGGCGCGGCGCGCCCGGCGCGGGGGGCGGGAGCCGATGCGCCCGCTTGAGATCTCCCGCCTCGAGTCGCTGCTGCGCGGATTCCGGAAGGTGCGGCTGCTGGTGGTGGGCGACCTCGTGCTCGACGAGTACGTGTGGGGCGACGTGGAGCGCGTGAGCCCGGAGGCGCCGGTTCCCGTGGTCCACGTGCGCGAGGAGACCGTCGTGCTCGGGGGCGCCGCCAACGTCGCTCGCAACGTGGTGGCGCTGGGCGGCGCCGCGTCCTTCTGCTCCGTGGTGGGCGACGACGCGGCCGGCCGGCGCGCCGCCGACCTGATCAAGAACCTCGGCGTCGACCCCGGCGGCCTGCTGGTGTGTCCCGGCCGGCTGACGACGCGCAAGACGCGGGTGGTGGCGCGCTCGCAGCAGGTCGTGCGCTTCGACCGCGAGACGCTCGAGCCGCCGCCCGCCGCGCTGGGGCGGCGGCTGCTGGGCGCCATCGAGCGCCAGCTTCCCGCCTGCGACGGCGCCGTGCTCGAGGACTACGGCAAGGGCGTGCTCTCGCGACCGGTGGTGGCGGGCGCCATGCGGCGCTTCCGGGCGGCGGGCATTCCGGTGGTGGTCGATCCGAAGACCAGCATCGCCCCCTTCCGCGGCGCCGCCCTGCTCAAGCCGAATCTGCGCGAAGCCGAGGCGCTCTCGGGCGTCGCGATCCGCACGCGCGCCGACCTGACGCGGGCGGTCGCCCGGCTGCGCAAGCGGATCGGCGGCGGCTCGGTGGTGGTGACCCGGGGCGCGGAGGGCATGAGCCTGTTCGAGGGGGAGAAGGATGGAGTGGACGTGCCCACGCTGGCGCGCGAGGTCTTCGACGTGCAGGGCGCCGGCGACACCAGCATCGCGGCGCTCGCACTCGCGCTGCGCGCGGGGGCGAGCCTGCTCGAAGCGGCCGTGATCGCGAACGCGGCGGCCGGGGTCGTGGTCGGCAAGATCGGCACCGCGACGGCGAGCGCGGACGAGGTCCGCGAGCTGCTGCCGTCGACGCTCGCCGCCGCCCTGGAGGCGCCGTGATCCGCAGCATGACGGGATTCGGCCGAGCCGGGTTCGGCGTGCAGGACGTGCGCTTCGACATCGAGGTGCGCTCGGTGAACCACCGCTTCCTGGACGCGCGGATCCGCATGCCCAAGCCGCTCGCGCCGCACGAGGCCGACGTGCGCGCCGCGATCCAGCGGCGCTTCGACCGCGGCAAGGTGGATCTCACGGTGGCTTCGCCGGGCGGCGAGGCCAAGGTGAACAAGCTCGAGATCGACCTCGCCGCGGCGCAGCAGTATCTGCGCGCCGCGGCTGCGCTGCGCGAGGCGGAAGGGGTGAGCGGCGAGCTGGGCGTCGCCAGCGTGCTGTCGCTTCCGGGTGTGGCGCGCTTCGTCGAGGCCGAGCTGCCTGCCGCGGAGCTGCGCGAGGGGTTGCTCGCGTCCGTCGAGAGCGCCCTCGAGGCGCTCGACGGAATGCGCGCCGCGGAGGGAGCCGCGCTCGAGCGCGACCTGCTGGCGCGCCTCGATCAGGTGGCCCGGCTCACCGAGTTCCTCGAGCAGCGTTCGGGGCTGGTGCAGGACGCGGTGCGCGAGAGGCTGCGCAAGCGCGCCCAGCAGCTCGGGCAGGAAGCCGGTCTGATCGATCCCGCCCGCCTGCACCAGGAGATCGTGATCGCCGCCGACCGCCTCGACGTGACCGAGGAGCTGGTCCGGCTGCGCAGCCACGTGGAGCAGTTCCGCGCGATCCTGGCGGGAGCCGGGCCGCGCAGCCCCGTCGGGCGGCGCCTCGACTTCCTGCTCCAGGAGTTCGGCCGCGAGGCCAACACGGTCGGCTCCAAGGGCAGCGACGCGCCGATCGCCCATCAAATCGTGGAGCTGAAGACCGAGATCGAGCGCATGCGGGAGCAGGTTCAGAACGTTGAGTAGCAAGCGAAGCGCGCAGCGAGCCGTAGGCGAGCGAAGTTCATCAGGCCCCATCCTGCTCAATCTCGGGTACGGGAACCTGGTGGTGGCGTCGCGCGTGGTGGCCGTCGTCTCGCCGCAGTCGGCGCCCATGAAGCGCCTGCGCGAGGAGGCGTCCAGCCGCGGAAAGCTGGTGGACGCCACCCAGGGACGGCGCACGCGCTCGATCATCGTGACCGACAGCGATCACGTGATCCTCTCGGCGATCAATCCGGAGACGATCGCCGCGCGCCTCGCCCAGGAGGACGTGCTCGGGGGGCAGGAGTGAGCGCGCCGGCGCGCGGCATCCCGTTCGTGCTGGCGGCTCCCTCGGGCACCGGCAAGACGACCGTGTGCCTCGCGCTGCGCGAGCAGGACCCGAACCTGATCTTTTCGGTGTCGCACACCACGCGTCCGCCGCGCGCCGGCGAGCGCGACGGCGTCAACTACCATTTCGTGAGCGCCCCCGAGTTCCAGCGCCTGCGCGCGGCGGAGGCCTTCCTCGAGTGGGCCGTCTACAACGGGAACTACTATGGAACCAGCTGGAAGGCGATCGAGGGGCCGCTCGCCGGGGGAAACGACGTGCTGCTCGAGATCGAGGTGCAGGGCGCCCGCCAGGTGCGCAGTCGCCTTCCCGACGCCCGCCTGATCTTCCTGCTGCCTCCCTCCAAGGCGACGCTGCTCCGCCGGCTGGAGGGGCGCGCCACCGACACCGCCGAGCAGGTCGAGGGGCGGCTGCGCACCGCCCAGCGCGAGCTCGAGGCGGTCGAGGAGTTCGACTACGCGGTCGTCAACGACGATCTCGCGCTCTGCGTGGCCAATCTGCGCGGGATCATCGCCGCCGAGCGCGCGGGAGAGACGTCCGAGCTGCGGCGGCGCTTCACGCCGAGGGCGGCCGCGGCGGGTCTGCGCGCGGAGGCGATCTGAGCGCGTTGGACGCTTCTCCCGGGCTCGGGTATGGTTTTCCAAATGCGCGCCCCACCTGAGGAAAATCGCCGGCCGATGCTTCGGTTCAACGACATCGCCGACCGCATCCTCGAGTACAACCCCGGCTGCGATCTGCAGCTCCTGCAGCGCGCCTACGTCTTCTCCGCCAAGGTCCACGAGGGTCAGGAACGCCTCTCGGGCGAGCCCTACCTGGTCCATCCGCTCGAGGTGGCGGGCATCCTGGTCGAGATGCGGATGGACGAGGTCACGGTCGCCGCCGGACTGCTGCACGACGCGATCGAGGACACGCTCACCACCCCCGACGAGCTGCGCCGCCTGTTCGGCGAGCCGGTCGCCTTCCTGGTCGAGGGCCTCACCAAGATCGCGAAGATCGAGTTCACCTCGCTCCGCGAGAGGCAGGCCGAGAACTTCCGCAAGATGCTGATCGCGATGTCCCGCGACATCCGGATCCTGATGATCAAGCTCGCGGATCGGCTCCACAACATGCGCACGCTTCGCTACATGCCCGAAGAGTCGCGTCACCGCGTCGCGCAGGAGACGCTCGACATCTACGTGCCCCTCGCGCACCGGTTGGGAATCTACTGGATGAAGCAGGAGCTCGAGGAGCTCGCCTATCGGACGCTCCGGCCCGAGGCCGTCGAGGAGCTGGAGCGCCGGCTCCGCGAGAAGAGCCAGGCGCAGGGCGAGTACATCCGCGAGGTGATCGGGACCCTCTCCGGGCAGCTCGCGGAAGCCGGGCTGAAGGCGGACGTGACCGGGCGCTTGAAGGATCTTGCGTCGATCCACCAGAAGATGGAGACGCAAGGCCTCACGCTCGACGAGATCTACGACGTGATCGCCTTCCGCATCATCCTGGAGGGCGGCCAGGAGCACGTGTACGCGGCGCTCGGGATCGTCCACTCGATCTGGCGCCCGGTCCCGGGCCGGTTCAAGGATTACGTCGCGCTGCCCAAGCAGAACGGGTACCAGTCGCTGCACACCACCGTGATCGGCCCCTACGGCGAGCGGATGGAGATCCAGATCCGGACGCGGGAGATGCACCAGAACGCCGAGTTCGGGATCGCGGCCCACTGGAAGTACAAGGAGGGCCGGCTGGATCCGCACGCGACGGCGGACGCGGACAAGTTCGCCTGGCTGCGCCAGCTCCTCGAGTGGCACCAGGAGCTCGCCGATCCCCACGAGTTCATCGACCTGGTCAAGGTCGACCTCTTCCCCGACGAGGTCTTCGTGTTCACGCCCAAGGGCGAGGTGATCAACCTCTCGAAGGGGGCGACGCCGATCGACTTCGCCTATGCGATCCACACGCAGGTGGGCGAGCACTGCTCGGGGGCCAAGGTCAACGGCAAGCTGGTGCCGCTGCGTCACCACCTCATCGACGGCGACACCGTCGAGATCGTCACCAGCCCGGCGCAGTATCCGCGCAAGGACTGGCTCGAGTTCGTGGCCTCGGCGCGCGCCCGCAGCAAGATCCGGCACGCCCTGCGCGCGCGCGAGAAGGAGCGCGGCCGCGAGCTCGGCCGGGAGATCCTCGACCGCGATCTCCGCAAGGCGGGCCTCTCGCTGCCGCGCCTGCTGGAGAGCGGAGGCCTCGACGAGATCGCACAGTCGGAGGCCAAGGGGCAGGTCGACGAGCTCTTCGCGCTGGTGGGCTACGGCAAGCTCTCCTCGGCGGACGTGGTGCGGCTGCTGCGCGGCGAGACCGCGCCGCCGGCGCCGGCTCCCGAGGCGCCGAAGCGGCGCAGCCTGTTCCGCAGGGAGCCGCGGCGCAGCACGTCCGGCATCCGCGTGAGCGGCCAGCCCGACGTGCTGGTGCGTTTCCCGCGTTGCTGCGCGCCGCTGCCGGGCGACGACGTGATCGGCTTCGTCACGCGCGGGCGCGGCGTGACCGTCCACCAGAAGGATTGCGCGAAGACCTTCGAGCAGGACCCCGCGCGGCGCATCGACGTGCAGTGGGACACCGACGCGACGGCGCCCTGGAGCATCCGGGTCCGCGTGCACAGCCTCGACCGCCCGGGCCTGCTCGCGAAGGTGACCAAGACCATCTCCGCCGCGGGGATCAACATCGGGGCCGCCCAGATCTCGACCACCGAGGACGCCAAGGCGGTCCAGACCTTCGACCTCTGGGTGAACGACGTCGCGACCCTGAACGCGGTGATGAAGGAGATCGGGCGGATCAAGGGGATCCTGTCCGTCGCACGCCTCCGCACGTGATGCCTCCGGTCAGCGCCTGCGTGATCGCCCGCGACGACGCGCTCCGGATCGAGCGCTGCCTCGCTTCGCTCGCCTGGGCCGACGAGACCGTCGTCGTGATCGACGAGCGCAGCTGCGATGGGACCGAGGAGCTGGCGAGGCGCGCCGGAGCGCGCGCGCTCCGGCACGCGTACCAGGGGAACGTCGAGCAGAAGAACTTTGCGCTCGACCAGGCCAAGCACGACTGGGTGGTCGCGCTCGACGCCGACGAGGCCCTCTCGCCCGCGCTCGCGGCGCGGCTGCGCGAGCGGCTGGCCGGCGATCCGTCCGAGCCGGGCGGCTTCGAACTGGGCCGCGTCACCCGGCATCTCGGCCGCTGGATCCGCCACGGCGACTTCCATCCCGACTGGCAGCTGCGCGTCTTCCGCCGCTCGCGCGGGCGTTGGGCCGGGAGCAATCCGCACGGACGGGTGCGCCTGGTCGGCCGCGTCGAGAGGATCGAGGGGGACCTCGAGCACGCCAGCTACACCGGACTGGCCGATCAGGTGGCGCGGGTCCAGGAGTACAGCCGTGTGGAGGCGCTCGAGCTGCATCGCCGGGGGCGTCGCGCGCGGGTGTCGGATCTGGTCCTGCGCCCGCCGGCGCGCTTCCTGCGGGCCTACCTGCTCAAGGCGGGATTCCTCGACGGCATGCCGGGCTTCCTGATCGCCGCGATCACCGCCTTCCACGTCCTCCTCAAGTACGCGAAGCTCTGGGAGCTCGAGCGCAGCGCGGGGCGCGACGCGCGGGGACGCGGGTGAGGATCCTGCACGTCACCAGCGACTGGAAGTGGACGGGGCCCGCTGCGCCCATGCTGCAGCTGCTGCTGGCCCAGCGCGCGCGCGGCTGCACCGCGGAGCTGGTCTGTCCCGAGGATCCGGACCGGAGGCCCGACTCGCTGCCGCAGCAGGCGCGGGCGGCGGGCGTCGAGCCGGTGCTCGAGCTCTCCCGCGCGCGCGGCGCGATCTGGTGGCGCGACAGCGAGGATGCGCGGCGGCTGGCGGGTCTGCTGGGCGAACGCCGCTTCGACGTCGTCCACACCTGGCACACGCGCGACCACGTGATCGCCGTGCGCGCCACCGCCGAGCACCGGCGCAGCGGCGTCACCCGGCTGGTCCGCTCGCACCGGAGCGCCGACCCGATCGCGGGGCTGCCCTGGAATCGCTGGCTGTTCGGCCGCGCCACCGACGGCCTGCTCTGCGTCTCGCCGCGCAGCGCGGCGAGAAACGCACGGCTGCGGCGCGGGCGGCCCGTGCTGGGTGCGCTCGGCGCGGTCGACCTCGAGCGCTTCGCGCCGCGTCCGCCGGATCCGGCGGTGCGCGCGGCGCTGGGTCTCCGGCCGGAGCATCGCGTGATCGGCATCACCGCGCGGGTGCAGCGGCATCGCCGCTTTGACCTGCTGTTGGCGGCGATGGCGCGGCTGGCGCCCGCGCTTCCCGAGGCGCGGCTGCTGGTGATCGGCCGCGGCACCCATCTAGAGGAGACGGCGCGCCGGCCGTCGGAGCGGCTCGGCCTCGCGGGTCGCGTGATCTTCGCGGGCTACCGATCCGCCGACTACCCGGACGTGCTGCGCGCGAGCGATCTGTTCACCATGCTGGTGCCGGGATCCGACGGCGGCTGCCGCGCGCTGCTGGAGGCCGCCGCCTGCGGCCTGCCGGCGGTGACCTCGAGCCTGGGCAGCCTGCCGGAGATCGTGGTGCACGGCGAGACGGGGCTGGTGGTGGCGGCGGATCCGGCGCCGCTCGCCGCGGCCTGGCGAGCGCTGCTGGAGAGCCCCGCGCGGCGCCAGGCGCTGGGCGCCGCCGCGCGGCTGCGAGCCGAGCGCTGCTTCTCGCCCGCGCGCCACGCGGAGCAGGTCGAGAACCTCTACCAGCAGGCCTTCGCGGTTCGCTAGCTCGAGCGCGTCTTCAATGCGCCTGGACGGAGCTCTCGGCCGGCCCGCGCGCGGTCATCTGCAGCTCGATCAGATCGCGATAGAGACCGCCCGCGCGGATCAGCTCGGCGTGCGTGCCGACCTGGCTCACGGTGCCGTTCTCGAGCACCACGATCTTGTCCGCGCGCCGGATCGTCGAGAGCCGGTGCGCGATCACGAACACGGTCCGGTGTCCGCCGAGCAGGGCGTCGATGGCGTCCTGCACGTACTTCTCGCTCTTCGAGTCGAGCGAACTGGTCGCCTCGTCGAAGATCAGGATCGAAGGGTCGCGCAGGATCGCGCGCGCGATCGTGATGCGTTGGCGCTGACCGCCGGAGAGCCGCACGCCCACGGAGCCGACCTCCGTCCCATAGCCTTCCGGCAGCTGGGTCACGAACTCGTCGACGTGGGCGGCGTGCGCGGCCGCCAGGATCTGCTGATCGCTGGCGTTCGGACGGCCGTAGAGCAGGTTCTCGCGGATCGAAGCGTCGAAGAGGAACGGCTCCTGCCCGACCACGGCGATCTGGGCGAGCAGGCTGTCGCGCTCGACCCGGCGCAGGTCGATGCCGTCGTATTCGATGCTCCCGGAGTCCGGATCGTAGAAGCGCATCAGCAGATCGATCAGCGTGGTCTTGCCGGCGCCGGTGCGGCCGACGATCGCCACCACCTCGCCGGCTCTGGCCTCGAACGAGACACGGTCGAGCACGGGCTCGCGGCCGTAGGAGAAGCAGACGTCGGTCAGCTTCACGCCGCTGCGCAGCGGACCGACCTGCACCGCATCCTGGGCGTCCTGGACGTCGATCTTGGTGTCCATCACCTCGTAGAAGCGCTCCGCCGATGGCTGCGCGTCCATCAGCTTGACCCAGTCCTTCGCCAGGCCCTTGACCGGCTTGTAGGTCGTGGTGAGCACCGTCGCGAACGCGGCGACGTCGCCGACCGTCAGCCCGAAGCGCCCGCGCAGCACCAGCATCGCCCCCAGCCCGAGCATCGCGACGCCCATCGCGTTGTTCAGCATCTCGACCAGGCTGCGGGCGAAGACCCGGTACCGCGCCACCTGCATCGAGCGCGTGAACAGGCGGCGCGTCTCCCGGCGGAAGGCGCGGTCCTCGAGCGACTCGGCGCGGAAGGCCTTGATCACCTTGATGCCCGACAGGATCTCGAGCAGGCGCTGGGTGACGTCCGCGTATTTCTCCTGGCGACGCCGCGCGCTCTCGCGGATCCGCCGCCCGAAGATGGAGATGACGCCGATCAGCATCGGCCCCAGGATCAGCGACACCAGCGCGAGCCGCCACGAGATGAAGAAGAGGATCGGCAGGCCGACGCAGATCATCACGGCCTGCTGGATCAGCTCCCCGAAGACCAGCGAAAGCGCGCCGTGAGCGGCGCCGACGTCCGCCATGGTGCGCGTGAGCACGTCGCCGCGGCGGCGGTCCTGGTGGAAGCGCAGCGGCAGCGCGAGCAGCTTCGAGCACACATCGCGCTTCATGTCGATCATGATTCGCCCGAGCACCCACTCCACCAGGTAGTTCTGCGTGAACATGAAGAAGGGCATCGCGAAGACCACCATCACGGCGACCATCACGATCCGGGTGAAGCTCTCCTGGACCTGGCGCTCGAGCTTGCTGCGCTCCTCGTTCGTGAGCGGGACCGCGGCCGGCTTCTCCGCCGCGGCCTCGTGCTCGCGCTTGGCCCAGGGCCCGATCCGCGGCAGCCAGTCGGTGGGCTTGGGGACGTCGGTCAGGGCGCCGTGCGGAAGCACCACGTTGTCGAGCAGGGGCTTGGCCAGATAGGCGCGCGCGTAGCGGGCGCCGCTGTAGCCGAGCACGAGCAGCGAGGTGAACAGGATCAGCAGGACGTAGGGCCGCGCATAGCGCAGCAGCCGGAAGAACACCGAGCGGCCGGGCTCCGCCGTGGCTGCGTTTTCGTGCTCGGAGAATGTGGCCAACCGGAATCTCCGCCGCGCCGTCGCGGCGACGGGCGCGCCCGCGCTCCGGGAGGGGACGGGCGCGCCGCGACGCTAGGCTAGATCGGCCGCGATCGCATCACCCGCCCGCCAGCCCAGCAGGAGGTCTCCGTCGAAGCCGAGCGAGGCGACGCCGCAACGCTCGAGTGCGTAGACGGGTTGTCGGCAGGCGAGGCGGACCTCGCTCTCTCCCGGCCAGCCCCCGCCCGGCGGCGGATCCGAGAGCAGATCCTCGACGTCCCAGCGCGGCGCGCGCCTGCGCACGCGCTGCAGCGAAGGCTGCGCGAAGGGGAGCAGCTCCGAGACGGCCGCCGCGATCTCCGCCTCGGCGGCCTCGCAGCCCTCGTCCTCGCTGGGAATCACCGCCGATGCCACCAGGTCGACCGGATCGCGCGGTCGCGCGGGCGGAAAGACGCGCAGCGTGACGACGTTGGTGGCGTCCATGGGCCGCCCCATCTCGCGCACCAGGATCACCCGCGGCGCCATGCCGGCCGGCAGCGCGCCCTCGCGCAGCCGGAAGTGCAGCGCGAGCCGGCGCCGGGTCGCGGGCGGCGCGCGCAGGGGCTCGGGCACGGGGTCCTCGCCGATGGCGCGGGCCAGGGCGTCGCGCGGGGCGTTCAGGATCAGCGCCCGGCCCACCAGGATCTCGCCCGAGCTGGCCAGCTCGATCCCCGGCTGCTGCGCCGCGGCGATCAGCCGGAAGGCTCCGCTCACGCTCCGGAACTCCCCGTGCAGGGATTCGATCCGGCGCCGCAGCAGCCCGCGCAGTCCGCTCTCTCCCGGCGCGAGCAGGGCGGTGCTCTCGAGCGCGAGGCCGAGCAGCCGCGCGCGCGCCTCGGGCGACGGCGCGCTCGCTCCGAGATTCGAAAGGGCGCGGACCTGGGCCGCGAAGAGCGCCGCGAGCTCGCCCGGCGCGCTCGCCACGGCGGCGGGAAGCCCGCGCGGATGGCGGATCGCGTCGGGGCGCGGCGGGCCCGCGGACGGCCGCCGCTGCCCGAGCGGCAGCCGGCGCGTGCTGCGCACGACCGGCGCGAGCAGCATCGCTTCGCGCTCCCCGGCCGCTGCGTCGGCCAGCGCGCGCACCAGCTCGTGCGCCGTCTCGGGCGCCGCGACCTTCCAGGCGACCAGCTCTTCGATGGTGGTGACCGGATCGCCGACGTCGATGCGCGCGCCCGGGGTGACGATCTGGTAGGCGCAGGCGTCGGGATCCAGGCGGCGCCGGTCGATCAGCGGCACGCCGAGCGCGCGCAGGCAGGCGGCCAGCACTCCGTCGCCGTCGCCCCCCGTCATCAGGAAGGGCTCGCGCAGCCCGGGGAACGCCGCGAGCGCGGCGTCTTCTTCGAGCACGAGCACCCGCTCGCCGCGCATCCCGAGCCGCACCGCCGCGATCAGACCCGGCAGCGCTCCGCCCAGGACCACCGCGTCCCAGCGGCGGGTGCGCTGGCTCGCGCTCGCGGCCAGCGCGGGCAGGCCGCGCATCAGCTGGGGCGGGCGGGAGCCATCCGCACGCCGGGCTCGTCGGCGCCCTTGGCCTCGATCTCGCCGACGCGGTAGGCGCGCTCGCCCAGCGCGTCCAGCCGCTCGCGGATCTCGTTCGCCTGCTCGCGCGGCACGATCAGCAGCATCCCGAGTCCGCAGTTGAACACGCGCAGCATCTCGTCCTCCGAGAGCTCGCCGTGGCGCTGGAGCAGGCCGAAGATCGCCGGCCGCGGCCAGCTCGCGGGATCGATGCGCGCCCGCACCCCCTTGGGCAGGATGCGCGGTACGTTGCCGGGAAAGCCTCCCCCGGTGATGTGGACCAGACCGTGCAGCGTAAAATCGCGCATCACGTTGAGCAGCGGCTTCACGTAGATGCGCGTGGGCGCCATCAGCGCGCTCGCCAGCGTCGTGTTGAGCTCGGCGTTCTCGGCGCGCAGGTCGAAGTGGCCGGCGCGGATCCCGGCGTCGACGATCCGCCGCACCAGCGAGTAGCCGTTGCTGTGGCAGCCGCTGGAAGCCAGTCCCAGGATCACGTCGCCCTGGCTGATGCTGGACCCGTCGATCAGCTTGTCGCGCTCGACCACGCCCACGCCGAAGCCCACCAGCTCGAGGTCGCCCTTCTGGTAGACGCCGGGCATGGTGGCCGTCTCGCCGCCGAGCAGCGCGCAGCCGGCCCGCCGGCAGCCCTCGGCGATCCCGCGCAGCGCCTGCTTCGCGAGCGTCCGGTCGAGCCGGTCCATCGCCAGGTAATCGAGGAAGACCAGGGGCTCCGCGCCCTGCACGATCAGGTCGTTGACCACCATCGCGACGCAGTCGATTCCGACGGTGTCGAAGCGTCCGATCTGCGCGGCCAGCCGGAGCTTGGTGCCGACGCCGTCGGCGCCCGCCACGAAGACGGGGTCCCGGTAGCGGTCCGGCGCCTTGAAGAGACCGGCGAAGCCCCCGACTCCCGCGAGCACCTCCATCCGGTGCGTGGGGCGCGCGATCTCCTTGATCTCGTCGATGAAGGCTTCGTCGTGGTCGAGGTCGACGCCGGCCGCGGCGTAGCTCGGCGCTGAAGCGCCGGACGGGGCGGGCGAATCCGAGGGGTCGTCGGCGCTCACGCCCGATGGATAGGCGACGGCCCGCGCCGCTGTCAATCCTCGGCCTGAGTGAACTTCGGTCGGCTCCGCCTCGCTGCGCTCGCGCTTCGCGCGCTTGCCAGACTCGCAATGCGAGATCCTGCAAGGCCGCGCAGCGGCCGCGCAGCGAGCCGCAGGCGAGCGGAGTTCACTCAGGCTGGCGGCTTGCTACCTTGCCTTGGTGCAGCTGACGGTGGTGATCCCGGCGCTCGACGAAGCCGAACCGATCGCCGGAGCCGTCGCGAGCGCGGGCGCCGCCGGCTGCGAGATCATCGTCGTCGATGGCGGCAGCAGGGACGGCACCCAGGAGCGGGCAGCGGCGGCCGGCGCACGGGTGGTGGTTTCGCCGCCGGGAAGGGCGCGTCAGCTCGCCGCCGGCGCGCGTTTCGCAAAGGGCGACACGATCCTGTTTCTACACGCCGACACCCGACTGCCGGTGAACTGGGAGGGCAGCGTGCGCCGCGCGCTCGCCGACCCGCGCGTCGTGGGCGGCGCCTTCCGGCTGCGCTTCGACCACCGCTCGCCGGCGCTCCGGCTGATCGAGTGGGGCACGCGCCTGCGCGTCGCCCTGCTGCGGATGCCCTACGGCGATCAAGCCTTGTTCGTGCGCCGCGCCGTCCTCGAGTCGCTGGGCGGGATTCCGCAGGTCGAGATCCTGGAGGATCTCGACCTGGTGCGGGCGCTCAAGCGGCGCGGGCGGCTCGCGTGCCTCGCGCTGCCGGCCGTCACCTCCGCGCGGCGCTACCGCGCGGCGGGGGCGTTGCGCACCATGCTGCGCAACTGGGCGGCCGTGGCGGCCTGGTGGCTGGGGCTGCCGCGCGAGCGCATCGCGGCCTGGGTGCGCCGATGACGGCGCCGCCCGTGCGCGCGCCGGTCCGCGTCGCGCTGCGCCGCCTGCGCGTCTACGCGCTGCGCAACCGCGGCTACTACGCGGTCTGGCTCGCGAGCACGCTCGCCTACGTGGCCGGCTTCGTCGCGGTGCCGATGCTGGTCGGCTGGTCGGTGAAGGCGGTCGTCGACGGCCTCGGCGCGCAGGAGGTCGTGCGCCGCGTGCTCTGGCTCGCGCTGGTCACGCTGGTGCGCGCCGTGGTGCGTTACTTCTCCCGGACCCTCGTCTTCAACGCCGCGCGCGAGATCGAGTACGAGCTGCGCAACGACATCTTCGCCCATCTCGAGCGGCTGCCGCAGTCGTTCTACTTCCGCTGGCGCACCGGCGACATCATGAGTCGGTGCGTGAACGACATCGCGGCGGTCCGGCTGCTGCTCGGCGTGGGTCTCCTCAACCTGGTGCAGACGCCGATCCTGTACGTCGCCGTGATCGGCGCGATGCTGGCGATCGATGCGAAGCTGACGCTGCTGGTGTTGATCCCGTATCCAGCCTTCATCTGGATCGCCCGCTGGTTCGGCCGCTCGATCCACCACTGGAGCCTGGCGACCCAGGAGGGGCTCGGCGACCTCTCGAACCAGCTCCAGGAGACGATCTCGGGCATCGCGGTGGTGAAGGCCTACGCGATGGAGAACGTCACCCAGGCGCGCTTCGAGAAGTCGAACCAGGAGCTCTACGTGCGCGAGCTCGGCCTGGTGAAGGCGAACGCCGCGATGCCGGCGATCGTGACGCTGCTGCCGGCGGCCGCCATGTGGATCATCCTGTATTTCGGCGGGAGCGAGATCGCCGGCGGGCGGATGAGCGTCGACCAGTTCTTCACGTTCGCCATGTACGTCTACGAGCTGACCTTCCCCACCTTCCTGATGGGCTTCGTGGTGGCCGTCGTGCAGCGCGGCGCGGCGTCGATGCAGCGGATCGAGGAGCTGCTCTCCGAGAAGCCCGCGATCGCGGATCGCGCCGACGCGGCCCCGGTCTCGGAGCTGCGCGGCGAGATCGAGTTCCGCGGGCTCACCTTCCGCTATCCGGGCTCGGACCGGCCCCCCGCGCTGCGTGACGTCTCGCTGCGCGTGCCGGCGGGCTCGACCCTCGGCGTGGTGGGCGCCGTGGGCTCCGGCAAGAGCACGCTCGCCTGCGCGATCCCGCGGCTGTTCGAGGTCGATGACGGCCAGCTCTTCGTCGACGGCGTCGACATCAACCGGATCCCGCTGCGCACGCTGCGCGGCGGCATCGCGATGGTTCCGCAGGACTCGTTCCTCTTCTCGATGACGCTCGCGGAGAACATCGCCTTCGGGCTCGAGGGCGCCAGCCGGGAGCAGGTGGTGGAGGCCGCGCGGCGCGCGCAGCTCGCCAAGGACGTGCCGGACCTTCCCGACGGCTGGGACACGGTGGTGGGCGAGCGCGGCGTGATGCTCTCCGGAGGGCAGCGCCAGCGCACCGCGCTCGCGCGCGCGCTGGCGCTGCGGCCGAAGATCCTGATCCTCGACGACACGCTCTCGAGCGTCGACGCCGAGACCGAGGCGGCGATCCAGCGCGAGCTGGAGGAGGTCTTCTCGGGGCGCACCGTGGTGGTGGTCTCGCACCGCGTGAGCAGCGTCCGCAAGGCGGATCAGATCATCGTGCTCGAGGCGGGGCGCATCGCGGAGCGCGGCAGCCACGACCAGCTGGTCGCGCAGGGCGGGCTCTATGCGCGTCTCGTACAGGAGCAGGCGCTGGAGGAGGACCTCGCCGGCGAGCCGGCGCTCGCGGAGGCGCGCCTGTGAGCGCGGCGAGACCGGCCCCCCGTTCGTCCGCCGCCGAGGCGATGCACGAAGAGGAGGCGCTCGGCAAGGCGTACGATGCCCGGCTGCTCGCGCGGCTCTGGCGTTTCGTGTCGCCGTATCGCGGAGAAGTGGCGCTCACGCTGCTGCTGGTCTTCCCGGGCTTCCTGCTCGAGCTGGCGCCGGCCTGGATCGTGAAGACCGGGCTCGATCACCTGGTGGGTACGGGCGGGACGTCGGACCTCGGCCGTTGGCTCGCGCCGCCGGCGGGCCTGCCCGAGCTCGCCTGGCTCGCGGGCATCTACCTGGCGGTGATGGTCGCGGGCTCGGCCGTCGCCTACCTGAGCGCGCTCGTGATGTCGCGAACCGGCCAGGCCGCGATGCGCGACCTCCGCAACGTGGTGTTCGCCCACATCCAGCAGCTGCATCTCGGCTTCTTCGACCGCTATCCGGTGGGGCGCCTGGTCACGCGCGCGACCAACGACGTCGAGAACGTCTCCGAGATGTTCTCGGCCGGGATCGTCGCCCTGATCACCGACGTGCTCAAGATGGTCGGATTCGCGGTGGCGCTCTTCCTGGTGGACGCCCGCCTCGCGTCGCTCACGTTCCTGGTGGTGCCCCTGCTCGCGGTCGCGGCGATCGTGTTCCGGCTGAAGGTGCGCGAGGCCTTCCGCGCCGTGCGGGTGCGGATCGCGCGCATCAACGCCTTTCTCCAGGAGCACGTCACGGGCATGAAGGTGGTGCAGCTCTTCAACCACGAGGAGCGCAGCTTCCGCGAGTTCGACGTCATGAACGCGGACCATCGCGACGCCTGGTTCATGTCGATCCGATACGACGCCGCGCTCTTCGCGGTGGTCGAGTTCGCGTCCGGGATCACGGTCGCGATCATCATCTGGCAGGCGACCGGGCTGGCGGACGTGGGCACGCTCTACGTGTTCATCGACTGGATGCGCCGCTTCTTCCTGCCGCTCCGGGATCTCTCGGCGAAGTACTCGGTGATGCAGTCCTCGATGGCGAGCGCCGAGCGCATCTTCCAGCTGCTGGACACCCAACCGGCGGTGGCGGACCGGGAGCCCGCCAGGCGGGCGGCGCTGCGGCCCGCCGCGGGGCCGCGCGGGACGGTCGAATTCGACCACGTGAGCTTCGCCTACCAGGGCGAGGACCAGGTGCTCGACGACGTGACGTTCCGGGTGGCGCCCGGCGAGAAGGTCGCGATCGTGGGCGCCACCGGGGCCGGCAAGACCACCATCATCAAGCTGCTCACGCGCCTCTACGATCCGACCCGCGGCCGGATCCTGCTCGACGGCGTCGATCTGCGCGATCTGCGCCAGTCCGACCTGCGCCGCCGGGTGGCGATGGTGCTCCAGGACGTCTTCCTGTTCAGCGGGACGATCGCGGAGAACATCGCGGTGGGCCGGACCGACGTGGACCGCGCCAGCATCGATCGGGTGGCCCGCGCGGTGCGCGCCGATCGCTTCATCGGATCGCTCCCGCAGGGCTACGAGACGGTCGTGCGCGAGCGGGCCAGCAATTTCTCCGCGGGCGAGCGCCAGCTGCTCTCCTTCGCGCGCGCGCTCGCCCATGGCGGCGACGTGCTCGTGCTCGACGAGGCCACCAGCTCGATCGACAGCGAGACGGAGTCCCTGATCCAGGAGGGGACCCACGCCCTGCTCGCCGGTCGGACCGCGATCGTGATCGCCCACCGCCTCTCCACGATCCAGGACGTCGACCGGATTCACGTGCTCCACAAGGGCCGGGTCGTCGAGTCGGGGAGCCACGATCAGCTCCTCGCGATCGGGGGCGTTTACCACCGGCTCTATCGCCTCCAATACGAAGGGCAGGAGCGCCGGGCCGCAGCCGGCTGATCCCCCCGGGTGCAGGTCGGGAGAATTCCTGCTTGCGCCCGGCCACCCCGGGGTGGTAGAAACTCCGCACCCCCTCCGTCCTCCGTCGACTCGATCGAGGCTGCGCTCGCCTGGCCAGGCCGCCAGCGCGCGTGAGAAGATTGCTTGCGCATCAAGTCCCTCGAGCTCAACGGCTTCAAGTCCTTCATCGATAGGACCGTGCTGCATTTCGAGCGCGGCATCACCGCGGTGGTCGGTCCGAACGGCTGCGGCAAATCCAACGTGGTCGACGGAATGCGCTGGGCGATGGGAGAGCAGTCGCCCCGCCGGCTCCGCGGCAAATCGATGGAGGACGTGATCTTCGCCGGCTCCGAAGGGCGCGCCGCCGTGAACGTCGCCGAGGTCGTGATCACCTTCGACAACAGCGACGGCAGCGGACCCCCGGCCTTCTCCGGCTGGAACGAGATCCAGGTCGCCCGCCGGCTCTACCGCTCCGGGGAGTCCGAGTACTTCCTCAACCAGACGCCCTGCCGCCTGCGCGACGTCCACGATCTGTTCCGCGACTCGGGAATGGGCGCCAAGGGCTACACGATCGTGGAGCAGGGGCACATCGCCGAGATCGTGTCGGCGAAGCCCGAGGATCGGCGCGAGCTGATCGAGGAGGCCGCGGGGATCGGCAAGTTCAAGGCCCGGCGCCGCGAGGCGGAGTCGAAGATCCGTTCCACCGAGCAGAACCTGCTGCGCGTCACCGACGTGCTCGCCGAGATCCGCCGCCAGATCAACGCCATCGAGCGCCAGGCCAAGAAGGCCGCCCGCTACAAGCGCCTGCGCGAGACCTGGCGCGTGCTCGAGCTCTCGCTCGCCGCCGACGACCGCCGGGAGCTGCTGGCGGACGCCGCGGACGCGCGCGAGCGCCAGCGCGTGCTGCTGGAGCGGGTGACCGGGCTCGAGACGCGGCTGGCCGAGCGCGAGCTCGCCCTCGAGCAGCGGCGCCTCGAGCTGGTGGAGTGCGAGCGCCTGCTCTCGCAGGACACCGAGGTGCTGCTCGGGCTGCGCAGCGACATCAAGGACTGCGAGGGGCGCATCGAGTACGGGCGCCGCGAGCGCGAGAACCACGCGGACACGATCGCCGCGCGGCGCGAGGAGCTCGCGAAGCTGCGCGCGCAGCTCGCGACCCAGGAGAGCGAGGCCGCCGACGCGAGCGCGGAGCTGCGCGCGGTCGAGGCCGCCGTCGAGTCCGAGCGCGAGGCCGTCTCGCGCGCCGAGACGGCGGCCCGCGGCGCACGCGACGAGCTGGAGGGGCTCGAGCGCGAGCGAGAGGCCGCCAGCGCTGCGCTGGTCGAGGTGCTGACGGGCATCGCGCGCGCCGAGGACCGCCTCGCCGCCGTCGACGACCGGCGGGCCGCGATCGACGCGCGCCTGCGCAACGCCGACGAGAACCTCGAGGTCGGGCAGGTCGAGGCCAGCCGCGCGGACCACGAGCAGCGCGCGCTCGAAGAGGGGCTGCGCAACCTGCTCTCCGAGCGGGACCGTCTGATGGGCGCGCTGCGCGCCGCGCTGGAGGGCCACGAGCAGGCGGTGGCGGAGGCTCGCCGCGCGGGCCTCGCGCTGCGCGAGCGGCGCGAGACGCGGGAGACCCGGCGCGCGCGCTTCGCTTCGCTGCGCGAGGTGCTGGAGCGCCGCGAGGACGTCGGGGCGGGTACGCGCGCCCTGCTGGAGCGCGACCAGGACGCGCGCGGCGCCCTCGGCGTGCGCGCGCTGGTGCGCGACGTGCTCGAGGTCGACCGCGACGCCGAGCGCGCGGTGGAGGCCGTGCTCGCCGAGCGCGCCGAGGCGGTGGTGGTCGAGAGCGCGCGCCGCGCCGTCGACGGGCTGGCCTGGCTGCGGGAGGCGCACGCCGGCGGCGGCGTCTTCGTGGTCCTGCCGGAGCCCGCGTCGGAGGCGCACGGCTTCGTCCCGCTCGGCGAGCCGTTGCTCGGCCGCGTGCGGCCGCGGCCGGGCTACGAGGCGCTCGCGCGCCGGCTGTTGGGCGGCGTCAACCTGGTGGCTTCGCTCGAGCAGGTGCTCGAGGTCTACGGTGCGGGCCGGATCCCGGCCGTGTTCGTGACGCCGGACGGCTGCGTGCTCACGCCCGAGGGCGTGGTGCGCGGCGGGGAGGAGGCGGCCGCCGGCGGGGGCCTGATCGCCCGCGTGCGCGAGGTGCGCGAACTCGAGTCCGAGCTCACCGGGCTGGAGGCCTCGGTCGCCGAGGCGGAGGCGGAGCACGCCGCGGCGGAGAGCGCGCTCGCCCGCGTCGCGGACGAGCTCGACAACCTGCGCAATCGCCATCACACGGCGGCGCTCGCGGTGGCGAACCACGAAAAAGATCTCGAGCGCAGCCGCGAGCGCGTGAAGGCGCTCGGGGAGGCGCACGAAGGGCGCGTGATCGAGCGCTCCGAGCTGCTCTCGGGAAGCGAATCGCTCGTCTCGGAGCGCGCGGGGCTCGAGCAGCGGCTGGGCGCCGCCCGCCAGGAGCGCGGCACGCGCCAGCGCGATCTCGACGCGCTCGGCCTGCGCATCGGCTCGGCGGGCCGCGATCTGCTGCGGCTCGAGACGATCGCGACCGAGCGCCGCGTCGAGCACGCGGGCCGCGCCGAGCGGCGCGACCGCCTGCGCGTCGCCAGCGAGCGCGCGGCGGCGGCGGCCACCGAGACGCGCGCCTGGATCAGCCGCCGCGAGCAGGAGATCGCGAGCGCGGAGGCGCGTCGGGAGGAGCTCGCGGTCGTGATTCGCGACGCGCAGACCACGCTCGAGGCGCGGCTCGCCCAGGAAGAGGCGGCGCGCGCGGGAATCGACGCGAAGCGCGAGACCTACGATCGGGTCGGCGCCTCGGCGACCGAGCTGGAGACCGCGGTCCGGGGCGCGCGCGCCGAGATCGTCGCGGAGCGCGAGGCGGCGGGGCAGGCGGAGCTCTCGGTGCGCGAGTCGGAGCTGCGTCTCGCGCACCTACAGGACGGCGTGCGCGAGAAATGGGAGGTCGACCTCGCGAGCTGGTCGCCGCCGGCGCTCGAGTCCGAGCCGCCGGCCGCTCCGCCCGAGGAGCCCGCGGCGGACGCGGCGCCCGGCGAGGGCGTCGAGGAGGAGGAGCCCGCGCCCGACGCCGCCCGCGACGCGCGCGCCAACGCGCGGCTCGCGCGGCTTCCCCGCGAGGAGCGCCGCAGCGAGCTGGAGGACGTGCGCAAGCGGATCCAGGCCCTGGGCGAGGTCAACCTCGGCGCGATCGAGGAGCACGAGGAGCTTTCCGAGCGCTTCCGCTTCCTCTCCGAACAGAAGCAGGACCTCGATACGACGCTCGCCTCGCTCCAGGAGGCGATCCAGCGCATCAACCGGACCAGCCGCAAGCGCTTCCGCGAGACCTTCGAGGCCGTCAGCAAGCATTTCTCCGAGAACTTCCCGCGGCTCTTCCGCGGCGGGAAGGCGAGCCTCTCGCTGACCGAGTCCGAGGACGTGCTGGAGGCGGGCATCGAGATCATGGCGATGCCGCCGGGCAAGCGCCTTCAGAACGTGAACCTGCTCTCGGGCGGCGAGAAGACGCTGACCGCGATCGCGCTCCTGATCGCGATCTTCCAGGTCAAGCCCTCGCCGTTCTTCCTGCTCGACGAGGTGGACGCCGCCCTCGACGACGCCAACGTCGGCCGCTTCAACGAGATCGTCCGCGAGCTCGCCGCGGACTCGCAGTTCGTGCTGATCACGCACAACAAGCGCACGATCGAAGTCGCGGACGTCCTCTACGGCGTGACGATGGAGCGCAAGGGCGTCAGCAAGCTCGTCTCCGTCGAGCTGCACTGACCTCCGCGTTCCGCTACCGCGTCCGCCCCAGCCTGATCAAGCGAAGCAGGAACGGCAGCGTGATCAGCACGCACAGGATCTCCGAGACCCCGGCCACCGCGAAGGCGGCCTGGTAGCCCGCCTCCCAGCTCGCGCGCTGCGCGACGGTCTGGCTGACGAAGCCGCCCGTGAGCGGTCCGGCGATGAAGCCGAGCGAGCCGGCGGCATTGAAGGCGCCCAGCACCGAGCCGCGGATCTCGCGCGGCGCGGCGTCGGTCGCGAGCACCAGCGACGGCACGAACATCACAGCCGAAGCGATCCCCAGGAAGCCCATCAGCCACGCCAGCGTTTCGACCGGCCAGAAGCCGAGCGTGATGGTGCCGACGCCGTAGACGAAGCTTCCCCCCGCCACCATCGCCACGCGCGAGTGTCGCTCCGCCAGACGGCCGAACGGGTAGGAGAGCAGCGCGAACGGGAGCATGAAGACCGCGATCAGTAGCCCGATGCGCGGCGCGGGCAGCGCATGCACGCGCGAGAGGTAGAGCGAGAAGGTGGTCGTGAAGAATCCCACCGTGAAGCGGTCGACGAAGGAGTAGGCGAGCGGCGCGGCCAGCAGCGGGTTCGCGCGCAGCGTGCGCAGGATCGTCGCGAGCGAAGGGCGCGCCTCGCCCGAGCCCACCTCGACCAGCCCGAAGCGCGCCAGCACCGCCGCTACCATCACCACCGCGCCGCCCACCTGCAGCGGGAGCAGCGGGTCGCTGCGCCCGATCGCGCCTCCCAGGGGCGCTCCGATCGCGACGCCCAGGGTGATGCCCGCCCCCACCAGGCCCATCACCCGCCCCCGCCGCTCCTCGGAGCTGGCGGCCGCCGCGAGCGAGAGCAGCAGCGAGAGCGCGATGATGTGCGCGCAGCCCTCGAGGAAGCGCAGGGCCAGGAAGACTTCGAACGAGACCGGCAGCGTGAGGGCGAACAGGCAGGCGGCGTCGGCGACCAGCGCCGCCGCGATCCAATCGCGACGGCGCCCGAAGCGGTCGGCGAGCGCTCCGGCAGGCCCCGCGGCGAGCACCGCGCCCACCATGTTGATCGACATGAAGAGCGACGTGAGCAGCTCCGAGACGCCGAAGCGCTCGTGCACCAGCGCGCGCAGCACGGTGACGGGCAGCGTCACGGGCAGCAGCATCAGCAGCGCGAGCGCTCCGAGCAGCGCGAGGCGGGCGCCCGAGTAGACCGGCGTGACGGGCTCGCTGCGCTCTGCCTGCCCCTGCATCCCGCCTCCTGGCCCCGTCGCCCCGCGGAGTCTTGTCGCCCGGCGCGAGGGTGGCAAGCCGCGAAGCGGCGCGCAGCGAGCCGCAGGCGAGCGGAGTCCACGCAGGCAAGCCGCGAAGCGGCGCGCAGCGAGCCGCAGGCGAGCGGAGTCCACGCAGGCCAGCCGCGAAGCGGCGCGCAGCGAGCCGCAGGCGAGCGGAGTCCACGCAGGCCAGCCGCGAAGCGGCGCGCAGCGAGCCGCAGGCGAGCGTAGTTCATCGGGCCGGCCGCGAGCTGGTATCCTCCGCGCCCCATGCAAACCGAGCTGCTCGCGTGGTTCGAGGCGGCGCTGGCCTTCGCGGGCGCGCACCCGCTCGAGACCGCAGTCGTGGGCGGATCGATCCCGCTGCTGCTCGCGCTCCTGATCTGGCGGGCCGCCCGGCGCCGGAAGCCGGCGATCGCCGAGCCGGCGGTCGCGCCCGCTCCCGCCGCCCCGCCGACGCCGATCGCCGCCGAGGCGGCTCCCATCGCGGCGCCCGCCCAGGCCCCTGCGCCCGCGCGTCTGCGCGACCGGCTCCGCCGCACCCGCGACGCGCTGGTCGGCCGCCTCTCGCAGCTGGCGGAGGGACGAAGCCTCGACGCCGCGCTGCTGGAAGAGCTCGAGCAGCTGCTGTTCGGGGCCGACCTCGGCGTGAAGACGGCGGAGAGCCTGCTCGCCAGCGTGCGCGCGCAGGCGGCGGGCAGCGACGCCGCGCAGGTGCGCAGCGTGCTGCGCGCCGCGATCCTCGCCAAGCTCCGGCGCGTCCAGGGCAAGACCGGCCTCGCGCTCCTCGCCAAGCCGCACGTGATCCTGGTGCTGGGCGTGAACGGCTCCGGAAAGACCACCAGCATCGGCAAGCTCGCCGCGCGCTACCGGGCCGAGGGCCGCCGCGTGATCCTGGGCGCGGCGGACACCTTCCGGGCGGCCGCCATCGACCAGCTCCAGATCTGGGGCGAGCGAACCGGCTGCGAGGTGATCGCCGGCGCCCCGGGCAGCGATCCGTCGGCGGTCGCCTTCGATGCGCTGAAGGCGGCCCGGGCGCGGGGCGCCGACGTCGCGATCATCGACACCGCCGGGCGTCTCCAGACCCAGCGCCCGCTGATGGAGGAGCTCGGCAAGCTGACGCGGGTGATCGGACGCGAGATCCCCGGCGCTCCGCACGAGACGCTGCTCGTGCTCGACGCCAACACGGGGCAGAACGCGCTCTCGCAGGCCAGTCTGTTCGCCGGGGTGGCCCCGTTGACCGGACTGGTGCTCACCAAGCTGGACGGAACCGCCAAGGGAGGCGTGATCGTGGGCCTCGCCGACACGCTCGGCATCCCGGTGCGCTTCGTCGGCGTGGGCGAGGCCGTCGAGGACCTGCGCGACTTCTCGGCCGAGGAATTCGTCGAGGCCCTGTTCGAGGGCTGACGGACGAGCGCGAGGGAGGGGCCATGAGCCGATACGTGATGGCGCTGGATCAGGGGACCACGTCGTCGCGCGCGATCCTCTTCGATCGCAGCGGCGCGCTGGTCGCGGTCGACCAGCACGAGTTCGCGCAGCACTTTCCCCGGCCGGGCTGGGTCGAGCACGATCCCGTCGAGATCTGGGAGAGCCAGCTGCGGGCCGCGCGCGGCGTGCTCGCCAAGGCCGGCGCCCGCGGCAGCGACGTGGCCGCGATCGGCATCACCAACCAGCGCGAGACGACGCTGGTCTGGGATCGGCGCAGCGGCGCGCCGATCCACCGGGCGATCGTCTGGCAATCGCGCCAGAGCGCCCCGATCTGCGACGAGCTGAAGGCGCGCGGTCTCGGGGAGGAGGTCTCGGCGCGCACCGGGCTGGTGATCGACGCCTACTTCTCGGGGACCAAGATCCGCTTCATCCTCGACGCGGTGCCCGGGGCGCAGCAGCGCGCCGAGCGCGGCGAGCTCGCCTTCGGCACCGTCGACTCCTGGCTGCTGCGCCAGCTGACGCGCGGGCGCGTGCATGCGACCGAGTA
>DATBRV010000026.1:0-16481 GCA_036560145.1 Myxococcota bacterium
GTTGTACGAGAGGCTCTTCGGCGACCGCGATCCGGTCGCGTCGCCCGGCACCGCGACGGGCACGCCGGGCAACTGGTGGACGGTCTTCGCGCTGGTGCCGGATTGCTTCGACCACGCGGTCGCCGGCTTCGCCTTCTACCGCAGCCGCAAGCGCGTGCTCGATCCCCGCCTGCGCGAGCTCGGCCAGACCCGCGCCGGTTGGTCGCGCGCCAGCCAGTTCGTCTTCTCGCAGCACTGCAAGGCGAGCCGGGACGTCGGGCTCTCGGAGGAGCAGGTGGCGGCGATCCCGCACTGGCAGACCGCCAGCTGCTTCTCGCCGCTCGAGCGCGCGGTGCTGGCCTACACCGACTGCCTCGTGCTCGAGGGCGGCCGCGTGCCCAACGGCGTCTTCGAGGCGCTGCGCGCGGGCCTCTCGGACGTCGAGATCCTCGAGCTCACCTACATCACCTGCCTGTACGAGATGCACGCCACGATGTCGCGCGCGCTGCGGCTCGAGTACGACGACGTGCCGGAGCGCGTGGTCGAGGTGCCCGCTCCCTCCGGAGCCGCGCAGGACGTGATGGCTGCGGTGGACGAGACGCGCGGGCCCGCCACCCGATCCTGAGGCGCTGCTGCTACCCCACGTGGCCGAGACCCTGAGGGTCTGCGGCGCTTGCCATCTCGCGATCCTCGGCGTCGGGGAAGTTGCGCGCGACGGCGTGGCCGAGGATGCGGAGCTGGGCCTCCAGCGGCGGCCGGCGAATCGCCGGAAGGCCCGTCATCAGGTCCTCCAGCAGGGCGCGCAGGCGCCGGACGACCTGCAGGCTTCCGGCTCCGTACTGGCGGATCTCGCTGACCGCGACCACCACGTAGTCCTCCCAATTGGGGGTGCGGAAGATCACGCCGTGCGCCGCGGTCTCGTCGAGAATCGCCTCCGTGTCGAGGTGGCGCTTTCCGATCTCGCGCAGCAGGGGATGGATCTGGTCGATCGCGAGCACCGCCGTGGTGGGATCGTTGATGGCGGGCGAGAGCGCCTTGGCCGCGATGTCGACGAGGATCCGGAACGCGAACATGGGATCCTGCTCCAGCGTCCGCTCCTGGCCGAAGGCGAGCGCGTCCCGCAAGCGCCGGTCTTCGAGGCGAGCCGCTCCGGCGTAGAGGTGGAACAGCGGCTCGCCCTCCGCGATGAAATCGCCCACGCGCGGAACCAGCTCGATCAGCCCCTGCGCGGCAACCCCGGCGGCCGACAGCCCGCGGAAGTCCGCCGCGATCAGAACGGCCGAGGCGCCCGCGTGAGGGATGGTGCGATCGGGAGCGCCGGGCGCCGAGATCCTCGTCGATCGCCGCCGGTCGATCTCCGCCCCCAGCAGATGCGGGTAGACGTCCTCCACGACCTTGAATCCCTCTACCGCCACCCGGGCGACCAGGCTGACGGGCCGCAGCGACTTGAGCGAGTAGTCCACCAGCACCAGGAACATGGCGATGCTCGTGAGGCTCGCGAGGACGCAGATGGCGGTGGACAGCTGGAGCACCGAGTCCTCGCTGCGCCCAAGCACCCCGATCGACAGCATGAAGGTGAAGACGACGAGCGCGATCGTGAACTTGACCACCCGATCCCGCAGGAACGTGGCCGCGATCACGCGAGGCGTGAGCTGGGCGCTCGCGACCTGCACGGCGATCAGCAGCGCGGAGAGCACGAACACCAGCAGCGAGAGCATCGAGGCAGCGAGCATGGCGAGGAGCGCGCGCGCTCCGTCCAGGCCGAACCCGAGGACCGTCCAGCCCGTCGCGTGATCGATCTGGCGCAGGATCGCAGTGACCGCCAGGGCGACGAACATGCTGGCGAGCGGAACCAGCCAGAGCGCCGATCGCACGAAGGTCCAGATCCGATAGCGCCGAATCCAGCTCATGACGATGCGACCGGGGGCTTCCCGGCCTACACCTCTTCCTCGAGCACTTCGACGCGACCGGCGCGCACGGCCTTGAGGAGCGCCGCGTGGTCGCGCTCGGTCTGGTCGGCGTAGGCGACCGCGAATCTTCCGATCGCGAGGTCGAAGTTGTCGCTCTTGCCGAGGTAGCCGCTGATCGTCGCGGAATCGCCGGATTTGGCATGGGCGCGGGCGAGCACCCAACCGCAGATCTCGGCATAGCGCTCGAACTGCTGGGCGGGCGCTGCCTCCATCGGGATCGAGAACTTCATGTCCCGCAGCTGCCGGACGTAGTAGTCGTAGCCCCGCGCTCCGCGCACCCAGCCCAGGAAGATGTCGCTGGACGACTGCATCAAGCGCTGCCCGTTCACGATGCGCTGGCCCTGGTTCTCGTAGACGCTCTTGGCCGTGTACGGCTCCAGGACCGAACGGCAGGCCTCCTTGAACTGGAGGATGAGCGGGTGGTTCTCCTCGGAGAAGAACAGGACGATCCAACAGCGCGTCCCCACGCTGCCGATGCCGACGACCTTCATTGCGAAGTCTTCCATGCGATAGCGATCGAAGAGCACGCGCCGTTCGTCGGGCAACGACTCCCGATACATCAGCAGGACCTGGCGGACGCGCTCCTCCAGGCCTTCCTCCCCGACGTGGAAGAGCACCGGCGGCTGATCCACCAGGCGAGGGCGGCCAGCGACCTGGGCCGAGATCTTCGGGAACAGGTTGTCGAGGATGCGTCCGCTCGCCGCCTTTGCGTACGCCTGACGCCTCTTCTTCGTCTCCGCATCCGGGGCCATCTCGATCAGGTAGTCGACATCCATCCGCGCGTACCAGACCTCGAGCGGGCTCATGCGGGAATACTCGCGCAGGTGCTCGCGATAGGAGCGTGCGCAGGCCATGGCGATGTCGCGAGCCTTGGCGTCGGAGAGCTGGTTGTCGCGCGCTGCGACGACGAAGCTCGCCGCCAGGCGCTTGACGTCCCATTCCCAGGGCGCCGGCAGCGTCTCGTCGAAATCGTTGATGTCGAAGACGAGCTTGCGCTCGGGCGTGGCGAACAGGCCGAAGTTGACCAGATGGCAGTCGCCGCACGCCTGCACGGGGACCTGGATGCTCGGGAGCTTGGCCACGTCGTGCGCCATCAGCCCGGCCGAGCCGCGGAAGAAGGTGAACGGGCTGCGGAGCATGCGCCCGAAGCGAAGCGGCACCAGCTCCTGGACGCGGCCTTCGTTCGATTGCCTCAGGATCTCGATCGGATCGCGGCTCTTCGCGTGGGTCGACGACCAGCGCCCATGGCTTTGACGCGGCACACGCTCGCGCAGCGCGTTGCCCGCGGCGAGACGGTCTGCGCGCGACTGGAAGCGCAGTCGATCGTGGGCCGCCCGAACATCCTGATTCTCGTCGCTGGGGGCCTTTTCAGTCGTCATACGGGCTTCTCCTCGATTGGATCCCGGCGCAGGTTCGACACCAGAATGTAGACACTGACCGCGCAAACCCACACGGGGAAGATCAACAGAACCCAGAGGCTCCTTCCGATGCTCAGCAGGAGGATCAGCGCCAGGGCGTAGCTGGCGACGGTGAGCCCGCGCGGCATGACGCGGGTGCGCATGGCGATGGTGGCGAGCGAGATCATGAACACCCCCGCCATCTTGACGGCGTAGGCGTTGCTGATGCGGAGCATCACCGCGCGCACGAGGGTGTAGAGCCCGCTGTCGATCACCCGGCCGGCCTCGACGGAATGCGCCGTCAGCAGACCGCCCGCGAGCGCCGCGGAGACGAACGTCATCGCCAGGAAGAGCAGGCCGCTGCCGAAGAACACGGTCGAGAAGAACTGGTCCTCCCGGAACCCGATGCGGTCGCGCACCACGCCCATGAACCAGAGGAAGGCGATGCCCGCGAAGGGCACCAGGCCGAGTCCGACGGCGACGCTGCCGGCCCGCTCGTGCAGCCAGGCTCCCTGATCCCCCAGCTCGGGCGGGATCGCGAGCCGGATCAGCACGATGCTGCCGGCGAACAGCGCCGCGAAGAGGATCCCGGCCAGCCCTGCGGCGCGGGGTGTCTTGAGCCTCTCGTTGGTCAACGCGAGCGGTGCGTCCGGCATCGTGCCGGCCCCAGCATGGCACGAGTCGCGCCCGTCGATCTCGGACTTTTCGGGTCCAAAGGGCGAGTCGCGCGGGTAATCAGCTCTGGACTGTGGCACTAGACCCCAGTGGTGCTGGCGCAGGCGGTCGACCCGGGGTGGCCTCGCGGCGGGGTCACCGATCGCGAGCGCGGCGGTTATCGTCCACGGCACTGCCCCTAGCATGGGCGACCAGGAGTCGAATCGACGCCATGAAGAACGAGAACCGCGGCGGCGAGGCCGGAAGGATGAAGCGGAGGGCCTACGAGAAGGAGCTGCACAAGCTCCAGGTGGAGCTCTGCCACCTCCAGGAGTGGGTCAGGCAGGAGGGCCTGCGCGTGATGGTGCTCTTCGAAGGGCGGGACGCCGCCGGCAAGGGCGGCACCATCAAGGCGCTCAGCGAGCGCGTCAGCCCTCGCGTGTTCCGCGTGGTGGCGCTGCCCGCCCCTTCCGACCGCGAGAAGAGCCAGATGTACCTCCAGCGCTACATGGCGCACTTCCCCGCGGCGGGCGAGGTCGTGATCTTCGATCGCAGCTGGTACAACCGCGCCGGGGTGGAGACCGTGATGGGCTTCTGCACGGAGAAACAGTCCGAGGTCTTCCTCGAACGCTGCCCGGAGATCGAGAAGTACATCGTCGACGCCGGCATCCTGCTCGTGAAGCTCTGGCTGGAGGTGAGCGACGCGGAGCAGAAGCGCCGCTTCGAAGCTCGCATCGACGACCCGCTCCGCCAATGGAAGCTCAGCCCGATGGATCTGCCCTCGCGCAGCCGCTGGTACGACTATTCGCGCGCGCGCGATCGCATGCTGAAGGCCACCGACACCCGCCATGCGCCGTGGTACATCGTCCGATCGGACGACAAGCGGCGCGCGCGGCTCAACGCGATCGCCCATCTCCTCGATCGGATTCCCTACAAGAAGGTGCGACGCCCCAGGATCCAGGTCCCGAAGCGCTCGAACAAGGGCGCCTACGACGATCAGAAGTCGCTCGCGGGCAGGCGCTTCGTCAAGGCGAGGTACTGAGCGGCGCATGGCGGATCGGGAGACGACGCCCGAGGCCGACGCCGGGCTGGTGAAGCTCGACGACGAGCACAAGGTGATGGACGTGCTGGCCCGATCCGTGTTCGGGCTGTGGACGGTCGTCAACGACCTTACGAGGCTTCGCCCGGTCGAGCGAAAGACGTATCGCGTCACGATCTTCGGCTCGGCCCGCCTCGACCCCGGCCACTGGGTGTACCAGGCGGTCCGCGATCTCGCCGCGGAGCTCACGCGACTCGGCTGCGACATCGTCACCGGGGGCGGCCCCGGCCTGATGCAGGCGGCGAACGAGGGGGCGCGGATCGCGGATCCGGAGGGGCGGCAGCGCTCGGTCGGGATCCGGGTCGAGCTGCCCTTCGAGCAGGAGGTGAACGCCTTCGTCGACGAGGCGTACGAGCACGGCACCTTCTTCACGCGCCTGCACCACTTCGCGCTGGTCTCGGACGCCTTCGTCGTGGTGCCCGGCGGGATCGGCACCGTGCTCGAGATGACGATGATCTGGCAGCTGCTCCAGGTCCGGAAGCTCTACGATACGCCGCTGATCTGCGCCGGCGTCATGTGGAGCGAGCTCGTGGAGTGGGCCCGGCGCTACATGCTGCGCCCCGACGCGCTGCTCGCCAGCCCGGAAGACATGGCGATTCCGCGCTGCGTCGAGGACGGCGCGGGGATCCTCCAGATCATTCGCGAGCATCACGCTCTTTGGAAGAGCCGCCGACAGGTCGCGCGCTGACCGCGTTCCGCTCCCGGCTACCGGCTCCGCTTCGCGCGGCGTGACTTCGGCCTGGCACGCTTGCTCGCCGCCGGAGCGCGCAGCCGCGCGGTCACGCGGATCTCGACCAACGCGCCCGGCGCCGCGAGCTCGACCACGCCGATCGCGGTCCAGGCCGGGTAGGGCGCCTCGAGGTAGCGGTCCTTGACCTTGATGAAGGCGCCCAGGTGCTCGCGCAGGCCGACGTGGAAGGTCGTCATCTCGACCACGTCGCCGAAGCCGAGCTTCGCGGCGGCGAGCACGCTCTTCACGTTCTCGAAGGCCTGCACGAACTGCGCCTCGGGCTCGGCGATGGCCCGGAAGCTCGCGTCGGTGCCGAGCTGTCCGGAGCAGCGCAGCCACTTCCCGGCGCGCACCGCCGGCGCGAAGTGGAACTGCTCGTAGGCCATCTCCATTCCCTTGGGTACGAGGACGTCGCTCTTCTTCATGACCCCTCCCTTCGCGGTGTCATGGAAGAGTAGTAGAGTTTCCGGCATGTCGAGATGGCTCCTCGTTTTCGTCCCCTTCGCGATCGCCCTCGAGCACTTCGCGCCGGAGCAATCGCTCTGGATCTTCCTGGCCGCGGCGGTGGCCATCATCCCCCTGGCGGGCTTCATGGGGCGCGCCACGGAAGAGCTCGCGGTGCACACCGGCGAAGGGGTCGGCGGGCTCCTGAACGCGACCTTCGGCAACGCCGCCGAGCTGATCATCGCGATCGCGGCCCTGCGCGCCGGCCTCGATGAAGTGGTGAAGGCCTCCCTCGCGGGCTCGATCATCGGGAACATCCTGCTGGTGCTCGGCGCGGCGATGTTCGCGGGCGGCCTGCGCAATCGCCCCGAGCAGAGCTTCAATGCGGCCGGCGCGCGCTCGCAGGCGACGATGATGACGCTCGCCACGATCGCGCTGATCCTGCCCGCCGCCTTCCAACGCGCGCTCGGATCGGGGGCCGCGCCGCTGGCGTCCCTCAGCGTCTGGATCTCGATCGTCCTGCTCGCGGTCTACGCCGCGAATCTGTTCTTCTCGCTGGGAACCCATCGCGCCCTCTTTTCGGGAGCGCACGGCGCGGAGGAGGGGGAGCACGCGGCGCAGTGGAGTGTCGGCCGCGCGGTGCTCGTGCTGGCCGGCGCCACCGTCGGGATCGCCTGGATCAGCGAGATCCTGGTCGGAGCGATCGAGCCGGCGGGCCATGCGCTCGGCCTGACCGACGCCTTCGTCGGCGTCTTCGTGGTGGCGATCCTCGGCAACGCGGCCGAGCACGCGACGGCGATCACGGCCGCGGTCAAGAACCGGATGGATCTCTCGCTCTCGATCGCGATCGGATCCAGCGTGCAGGTCGCCCTCTTCGTCGCGCCGCTGCTGGTGCTGCTCAGCTACGCCATCGCTCCGGCGCCGATGGACCTGGCGTTCAGCGGCGGGCTCGTGCTGACGGTGCTCCTCTCCGTCCTGATCCTCGGGCAGGTCGCGGGCGACGGGCGTTCGGACTGGCTCAAGGGCGTTCAGCTGCTCGCCGTCTACGTGATCCTGGGGCTCGCGTTCTTCTTCGCTCCGGCCGTCGCGCCGCGCTGACGGCGGCGGGCGAGTTCCAACCATCGCTTCCAGCGACTGTCGTTCGCATTGCGAATCAGTCTCGACATCGCTCCCGCTGCGGATCCCAACACGCTCAAGACGCCGGCCCCGGACACCGATGACGGTGGAGATGGCCAGCTCGATCGATCCCTCGGTCAAGGGCAGCCTGGTGCTGGGCGCGGTGGTGACCGTGCGGCGGCATCGCACCCAGGGCCGGATCTCGGCCGATCAGCTCGCCGCGCGCCTCTCCGGCCCCGCTCTCGAGCTCGTCGACCAGAAGATCGACATCGGCCGCTGGTATCCGGTGAAGGTCTTCACCGAGCTGCTCGACCTCGATTGGGACATCGGCTCGCGGCGTGATCCCGACTACATGCGCCGCCAGGGCGAGCAGGCGGCCGACCGCCTCTTCAGCTCGGGGATCTACCAGCAGCTCAACTACGCCGAGCGCGCCGACCGCGTGGTGAGCGCCAAGGAGCTGAAGAGCCAGTCCAAGCTGATCACCACGATCACCGGGACGCTCTACAATTTCCTGCATTTCGAGGTGCAGCTCGCGGAAGGGGGCGGCGAAGCCCTCGAGATCGTCTTCTCGAATGCGACGCTCTTCTCCGAAGCGCTCCGCCACTCGACGGAGGGATTCATGAACCAGATCAACCAGCGCCAGGGCTCCAGCCATCGCTGGCTGAGCCGGCGCGACCAGCCCGACGTCATCGTCTTCACGCTGCCGCTTCCGAGCCGCCTGCTCGCCGAGCGCTGAGCCTCCGCACGCCGATAGCCTTGCGGTCGCAAGCACATCTGTGCGAAGTTGCGCGCCATGAGCCGCCTCCGGCGAAGGGCTCGGCTTCAACTCGAAAGGGGAAACGCGATGCAGACGAACACTCTCAGGATCTGGTTGGCCGCAATCACGGCCGTCGCGGCGCTGGGAGGTTGCAGCAGCACGGGCAAGACCCCGGAGGCGCTGCCGAGCGGCACCGTGAGCGAAGGAACGGTGACGGCGACGGCGCGGGTGAAGGCCATCGATCAGCAGACGCGCCGGGTGACGCTGGAGCGTCACGACGGCTCCCTGATCAAGTTCCGCGCCAGCGACGCGGTGCGCAACCTCCCGCAGGTCAAGGTCGGAGACGAGGTCACGGCGATCTTCTACGAGTCGGTGGCGTTCCAGGTCAAGAAGGCAGGCGACGCCACGCTGGGCACCGCCGTCGCCGGAGAAGTCGCGCGAGCGGAGGCCGGGGACAAGCCGGCCGTGGCGGGCGCGAAAGTGACCACGGTGACGACGAAGATCACCGGGTTCGACAAGAAGGCGGGCACCGTGACCCTACAGGACGAGGACGGCGAGAGCGTCACCATCAAGGTGCGCCACCCCGAGAACCTCGAGCGCATCGCCGTCGGTGACATGGTCGAGATCACGCGGACGGAAGCGATCGGCATTTCCGTCGCGACGCCGAGCAAATAGATCGGCGGCTAGCGCCGCGCCCGGAAGCTCACCAGGGGATCGCCCCGGCGTCGTTGAAGTAGCCGCCGGTCGGGCCGTCGGCTGGAAGGGTTGCGAGGCGGACGGGCGTCGCGGCTCCCTGCTCGACCGAGCGCACGCCCTGATTCCGGTTCATGTCCGTCGCCACGTAGCCCGGATCGGCGGCGTTGACCTTGATCCGCGTGTCGCGCAGCTCGTACGCGAACTGCACGGTGATCGCGTTCACGGCGGTCTTCGAGGAGTTGTAAGCCAGGAATTTTACCGCCGCGAACTCCCAATTCGGGTCGCTGTTCTGGGATAGCGATCCGAGCCCCGACGAGAGGTTCACGATGCGACCGTCGTCCGAGCGGCGCAGCAGCGGCAGGAACGCCTGGATCGTGCGTACGACGCCGAAGACGTTGGTTTCGTAGGTGCGCCGCAGGGCGTCCAGCGAGACCCGGCTCGGCGGACCGTCGTCGATCGCGATGCCGGCGTTGTTCACGAGCACGTCGAGACGACCCGGATCGCGCTCGAACGCCGCGGCGGCGGCCGCGACGCTGGCGTCGTCGGCTACGTCGAGCCGCAGGGGTCGCGCGTCGAGGCCTTCGCCAACCAGCTTCTCCGCGGCGGACCGGCCGCGCGCCTCGTCCCGCGCGCCGAGGAACACGGTCATCCCCTCGCGCGCGAGCTGGCGCGCGATCTCGAGCCCGATCCCCTTGTTCGCACCGGTCACGAGCGCCACGCGCGGATTCGTCATACACGCATTCTACACCCGGCCATCCCGGCGAGAAACGACCATGTCGGGGTCGGATGGACGACACGGTCCGGCGAGCTAGCGCCCCGCCAGCCGCTCCGGGATCTGGTCGAGCCGGTAGAGCTGCTTGCAATTGGTGTGCAGCATCTTCTTCACCTCGGCCCTGGGGACGTCGCGGAAGACCCGCTCGATCGTGAGCCGCGAGTTCGGCCAGTCCGAGCCGCTGTGGGGATAGTCGGTCGACCACATCAGGTGGTCGACGTTCATGCGGTGGCGCAGGTCCATCCCGACGGTGTCGACCATGAAGGTCGCCCAGAAGTTGCGAAAAAAGATGGCGCTCGGCATCTCCTTCTGCTCGTTCACCGCGCCGGTGTACCAGCGATAACGCATGAACATGTCGTCGCTCTGCTCGAGCAGGGTCGGGATCCAGCCGATGTTGGACTCGACCAGCACGATCTTGAGCCGCGGGAAGCGCTGGAAGATGCCCGAGAACAGGATGTCGCAGACGACGGGCAGCGTCTGCCCGCCCGCCTTGGTGAGCGCCGCCATGCCGACGAAGGCGAGCGAGGACCAGCTCCCGCCCTTCCGCGCCAGATCCCCGCGCACGAAGCTGCCGATGTGGATCGCGATCGGGAAGCCGGCTTCCTCGGCTCGCGCCCAGAAGCGGTCGTCCTCGGGCTTGGGCTCGAAGCCTCCGCTCGGCATCGAGGAGATCACCGCGCCGCGGTGGCCGCTCCGGATCGCGAACTCGAGCTCCGCGATGGTGTCTTCGATCCCGGTGGTGGGGAGGATCGCCTGACCGATCAGGCGGCCGCCCGACCCGCTGCAGAACTCGAGCAGCCAGTCATTGTAAGCGCGCACGCAGAGCGTCTGGAGCTCTCGGTCGTCGCTGTAGATCTTGGCGCCCTTGAGCGTCACGCTCGGGTAGAGGATCTGCGCGTAGATGCCGTCGGCATCCATGTCCGCCAGCCGGGCCTTGGTTTCGAAGCTGCCCGGGCGCATCGTCTCGTAGGTGAGGCCCATCGGCTTGTAGTCGAAGTAGGAGAGCCCGGCGACGGCGGTCAGGCCCACCGGCCATTTCGCTTTACCGCCGTCGAAGATCCAGATGTCGCCCTTCTCGCTGCGTTCGACCCGCGGCGCCCGCTCGCGCAGGCGCGCCGGCACGCGCTCCTGCCACAGGTTGGGCGGCTCGTTCACGTGCGAATCGCAGTCGATGATCGGGTAGTCGATGCTGGCGACGTCGCGGAACAGATCCGACATGGGCGGCTTCCTTTCGGCTCGCCGGCTCAATGGGCCGGCGTGAACATCGGCGCGATCACGCGCCGCGCGAGGTTCGGAAACACGAGGGGACGGAACACCACGCGCATCGGCAGCTCGGCGCGCAGCGCCTCGGGCTCGCATTCCACCAGGTTGGTGACCACGCGCACGGCGGAGTCCTCCGCGAGGGCGACCAGCGCGGTGAGCAGCGGAAGCTTCTCGGCGAAGGCGGGGACCAGCGCCCGCCGCACCACCGCCCAGGAGAAGAGCGTCCCGCGCCCGGAGACCGCCGTCCAGGGCAGCTCGCCGCCGCCGCAGGCCCGGCAGCGCTCGCGCGGATACCACTGGTAGCGCCCGCAGTCCGCGCAGCGCGGGATCGCGAGCTGCTCGCGCGCGGCCGCCTCCCAGAAGCCGCGGGTGCCTTCCCATGCCGTGTCGGGGAGCGGGAAGTCGGCCGTCTTCATGCGCGCCTCAAGACCAGCGTGCTCGCCATGTGCCCCGTGTAGCCGCCGTAGACGCCGATCCCGGCGCCCGGCACCTGGGCGGCCGCCTCGCCGCGCAGCTGGCGCACCAGCTCGATCACGTGCGAGATCCCGAGCACGTAGGCGTGGGAGAGCAGCCCGCCGTGGGTGTTGAGCGGCAGGCTCCCGCCGTCGAAATCCAGCGAAGCGCCCTCGACGAAGGCCCCGCCCTCGCCCTTGGCGCAGAAGCCCATGTCTTCGATCTGCATCAGCGACACGATCGTGAAGGGATCGTAGAGGGCCAGCACGTCGACTTCACCGGGCGTGATGCCGGCCATCGCGAAGGCGGCGGGCGCGGAGAAGACCTGCGGCGTCGATGTAAAGGCCGGCTGCTGCGACCAGTAGAGGCCCGTCCCGGAGCGCCCCTCGCCCACGCCGGCGACCAGCACCGGGGGGCGGCGCAGGTCGCGGGCGCGCTCGGGCGTGGTCATCAGGTAGGCGCCGCCCCCGTCCGAGATCAGGCAGCAGTCCTCCACGCGCAGGGGATCCACCAGCATCGGCCGGCGCAGGTAGTCCGCCAGCGAGAGCTTCTTCTCGCGCATCACCGCGCCGGGGTGGAGGTTCGCGTGGCGCCGGGCCGAGACGGCGATCGCTCCCAGCTGCTCCGGCCGGGTCCCGAACTCGATCATGTGTCGGCGCGCGATGGTGGCGAAGTAGACCGGCTGCGGGAACCAGCCGAAGGGCACCTCGAGGCTCGCCTTGTAGCGCTCCTCGGCGTGGAACTGGCCGGGCCCCCCCACCATCTGCGAGCGCTGCGTGGCCCAGGAGACCGCGAAGCTGTTCAGCACGCAGCGCGCCTGGCCGGCGCGCAGCGCCTCGGCCGCCGCGGCGGGAGCGGTGGCGGCCTGGACCGTCGCGCCGCCGCGCGGCGACTGCCAGATCTCGTGGCTGGTTCCGAAGTGCGCGTGGAAGGCCCGGGAGTCGAAGGCGTCGCCGAACCCGCCGCTGTAGAGGATCCCGTCGACCTCGTGCGGCGCGACGCCCGCGTCGGCGAGCGCGCGCTCGACCGCCTGCGCGGAGATCTCGCGCGCGCTTCGACCCGACGCCTGCGTGTGATCCGCCTCGCCGACCCCGGCGATCGCGACCGCGCCCGCCAGCTCGGGGATCTCGCTGGCGCTGCCCCAGTCTCGCGGGGCCTGCGTCATGCCGCTCCGGATCTCGCGCTGACGATCCAGGCGGCATAGCCGAGGATCACGCCCTTCGGCGTCCGATGCGGAGCGATCGCCTCGCGCACCGCGACGGCGACGCGCGCGATTTCTTCGCTGGGCGTCTCGCGCAGCGCCCTGGCCATCGGCCCCATCTTCAGCGTGAACTCGACCGCCTGCTCGAGCGTCGCCCCCGAGCCGCCGACCACCAGCGTTCCCTCCAGCGGCTCGATTGCGATCCCGGCGAAGCCGGCGCTCTCCAGGATCCCGCGCACCCGTCCCGGATCCGCGAAGGCGGTGGGCCCCGGCGTCCCCGGCGGGGGCGGCGCCGGCAGCGCGACCTGGCTCGCCGCCGCGCGCATTGGAATGCTCATCCAGGCGTTGCGCGCCAGCTCCTGCCAACACACGAAGGCGACGCGCCCGCCGGGCGCGAGGCTGGCGCGCAGGTTCGCGAAGGCGGCCTTCGGATCCGCGAAGAACATCACGCCGAAGCGGCTGAAAACGAGATTGAAGGCCTGCGCGCCGAGCGGCGTCGACTGGGCGTCGGCGTTCAGGAATCGCACGTTCGCGAGGCCCTGCTCCGCGGCGCGCGCGCGCGCTCGCTCGAGCATGGGCGCCGAGATGTCGATCCCGGTGACGCTGCCGCGCGGTCCCACCCGGGCCCCCAGCTGGAGCGTGGTCTGGCCGCAGCCGCAGCCGACGTCGACCACGCGCTCGCCCTGCGCGACGCCCGCCCGGTCCATTGCCGCGAGGCCGAGCGGCGCGATCTGCTCGTCGAGCAACGCTTCGCGGGCGACCCAGTTCGCGCCGGCCTGCTCGTTCCAGTAGGCGATCTGTTCGGCGTTCGGTCCGGTCGCTTCCAGCGTCGGCATCGGATCTCCGTCGGGCGCGGAGCCGCGATCATACCACCCGGGCCGGGCCGGATGGCCAGGGCCCCCGCCGCGTCTCGCGGCGCAGCGCGGCCTCGAGTGCGCGCAGGAAGTCGGCGCGCGGCCAGGCGCGCGCGCCGAGCTTTTCGAGGTGCGGTGTGTGGACCTGGCAATCGAGGAAGTCGAAGCCCCAGGCCCCGAGCTGTCGGACCAGCGTCACCAGCGCGATCTTGGAGGCGTCCGGGCGAAGCGTGAACATCGACTCGCCGAAGAAGGCGCCGCCCAGCGAGACGCCGTAGACGCCGCCCACCAGCTCGCCCGCCTGCCAGGCCTCGGCGCTGTGCGCGAAGCCGAGCGCGAAGAGCTCCTGGTAGGCCTCCAGCATGTCCGGCGTGATCCAGGTCCCCGGCGCGTCGGCGCGGGGCGCCGACGCGCAGCCGCGGATCACGCGATCGAAGGCGCGGTCGAACGTCACCTCCAGTCTTGCTTGGCGCTGCGTGCGGGTGAGCCGGCGCGGCACGTGCAGCTCGGAGGGCAGCAGCAGCCAGCGCGGATCGGGCGAGAACCACAGGATCGGCTCGGGATCCTCGTACCACGGGAAGATGCCGGCGGCGTAGGCGGCCAGCAGGCGACGGCTCGAGAGATCGCCGCCGATGGCGAGCAGCCCGCTCGGGTCGGCCTCGGAAGGAGGCGGGAAGACGGGCCGGGCGTCGAGGCGGTAGATCGTCACCCGTTCCGGTCAGCCTGGCGTTGCATACAGCGAGAGGGCGATCAGCCACTGGGCGGCGAAGTAGCTGGCATACACGAGCGCTTGTGAGCCCGGGAACGGCCCCTGGAATCGCGCCAGCGCGAGGGCGGAGTCGGAGGTCGCGAAGAGCAGCGCGCCGGCGGCCGCGAGCGGCGGCCCGGCGCCGGGCACCACGGCGCAGCGCGCGAGCGCCTGCCACGCCATCACGACGATCACGCCGATGTAGACGATCACCGGGATGCGCAGCTCGCCGAGCCCGGGGGCCAGCCGGCGGTAGACCAGCCAGACCGCGACCAGCAGCGGCGCGAGCCACAGCGGCGCGAGCTGGACGCCCGCCTCGCTGGTGAAGGCCGCGATGTAGCAGAGGTGCGCGATCAAAAAGCTGGCGAGCCCGGCCGCGAAGCGGTCCGAGGGCAGCATCAGCAGCACGTCGCCGGCGAGCGAGAAGACGAGTCCGGCGACGATCCAGCGCGCGACCTGGGGATCGGTCCCGGCGGGCGCGAGCGCGGCGAGCGCGAGGATCAGCAGGGTCGCGAGGGGCTTCGCGGCGTAGATCAGCGCGCGCGGTCCCCGATACTCGCCCCAGGTGAGCGCCAGCCCGGCGACGAGGGCCCCGGCGGAGAGAAGGAGCGCCTGGGCCTGCCACGCCATCGCGATATCCTTCCACTTCCAATCAGGAGACCGCGATGATACTCGACCGTTTCCGGATGACGGACCAGGTGGCGATCGTGACCGGCGCCGGGCGCGGGATCGGCGAGGGCTGCGCGCTCGCCTTCGCCGAGCAGGGCGCGGATCTGGTGCTGGCGGCCCGCACTCCGGACCAGCTGGAGGCGGTCGCCGCCCGGGTGCGCGGGCTGGGACGCCGCGCGCTGGTGGTGCCCTCGGACGTGAACGAGCCGAGCGCGCTCCAGAATCTCGTCGAACGCGCGATCGCGGAGTTCGGGCGGATCGACGTGGTGGTGAACAACGCCGGCGGCTCGCCGCCGCGGCCGGCGCTCCAGACCAGCGAAAAAATGTTCGAGGCGGCCTTCCACTTCAACGTGACGACGGCCTTCGCGCTCTCGCGGCTCGCGATCCCCTACATGCAGAAGCAGGGGCGCGGCTCGATCGTCAACATCTCCTCGGCGGCGGGGCGCGTGCCGCAGCCCAACTTCGTCGCCTACGGGACGGCCAAGGCCGCGCTCTCGTTCATGACGCGCCAGCTGGCGGCCGAGTTCGCCCCGGTGGTGCGCGTGAATGCGATCGGTGTCGGGGCGGTCAAGACCTCCGCCCTGATGCCGTTCCTGAACGACGACCTGCGCCAGAAGATGGAGAAGCTCACGCCGATGCAGCGGCTCGGCGAGGTCGAGGACATCGCGACGATGGCGCTCTACCTGGCGTCGCCCGCCTCGAGCTGGGTGACCGGCAAGGTCTTCGAGGTGGACGGAGGAACCGAATCCACGAACTGGCCGTTCTGAACGGCTACGCCGGCGTTCGATCCGGCGCGCGAGGAGGCTGGGATGAGCTCTGCCGCAAATCCGATGCGCCGTATCGCGTCGCTGTTGATTGCTGCTGCCGCGTGGATCGGCGCGCCCCCTGACGCGTGGGCGCAGCTCGACCCGGCCTTCGTGGGCAAGCTGTCGGTCGACACCGCGTTCGTGACCGGCGCCGGGAGCGCGACCGACATCGCCTTCTCGGGGGACGGGCGGGCGCTGGTCACCCGCAAGACTGGCCAGATCGTGGTCCGGCACGCGGACGGGTCCACCGCGCTGATCGCCTATCCGTTCGGGGGCACGCTCGACACGGCTTCGGAGAAGGGCCTGCTCGGCGTGGTGGCCGATCCGAACGTCGCCCAGAACCGCGCCTTCTACTTCTACGTATCGAACGGGCCCACCCTCGACAAGCACCGCGTCTACCGGGCGGTTCTCGGGGAGAGCAGCGATACGCTCACGGTCGACCCGGTTCCGGTGATCGCGGCGTCCCGCGGCTTCGGTCCGGGTCTGGAAGGACCGGCCAACCACGACGGCGGCGGGATGGTGATCCACGACGGCCACCTCTACGTCGCCGTGGGCGACACCGGAGCCAACGCTTCGCCGCCCACCAACAAGTACGGGAGCTGCCTCAACAAGGGGAACGGGAAGATCCTGCGCGTGAACCTCGACGGCACGGTTCCCGGCGACAACCCGCTGGTGGGTCTGGCCTCGGTGAGCGCGTGCGCGACCGTGACAGGTCCGTGGATCACGGCAGCCCCCGACCCGCGCATCTTCGCCTGGGGTTTCCGCAATCCCTGGCGCCTGTGGGTGGACGCGCAGACGGACCTGCTCTTCATCGGCGACGTCGGCGAGGTCACGCAGGAGGAGATCTCGATCGGCGGGCCAGACCAGCACTAC
>DATBRV010000027.1:0-28992 GCA_036560145.1 Myxococcota bacterium
GCGGGCACCGAGATGGTGATGCCGGGGGACAACGTGGAGATGGTGGTGGAGCTGATCACGCCGATCGCGATGGACAAGGAGCTGCGCTTCGCGATCCGCGAAGGCGGCCGGACCGTCGGCGCGGGCGTCGTCTCCGAGATCCTCGAGTAACCAGCGGTCGAAGAGCCGGCGGGAGCACATCGTGCAGGACGTGGCGTCACAGAAGATCCGGATCCGCATGAAGGCGTACGACTTCAAGCTGCTCGATCAGAGCGCTGGGGAGATCGTCGATACGGCCGTGCGAACGGGTGCGCGCGTCGCCGGCCCGATCCCGCTGCCGACCTCGATCAACAAGTACACGGTGCTGCGCGGGCCGCACGTGGACAAGAAGTCGCGCGAGCAGTTCGAGATGCGGACCCACAAGCGGCTGATCGACATCCTGGATCCGACCCCGCAGACGGTCGACGCGCTGATGAAGCTCGAGCTGGCGGCGGGCGTGGACGTGGAGATCAAGCTGTGACGTGCACCGGCACGCGGAGCGAGGCCTAGAGCATGGCGACCCTGGACGTCGTCACGGCGGCGAACCGGAAGGCCGGATCGGTCGATCTCGAGCCGTCCATCTTCGAGGCCCCGGTGCGGCCGCATCTGTTCCATGCCGAGGTGCGGCGGCAGCTCGCCAAGCGCCGGGCCGGAACCCACAGCACCAAGAACCGCGCGGCGGTCTCGGGCGGCGGCATCAAGCCCTGGAAGCAGAAGGGCACGGGCCGCGCCCGGCAGGGCACGATCCGCGCGCCCCAGTGGGCGGGCGGCGGCGTGGTGTTCGGGCCGGTGCCGCGCTCCTACGAGCACACGCTGACCAAGAAGGTGCGCAAGGCCGCGCTCTGCGGGGCGCTCTCGCACCAGCTGCGCGAAGGCAACATCACGGTGATCGACGAGCTGGGGCTCTCGGCGTACAAGACCAAGCAGGTCGCCAAGGTCCTTCAGGATCTTTCACTGAAGGACGCCCCCGTGCTGATCGTGATCGCGGCCGAGGATCCCTTCGTGGAGCGGTCGGCGCGCAACCTGCCGAACGTGAGCGTGCTGCGCGTCGCGGGACTCAACGTCTACGACGTGCTGCGGCATCGCAAGCTCCTGCTCACCCGGGCGGCGGTGGCGGCGATCGCCGAGCGGCTGCGCTCCCAGCGGGCGGAGGTGGCGCCGTGAACCTGCACGACGTGATCCGCCGCCCGGTGGTGACGGAGAAGAGCAACATCGCGCGCGAGGAGCGCAACATCGTGACGCTGGCGGTCGATCCGCGCGCCAACAAGCGCGAGATCCGGCACGCCGTCGAGACGCTCTTCGACGTGAAGGTCGTCGAGGTGCGCACGATGCGCATGCCGCGCAAGTCGAAGCGGGTCGGCCGGTTCCTCGGCCGCAAGCCGGAGTGGAAGAAGGCGATCGTCCGCCTGGCGCAGGGCCAGACGATCGAGTTCTTCGAGGGAGTGTAGGGGCCTCGCATGGCGGTCAAGAACTACGGTCCCACGTCCCCCGGACGGCGCGGCATGAGCGTGTCGGACTTCGCGGAGCTCACCCGCAAGAAGCCGGAGCGCTCGCTGCTCGAGGGCCGGACCAGCAAGAGCGGCGGCCGCAACGCCCACGGGCACGTCACCAGCTGGCACCGGGGCGGAGGGCACAAGCGCCGCTACCGGCGCATCGATTTCCGCCGCGACAAGATCGGGATTCCGGCCCGCGTCGCGGCGATCGAGTACGACCCGAACCGCTCGGCCAACGTCGCGCTGCTCCACTACAAGGACGGCGAGAAGCGCTACATCCTCGCCCCCAACGAGCTTCGCATCGGCGACGTCGTGATGTCGGGGCCGGACGCGGAGATCCGCCCGGGCAACGCGCTGCCGCTCGCCAAGATCCCGCTCGGCTCGGTGGTCCACGCCGTCGAGATGAAGGTGGGCAAGGGCGCCCAGCTGGTGCGGGCCGCCGGGGTGGGCGCGCAGCTGATGGCCCGTGAGGGCAAGTACGCGACGCTGCGCATGCCCAGCGACGAGCACCGGCTGATCTTCGCCGAATGCATGGCGACGGTCGGCCAGGTCGGCAACACCGAGCACGAGAACCAGAGCATCGGCAAGGCCGGTCGTTCGCGCTGGCTGGGCAAGCGCCCGAACGTGCGCGGCGTGGCGATGAACCCGATCGATCATCCGATGGGCGGCGGCGAAGGCAAGTCGTCGGGTGGCCGCCATCCGTGCACGCCGTGGGGCGTGCCGACCAAGGGGCACAAGACGCGCCGCAACGTGCGCACCGACAAGTACATCGTGAAGCGGCGAGGAAAGTAGTCGATGGCACGCTCACTCAAGAAGGGTCCCTACGTCGACCCGAGCCTGCAGCGCAAGGTCGATCGCGTGCTCCGCTCCGGCACCAAGCAGGTGGTCCGGACCTGGTCGCGGCGATCGATGATCACGCCGGAGTTCGTGGGGCTCACGTTCCACGTCCACAACGGGAAGCTCTTCGTCCCCGTGTTCATCACGGAGAACATGGTGGGACACCGCCTCGGCGAGTTCTCGCCCACACGAAAGTTCACGGGGCACGCCGCCACGCGGAAGGTGAAGCCGGTCGCCTGACATGGACATTCGAGCCAAACTCATGAACTACCGCATCAGCTGTCGCAAGGCGCGGCTGCTCGCCGACGAGATCCGCGGCAAGAGCGTGGAGGAGGCCCTCGCCGTCCTCGACCTCTCCGCCAAGGGCTTCGCCAAGCCGCTCGCCAAGCTGGTGCGCTCGGCGCTCGCCAACGCCGAAGACCGCAACAACCGCGAGAAGGCGGGGATCGACCTCGACAACCTGATCGTCGGTGAGATCCAGGTGAACCAGGGTCCGAGCATGTGGCGCGTGCGAGCCCGCGCCCAGGGCCGGGCGGCCTGGATCCAGCGCAAGACCAGCCACGTCGAAATCGTGCTGGCCGAGGAGTAGAGCTTGGGACAGAAAGTCCATCCCTATGGTTTCCGGATCGGCACCCTCTACGGGTGGCAGTCCAACTGGTTCGCGGAGCGCCGCTACGCGGAGCTGCTGCACGAGGACCTCGCGCTCCGGAAGTTCATCAAGAAGAAGCTCTACCACGCGGGCATCTCGAAGGTCGTGATCGACCGCACCGGCGAGAAGGTGGTGGTGAACATCCACACCGCGCGGCCGGGGATCCTGATCGGCAAGCGCGGCGCCGAGGTCGAGGCGCTGCGGTCCGAGCTGGCGAAGTTCTCCGCGAACAAGGAGATCTTCATCAACATCAAGGAGATCCGGAAGGCCGAGCTCGACGCGCAGCTGGTCGCCGAGAATGTGGCGCTCCAGCTCGAGCGCCGGGTCGCCTTCCGCCGCGCGATGAAGAAGGCGGTGACGTCGACGATGAAGTTCGGCGCCAACGGCATGCGCATCCAGTGCTCCGGCCGGCTCGGCGGCTCCGAGATGGGGCGCCGCGAGTGGTACCGCGAGGGCCGCGTGCCCCTGCATACGCTGCGCGCGGACATCGACTACGGATTCGCCGAGGCGAAGACCACCTACGGCCTGATCGGCGTGAAGTGCTGGATCTTCAAGGGCGACGTCGCTGACAAGGAGATGCGCAAGGGCGCTCTCTCCCAGCGCGTCGGCGAGGAGCAGCCGAGGTAACGGATGCTGCAGCCCAAGAAGGTCAAATGGCGGAAGCAGCAGAAGGGCCGGATGCGCGGCAAGGCGTATCGCGGCTGCAACCTGGATTTCGGCGATTACGGCCTGCAAGCCGTCGACCGGGCGCGCGTGACTTCGCGCCAGATCGAGGCGGCCCGGATCGCGATGACCCGCCACGTGAAGCGCGGCGGGAAGGTCTGGATCCGCATCTACCCGGACAAGCCGGTGACCAAGAAGCCGGCGGAGACGCGGATGGGAAAGGGCAAGGGCAATCCCGAGGAGTGGGTGGCCGTCGTGAAGCCGGGACGGATCCTCTACGAGATGGAAGGCGTGCCCTACAAGGTGGCGGAAGAGGCGCTGCGGCTGGCGGCGCACAAGCTTCCCATGAAGACGCGCCTGGTCAGCCGCGAGGGACATCATGAAGGCGCGTGAGTTCCGGGAGCTGACGCTGGAGGAGCTGGCGGTCAAGTCGCGCGAATTGCGCGACGACCTGTTCAATGCGCACGTGAAGCGCTCGACCGGCCAGCTCGAGAACACGGCGAAGCTCGAACAGCTTCGCCGCGACATCGCTCGCGTGGAGACCGTGCTGAGCGAGCGGCGGGGCCAATCGTGAAGAACCGAGGCATGCGGAGAACGTTGGACGGGCTGGTCGTGAACGACAAGCTCGACAAGACGGTGGTGGTCCAGGTCGAGAGGCTGATCCAGGACCCGCGCTACAAGAAGTACGTCCGGCGCTACTCCAAGTTCCTGGCGCACGACGAGAACAACTCGTGCGCGATCGGCGATCGCGTGCGCATCGTCGAGCATCGTCCGATCTCGAAGCGCAAGCGTTGGAAGGTGCAGGCGACGCTGGCCGCGGCCGCGCGGGTCTAGCGGGGAGCCCATGATCCAGCAGGAAACCGTACTGCAGGTCGCGGACAATTCGGGCGCCCGAAGGGTGGCCTGCATCCGCGTGCTGGGCGGATCGCGGCGGCGCTACGCCTCGATCGGCGACGTGATCGTCGTCTCCGTCAAGGACGCGATCGCGAACGGCCGCGTCAAGAAGGGCGAGGTGCGAAAGGCCGTGGTGGTGCGGACCAAGAAGCAGGTGCTGCGCTCGGACGGGTCGTACATCCGCTTCGACGACAACGCGGCGGTGCTGATCGACAACGCGCGCGAGCCGGTGGGCACCCGGATCTTCGGCCCCGTCGCGCGGGAGCTGCGGGCGCAGAAGTTCATGAAGATCATCTCGCTGGCTCCGGAGGTGCTGTAGATGGCCCCGCGTCTGCAGGAGGTCTATCAGAAGGAGGTCATCCCGAAGCTCTCGAAGGAGTTCGGGTACCGCAACGTCCACCAGGTTCCGAAGCTGACCAAGATCGTGGTCAACATCGGCCTGGGCGAGGCCACGGCGAACCCGAAGCTGCTGGAGAAGGCCGCCGAGGAGCTGGCGCAGATCACCGGGCAGAAGCCGGTGATCCGGAAGGCCCGCAAGTCGATCGCGAACTTCAAGCTGCGCGAGGGGCAGTCCGTGGGCTGCACCGTCACGCTGCGCCGCGACCGGATGTGGGAGTTCTTCGATCGCCTGGTGAACGTCTCGCTGCCGCGGGTGCGGGACTTCAAGGGGCTGTCCGAAAAGGCCTTCGACGGGCGGGGCAACTTCTCGCTCGGCATCCGCGAGCAGATCATCTTCCCGGAGATCGTGTTCGACAAGGTCGAACGCGTGACCGGCATGAACATCACCGTATGCACCACGGCTCGCAACGACGCCGAGGGGCGGGCCCTGCTCGCGCACCTCGGCGTGCCGTTCCGGCAGTAGGGGAGACGAGCTTCCGATGATGACCGATCCCGTCGCCGACCTGCTGGCCCGCATCCGAAATGCGGGCAAGGCGCACCATCCCGAAATCGTCTGTCCGTCGTCGAAGCTCAAGCTCGCGATTGCGAAGGTGCTCGTGGCGGAGGGCTACCTCGGCGACGTTCGCGTCGAGAAGCGCGCCGACAAGAACGTGCTCGTGATGCGCGTCCGCTACGACGGATCCGGCCGCGCCCTGATCGCGGGGCTGCGCCGCGTGAGCCGTCCCGGGCGCCGCGTCTACGTGGCTTGCGACGCGATCCCCAAGGTGCGCAGCGGGCTCGGCGTCGCGGTGATCTCCACCTCGAAGGGGGTGGTCCCCGACCGCGAAGCGCGCGAAGCGTCGGTGGGCGGCGAACTGCTCTGCGAGGTCTGGTAGCGATGTCACGCGTCGGTCGAAGGCCGATCTCGATCCCGAGCGGCGTCAGCGTCGAGACGCTGGAGGGCGGCGTGCGCGTGAAGGGCCCGAAGGGGACGCTCACGCAGCCGATGCCGGCGCGGGTCGTCGTCCGCGTGGAGAGCGGCAAGGTTTCGGTGTCGCGCAGCGACGAGAACAAGGACACGCGGGCGCTCCACGGCCTCGCGCGCGCGCTGATCCAGAACATGGTTCGCGGCGTGGTCGAGCCGTTCGTCAAGGAGCTCGAGATCCAGGGCGTCGGTTACCGGGCGGACGTGGCGGGCAAGACGCTCAAGCTCCTGCTCGGCTTCTCGCACCCGGTCGAGCTGGCGATTCCGGAGGGGCTCAAGGTCGCGGTGGACAAGAACGTGGGGATCCGGATCGAGGGGATCAGTCGCCAGCAGGTGGGTCAGTTCGCCGCCGATCTGCGGTCGATCCGCCCGCCGGAGCCGTACAAGGGCAAGGGCATCCGCTACGTGGGGGAGAGGGTGCGTCGCAAGGTCGGCAAGGCCGGAGCGGCGTGAGGACGCCATGCGAGCCAAACAAGGCAGCCTGAAGCTCACGAAGATGGCGGCGCGCCGGGCGCGCGTCGCGGGACGCATCGCGCGCAGCACGCGCACGCGCCTGACGGTGTTCCGCAGCGCGAAGCACATCTACGCCCAGCTGATCGATTCGGAGACCGGCCGGACGATCGGAACGGTCTCGACGCGCAACAAGGCGGTGGCGGCGGGGCTCACGTCGACGGGGAACGTCGAAGCGGCCAAGCGGGTGGGCAAGGCGGTCGCCGAGCTCGCGCGCGAGAAGAGCATCGATGCCGTCGTCTTCAACCGCAACGGTTTCCTCTACCACGGCCGCGTCAAGGCGCTGGCCGAAGCCGCGCGCGAAGCCGGCCTGCAGTTCTAGGGTGATCCCAAGATGGCGACGATTCAGCTCAATCCGAACGACTACGAGCTCACCGATCGCGTGGTCCACATCAACCGCGTGGCGAAGGTGGTCAAGGGCGGCCGGCGCTTCAGCTTCAGCGCGCTGATCGTGGTGGGCGACGGAAACGGCGTGGTCGGGACCGGCTACGGCAAGGCGGGCGAGGTTCCCGAGGCGATCCGCAAGGGGATCGAGCGCGCGCGCAAGGGATTGGTGCGGATTCCGCTCCAGGACGGGACGCTGCCGCACGAGGTGCTCGGCCGCTTCGGCGCGGCGCGCGTGCTGCTGCGCCCGGCTTCGCCGGGAACCGGCGTGATCGCGGGCGGCTCGGTGCGCGCGGTGCTGGAGGCGGCCGGCGTGCGCGACGTGCTCACCAAGAACCTCGGAACGCACAACCCGCACAACGTGGTGCGCGCCACCATGACGGCGCTGGGCGAGCTGCGGGATCCGGCCGATCGCGCGCGGGAGCTGGCGCAGGCATGAGCAAGGGCAAGCGCGTCCAGGTCCAGTGGGTGAAGAGCAGCATCGGCTTCAATCGCCGGCAGCGCGCGACGCTGCGCGGCCTGGGCCTGTGCCGCATGCAGCAGATCGTGACGCTGGAGGACTCCCCTTCGGTGCGCGGCATGATCCACGCCGTCCAGCACCTGGTGGCGGTGAAGGAGAGCTGATGCTGGAACGCCTCGAGCCGCGGCCGGGAGCGCGCCACCGCACCAAGCGGGTGGGACGCGGCCCCGGCTCGGGTCATCGCAAGACCTCGGGCCGCGGCATCAAGGGCCAGGGCAAGCGCTCGGCGGGCCGCGAGACGGGGCGCCAGTTCGAAGGCGGCCAGATGCCGCTGGTGCGGCGCCTGCCCAAGCGCGGCTTCCGCAGCCACCGTGCGGCCGGGCCGCAGATCGTGAACGTGGGCTCGCTGGCCGGCTTCGGCGACGGCGCCCGCGTCGACGCGGCGGCCTTGAAGGCGCGCGGGCTGGTGCGGGACGGCGAAGGCCAGGTCAAGGTGCTCGGCGAGGGCTCGCCGCCCCGGAACCTGACGCTGACGGTGAGCGCCGTCAGCGCCGCGGCGCGCGAGAAGATCGAAGCAGCGGGCGGAAGGATCGAAATCGTCGGATGATCGGCGGCATCCAGAACATCGGCAGGATCACGGAGCTCCGGCAACGGATCTTCTTCACGTTCGCCATGCTCGCGGTCTACCGCGTGGGGGCGTTCATCGTGACGCCGGGGATCAACCCCGACGTGATCAAGAGCTTCTTCGAGCAGATGCAGGGCACCGTCTTCGGGCTGTTCAGCCTGTTCTCGGGCGGCGCGCTCGAGCAGCTCTCGATCTTCTCGCTCGGCATCATGCCCTACATCAGCGCGTCGATCATCTTCCAGCTGCTGACGGTCGTGATTCCGCAGCTCGACGCCGTCAAGAAGGAAGGCGAGGCGGGCCGCAAGAAGATCAACCAGTGGACCCGCTACGCGACGATCGTGCTCGCCATGTTCCAGAGCTTCCTGATCGCAGTGGCGCTCGAGAACGGCCAGTTCGGCGAGGGCGCGGTGCTCCAGGCGGGGATCGGCTTCAAGCTGATGTGCATGATCACGCTCACCTGCGGCACCGCCTTCATCATGTGGCTGGGCGAGCAGATCACCGAGCGAGGCATCGGCAACGGCATCTCGCTGATCATCTTTGCGGGCATCATCATCCGGATTCCCTCGGCGATCGGACAGCTGTTCCAGCTGATCCGGACCGATCAGTTCAGCATCCTCCAGACCGTGTTCCTGGTCGCGGTGGCGGTGGGCGTGATCTTCTTCGTGGTGATCGTCGAGCGCGGCCAGCGCCGGATCCCGATCCAGCACGCGCGCCGCGTGGTGGGCAAGCGCGTGATGCAGGGCGGGATGAGCTACTTCCCGCTGCGCGTGAACACGGCCGGGGTGATTCCGGCGATCTTCGCCTCCTCGCTGCTGATGTTCCCGCTCACCGTCGGCCAGTTCACGGATTCCCCGGCGGTCCAGGGCTTCATCCAGGAGAACCTGAACCCGAACAGCCCGCTCTATCAGCTGGTGTACGTCGGCCTGATCGTCTTCTTCGCCTACTTCTACACGGCGATCATGATCAACCCCACCGATGTGGCGGACAACATCAAGAAGTCGGGCGCGTACATCCCGGGCATCCGGCCGGGCAAGAAGACCGCCGAGTACATCGACCGCATCCTCTCTCGCGTCACGCTGGTGGGCGCGCTCTACATCGCGGCCGTCTGCGTGCTGCCGACCATTCTCGCGGCGCGCATGGGCGTTCCGTTCTACTTCGGCGGAACCGCGCTGCTGATCGCGGTGGGCGTCGGGCTCGACACGATCGCGCAGGTCGAAGCCCACCTGGTCTCGCGCCAGTACGAGGGTTTCGCGCGCGGCACGCGGATCCGCGGAAGGCTGGCGCGATGACGGCGCGCAACCTGCTGCTGCTGGGCGCCCCGGGCGCCGGAAAGGGCACCCAGGCGGTGCGGCTGGCGGCGCGGCTCGGCGTGCCCCACGTCTCGACGGGCGACCTGCTCCGCGCGGCGGTGGCGGCGGGGACACCGCTCGGGCTCGAGGCCAGGCGCTACATGGACCGCGGCGAGTTGGTGCCCGACGGGATCGTGATCGGCGTGGCGGCCGAGCGGCTGGCGCGGCCCGATGCGAAGACCGGCTTCGTGCTGGATGGCTTTCCGCGCACCGTAGCCCAGGCCGAGGCGCTCGATGCCGAGCTCACCCGCCTGGGGGCGAAGCTCGATCGCTGCCTGGCGCTGGTGACCGACGAGGCGGCGCTGGTCGCCCGGCTCCTGAAGCGCGCGCAGATCGAGGGACGCACGGACGACAACGAAGCGACCATCCGCCACCGCATGAAGGTGTATCGGTCGCAGACCGAGCCGCTGATCGCGTGCTACCAGCGCAAGGGCGTGCTGCGCGAGATCGACGGGATGGGCACGATCGAGGAAGTGGAGCGGCGGATCCAAAAGGAACTTGGCGCGTGACGGCCTACCCCGAGCGCATCCCGATCAAGACGCGGCGCGAGGTCCAGGCGATGCGCGAGGCGTCGCGGCACGTCGCCGAGATCCTGCTCGAGCTGCGCGAGCGGGTGAAGCCGGGCGTGACGACCGCCGAGCTGGACCGCTTCGCCGAGAAGGCGATCGCGGAGCGAGGCGTCAGCTCGTCCTTCAAGGGCTACGACCCGCACGGGCTGCCGCGCTATCCCGCGGTGCTCTGCGTCTCGGTGAACGAGGAGATCGTGCACGGCATCCCGGGCCCGCGCGTGGTGGAAGAGGGCGACATCGTGAGCCTCGACTTCGGCGTCTCGGTCGACGGATTCCACGGCGACTCGGCCGTCACGGTTCCGGTCGGCCAGGTGGACGAGCGGGCGCAGCGCCTGCTCGACGTGACGCGCGAGGCGCTCTGGTGCGGGATCCAGGCGATGCGCCCGGGCAAGCGCCTCTCCGACATCGGGCATGGGGTGCAGAGCCGGGTGGAGCCGGAGGGGTTCTCGGTGGTGCGCGATTTTGCGGGACACGGCATCGGCCGCAAGCTCCACGAGCCGCCCTGGATTCCGAACTTCGGCGCCGAGGGGCGCGGGCCGCGGCTGCTGCCGGGGATGGTGTTCGCGATCGAGCCGATGGTGAACCTGGGCGAGCCGGAGGTGCGCATGCTCGACGACGAATGGACCGCGGTGACGGCCGATGGGTCGCTCTCGGCCCACTTCGAGCACACGATCCTGATCACCGAGGAGGGGCCCGACGTGCTGACCCGGATTCCGGGATCGCACTAGCGGGACCACGGAAGAGAGAGCAAGACCATGAAGGTGCGAGCATCCGTGCGCAAGATCTGCGAGAAGTGCCGGCTGGTGAAGCGGCGCGGCGTGGTGCGCGTGATTTGCGAGAACCCGAAGCACAAGCAGCGCCAGGGTTAGCCGGGCGAGGCCCGCGCTGCGGGCCTGACAGGGAGGAGAAAAGATGGCGCGGATTGCTGGAATCGACCTGCCGCGGACCAAGCGGATCGAGATCGCGCTGACCTACATCTACGGGATCGGCCGCAACTCGGCGCGCATCGTCTGCAAGAAGGCGAACGTCGACGCGGACACCCGGACCGAGCGGCTCTCCGACGGAGAGGTCGTGCGGCTGCGCGAGATCATCGAGCGGGACTTCGAGGTCGAGGGCGATCTGCGCCGGGACGTGTCGCAGAACATCAAGATGCTGATGGACATCGGCTGCTACCGCGGATTGCGACATCGCCGCGGGTTGCCGGTGCGCGGTCAGCGCACGCACACCAATGCCCGGACCCGCAAGGGTCCGGTGAAGACCGTCGCCGGCAAGAAGGTGGCTCCGGTCAAGAAGTAGCCCAGCGGGGAAAGGCGGGAGACTGTGAAGAAGGGCGCCAAGAAGAAGGTCAAGAAGAACGTGCAGTCGGGGATCGCGCACGTTCAGGCGACGTTCAACAACACCATGATCACGATCACCGACGTCGCCGGCAACGCGCTCTGCTGGGCGTCGTCGGGCGCCCACGGGTTCAAGGGGTCGCGCAAGTCGACGCCCTTCGCGGCGCAGGTCGCGGCCGAGGAGTGTTCGAAGAAGGCGATGGAGCACGGCATCCGCCAGCTCACGATCTTCGTCAAGGGGCCGGGCGCCGGCCGCGAATCCGCGGTGCGCGCGATCCAGGCCGCCGGCATCAAGGTTTCCATGATCCGGGACGTGACACCGATCCCGCACAACGGCTGCCGCCCGCCCAAGCGGCGAAGGGTCTAGGAGAGAAGCATGGCTCGATACTCCGATGCGGTCTGCCGCCTGTGCCGACGGGAGGGCGTCAAGCTCTTCCTCAAGGGCGATCGCTGCTTCACCCCGAAGTGCGGCGTCGAACGCCGCGCCTTCCCGCCGGGACAGCACGGCCAGGGGCGCACGCGCTTCTCGGAATACGGCGTGCAGCTGCGCGAGAAGCAGAAGGTGAAGCGCATCTACGGGTTGCTCGAGCGGCAGTTCGCGGTGACGATGGACCGCGCCTCGCGGATGAAGGGGCGCCAGGGCGAGAACCTGCTGATGCTGCTCGAGCGCAGGCTCGACAACGTCGTGTTCCGCCTCGGCTTCGCCACCTCGCGCGCCGAGGCCCGGCAGCTGGTGCGGCACGGCCACTTCCAGGTGAACGGCCGTCGCCAGACGATCCCGTCGATGCTGGTCAAGGCCGGCGCCCGCATCACGGTGGCCGAGAAATCGCGCAAGGTGGCGCGAATCGCGAACGCGCTCGACGCGCTCGAGGGCCGCAGCGTTCCGCGCTGGCTCGAGACCGAAAAGGCGAAGTTCGAGGGGACGGTCAAGGCGCTGCCCGCGCGGGACGACATCACGATCCCGATCCAGGAGCAGCTGATCGTGGAACTCTACTCTCGCTAGCCGCAATCGAACGATTCCCGGGGGAGGACCCATGCAACAGTTGAACCGCATCGCGAAGAATTGGCGCTCGCTCATCCGTCCGCGGACGCTGGATACCGACGAGGGCGGGGCGACCGCGAAGTACCGGCGCTTCTCCTGCGAGCCGCTCGAGCGCGGCTTCGGCGTGACGCTGGGCAACGCGTTGCGGCGGGTGATGCTCTCGTCCCTGCAGGGGGCCGCCATCACCTCGCTGCGGGTGAACGGCGTCCTGCACGAGTTCTCCACCATCCCCGGGGTGATGGAGGACGTGAGCGACATCGTGCTGAACCTCAAGGAGGTCCGGCTGCGCCTCCATTCCGACGCGCCCAGGACCCTGCGCCTGCACAAGAAAGGTGAAGGCGTGATCACCGCCGCCGACCTTGCGGGGGACGACTCCAGCGTCGAGATCCTGAACAAGGATCACAAGATCGCAACGCTCTCCTCCGAGGCGGACGTCGAGATGGAGGTCACGGTCGGCCCCGGCAAGGGCTACGTGCCGGCCGAGAAGAACAAGACGCCCGACATGCCGATCGGGACGATCCCGATCGACTCGGTCTTCTCACCCGTGACGAAGATCAACTACACGGTGACGCCCGCGCGCGTCGGGCGCGAGACCGATTTCGACCGCCTGAACTTCGAGGTCTGGACCGACGGTACGGTGAGCCCGATGGACGCCGTCGCCTTCGCGGCGAAGATCCTGAAGGAGCAGCTCACGATCTTCATCAACTTCGACGAGCCGGTCGAGCTGCCGACGCCGCAGGTCGAGCCCGAGACGCCGATGAATCCGAACCTCTTCAAGTCGGTGGACGAGCTGGAGTTGTCGGTGCGTTCGGCCAACTGCCTCCAGAACGCGAACATCCGGACCATCGGCGAGCTGGTGCAGCGGACCGAGGCCGAGATGCTCAAGACCAAGAACTTCGGGCGCAAGTCGCTCAACGAGATCAAGGAGGTGCTCCAGTCGATGGGCCTCCAGCTCGGCATGAAGGTCGAGAGCTATCCGAGCCGCGACGTCGAGCGCTTCCGCGAGCGCGAGGTCTAGCATGAAGCATCGGATGCACACGCGGCATCTCGGGCGTTCGAGCCCGCACCGCAAGGCGCTGATGCGCAACATGGTGACCTCGCTGCTCGAGCACGAGCGGATCGAGACCACCGACGCCAAGGCCAAGGAGCTGCGGCGGGTGGCGGACCGCATGATCACGCTCGGCAAGCGCGGAACGCTGCACGCGCGCCGCCGCGCGCTGCGCACGATCCGCAGCCGCGACATCGCGGCCAAGCTCTTCGACTCGCTGGCGCTGCGCTACCGCGACCGCGCGGGCGGCTACACGCGGATCCTGAAGCTCGGGCACCGCGCGGGCGACGCCGCGCCGATCTCGATCATCGAGTTGGTGGACCGCGAGGTCGCTGCCGCGGCTCCCAAGCGTGGCGTCGCGGCGCCGAAGGGCGCGCCTGCCCGGAAGGCCGGATCGGCCGAGAAGGCCGCCGCCGCCAAGGCCAAGCCCGCGAAGCCCGCCGCCAAGCCCGCCGCCGCCAAGAAGCGCTCCGCCAAGCCGGCCGCCGACGCGAAGGGCAAGGCGCGCAAGGCGTCGCCGCGCAAGAGGGGCTCGACGAAGTCTCCCGGTTGAACCGAGGCGGCGCCCCATGTCCAGCCGGATCGGCGCAGGGTGGCTCGCCGCGGGCGTGCTGGCCGCGGCGCTGCTCGCATGGATCTTCGCGGGCGAAGCGCCGCCGCCCATCGATCGGGGCAGCCCCGCACCCGCCTTCGATCTGCCGCAGGTCGGCGAGGCCGGCTCGGTCTCGCTCGCGTCGCTGCGCGGCCAGGTGGTGCTGCTGAACTTCTGGGCCACCTGGTGCCGACCCTGCGAGGAGGAGCTGCCGGCGATGGAGCGCCTGCACCGCGCGCTCGCCGGCGAGGATTTCCGCCTGGTCGCGATCTCGGTGGACGCGGGGCCCGATCCGGTGCTCGGCTTCCAGGATCGGCTCGGCCTCGGCTTCACCCTGCTGCTCGACTCCGATCAGCGCGTCGCGCGCAGCTATCAGACCTTCCGCTTTCCGGAGACGCTGCTGATCGGGCGCGACGGCGTGATCCTCGAGCGCTACGTCGGCCCCAAGGACTGGGACGCCCCGGTCTACGTCGATCGCATCCGTCGACTCCTGGAAGGCTCGCGCGACACCAGCGGCTGAACGGACGGCTTGGCGCGCGCCGCCGGTCGCGGGTAAGCTGGCCGCGCCGGAGGGGTGGGGGGAAATCCTTGAAGGGCCTGGTGCTCGCCGCGGCACTCGTCGCGGCGGCTCTCGTCTACGCCGTATTCGACACCGACGCGGGAATCGGGAACTGGCTGCGTCTTCAGGGCGAGCTGCGGGAGTCGCAGGCGCGCAACGCGGATCTGCGGGCCGAAATCGCTGCGCTCGAGACGGAGGCGAAGGCGCTCGAGCGCGGCGGCTTTGCGGTCGAGCGCGCCATCCGCGAGGAGCTGGGCTTCGCGCGAGCCGACGAGACGCTCCTGCGACTGCCTCGGGATGATCATTCAAGTGCCCGATTTCCTTGACCTAATCCGAGAAGCAGGCGATTCTCTTCGAGCATGAGGTCCCGGCTTCACGAACGCTTCCAGAGCGCGCTGCGGGAGCTGCTCGCCGAGGCCGGCAGCCAGGCGCCGCCGCCCGACTTCAGCCTGGAGGTTCCGCGCAACCCCGAACACGGCGACTTCGCCTGCAACGCCGCGCTGCTGCTCGCGAAGCCGCTCGAGCGGCCGCCCCGCCAGGTGGCCGAGCAGCTGATCGCCCGGCTCACGGCCGGCGAGGGCGTGATCGCGCGGGCCGAGGTGGCCGGCCCGGGCTTCATCAACGTCTGGCTGCGCGACGAGCGCTGGCAGGACCTGCTGCGCAGCGTGCTCACGCAGGGGCGCCGCTACGGACGCTCGGAGCAGGCGGCGGGAGCGCAGGTCCAGGTGGAGTTCGTCTCCGCGAATCCGACCGGACCGCTCACGCTGGGCCACGGCCGCCAGGCCGTGCTCGGCGATTGCATCGCGCGCGCGCTGGAGGCGGTGGGCTCCCGCGTCACGCGCGAGTACTACTTCAACAACGGCGGGCGCCAGATGCGCGTGCTCGGGGAGTCGGTGCGCGCGCGCTACCTCGAGCAGCTCGGCCGCGCGGCGCCGCCGCCCGACACGGGAGGGGATGCCGAGACGCCCTGGCCCGAGAGCATCGACGGCCTCCCCGTGGTGTTCCCGCGCGACGGCTACCAGGGCGACTACATCGGCGAGATCGCCGCGGATCTGGTCGCGCGCGACGGCGATGCGCTGACCGAGGAGCCCGGCGAGGGCGTCTTCCGCGAGGTGGCCGAGCAGCAGGTGTTCGGCGAGATCCGCAAGACGCTCGACGCGCTCGGCATCCACTTCGACGTCTACTCGAACGAGATGGCGCTCTACCAGGAGGGCAAGCTCGAGGAGACGCTCGCCGACCTGCGCATGCGGGACCTGGTCTACGAGAGCGAGGGAGCGGTCTGGCTGCGCGCGACCGCGCTCTCCCTCGGGCGCGACCGCGTGCTGATCAAGAAGACCGGCGAGCCGACCTACCTGCTTCCCGACATCGCCTACCACCGCGAGAAGTTCCGCCGGGGCTTCGACCGCATCATCGACGTGCAGGGCGCGGACCACATCGAGCAGTTCCCCTTCGTGCGCGCCGCGGTCGGCGCACTGGGCTGTCCGGTGGAGAAGCTCGAGCTGGTGATGAACCAGTTCGTGACGCTCACGCGCGGCGGCGAGCAGGTGAAGCAATCCAAGCGCCGCGCCACCTACGTCACCGTCGACGAGCTGCTGGGCGAGGTCGGACCCGACGTCTTCCGGTTCTTCATGGTCCAGCGCAAGGCCGAGGGGCACCTCGACTTCGACCTCGATCTCGCCAAGGACACGGATTGGAAGAAGAATCCGGCCTACTACGTGCAGTACGCCCACGCGCGCAGCTGCGGCGTCGAGCGCAAGGCGCGCGAGCAGGGCGTCGCGATCCCCGACGCCGCCAGCGCCGACGGATCGCTGCTCTCGCTCCCCGAGGAGCTCGAGATCCTCAAAAAACTCGGCGAGTTCCCCGACGTGGTCGCGCGTGCGGCGGAAGCCCGCGAGCCGCACCACCTGGCCTACTGGGTGCGCGAGCTCGCGGGGCTCTGGAATCCCTACCTGCAGGATGGCGTCCGACACCGAGTGTTGTCGGACGATCCCGCGCTCACGAGCGCCCGCCTCGGGCTCGCGCTCGCGGTGCGGACCGTCCTCGCCAACGCGCTCGAGTGTCTCGGCATCTCGGCGCCGGAGCAGATGTGACGACGGATCATCAGATGGGGAGGCGTGCCCGCCGCAGCCGCGGCTGGCTGTTCTCGGTGCTCGGGCTCGCGCTGGTGGCGATCCCGGGCTTCGCGCTCGGCCTGTTCGCCGGCGTGCTCTGGGAGGATCCGGGCCTGATCCTGGGCGATCTGGCGGGGGACACGGACGAGGTGGCCTGGGGGCCGCAGGCGGCTCCCGCCGACACCGGGGCGGCCCCGACCGAGGCCGCGCCCGCGGGCGACGAGGCGGCGGCCGCCGGCGCGCCTCCCGACGTCGCAGCCGCACCGCCCGCCCCGCCGCCCGTGCTGCCCACCGCGGATCGCGCCGCCAATCCCACGGCTCGCGCCGCGGGAGGCAAGCTGTCGGTGCAGGTGGGCGCCTTCGGCGAGAGCCACGCGGCCGAGCAGCTGGCGGATTCGCTGCGCAAGTCGGGCCTGCCGGTCTACGTCTCGCCCAGCGCGGCGGCCGCGGGCGAGCAGCGTTGGCGCGTGCGGGTCGGCCCGCTCGCCACGCGAGAGGAGGCCGATCGCATCGCTTCCCGGCTCAAGGCCAAGGAGAAGCTGCCGACCTGGGTGCTCACCGAAGACGGCACCTGAGCCTTGCCCATGCAATCACGATGGGTCGTCGCCGGCTGTCTGGGGCAGCTCGGGCACGCGCTGACCGGCGAGCTCTCGGCGCAGGGGCGCGCGGTCGTGGCGGCCGGGGATCTCCCGGAGCTCGACATCGCGGATCGCGCGGGGCTGCTCCGCTTCCTCGAGGGGCTCGCCGCCCCGCTGGTGGTGGTGAACGCGGCCGCCTTCACCCACGTCGACCGCTGCGAGCGCGAGCCCGCGGCGGCCTGGCGCGCGAACGTCGAAGGCCCCGAGCGGCTGGCGGAGATCTGCCAGGAGCGCGGCTACCGCCTGGTCCACGTCTCGACCGATTACGTCTTCGCCGGGGACGGGACCCGGCCGTACCGGGAGGACGACCCGCCCGCGCCGCGTTCGGAGTACGGCCGGAGCAAGCTCGAGGGAGAGCGCCGGGTGCTGGCCCGCTGCCCCTCGGCGCTGGTGGTCCGGACCAGCTGGGTGTTCGGCCGCGGGCGGAACTTCATCGCCGCCATCCTGGCCCAGGCCAGGGAGCGCCGGCTCACAGGAGCCGCCACGCCGCTGCGCGTCGTCGACGACCAGCGCGGCCGGCCCACCTACGCCGTGGACCTCGCCGCCGGAATCCGCACCCTGGTCGAAGCGGACGCGCGCGGCCTGTACCATGTGGCGAACCTCGGCGAGGCGACCTGGTGGGAGGTGGCGAGGGCCAGCCTCGACGAGGCCGGCTTCGGCGACCTCGGGATCGACCGGATCCAGACCCAGGACCTGAGCCTTCCGGCGCCGCGCCCGAAGTACTCGGTGCTGGACAGCTCGAAGGCGGAGGCGCTCGGGGTGAGGCCGCGCGGCTGGCGGGACGCGCTCCGGGCCTACTTGCGCTCGTCCGATTCGCCGCTCGCTCCGGAAGGGAAGACCGCATGAGCTCGACGCGATCCCTACAGCGGATCCTGGTCACCGGGGGCGCCGGCTTCATCGGCTCGCACCTCTGCCGCCGCCTGCTCGACGAGGGCTGCCGGGTGATCGCGATCGACAACCTGCTGACCGGGCGGATCGAGAACGTCGAGCCGCTGCTGGGGCACCCGAAGTTCGAGTTCCAGCATTACGACGTCACCAACTTCCTGTACGTCGCGGGCGAGCTCGACGCGATCCTCCATTTCGCCTCGCCGGCCAGCCCGGCGGATTTCGAGCGCCTCCCGATCCAGATCCTGAAGGTCGGCTCGCTCGGCACCCACAAGGCGCTGGGCCTGGCCAAGGCGAAGGGCGCGCGCCTGCTGCTCGCCAGCACCTCGGAGACCTACGGCGACCCGGAGGTGAATCCGCAGCCTGAAACGTACTGGGGCAACGTGAACCCGATCGGCATCCGCGGCGTCTACGACGAGGCCAAACGTTTTGCCGAGGCGATGACGATGGCCTACCACCGGCACCATGGGGTGGACGTCCGCATCGTGCGCATCTTCAACACCTTCGGCCCTCGCATGCAGCTCCAGGACGGCCGCGCCATCCCGAACTTCTTCCGGCAGGCGATCCTCGGCGAGGATGTGACACTCTTTGGGGACGGATCGCAGACGCGTTCGTTCTGCTACGTGGACGATCTCGTGGAGGGCATCTGGCGCCTGCTGCGCTCGGATTACGTGGGCCCCGTCAACATCGGGAACCCGCGCGAGATGACGCTGCGGGCGATGGCGGAGAAGATCATCGAGATCACCGGCAGCGCGAGCCGGCTCGTGCACCGCGAGCTGCCGCCGGACGACCCGAAAGTGCGGCGCCCCGACATCTCGCTGGCGCAGCGCGTGCTCGGCGGATGGGAGCCGAAGGTTCCGGTCGAAGAGGGCCTGCGCCGGACCCACGCGTACTTCCGCACGGCGCTCTCGCAGGAGCCCCGCGCGGAAACCCCGGGCCGGACGTGACCGACCGCGAGCGGATCCGGAACTTCTGCATCATCGCGCACATCGACCACGGCAAGAGCACGCTGGCGGATCGGCTGCTGGACGCCACCGGCTCGCTCACCGCGCGCGAGAAGCGCGACCAGTTCCTCGACAAGATGGATCTCGAGCGCGAGCGGGGGATCACGATCAAGGCCCAGACCGCGCGCATGCGCTACCGGGCCCGCGACGGCAAGGAGTACCTGCTCAACCTGATCGACACCCCCGGCCACGTCGACTTCTCGTACGAGGTTTCGCGCGCGCTGGCGGCCTGCGAGGGCGCCGTGCTCGTGGTCGACGCGGCGCAGGGCATCGAGGCGCAGACGCTCGCCAACGCCTGGCTCGCCGTGGAGGCGGGCCTCGAGATCATCCCCGTCGTGAACAAGATCGATTTGCCCTCCGCGGATCCCGAGAAGGTGGCCCGCGAGATCGAAGACGTAATAGGATTTGACGCGGCCGACGTGCTGCCGGTCTCCGCGAAGGAGGGCAAGGGCATCGGCGAGCTGCTGGAGCGGATCGTCGAGCGCGTGCCGCCTCCGCGCGGCGATTCCGACGGCCCCCCGCGCGCGCTGGTCTTCGACTCCTGGTTCGATCCCTACGTCGGCGCGGTCATGCTCGCGCGCGTCTTCGACGGCAGCTTCCACGTCGGCGGCCGGCTGCTGATGCTGGCGCGCGATGTCGAGCATGAGATCCAGCAGCTGCTGGTGATCGATCCGCATCCGAGCCAAGTTCAGAGTCTTGGGTTGGGCGAGGTGGGCCTGTTCGTCGCCGGCATCCGCTCGCTCGCCGAAGTCAAGATTGGCGACACGCTCGGTGACGCGGCCCGCCCCCCCGCCGAGGCGCTGGCGGGCTTCCGCGAGGTGAAGCCGATGGTCTTCGCGGGGCTCTACCCCGTCGACCCCGATGGGTATGAGGGCCTGAAGGCGGCCTTGCAGAAGCTCCAGCTGAACGACGCGTCGCTGGTCTACGACCCCGAGACCAGCGCCGCGCTCGGCTTCGGCTTCCGCTGCGGATTCCTCGGCTTCCTGCACTCCGAGATCGTGCAGGAGCGGCTCGAGCGCGAATACAACCTGAACCTGATCTCGACCGCCCCCACCGTGCGCTACCGGGTGGTGCTGCTCTCGGGCGAGGCGCAGGAGATCGAGAGCCCCGCCGCGTTGCCGGACCCGTCGGAGATCCGCCAGATCGAGGAGCCGGTCGTGCTCGCCACCATCCACGTGCCGCCGGAGCACGTGGGCGGCGTGCTGGCGCTCTGCCAGGACCGCCGCGGGACCCAGCGCGACATGGCGCATCACGGTTCGCGCGTGCAGATCCGCTACGAGCTGCCGCTCTCGGAGATCGTCTTCGACTTCCACGACCGCATCAAGAGCCTGACGCGGGGCTACGGCTCGTTCGATTACGAGCTGCTGGGCTACCAGCCCTCGGATCTGGTGAAGCTCGACGTGCTGGTGAACGGCGACCCGGTGGATGCGCTCTCCCTGATCGTTCACCGCGACAAGGCGCACGTCCGCGGCACCGATCTGGTGCGCAAGCTGAAGGAGTACATCCCGCGCCAGATGTACGAGGTCGCGCTCCAGGCCGCGATCGGCTCGCGCGTGATCGCGCGCACCACCGTCAAGGCGCTGCGCAAGAACGTGACGGCAAAATGTTATGGCGGCGACATCAGCCGCAAGCGCAAGCTGCTCGAGAGGCAGAAGGAAGGGAAGCGCCGCATGAAGCGCGTCGGCTCGGTCGAGATCCCGCAGGAGGCCTTCCTGGCGGCGCTCAAGCTGGGTGATTCGTGAGCTCGTCCGTGGAAGGGGCCGCGAGCGAGACCTCAAGCGGCATCTGGGAGCAGATCAGCACGCTGGTGATCGCCGTGCTGATCGCCCTCTGCATCCGCGCCTTCGTGATCGAGCCCTACCGGATTCCGTCGGGCTCGATGTTCCCCACGCTGCTGGTCGGCGACCATCTGTTCGTCAACAAGTTCATCTACGGCATCAAGCTGCCGTTCACCGACCTGCGCCTGCCGGGGCTGCGCGACCCCGAGCGCGGCGACATCGCGGTCTTCACCGTCGCGCAGCGGGGCTCGCAGACGTTCCCGGCCGACCAGCGCCCGGAGCTGCCGCGCGAGGAGTTCGTGAAGCGGATCATCGGGCTGCCGGGCGACCGGATCGCCTTCCACGGCGGCCGCGTCTTCGTGAACGGCGAGCCGATCGAGACGAAGGCCCTCGGCAAGAGCTTCCAGGACGAGGCGGGCAACGACCTCGCCGTGAGCCAGGTGACGCTCGGCGACCGCAGCTTCCAGATCCTCGACGACCCCAACGTGACGCTGTCCGGCCCCGCCGAAACCATCACCGTCGAGCCCGGCCGCTTCTTCATGCTGGGCGACAACCGCGACCACTCCAAGGACAGCCGCTTCTGGGGCACCGTGCGCCTGGCGGAGATCAAGGGCCCCGCCTTCGTGCTCTACTGGTCGTGGGATTTCAACGGCAGCTGGGCCCAGCTGCTGAACCCGATCACCCTGTTCGAGCTGCTCACCCAGAAGATGCGCTGGGACCGGATCGGGGACGGGGTCCACTAGCCGGTCTCGAGGTTGCGGAAAGCCCGGCTCGTGGGTACTTTGCCCACCGCGATCTCGTCTCTTTTAATTCCGTCCCGTGAGGCGGAGAAAGCTCGCACGTGGCGCAAGAGACCCCCCCGTCCATCGGCAGGGCCGCGGCTCGCGGCGCAAGCGCCGTTTCCGCCGGCCGCGTCCTCCTCGACGACACGGCGATCGCGCGCGCGCTGACCCGGATCGCCCACGAGATCCTGGAGCGCAACGAGGACGTCTCGCAGCTCTATCTGGTCGCGATCCCGAACGGCGGCGTTCCGCTGGCGCGCCGGCTGGCGGCGAACCTGCGCCAGATCGCGGAAGTCGACGTGCCGGTCGGCGTGCTCGACACCACGCTCTACCGCGACGACCTCAAGATGACCGGCGAGCGGCCGTTGCTGCGCCGCACCGAGATGCCTTCCGCCGTCGACGAGCGCGTCGTAGTACTGGTCGACGACGTGGTGAAGACCGGCCGCACGATCCGGGCCGCCATGGATGCGCTGATGGACTTCGGCCGGCCGCGGATGGTGCAGGTGGTGGGGCTGGTGGATCGCGGGCACCGCGAGCTTCCCATCAAGCTCGACTACGTGGGCAAGAACGTCCCCACCAGCCCGCGCGAGACGGTGAGCCTGCGCGGGCGGGACGGCGACCTCGAGGGCCTGCTCGAGGTGACGCTGCTGCCCGCAGACGCACGGGGGGATGCATGATCGGCAGGGACCTGCTCGGCATCGAAGACCTCGAGCGCAGCGACATCGAGCGCATCCTGCACACGGCCGTCCACATGCGCGAGGTGGGAGAGCGCGAGGTCAAGAAGGTTCCCACCCTGCGCGGCCGCACGATCGTGAACCTGTTCTTCGAGTCCTCGACGCGGACCCGCGCCAGCTTCGAGATCGCGGGCAAGCGCCTCTCGGCCGACGTGGTGAACTTCTCGCCGTCTTCGTCCAGCATGAAGAAGGCGGAGAGCATCCTCGACACCGCGCGCACGCTCGACGCCATGGATCCCGACGCCGTGATCGTCCGCCACGAGGTCTCGGGGGTCCCCAAGTCGATCGCCGACGTGCTCGACGCGCCCGTCATCAACGCGGGAGACGGCGCCCACGAGCACCCGACCCAGGCGCTGCTCGACCTCTTCACGGTCCAGCAGGAGAAGGGCCGCATCGATGGGCTCACCGTCACGATCGTGGGCGACATCCTGCACTCGCGGGTGGCGCGCTCCAACATCTACGGGTTCCTCAAGATGGGCGCCGAAGTAAGGGTTGCCGCGCCGCCGCCGATGATCCCGCCCGCCATCGAAGAACTTGGCGTCAAGGCCTACACGTCGCTGCGCGAGGCGCTCGACGGAGCCGACGTGGTGATGGCGCTGCGGATCCAGAACGAGCGTCTGGCCGGATCGTATTTTCCGAGCGTGCGCGAGTACGCCGCGACCTTCGGCCTGGATCGCAGCAAGCTCCACTACGCCAAGGAGGACGCGATCGTGATGCACCCGGGCCCCGTGAACCGGGGCGTCGAGCTCTCGCACGACCTCGCGGACCACCGCCCCAGCGTGATCCTCGACCAGGTAAGGAATGGCGTCGCGATCCGGATGGCCGTCCTGTACCTGTTCGCCGGCCGCAAGCGCGAGCACGGCCAGTCGCGGAGGACGTCGTGAGCCGGATCCTGCTGCGCGGCGGCCGCCTGCTCGACCCGGCCTCCGGCCTCGACGAACGCGGCGATCTCCTGCTCGAGGAAGGCGTGGTGAAGGCGGTCGGCGCGGGGATCCCCGCGTCGGGCGCGCAGGTGATCGAGGCCGCCGGCTGCTGGGTGGCCCCGGGCTTCGTCGATCTCCACTGCCACCTGCGCGAGCCCGGCCAGGAGTACAAGGAAGACATCGCCTCCGGCGGCCGCGCCGCGGTGGCGGGCGGCTTCACGTCGATCGCCTGCATGGCCAACACCCACCCCGTGAACGACGACCCGGCCATGACCGACTACATCCTCGACCGCGCTCGACAAGACTCGCCCGCGCGCGTGCTGCCGATCGCGGCGGCCACCCGCGGCCTCGAGGGCAAGGTGATGACCGAGATGGCGGCGCTGGTCGCCGCCGGGGCGGTGGCCTTCTCGGATGACGGCAAAACAATAATGGACGGCGGCGTGATGCGGCGCGTGCTCCAGTACTCGCGGCTGGTCGAGGTCCCGGTGATCGTGCACTGCGAGGACCGCACGCTGGTCGGCGACGGCGTCGTGAACGAGGGGCCGGTCTCGACGCGCCTCGGCCTGCCCGGCAATCCCGCCGTGGCCGAGGAGGTGCAGATCGCGCGCGATCTGCTGCTCGCCGAGGCGACCGGCGCCTACCTGCACGTGGCGCACGTCTCGACCGCCGGCGGCGTCAGCATGATCCGGCGCGCTCGCGAGCGGGGCATCTCGGTCACCGCCGAGGTCACGCCCCACCATCTGACGCTCACCGACGCGGTGGCGCTCAGCTTCGACACCAACTCGAAGGTGGCGCCGCCCCTGCGCGGAGACGCCGACCGCAAGGCCTGCCGCGAGGGCCTCGCCGACGGCACCCTCGACGCGATCGCCACCGATCACGCGCCGCACGCCGTGCACGAGAAGGATCTCGAGTACACGCAGGCGCCGCACGGGATGATCGGCTTCGAGACCGCCCTCGCGGTTGTGCTCGAGCTGGTGCGCGAAGGGGAGCTGACGCCGCTCGAGCTGGTGCGGCGCCTCTCGACGAATCCGGCGCGCATCCTGAAGCGCAATGCCGGCAGCCTCGCCGTCGGCTCGCCCGGCGACATAACAGTTCTTGACCCCGAGCGGCGCTGGACCTACGACCCCGCCAAGGGCTTCTCGAAGAGCCGCAACTCGCCCTGGGCCGGCAAGTCCCTGGTGGGCCGCGTGCTGCTCACCTTCGTGGCCGGCAAGCTCGTCTTCGACGTCGAGCGCGGCGTGGTGGCGCCCTGAGCGCGAATCCGCCGTCCGCTCGCCTGGCGCTCGCCGACGGGACCGTCTATCGCGGGCTTGCCTTCGGCGCGAGCGCCGTCGGCGTCGGTGAGGTGTGCTTCAACACCAGCCTGACGGGCTACCAGGAGATCCTGACCGATCCTTCTTATGCCGGTCAGATCGTGGTGATGACCTACCCGCAGATCGGGAACGTCGGCGTCAACGCCGACGACGAGGAATCGGACCGCCCGCGGCTTCAGGGCTTCGTGGTGAAGGAGGTCTTCGCGCAGCCGAGCAACTGGCGCGCGCAGGAGGGCCTCCCGGACTACCTGAAGCGGACCGGTATCCCGGGGATCGCCGGCATCGACACGCGCGCGCTGGTGCGCCGGATTCGCGAGGGCGGGGCGCAGATCGGCGTGCTCTCGACCGATCCCGCCCAGCAGGACGAGGCCGCGCTGATCCGGCTCGCGCGCGGCGCGCCGCCGCTCGACGGGCGCGACCTCGCCGCCGAGGTCACCTGCACTGCTGCGTACCCCTGGACCGAAGGCGTCTGGCCGGGCATCCAGGGCCAGGTCCCGCGCCCGAAGCGACCCTATCCAGTGTATAGACTTGTCGCCTACGACTTCGGGATCAAGCGCAACATCGTGCGCCGGCTGGTCGAGCAGGGCTTCGACGTGACCGTGGTGCCCGCCTCGACGACGGCGGCGCAGGCGCTCGCGCACCGCCCCGACGGGATCTTCCTCTCGAACGGCCCCGGCGATCCGGCCGCGGTGGCGGGGATCCGCGAGCAGGTGAGGACGCTGGCCGAGACCAAACCCATCTTCGGGATCTGCCTCGGCCACCAGATCCTCGGTCTCGCTCTAGGAGGCCGGACCGTGAAGCTGAAGTTCGGCCACCACGGCGGCAACCAGCCCGGCCAGGACCTCGCCACCAAGAAAGTTGCGATCTGCGCCGAGAACCACGGCTACGCGGTGGACGCGCCCTCGCTGGCCGCCGCCGGCGAGCCCGTCGAGATCACGCACGTGAACCTGAACGACGGCACCGTGGAAGGGCTCGCGCACAAGACGCGGCCGATCTTCTCCGTGCAGTACCACCCGGAGGCTTCGCCGGGCCCCCACGACGCCAGCTATTTCTTCGGGCGCTTCCGCGAGATGGTGCGCCGTCACAAGGCGGGAGAGCCCGTGACGGGCGCGCAGATCGCAGCCGGCCTCCCGAGCGCGAAGGGATAGGCCGTGCCGAAGCGCGAGGACATCAAGACCATCCTGGTGATCGGCTCCGGGCCGATCGTGATCGGCCAGGCCTGCGAGTTCGACTACTCGGGCACCCAGGGCTGCAAGGCGCTGCGGGAAGAGGGCTACCGGGTGGTGCTGGTGAACTCGAACCCGGCGACCATCATGACCGATCCGGGGGTCGCCAACCGGACCTACATCGAGCCGATGACCGTCGAGAGCCTCGAGAAGGTGATCGCACTCGAGAAGCCCGACGTGCTGCTGCCGACGCTGGGCGGGCAGACCGCCCTGAACCTCGCCGTCGACCTCGCCGCGAGCGGGGTGCTCGAGAAGCACGGCGTGCACCTGATCGGCGCCAACCTGGCGGCGATCCACAAGGCCGAGGACCGCGACCAGTTCCGGGTGGCGATGCGAAAGATCGGCCTCGAGCTCCCGCGCTCGGGCGTCGCCACCTCGCTCGCGCAGGCGCGCGAGATCGTCCGCGAGACCGGCATCCCGGCCATCATCCGGCCCAGCTTCACGCTGGGCGGGACCGGCGGCAGCATCGCCTTCGTCGAATCCGAGTTCGACGCCAAGGTCGAATGGGCGCTCCAGCAGTCGCCGCGTCACCAGTGCCTGATCGAGGAGAGCGTACTCGGCTGGAAGGAGTTCGAGCTCGAGGTGATGCGCGATCACCAGGACAACGTGGTGATCATCTGCTCGATCGAGAACTTCGATCCGATGGGCGTGCACACCGGTGACTCGATCACGGTGGCGCCGGCGCAGACCCTCACCGACCGCGAGTACCAGGAGATGCGCGACGCGGCGGTGGCGATCATCCGCGAAATCGGGGTGGACACGGGCGGCTCGAACATCCAGTTCGCCGTGAACCCGCGCGACGGCAAGCTGGTGGTGATCGAGATGAACCCGCGCGTCTCGCGCTCCTCGGCGCTGGCCTCCAAGGCCACCGGCTTCCCGATCGCGAAGATCGCCGCGAAGCTCGCGGTGGGCTACACGCTCGACGAGATCCGCAACGACATCACGCGCGTGACGCCGGCCAGCTTCGAGCCGTCGATCGACTACGTGGTGACGAAGATCCCGCGCTTCACGTTCGAGAAGTTCCCGGGCGTCGACAACAGCCTCACCACCCAGATGAAGTCGGTGGGCGAGGTGATGGCGATCGGGCGCACCTTCAAGGAGAGCCTCCAGAAGGCGATCCGCTCGCTCGAGATCGGGCATGCGGGCTTCGAGCCGCCGGCTCTCCCGAACGGGCCCGAGGCAGAGCGCGCGCTCTGGGCGCAGATCGACACCCCGCGCCCGGGAAGGCTGTGGGCGGTGGCCGAGGTGCTGCGGCGCGGCGGCTCGGTCGAGGAGCTGTACGCCCGCTCCGGGATCGACCCCTGGTTCCTGCGCAACATCGCCGAGATCGTCGCCCACGAGCAACGGCTGGCCGCGCTGCCCGCTCCGCAGCGGGTGGATGCGCTGCGCGGCGCCAAGCAGGCGGGCTTCTCCGACCGCCGGCTGGCCAGCCTTTGGGGCCAGAGCGAGGAGGAGGTGCGCGGGCTGCGGCACGCGCACGGCGTGTTGCCGGTCTACAAGCGCGTCGACACCTGCGCTGCCGAGTTCGAGGCCTTCACTCCATACCTCTATTCGACCTACGAGGACGAGTGCGAGTCGCGGCCCACGCAGGCGCGCAAGGTCATGATCCTGGGCGGCGGGCCCAATCGGATCGGGCAGGGCATCGAGTTCGATTATTGCTGCGTGCACGCCTCCTTCGCGCTGCGCGAGGCCGGCTTCGAGACGATCATGGTGAACTGCAACCCCGAGACGGTCTCGACCGACTACGACACCAGCGACAGACTGTATTTCGAGCCGCTCACCCTGGAGGACGTGCTCGCGATCGTCGAAAAAGAGAAGCCGCTCGGCCTGATCGTACAATTCGGCGGGCAGACGCCGCTGCGCCTCGCGCTGGCGCTCGAGCGCGCGGGCGCGCCCATCCTGGGGACCTCTCCGGACTCGATCGACCGCGCCGAGGACCGCGAGCGCTTCGACGTGGTGCTCGAGAAGCTCGGCCTGCGCCGGCCGCCGGGCGGCGTCGCGCGCAGCACCGAGGAAGCGGAGCGGGTGGCGGCGCGGATCGGCTACCCGGTGCTGGTGCGGCCCTCCTACGTGCTGGGCGGCCGCGCCATGGAGATCGTCCACGACGTGGCTTCGTTGCGAAACTACATGCGCTTCGCGGTCAAGGCCTCGCCCGAGCACCCCGTGCTGGTGGACCGTTTCCTGGCCGACGCCACCGAGGTCGACGTCGACGCGATCAGCGACGGCCGGCAGGTGGTGATCGGCGGGATCATGGAGCACATCGAGCAGGCGGGGATCCACTCGGGCGACAGCGCCTGCTCGATCCCGCCGTACTCCCTGACCAAGACCGTCATCGATGAAATCCTCGAATCGACGCGCCGGCTGGCGCTCGAGCTCGGCGTGAAGGGGCTGATGAACGTGCAGTACGCCGTGAAGGCGGGCGCCGTCTACGTGATCGAGGTGAATCCTCGCGCCTCGCGCACCGTGCCGTTCGTCTCGAAAGCCATCGGGCGCCCGCTCGCGAAGCTCGCCGCGCTCGTGATGGTCGGCAAGACGCTCGAAGAACTCGGCTTCACGACGGAGATCTGGCCGCGTCACTTCTCGGTCAAGGAGGCCGTGTTCCCCTTCGTGAAGTTCCCGGGCGCCGACACGCTGCTCGGCCCCGAGATGAAGAGCACCGGCGAGGTGATGGGGATCGACTCGGATTTCGGACGCGCCTACGCGAAGGCGCAGATCGAGGCGGGCAACAGCCTGCCCTCGTCGGGCACGGTGCTGGTCTCGATGCGGCTCGAGGACCGCGCCGGGATCTGCGACGGCGTGCGCGAGCTGGCCGCCAACGGCTTCCGGGTGCTCGCGACGCCCGGCACCGCCGAGGCGCTGCGCGAGCTCGGCGTCGAGGCGGAGACGGTCCCGAAGGTGGGGCAGGGGAGCCCCGACGTGGTGCAGCGAATCGAAGCCGGCGACGTCGACCTCGTAATCAACACCGTGGGTCCCGACGCGGTCGCGGTGCGCGATTCGGCCTCGATCCGGCGCGCCGCGCTGCTGCGCAATCTCCCCTACTACACGACGCTCGCGGGCGCTCGCGCCGCCGTCGGCGCCATTCGCGCGCTCCAGCTCGAGTCGATCGGCGTGCGGGCGCTGCAGGACATTCATCCGACCCAAGCCTGATCCGCGATTCGGGCATCGAGCGGAGGGAGGCGGGGGGGGGGGGGGGGGGGGGGGGGGGGGGG
>DATBRV010000028.1:0-63503 GCA_036560145.1 Myxococcota bacterium
CAGGCGCAGCAGCCCGTCGAGGATGGTGAGCGGATGGGGAGGACAGCCGGGGATGTAGAGGTCGATCGGAAGCTGGCCCTCGGCTCCGTTGCCCACCTCCGGATGATCGATGTAGGGGCCGCCCGAGATGGCGCAGGCGCCGACCGCGATCACGATCTTGGGTGCAGGAACGGCTTCCCATGTCTTGCGCAGGGCCAGCTGCATGTTCTGGGAGATCGCACCGGTGATCAGCAGACCGTCGGCGTGGCGCGGCGAAGCGACGAACTGGATTCCGAAGCGGCTCAGGTCCCAGCCCACCGTGTTCAGCACGTTCACGTCCAGCTCGCAGGCATTGCAGCCGCCGGCGCTCACCTGGCGGAGCTTGAGGGACCGGCCGAAGAGCTTTCGCAGTCGGCCCTGCAGCGCGGCGGCGAGCTCGAGCTCGCGATCCGAGTCGGCGATCAGGTCCGCGCGCTCCCGGACCGCCAGCCGATGATCTCCGCTGTAGCGGAGCGCGTCCTCCGGACACGCGTCCACGCAGTCCGTGCAGAAGATGCAGCGACCGAGGTCGATGCGGGGCCCGTCGCTCAGATCGATCGCCTGCGTCGGGCAAGCCTCCGCGCAGCGCGCGCAGCCGTCGGGACACTTCGACGCGTCGATCACCGGGCGGCCGCGGAAGCGCTCCGGGAGCGCGGGAGCCGGGCCATCCGGGTACGCCATGGTCCGATATCCCTGCCGGAGCCGGGCGCGGATCAAATCGATCATTCGAGGCTTCCTCTCGGTTGCGGATCGCGCCTCACAGGTCGTGCCCGCAATAGGACAGGTTGAAGCTCTTGTTGCACAAGGGAAAGTCGGAGATCTGCTGGCCGCGGAGCGCGAGCGCCAGGCCGGTCCAGTTGTGGAAGGACGGATCCACGATCTTGTAGCGCTCGAAGCGCCCGGCCCCATCCGTCAGTGCGGTGTGACAGAGCTCGCCGCGCCAGCCTTCTGCGAGCGCCACCGCGATCTGGCCCGGCCCGAGCGCCCCCACGGCGCTGCGCACCTCTCCCGCCGGCAGGCTGCGGAGCTGCTCGCGCACGAAGTCGATCGAGCGCTGCACTTCGAGCCAGCGCACGTACGCCCGAGCGAACACGTCTCCCGTGCCCCAGGTGGAGACGGGCACGTGCGCAAACCGGAAGATCCCGGACGGATGATCGTGGCGGACGTCGCGCTGGAGGCCGCAGGCGCGCGCGACGGGACCCACCAGGCCCAGCGTCTCGGCCGCTTCCCTGGGCAGCGGCCCGGTTTCCTCCAGGCGCGCCATCACCGACGGCGTGTTCCAGAGCAGCTCCACCGCGCTCGTGGTGTCGCGCTCGGCCTCGTCCAGGCGCGCCAGCAGATCGCGGACCATCGGCCCGTCGACGTCGAAGCCGACGCCGCCGGGCCGGATCATCCCGCGGCCGAAGCGGCTGCCGCAAAGCGTCGCCGTCATGTTCAGGAAGTCGCCGCGCAGGCGCCCGCAGTAGGCAGCGGTCGGCAGGAACGCGACGTCGTTCGCGAGCGCGCCGAGATCTCCCACGTGGTTCGCCAGGCGTTCGAGCTCGAGCGCGATGCCGCGTAGGGCCTGCGCACGCGGCGTCTTCTGGCACTTCGCGAGCGCCTCCACCACCTGGCAATACGCAGTGGCGTGTCCCACGCTGGTATCGCCCGCCAGCGTCTCCGCATAGTGGATCGAGCGCTGGCTCGGCCCCCCGATCATCGCGTTCTCCACCCCGCGGTGCTGATAGCCGAGGGAGATTTCGAGATGGAAGACGTTCTCGCCATGGCACTGGAAGCGGAAGTGTCCGGGCTCGATGATCCCGGCGTGAACGGGACCGACCGCGACCTCGTGGATCTCGTCGCCCTCCACGCGGTAGAAATCCATCACGCCGATCGAGGGGGCTCCCCCGTCGGGTCCGGCGAAGGCCTGATGGCCGGGCCGTCGAGATCGCTGGTAGCGAACCGGCTTGAACCACGGGTGGCCGCTCGCGCGAAGACCGAACTGCTCCGCGATCTCGCGCTCGAACAGATGCACCTGGGGACAGGTGGGGGTCAGCGACTCGAACGCATCTCCCTGCACCCGGGTCCGGCCGAGGTGCAGACGCGCGTTCCGGTCGTCGGCGAGCACGACCACCAGCCCCACCGCCTCCGGATCCGGGTCGGCCATTCCAAAGAAGGTCGCGACCCGCAAGCCAGCCCACGCCGCTTCCGAGATGGCGGCGAGCAGCTCCCCCGGCGCCAGCTCGGGAACCGCGGCGCGCGGGATCGCGCGGCCGTTTCCGCTGGTCGCGAAGCGTGCTGCTTCCGAGCTCCAGCTCACGGGATCGTCTCCAGATAGGCGGCGGCGTCTCGTAACAGCGCTTCCAGGGGCGACGGGATGTGAAGCCCGAGGAGCAGGACGATCGCCATCGAGATCACCAGCGGCAATCCCGTCAGCAGGCCGTCGTGGTAGCTGGTGCGCTCGGATTCGGGAGACGGCAGACCCTGCACCATCGCCAGCACGGTCCGGCCCATCCCCACGAACACCACGAGCAGCAGCAGCAGCACCCCCCCGGCGACCAGGTATCGCTCCGCCGCGAACGCCCGACTCACGATCAGGAACTCGCTCACGAAGGGTCCGAAGGGCGGCGAGCCGGTGATCGCGAAGAATCCGAACAGGAAGAGCGTGCCCGAGAGCGGCACCCTGCGCATGGCGCCTCGCACCTGGTCGCTCGACTTGCTGTCGAAGGCGCGGTGGATGTTGGCGGCGGAGAGAAAGAGGACGCCTTTCGTCATGCCGTTGTTCAGCATGTGCAGCATGGAGGCGAAGATCCCGTTGCCGCCCAGTCCCACGCCCAGCACCAGCAGTCCCATGTGCTCGACGCTCGAGTAGGCCAGCATCCGCTTGAAGTCGCGTTGGCCCACCATGAAGACGGCGGCGACCGCGATCGAGAGCAGGCCGAAGAAAACCAGCAGGCGCCCGGCATAGGCGCCTTCTCCCGCGGCGGCGCAGATGTGGAACACGCGCACGAGGGCCAGGAAGGCGCAGTTCGTGAGCCCCCCGGCCAGCAGCGCTCCCACCACGCCAGGCGCCTCGCCGTATGCGTCCGGCTTCCAGGTGTGCATGGGCGCGAGCCCCATCTTGGTTCCGTAGCCCACCAGCAGCAGGACGAATGCGGCCCGCAGCCAGGACCGGTCCATCTGATCCGCGCGCAGGAGCAGATCCGAGAACAACAAGGACGAGCCCCCGCCGAGCGAGGCGTAGGCCAGGAAGAAGGAGCCGAGCAGCGCGAGCGCGATTCCGACCGATCCGACCAGCAGGTACTTCCAGGTCGCCTCGATCGAGCGCGGCGTCCGGTTGAAGTAGATGAGGGGGGCGGTCGTGAGCGTGGCCGCCTCGACCCCCACCCACATGAGCCCCAGGTGCTGCGAGCAGACGACCAGCGTCGTCATCCCGAGGAAGCCCAGCAGGCAGGCGACGAAGACGCGGTTCGAGAGCTCCCGGCGGTAGCGGAGGTACCCCACCGCATACACCGAGCAGATCACGAACAGGCTGCTGAGCAGGAGCAACACCAGCCGTCCGGGGGGATCCAGCGCGAGCCAGCCGCCGAAGGATCTCGGGCTGGCCGCCGAGATCGCCGCCAGGGTCAGCGCCAGGTGACCGGCCCCAGCCACCGGCAACACGAGCGTGCGCTGGCGGTCGGACGGGAGCGCGTACGCGACGGCCGCAGCCAGGACGGGCAAGGCGATCAGTGCGAGCAGCAGCAACGGATCATTCCTTCAGCGAGGCCAGGTGGCGTGTGTCGAGGGACGCGAACTCGCGGTGGATGTGGTGGATGATGATGCTCACCACGAAGATGCCGACGAACAGGTCGAGCAGGACGCCGATCTCGACCAGGAACGGCATCGCGTCGACGAGCAGCATTCCGAAGATGAAGATCCCGTTCTCGAGGACGAGGTAGCCGATCGCCTGGGTGATGGCCTTGATCCGGGTGGTGAGCAGGATGAAGCCGGTCACCACCGTCGAAAACGAAGCCGGCACGATCAGCAGCTCCTGATGCTCCGGCCTGAGCGGGAGCCCCGATGCGAACGCGATCGAGAGCAGCGTGCCGGCGGCGCCGAGCAGCATGGTCGGCACGAATCCGATCAGCGGCTCGATCTCGCGTTTGATCTGGGCTTCGCGCAGCGCCCTGCGCAGCATCCGGGGGATCAGGCTGAACTTGAGCACGACGCTCGCGATCGCGAGCAGCGCCGTGTTCGCGCCGCTGGAATGGCCCATCAGCAGCAGGAGCCCCCCCAGCAACACGCCCTGCAGCGCGGCCGCCTGGATCAGTCCGCGGATGCGGCTCGTCCCCAGCATGAACAGGTTCAGCAGCAGGACGCCGACCAGGAGCAGATTGACCGCCGAGAGCCTCAGCATCCGATCCCTCTCATGCCAGGGTGAGGAAGAACGCGAAGACGCACAGGATTGCGGACGCGATCAGCAGCGACGGCACGTAGCGCAGCCGGAGCCGCGCCATGATCGATTCCACCACGCCGATGCCGACGCCGATCGCGCCGATGCCCGCGAGGAAGAGCAGCCAGTCGAGCAGGGGAGCGTCCAGCCCGACCGGCAGCACCAGGTGCAGGAGCAGGGCCGAGAGCAGGAACAGCTTGAGCGCTGCGCCATAGAGGATCAGGCCGAAGAGCGGTCCGCTGTGATCGAGGACCATGACCTCGTGGATCATGGTGAGCTCGAGGTGCGTGCTGGGATCGTCGACCGGAATCCGCGCGTTCTCGGCCAGCAGCACCACGAACAGAGCCACGGCGACCAGGAAGATCGCCGCGCCGGCGAGCCCGTGCAGGGGAGCGGTGATGGGCGCGTGAAGCATCGGCGTGAGGCTGAGCGACCCCGAGAAGCGAACCAGCACGACGAACGACATGAACAAGGCGGCTTCGGCGAGGCAGGCGAACGACACCTCGCGCGCCGCCCCCATGCCTTCGAACGCCGAGCCCGTGTCCAGCGCGGCCGCGGTCGTGAAGAAGCGGCCGAGAGCCATCAGATAGGCGAACAGCACGAGATCGCCCGTGAACTGGATGGGGGCGTCGAAGGCGCCGAAGGGCATCAGCGAGCCCGCCAGCAGGGCGGCGCTGGTGGCGACCACCGGGCCCGCGCGAAACACCCAGGTGGTGGTCCGGCTGAAGACCATTTCCTTTCGAAACAAGCGGGCCAGGTCGTAGTACAGCTGGAGCAGCGGTGGCCCGCGCCGCCCCGCGAACCACGCCTTGGTCTTGTTGATCACGCCCAGCATCAGGGGCGGCGCGGTCGTGAACAGCGCGACGTGAACCAGGAGCGTCACGACGTCCTTCATCGCGCCACCAGCAACACGCTCACGACGGCGAGGGCCACGTAGAGCACGTAGGTGTGGACGGGGCCCCGTTGCAGCACGCGCAACCTCGAGAGGCCCCGGTCCGCCGCGCCCAGCAGCGGCAGCGCGATCCGGTCGAGCACGGCATCGGGCACCTCGCTGCGGAAGCCGGATCTCGGCGGAAACAAAGCGACCAGGTCGGGCGGCGAACGGCGCGACCGCACCGCCCAATCGAAGAGCCCCACCAGCAGCTCGGAGAACGACACATCGACGTACTGCATGCGGGGCGTGGGGCTGACGTAGCCGCAATCCCAGGTGAGCACGCTCGCGTGTCGCGGTCGCCGCCGGGCGAAGAGCACCGCGACCAGGGCGACGCCGGCGATCAGGGACACGCCCGCCACGGATACCCATCCGAGGGGGGCCAGCTCGCCGAGCGGGGGCGCCGTTGGGCCCAGCGCCGGATCCCACGCCAGGATGGCGGCGTGCAGGAGGGGCGTCGCGACGCCGGGCAGCAGGCCGAGAACGAGGCAGGCCAGCGCCAGAGCGACCATCGGCGCCAGCATGCCGCGGTCGGGATCGTGGGCCTGCGCGGCGGCGGGGCTGCGCGGCGCTCCGCCGAACGCGATGCCCGTGATCTTGACGAAGGCCGCCAGCGCGAGCGCCCCCATGATCGCGAGGGCGGGAGCTGCGAGGCTCGTCCAGATCGATTGGGGGTCCACGGGGCCCACCGCCGCCACGCGCAGCAGCCCCAGGTACAGCAGCAGCTCGCTCGCGAATCCGTTCATGGGGGGCAGGCCGCAGATGGCGACTGCACCGAACGTGAACAGCACGAACGTGTAGGGCATCGTGCGAGCCAGGCCCCCGAGCGACGAGATGCGACGCGTCCCGGTCGCGTGCAGCACGCTGCCGGCCGCCAGGAACAGCAGCGGCTTGAAGAGCCCGTGATTCAGCACGTGAAGCAGCGCGCCGCCGAGCCCCAGGACCACGAGATCGGCGCGACCGAGCGAGCGGCCCATGGATGCCAGGCCGATGCCGATTGCGATGATGCCGATGTTCTCGATGCTGCTGTACGCGAGCAGGCGCTTCATGTCCTGCTGGGCCACGGCCAGGGCGATGCCGAGCACGCCCGACACGGCCCCCACCACGAGCAGGGCGCCGCCCCACCAGAGGGGCGGATGGGGCAGCAGCCCGCAGACGCGCACCACTCCGTAGATTCCCATCTTGAGCAGCACGCCGGAGAGGAATGCGGACACGTGGCTCGGCGCGTTGGCGTGGGCGCCGGGCAGCCACACGTGCAGCGGCATCAGTCCCGCCTTGAGCCCGAACCCGGCGATGCCGAGCGCGAAGACCGCCGTCGGGAGCCAGCCGCTGGCTTCGCTGCGCAAGCTCGGCCAGAGCGCGGAGGACCCCTCGGCAGAGCCGAGCAGCGCGAAGCAGCCGATCAGACAGAGCGTGCCCGCGTGGGTCGCGACCAGATAGATCCACGACGCCTGCCGGACCTCGAGGCGCTCCTCCTCCGTGCAGATCAGGAAGAACCCGGCGATCGCCATCAGCTCCCAGGCGACCAGAAACACGATTGCGTCGCGCGCCAGGACGACCGCCATCATCGACGCCGTCATGATCCCCCAAGCGAGGCGAAGCCTGCGTCCGCTCTCGCGATGCTCCCGCTCGCGCCAGTAGCTCGCGCCGTAGAGCGATCCGAGCGCGGAGACCAGCAGGATCGGGATCAGGAAGAGCGCCGAGAGCCCGTCCTGTGCGAACGCGAGGCGGCCGATCGGCAGCGTCCCCAGCAGCAGGACCCCGGTGTCGCCCGTGCGCGCGTGCACGGCGAGGCCCGCGAAACCGACGGCGGCGCCGATCAGGTTGAGCGCGGTCGCGGTCCCCTGCCCGCCTGCCCTCGTGCGCCGCCAGAGGTAGCCGGGCGCTCCGCTGAGCCCGATGCACAGGGCCGCGGCCAGCTCGATCCAGGTCGGCGAAGGGCTCACCATCCGAGCCACCGCAACAGGATCTCGCCCAGCGGGTAGAGCGAAGCGAGCAGGACACAAACCGTGAGCAGGACGTACATCAGGTACTGCTGGATCCGGCCCTGCTGGACCGCGCGCAATGGAATCAGCGTTCGCCGGAATCCCGCCCAGAGCGGCGCCAGGATGCCTTCCATCACCTGCTCGGGCACGTGGGTATGGAAGCTTCCGGCCGGCGGGAACGGCTCGCTCGGGACGGCGCCCTGGCTGCGCGGTCGCAGCAGCCAGCTGAACAGGCCCACCAGGATCTGGGCAAACGAGGACGCGGTGTATGCCATCGTCGATCCGGGTCGCGCATAGCCGCAGTCCCAGGTGACGGTCTGCGCGGCGGTCCGGAGGCGGGAGCGGCTGCGGACGAGCAGCGCGAATCCGAGCGCGCCGAGCACGAGCACGGCGTTGATTCCCATCAGCGGAGCCCACGGCACGAGCTCCGCGAGAGGCGGCGGCGGGGAGTCCAGACGGACCCACGCCTGTACGACGCGGTCGAGGGCGGGCATCACGAGGAGCGGCAGCGCACCGATTCCGATGCAGCCGAGCGCCAGCAGCAGCATCGCCAGCCGCATCCCGGACGGCGCTTCGTGCGCGCGCGCAGCCGCCTCGGATCGGAACGGTCCCAGGAAGACGCTCCCGAAGGCTTTGACGAAGCAGGCGATCGCCAGCGCACCGGCCATCGCGAGCAGCGGAACCGTCAGCGGCGCGACGGACCACACGCCCTCGATTCCGTCCGCGTTGATGCGCAGCAGGCCGAGGTAGATGAGCAGCTCGCTCACGAAGCCGTTGAGCGGCGGCAGGCCGCAGATCGCCACGGCGCCGATTGCGAAGAGCGACGCGGTATCGGCCATCGGGCGGGCCAGGCCGCCGAGACGGTCGATCTCGCGCGTGCCGGCGCTGTGGATCACGGCTCCGGCCGCCAGGAACAACAACGCCTTGAAGAGCGCATGGTTCCAAACGTGCAGGAGACAGCCGGCCAGACCCAGCGCCGCCCAGGCCGGCTGCTTCGCGCTGACACCGATCAGGGCCAGACCCAGGCCCATCACGATGATCCCGATGTTCTCGACGCTGTGATAGGCGAGCAGCCGCTTGAAATCGTGCTGGCCGAGCGCGAAGAGAACGCCGTAGATCGCGCTGCCGGCGCCGGCCGCGAGCAGCAGCATGCCGACCGCCGACGGCGGCGTGGGCAGCAGCGTCAGGATCCTCAGCAACCCGTAGATCCCCATCTTGAGGACCACGCCCGAGAGCAGGGCGGAGACGTGAGAGGGAGCATTCGCGTGAGCAGCGGGCAGCCAGAAGTGCATGGGTACGATCCCCGCCTTGAGGCCGAAACCCAGCAGCGCGAGCAGGAACAGGACGCCTGTGACTCCAGGACGGCTCGCGTCCTCCAGCAAGGGCCGGAACTCCAGCGAGCCCGTGCTGGCCCAGAGCAGGCCGAACAACGCGAACAGGGCGAGCGTACCCGCGTGCGCCGCCACCAGGTAGACCCAGCCGGCCTGCCGCACCTCGCGAAGGTCGTCTTCGGTGGTCACCAGCAGGAACGCCGCGAGCGCCATGATCTCCCATGCGAACAGGAAGGCGACTCCGTCGGCCGCCAGCACGACACCGGCGAGTGACGAGATCAGGACGCCGAACCACAGCCGGAGCTTTCGGCCATTCTCGGGATGCTCGGCTTGTCGCCAGTAGCGCTCTCCATAGAGCGCTCCCGCCCCGCCGAGCACGCAGACGGGCGCCAGGAAGAAGGCCGCCAGCGGGTCGAGCCGCAGGTGCAGCGCGAGCTCGGGGAGCGCCCCTAGGAAGCTCGACGTCTCGACCACGCCCCGGGTCAGGGCAACCAGCGCCGTCAGCGCGCCGAGCAGCGAGCCTGCGATCAGCAGCAGGCTCGCAATGCCCTGGCCCACCGCGGACCGACGCCCGAAGGCGAGACCTGGTACGCCGCTCACCGCTGTCAGCAGGATCGCGACGAGGCTCAGGTCGAGATGCATGGCTCGCTCAGCCCGGCACCGCGGCTTCGGCCACGCGCAAGGCCTCGAAGATCTCTTCGCGAGAGGACTGGGTCCGAACCGCAGCCTTGAATCTCGGATCGCGGAGGGCGAACGCGAGGCGCGAGAGCAGATGCAGGTGCGCGCGCACGGTCGGGCTGATCAGCGTGAACAGCGTGGCGACCGGCTGACCGTCGAGCGCACCGAAATCCACGGGCTGCTCGAGGAAGCAGAGCGTGACGGTCGGGCGGGAGAGGTGGAGCACGATGGGATTTCGCACGTGGGGGATCGCGATGCCGTCTCCGATCCCCGTCGACCCGAGCGCCTCGCGTGCCAGCAGGACCTGATAGAGGAACTCGGGATCGACGTCGTCGGGTAGCTTCATGGTCTCGACCACGGCGCGCAATACGGATGCCTTGTCGCGCCCCCCGACGCGATAGTGGATGCCTCCGGCGCGCAGCGCGTCTTCCAGGGTCGGCGCCGGGTCGGCCTCGCTCTCCGGTTCGGCGAAGATTTCGGGCGACACGTGCAGCTTGCGGGCGGTCGCCCACTCCAGGAGCTCGGCCCGGTTGATCCGGTACTGGTCGTTGATGCGATAGGCCGGAAGCAGGCCCTGCTTGATCCAGCGGTAGACGCTCTTCTCGGACGCGTTCAGCAGCGCGGCCGTCTCGCGCACCGTCAGCTTCTTCACCGCGCGGTCGCCCCCCTAGGCCCGGTCCAGTATTCCCAACCAGGGGACAGGAATCAACCTTGGTGTGATGCTGAGACAAATGGGACTAGAGGGGTCTCTTTGTCACGACGTGGCGCCTTGCGGGCCCGCTCGCTAGCGGGTGTCGTACGAGAGCGCGTTGGGGCTGAACTCGCGCGGGTCGCTTCCCTCGGAGAAGCGATACGGGTTGCGGCCGTTGTCGAGGCCCGTTACGAGATACCGGCCCTGAATCAGGTCTTGGTAGACCTCGAGCGTGCTCCAGAGAACGGGGACCTGGTAGTAGTTGAGCGCGTGCACTTCGTTCACGCGCCACAGCTTCCCGTTCATGTCGTAGCTCTCTGCGACCGCGATCTGCCAGCTGTCCTCGTCCAGATAGAAGACACGCCGGGAATAGATATGGCTCGCCCCGGGCTTGAGCGTCGCCTGCACGACCCAGACCCGGTGCAGCTCGTAGCGGGCCAGCTCGGGCTCGATGTGGCTCTTCCGGAGGATGTCCGCGGGCCCGATGTCGCTGGCGTGCAGGCGGTAGGCGTTGTACGGGATCAGCATCTCGCGCTTGCCTAGCAGCTCCCAGTCGAAGCGATCGGGCGGGCCGTTGAAGAGCCAGCTGTCGTCGATCGTGCGCAAGGCGTCGCTGTTGGGCGCGGGGAACTCGTAGGCCGCCCAGGGCTGGCGGAACACCCGCCTCAGGTCGCGGCTGTAGTTCCACCACATGCGGGGGTCGTCGGTCTGATCGATCGGCTCGATCACCAGCGAGCCGTCGCCGGCGAGGCGCGACGGCGCGATCGTCTTCGACTTGAGCGCGAGCAGGACGTTCGGATACTCCCTGCCGAAGGCATCCGCTTCGCGCGCGGCATAGGGCAGGCCGAGGGTCTGTTCGGCCAGCACCACGCGGTAGTTTCCCAGGCGGGTCACCGCGGCGAAACCCTCGCTGCGCTCGACCCGCGCGCCGCGCCAGCGCAGGTTGTGGTTCCAGATCACCTCGATGCCGCTCTGCGGAATCGGAAACGGCGGACCCACCCGGGCGCCCGCGACCGATCCCTTGCCGGTGAGCACCACGCTCGCGCGTGTCGCATTGGCGCGGACGGCTGCGTAGACCCAGTCGGGAAAGGAGGCGGAGCGGCGGGTCGGGTACACGTTCAGGCGCCAGCTCTCGGGGTGGGCGCGCAGCATCGCCTTCTGGCCATCGCAGAGCAGCGAGCCGCGCGCTTCGAGGTCCGCGGCGGTGACGGTGTAGAGGATGCGATCGCCCGGATGGGGATCAGGGTGGCGCTCGCCAGGCCGGTAATCCGGCGGCGGGACGGTGATGCCTCCGGCCCACTCCGGGATGGTTCCCTCCGCGTTCCCGGCCCGCTCCGCGCCCATCGGCGTCAGGTCGGCGCCCAGACGCGCGGCCTCCGCTTCCGAGACGGCGCCCCGCGCGGCGGGCGCGAGGGCGGCGAGCAGCGTTGCAATCCAGAGCATGCCGAGCTGGCGCACGCGCCTCTCCTAGTAGAAGTAGGTCAGCTGGAAGCGCAGGAAGTCGCGATCGTTCAGCAGGTTGAAGCGACCGCCGCCGAACAGGGTCGTGTAATCGAGCTGTAGCAGCCAGGTGTTGGTGTAGTCGACGGAGACGCCCACGCTGAAGGCCTTGCGCCCCTCGACGAAGGCGCCGCCGGGCCCCGGCGTGACGCCGCCCACGTCGTGAAACCAGGCGGCGTGGGGCTGGACCGTGAAGGCGCCGAGCACGCCCTCGTAGTTGAGCGCCCCCAGCAGCCGGTAGCCCCAGGAGTCGGAATCGGGAAGGTGGTCGTAGTCGCCCGGCCCGGCGATGCCCGGCGCGGCGAAACGCAGGCGATCGCGGCTGGGCAGATCGTGCACGTGCACCCAGCCGAAGTCGACTCCGACGATCGTCTGCGACGCGCCGAGTCGCGGGCCGAACAGCTGGCGGAGCCCGAGCTCGAGCTGGGTCTTGCCCCGCCTCGCGACGCCCGAGACGTCCTGGTCCGGTCCGTATTCTCCCAGCGGCCCCTGCCCGAAGCTCGGATCGAACTCGATCGGCGAGAACGCCGCGTTGAGGACGTCTCCCACCAGGATCTGGAAGGGATAGTCGAAATGGTGGGAGACCTCGCCGGAGATCAGCGTGCCCGTGCGCAGCGTCGCGGTGTTGAAGCTGAAGCCGAGCATCTGGACGTTCTCCGGATAGGTGACGAAGACGCTCGATTCGCTCGCATACTCCCCGACCGTGAGCGTCGACGCGGCGGCCGCCCCGGCGACGGCGGCCTCCGCGGGCGGCAGCCCCTCCGATTCGTAGACGTCCGCGAGCGCGTCCGCGCGTGCGGTGACCGCCGCGGGCGAGGTGGCGGCGACCGCCGCGGCATCCGCCGTCCGGGCGCCGACCACCGGCAGTCGGCTGTGATAGTTGATGAAGTGGAGCGCGAGCTTGGTCGAGTTGAAGCGCGGGAGGATGGCCTGCACCGAAAAGCCGCCCTGTCCCTGATCGCTCGGTTCAAAGCTTCCGTTTCCGGGGACTCGCATGAAGAAGGGATCGAAGCCGAGGGTGCCGGGAGGCAGCTGGAAGGCGGAGTCGAGATCCGTCCCCAGGTCGGAGAAGCGCCCGGCGCCCGCCATCGCGGCATTCAGACCGTTGGCGCCGACGATGTCGTTGTCGGAGAAGAACCATCCGGTGGGAGGCGTGCGCACCCGCTGCCATGCGTACTGGTAGTAGCCCTCGACGGCGATCGACTCGGTCAGGTTCGCGGCCCCCCACAGCATGCCCTGCGGTATCTGGACGTCCTCGGCCGAGCTCGCCGGCCGGAAGGCCGCCACCAGATCGAGCGGATTGATGGTCTGCACGCCGAAGCGCAGGAAGGTGCTCTCGCCCCAGTTGAGCACCTGGTCCCCGACGCGCAGATGGACCGGCATGCCGCCGATGTCGAGGTCGGCGTCGAGGTAGTAGTCGCGCAGCTCGGCGTGCTTGCCGACGTAGGGGCTGGCGTCGTTCGAGAGGGGCGTGTACTCGCGGTCTGCGAGCTCCGTCGCGAAGTCGTAGTACGCGATGCCGCGGACGTAGGCGCTCAGGAAGCCCCAGCGGGCGGCGATCTCGCCGGTCGTCTGGAGCATGTTGGAGACGATCCCTTCGTCGTAGTTCAGGTCGCCGTCGTCGAAGTTGGCCGAAGCGGAGCTGCCTCCGTTCACGATCGCCACCAGCTCCGGATCGCGATCCTCGACCCGGACCAACAGCCCGTAGCTCAGCTCGACGTTCGCGACCCCCTCCACCTCTCCGATCTTGAACGGGCGTGCGAGGACGGAGGAGGGAAGGACGGCCGCCGCCGAAAGGCCGAGGAGCGCCGTCTTCCAGCGCAGTCGCATTCGCATCGGGGTCGCTTCGCCGTGGTCGTGCATCGCTCCGGCTCGGGAGCTTGCCTTGCGCCGGCGGCGAGCATAGGGTGAGCGAGCTTCGATCAACAAGCGCCGCGACCCGCTCGCCCATGTGGATGTACTTCGACTTCCGGACCTGGTTCAAGATGCTCCGGCTCGCGTGGCGCGAGCAGAATCCGAGGAATCGGCGGCGGCTGCTCGTCTCGCTGGGGCTGAAGGTCCCTGCCGCCGCCTGCGTGCACGCGGTCTGCTTCTTCCTGGATCCGATCCTGTTCCCCGGGCTGAGGCGCACGCCGATCCGGACTCCGGTTTTCATCGTGGGACACGCGCGCAGCGGCACCACGCTGCTCCACCGTCTGATGAGCCGGGACAGCGAGCGCTTCAGCGCCTTCCTGCTCTACGAGCTCTCCTTCCCGTCGCTGCTCGAGAAGAAGCTGATCCGCTGGGCGGCGCGGCTGGATCGGCGCTGGCTGGGCGGGGCGCTCGAGGCGCGCGTAAAGAAGCTTGAAGAACGCAGGTTCCGCGCGACCCGGGACATGCACCACCAGAGCTTCACCGAGCCCGAAGAGGACGATGGGATCCTCGCCCCCTCGTGCGCTTCCGGCACCTGGATCGTGCAGCTCCCCTACCTGGGCGAGCTCGATTTCTACCACGTCGATCGGCGCCCCGAGCGACAGCGCCGCCGGCTGATGCGCTACTACGCCGAGTGCGTCCGCCGGCAGCTCTACCTGAATGGGCCGGGGAGCCGGGTGCACCTGAGCAAGAACCCGGTTTTCGTTGGCCGCCTCGAGAGCCTGATCGAGACCTTCCCCGACGCCCGCATCGTGGTCCCCTTCCGCAATCCCGAGGAGACCGTTCCGAGCCTGCTCAAGCTGATGCAGATGGCGTGGCGGCTGCGCAAGTGGAGCGACGCGGAGATGCAGCGCTCGCTTCGCGTGCTCGCCGAGCAGTCGTTCCACACCTACACGTATCCGCTCGAGGTGCTGGCGCGCCACCCGGAGGTGCCGCACGCGATCGTCGACTATTCCGAACTTGTCGCGGAGCCCGGGCGCGTGATCGAGCGCGTCTACGCCGAGCTCGGCTTTCCGATCACGCCAGGCCATCAGCGGATGCTGGAGGCGGAGCAGCAGAAGGCGCGCAGGCACGAGACCAGCCACCGCTACAGCCTCGCGGAGTTCGGACTGCGCAGCGACGAGCTCCAGACCCGGCTCGCGGGCTTGTACGAGCGCTTCGGTTGGAAGCGGGACGAGCTGCGCGCGGCCTGGGACGGCCTGATCGCGCGGCTGGGGGAGGCGCGGGAAGCGATCGACGCTCCCGGTTTTTTTGCGCCCCCCGCGACGGACCGCAACCTCGCCGAGGGCTACCGCTACCTGCTCGGGTTCCTGCACGGCGGGATCGCGCGCGCGCTCGGCGATCCCCGCCATCCGAGCTTCCGGCGCGCGATCGAGCCGCTCGACAAGGGCACCATCGACAATGCGGACGCCGTGTATCTGTACGCGCCGATCGACGGGAGCCTCCGCTACCGGGTGCGCGGCCGCGCGGGCGACACCCGTCACTGGCGCGGCGAGCCGCCGGCTCCGTCGGGACGCAAGGCGCCCCAGTACGTGATCCTGGAGACGCCGAGCGGCTGGGCGGGCGATTCCGGGAGCATCGCCGAGCTGCGTCCCGGGAGCCGCGCGAACGGCGGCGTGCTCGACTCTTCGAAGCTCGAGGTGGCGTCCGACGGGAGCTTCGAGATCCTGCTCGCGCCGAGCCGTCCCGAAGGCCACCGCGGCAACTTCCTGGCGACGAAAGCGACCCGCCGGGTGAGGCAGCCCGACGGCTCCTCGCAGAGCGCCCTGTTCACGTCGCGCTGGCTGGTGCTGCGCGAGCTCTTCCACGACTGGGAGCGCGAGGATCTGCTCGATCTCGAGATCACGTGCCTCGAGACCGAGGGCTCGCATCCGGAGCCGCTGACGCCCGCCCGCGCTGCCGAGCAGCTGCGGCGCGTGGGCGAGATCGTGAAGAACCAGATGCGCTACTGGAACGAATTCTACGCCGTGACGCTCGAGACCTACGCGGACATGAACGGCGACGGCAAGCGCTTCATGCCGCGCAACGACCTCAACGCTCCCAACGCGGCGTCGCTCGCGACCGGCGGCGGACAGGCCACCAACGTGTACGCCGGCGGCGTCTTCGAGCTGGCCGAGGACGAAGCGCTGCTGATCGAGGCGACGGTTCCGATCCCGCCGGCCTGGAGCGGCTTCCACCTCTCGAACCTATGGGGCGAATCGCTCGACTTCGCGAACCACCAGAGCAGTCTCAACGGCTTCCAGACCGAGCTGGATCCGGACGGCGTGGCGCGGCTGGTGGTCGCCCACCGCGATCCCGGCGTTCCCAACTGGGTGGATACGACCGGGCTGCCGGAGGGCTTCCTGACCTTCCGTTGGACCTACTCGGAGCTCCCCGAGCGCCTGCCGGAGACCCGCGTCTCGAAGCTGCGTTTCGACGAGATCCGCGCGCGGCTTCCGGCGGGCGTGCGCAGCGTCTCGGAGGCCGAGCGCCGCGAGCGGATCCGGATCCGCCAGGCGCACGTGCAGCGCCGCTACCGACACTACTGAGCCAGGGTGCTCCGCCTCTCGAGCCAGCGGCGGTACGCCGGGCTGGGGAAGAAGGTCAGGAACAGGGTGACGGCCGAGACCACGCCGAGCACCATCGTCACCACGATGGTGGGAGCCACCATCGCGGCCAGGTGTTCGGGGACGGGCTGGACGGTTCCGTAGATCAACCAGTAGAGGCTTCGCGACGCCAGATCGGCGACGTAGTTGAGTGTCGCGCAGAAGGCCCAGATGGACCAGAGCAGGAAGCGGTTGGTCACCACCGGATCCGCCAGTCCGAGGCGCAGGCGCAGGCGCAGCATCCGCCAGTAGCGGAAGGACTCGAAGGCGACGCCGAACATGGCCGCGCTGCGCCCGGCCCAGCCGATCCAGTGCCCCGGCCCCGCGAAGACCACCGGGGCGAAGCCCTCGGTGGCCGCCTCGACGAGGTAGCCGATCGCGAGGCAGGCGCAGCCGGCGATCACGATCGCCTTGGCCCAGCCGCGCTCGGGTCGGAAGGTCTTCCAGGTGAACACGTAGATGGCGCCCGCGCCGATCGCCATCGCCAGCACGGCGAAGGCGAGCAGGGCCCGGCTGGCGGGCTCGGGAACCGCGAGCCGCGCGTCGCCCATCCCGCCGTAGACCAGGATCTGCGGCGGCGTGGCGAGGAAGGCGCTCAGCAGGAAGTAGAGCGCCAGCGAGAGCTCCGGCAGCGGCCAGCCCTGGCGCGCGCGCGCCAGCAGCCGCAGCCCCACCAGCAGGTTGAGCAGCAGATTGAGCGCCGTGACCAGACCCGCCAGGACCAGCAACGCGACCCCCGCCGACCCGCTCGCCGCCCCGTTGGAGGAACGGCCACCCCGCTGCATCGGCGCGCCGCCGCAGCGGATTGAGCCTGCACAGGACCCCGCGGATCGTGATAGTCTGGGCCCCCATGCCGACACCGACGCTCGCCCGCCTCCTCCCCCTCTGCGCGCTGCTCGCCGCCTTGTTCGCGGCCGGAACCGCGGGCGCCCAGACCGACTTCGTGACCTTCGAAGCGGGACAGGTCAGGCCCCTCGCGCTGTCGCCGAACGGGAGCCGCCTCTTCGCGGTCAACACCCCGGACAATCGGCTCGAGGTCTTCGACGTGGTCGGGGGGAGCCTCACCCACCTCGTCTCGATCCCGGTCGGGATGGAGCCGGTGGCGGTGGCGGCCCGCACCGACACGGAGGTGTGGGTCGTCAACCACCTCTCCGACAGCGTGAGCATCGTCGATCTGACTGCGACGCCGCCGCGCGTCTCGCGGACGCTGCTGGTGGGCGACGAGCCCCGGGACATCCTCTTCGCCGGCACCAGCGGAAACCGCGCTTTCATCACCACCGCCCACCGCGGGCAGCACCGCACCCACAGCTCGATCTCGGGCGTGACCGGCGCGGGAGATCCGCAGCTCACGACCGAGGACATCGGCCGCGCGGACGTCTGGGTCTTCGACGCGACCTCGCTCGGCAGCACGATCGGCGGCACGCCGCTGCGGATCCTGACCTTCTTCTCGGATACGCCGCGCGCGCTCGCGAGAAGCCTCGACGGCAACACCGTCTTCGTGGCCGCGTTCCACTCCGGCAACCGCACCACCTCGGTCCTCGAGCAGGTGGTCTGCAACGGCTTCGCCGGCGGGGGCTGTCTTCCCGGCGTCCCGGGCGGCGTGGTGCCGCCCAACAACAACGTCTTCGGCGCCGCCGCCCCCGAGGTCGGCATCATCATCAAGTTCAACGGCACCAGCTGGCGCGATTCGATCAACCGCAACTGGAGCCCGCTCGTCTCCTTCAGCCTGCCGGACCGGGACGTCTTCGCCGTCAACGCGAACACCTTCGCGGCCGGGAACATCTTCACGAGCGTGGGCACGATCCTGTTCAACATGGCCGTGAACCCCGTCAGCGGGCGCCTCTACGTGACCAACACGGAGCTGCCCAATCACGTCCGCTTCGAGGGCCCCGGGGTGCATGGCGGGACCACCGTGCAGGGGCATCTCTCCGAATCCCGCATCACCGTGATCAACCCCGCCGTGCCAAGCTCCGTCGACCCGCAGCACCTGAACAAGCACATCAACTACGCCGATCTCCACACGGACGTGGGCGCGAACCACGCGGCGATCGACGCGCAGGCCCAGCACAGCCTCGCGACACCGACGCAGGTGATCGTGTCGAGCAATGGCCTGAAGATCTACGTCGCGGCGTTCGGCTCGGGCAAGATTGGCGTGTTCGACACGTCCGACATCGAAGACGCGTCGTTCGAGGCCAACTTCAACCCGACCGCCGAGAGCGCGAACTACATCCCGACCGGCGGCGGCCCGAGCGGCCTGGTGCTCGACGAGACCAACAACCGCCTCTACGTGCTGACGCGCTTCGACAACTCCGTGCGCGTGATCGATCCGAGCACCAAGGCGAACCTCCAGACGCTGGCGCTCACCAATCCGGAGCCGGCGGAGGTCGTGACGGGACGCCAGTTCCTCTACGACGCGAACGTCTCCTCGGGCAACGGCGAGGCTTCCTGTTCGAGCTGCCACATCTTCGGCGACCTCGACGACCTCGCCTGGGACCTCGGCAACCCGGACGACGCGGTCACGGTGAACAATCAGCCGCCCGCGACGGCCCTGCCGCCGGCCACCACGTTCCACCCGATGAAGGGCCCGATGACGACGCAGACGCTGCGCGGCCTCGCGACCCACGGCGGCATGCACTGGCGCGGCGACCGCGTGACCGGCTTCTTCGGCACCGACGCCTGCACGGAGCCGACCGGCGCGCCCTGCGTCGAGGACCTCTCGTTCCGCAACTTCATCGTGGCGTTCGAGGGCCTGCTCGGAAAGAACGGCACCATCACGCCGACGCAGATGCAGCAGTACGCGGACTTCGTTCTGAAGGTCATGCTGCCGCCGAATCCGGTGCGGAACCTCGACAACTCGCTGACGACGGCGCAGGCGAGCGGAGCGGACATCTTCGACGGTCCGGCGCTCACCGACACCGTCGACACCTGCGACGGCTGCCACACGCTGAACCCCGCCCAGGGCTTCTTCGGCTCGGACGGGCGCCAGAGCGAGGAGGGCGAGCCGCAGCAGGCCAAGGTCCCGCATCTGCGCAACGTCTACACCAAGATCGGCATGTTCGGCCTGCCGGGCGAGGCCGCGCACGGCGATCAGATCCGCGGCTTCGGTTTCCTCCACGACGGCGCCGTCGACACCGTGAAGAACTTCCTCGAGGCGCCGGCCTTCCCGACCCTGACCGCCACCGAGGAGACGCAGCTCGAGCAGTTCATGCTCGCCTTCCCCACCGATCTCGCGCCGGTCGTGGGCCAGCAGGTGACGCTCAGCTCGACCAACGGCGGCGTCGTGAACCCGCGCATCGACCTGTTCGAGACGCGCGCGGGAACCACCTACGCCTCGCTGATGCTGGGCGGCGCCGTCACCGAGTGCGACGTGGTGGTGAAGGGCAGCTTCGGCGGCGAGCCGCGCGGCTGGCGGCGCGAATCGGGCACCGCCCCGGCGACCACGATCTATCGCGACGACATCGACCAGACCATCACGGGCGCGAGCCTGCGCCTGCTCGCGGCCAGCCAGGGCCCGCTCACCTACACCTGCGCGCCGCCGGGCTCGGGCACGCGCATGGGGATCGACCAGGACCGCGATCTCGCGCTCGACGGGCTCGACAACTGCCCGCCCCTCTCGAACCCGGGCCAGCAGGACTTCGACGTCGATTCGGAGGGCGACGCCTGCGACAGCGACGACGACAACGACGGCCTGCTCGACAGCGTCGAGACGGGCACCGGCATCTACGTGTCGCCCTCCAACACCGGCAGCAATCCCCTCGACACCGACTCCGACAATGACGCGCGGCCCGACGGCGTCGAGGTGGCGAATGGCTGGAACCCGAACGATCCGCTCTCGCCGGGCCCGGCGCCGGTGCCGGCGCTGCCGTTCTGGGGCCGGTTGCTGCTGATGGGCGGGGTGCTCCTGCTCGGCATGCGCCTGCTTCAGCGACGGGGAGCGCCGTCGCCCGCCTGACGCCTCAGCGCACCTGGATCGCGTAGCGCCGCAGCGGGAAGTGGCTCAGCTCCGTCGTCTTCACCTCGACGATGTAGCGTCCGGGGGCGCTCAAGAACGCCGGGTCGATCTCGAAGCGCGCGTCGGCGAGGCCCTCGCCGAGGACGCCCTCTCCCTCGAAGACGCGGCTGTCCGCGGAGACCACGCGCACGGGGCGAGGGTCCTGGGTGCGCGACGGCTCGCCGAGCGTGAGGCGCAGCACCAGCGGCGTTCCCGGCGTCAGCGACGCCGCGTCGAGCTCGATCGTCTCGCCCGAGCCGATGCGAAGCTCGCCCGCGGCGACCGGGGGAGCGATGCGAGAAGGCTCTGGCGCGACCGGCGCGGGCGCGGAAGCGATCTCGGTGTCGGGAGCCGCAGGCTGCCAGCGATCCGACGTCAGCAGCGAGAGCGCCGCGCCCGTCAGCGCGGCGAGGGCGACCAGCGCGATCCGGGTCGGCTTGCGCATCGGGGGTCGCCGCTCGCCGGTTCTACGAACCGGGGCCGGTCGCGTAGAGCACGCTGCCGGCCTGGATCCGATCGATGATCGCCGGCGCCACCGCGGGGTCGAGCGCGGGGCAGCCCCAGCTCCGGCCCAGCCGGCCCCCGCTGCGGGTTCGGAACGCGGCGGTCACGTAGTCGGCCGGATGGATCACGATGGCGCGCTCGGCGGCGCGATCGTTCACGCCGGGGTCGAGGCCCTCCAGGCGCAGCGAGTAGCCGTGCTCTCCCGAATAGGCGTCGCCGGTGAGGAAGGTTCCCAGGCTCGAACGGTAGCTGCCGAGCTGGTTTCCAAAACGCACGGCGCGGTCGGGATCCTCGTCCGGCGAAGAGCCCTTGCCATGCGCCACGAACTCGTGGAAGAGGATCTGCATCGATCCGGGCTCGAGCACCCAGAGCCGGCGCTGCGAGGACGGCAGCGTGTAGTCGATCACCGTGAGCAGGCGATTGCGCACCCGGCCCGCCGACTCCAGGCGCGCGAAGGCCGCGAGGGCGCGCTCGAGCACGACCGTCCGCAGGCCGGTTCCGGCGACCGGCTCCGCGCCGTTCGCCAGCGCAGGCGCCAGCAGCAACATCAGGACCAGGCAAGCGAGCCGTCGCGATCGCGTCATCGGGTTCTGCATCGGCCGCGCGAGGCCCCCACTGAGGTCGGCAGAGGGTATCAAGAACCCCGGTCACGTGCCGATCCACACACCGCGGCTGACGCACGCGGCTTCGGGCGGGGGAGCGAGGCATGGCCAAGGCCAAGGGAGCATCGCTGATCGCGGTCGTGAAGTGGCTGCGGCACGAGCGCGAGGCCAGCCAGCGCCTGTTGCCAGCGCCCCTGCAACACTACCTCGACGAGCGCGTCCTGGTCTCCTCCTGGTATCCGGAGGAGGATCTGCTGGAGCTGATCCGCGCTCTTGCGCGCATCCTGCCGCTCGGCGGCGGCGACGTCTACCAGCAGATCGGGCGCTTCGGCGCCCGGGAACAGCTCGCCGGGCTCTATCGCCACCTGCTCGAGGGCGGCGACGAGCTCTCGCTGCCCCGGCGCGGGCTCGTGCTCTGGCAGACGCAGCACGACAGCGGGCGCCTGAGCATGACGATCGAGGGCGCCGGGATCGCGCGTCTCGACCTCGCCGACTACGCCCTCCCCAGCCGGGAGATGTGCGGAATCATGAGCGGCTACACCGCGGAGATGTTCGCGATGGCCGAGCTGAAGGAGCCCGGCGTCCGCAAGCAGGCCTGCCGCCTCGACGGCGCCGAGCGCTGCTCCTGGCGCTGCAGCTGGACGTCGACGGAGCTCAGTGCTCCGGTCTCGAGCCGCTAGCCTCCGCCGCCTGCCGGGGCGCGCGCGAAGGCTTCGTCCACTCCCCCCGCCGGATCCACTCCTCCGACGAAAGCGAGCTGCCGTCGCGGTCCACGATGCGCTGGATGCCGTGGGCCGCGATCCAGATCCGCCGGAACTCGTGCTGTCGATCCGCGCGGAAGGGCTCGTAGTCCTTGGAAGCGCGCTCTCGACGGAGATGGACGTGGTCGACCCCGGCCAGCGGCGTGTAGCCCACCTTGAGCTTCGCCCGCTGCGCGCGCAGGAAGAAGTCCGCGTGCTCGGAGACCTTGAGGCGCTCGTCCCAGCCGCCCATCTCGCGCACGCGCTGCGTCCTGGCCAGGTAGAAGTTCTCGACCAGGTCGCAGACGCTCCAGGCGCGCGTCCTCTGGTGCGCGCCGTCGGTCATGGTGAGGGTCCCGTCCTCGAGCCGCAGATTGAAGAAGAAGCCATTGAGCCTCCGCTTCGGGAACCACCGCTCGGTGTGGCGTCGGAAGAAGACGTTGCAGGCGAGGATGTCGAATCGCTCGCGTTCGAGGATGGCGAGCATGCGCTCGAGCCGGGTGTGACGGCTGAACCAGTTGTCGTCGTCCATCAACAGGAAGTACTCGGTCTCGACGCGCTCCAGCAGGGCGTTGCGGCCCTTCGAGACGCCCGAATCGAAGGGCAGCCGCACCACCTCGGCGCCCGGGTGATCGAAGGCGAGCGCCGGGCTCGAATCGTCGGCGACCAGCAGGCGGATCTCGGGGTAACGGCGGCGGAGGTGATCGACGGCGCGCGTCGCGGTCTGCGGCCGCTGGAAGGTCTTCATGATCACGGTCACGACCTGGGAGACGCGGCGGCGCCGAGAGGGCCCGATCCACATGGCTAGACACCCAGCGGGATCGGCGCGCCGTCGAGGCCGTCCGGAACGGGTGCGCCGGCGAGCCGCAGCAGGGTGGGTCCGAGGTCGAGCGAGGTTCCGCCCGGCCGCGCTCCGCCGGCGATCCCCGGCCCCACCGCCAGCATGAATCCCTCCGGTGTATGGCTGCCGGTGCGGTGGAACGGGAGCGGGCCGATGCGCCCGAAGTCGCCGCAGTCCGCGGCCTCGCTCGGTTCGTCGTCCCAGACCACGACGAGATCCGCCGCCGGCAGCTTCGGGTCGCGGTCCAGCGCGGAATTCCGCGAGCGCCAGACGCGGCGCGCGAGCGGCTTGCCGGTGCGGGGGCTGCGCATCCGTCCGACCTGCTCGGTCACGCGCGCGAGCACGGCGTCGTAGTCGGCGGGATCGACCACGCCGCGCCGCTCGCGGCCGCGCAGGTTCACGCGGACCTGGCCGTGCGCGAAGCTCGGGAGCGCGAAGGCGGGCATCGAGGGCCAGAGGTTGCCGTACCAGGTGGCCGGCACGAAACGCAGCTCGGGGAAGTCCTCCGGGTTCGCGGGCCCGGCGCCCGCGCCGACGCGCCGCTCCATCCGGCGCGAGGCGCGCACGCCGCGCCGGCGGGCGCGTCGTCGCAGCGGGTTCCAGTCGTGCTTACGGGCCCAGACCTCGTCGAGGAAGGGCAGCGCCTGCGCGGGCGCGGCGTCCGCGAGGGGAGCCCCGACGCGTCCGCGGGCGAGCCCGAAGCGCCCCGGCGCGCTCATCCGGTAGAGCAGCTCGGGCAGGAAGACCATCGAGGGGAGGTCGAGCGAATTCGCCTGCATGCCGTGCAGCGAGAAGAGCACCTGCCGCGCGCCCGGAGGCGCCGCAGCGAGCAGCTCGCCCAGACCCGCGTCGATCGCCTCGATCACCTCGAGCAGCAGGTCTGCGCCCGGCCGCTCCCGCCAGAACGGGTGGTCCGGCTGCGAGAGGTGCCAGAAGGAGTGCCCGGCGACGTGCGTCTCGGAGAAGACGGTGAGGAAGAGATCGAAGCGCTCGCGCCGGAGCAGATCGCAGCCGATCGCGACGCGGCGCCGCACCCCCTCGAGCATGGCGGCGGACAGCCAGCGGATCTTCGCGACGTCCCAGGGCTCGGCATGGTCGCGTTCGTACATCGGGTGCGCGCCGTGGCGCGCCACCAGCTCGCCGAGCACGCCGTCGGGATCGGAGCCGCTCGGCGTCATCTGCGAATGCGCGCCCCAGCCGCGGACCTGCACGCCGGGCAATCCCGCGACGAGCGGCGACTGCGGTACGTCGAAGATGCAGACCCGGAGCCCCGGGCTGCGGGCGTAGAACGGCGGGTGCTCGCGATGGTCGTAGGCGCCGCCGTCGCGCACGCCGTAGCTCTCCGGGTCGTACTCGAGCGGCGTCCACCAGCCCGTGCGCTCGGGCGCCACGGCGGTGAGGAACGCGGGCCAGGGCTGCTCCGCGACGAAGGTCTCGAGGGTGGAGAGCGGCGCGCGCGCACCCTCCGCGAACAGGCGCGCCAGCACCGGCAGGCGACCCTGCGCGATCCAGCGCTCGATCAGTCGCAGCGGAGCGGCGTCGAGCCCGATGGCGACGACGGGAGGCGCCACGCTCAGCCCCCGAGCTCCTCGCGCAGGCGCGCGAGCGCGAGGGTGGCGCCCGCCTCGCGCAGGCGCCGCTTGGATTCGGCGTAGGCGGCGCGGTTCAGCGGGAGCAGCGAAGCCGCCCGCTCGAGCGCGAGCCGCTCGGTCTCCTCGGGCGTCGAGCCGACGCCGTCCACGGCGCCGCGCGCCAGCGCCTCCGCGGGCGTGTAGGCGCGCGCATGGAGCAGGAACTCGTTGCGAGCCGTCGGGGGGATCGCCGATTCGGCGATGAAGAGCATCCAGCTGGGAAGCGGAATCCCGATCGCGACCTCGTTCATCTGGATCCGGAAGGGGCCCTCCGTGGCGAAGCGCGCGTCGCAGGCGAACGCGAGCACGGCGCCGCCGGCGATGGCGTGCCCCGTGACGCAGGCGACGGTCGGAATCGGGAGCGTGTGCACGCGCAGGAACGCGCGCGCGAAGCTCTCCGAGAGCTCGCGCAGGCCCGCGGGCGAAAGGGTCGGCAGCAGCTTCAGGTCGAGGCCGCCGGAGAAGAAGCGCGGCCGGCCGCGCACGAGCAGCGCGCCCGCGCCTTCGGCCTGCGCGCGGTCGAGCGCGCTCCCCAGCTCGGCGAACCAGGCCGTGCTCATCGCGTTGGCCTTGCCGTCATCGAGCGTGATTCGCGCGATCCCGTCCGCCAGCTCGTAGCCGATCCGCAAGCCTGCCCTCCGCGGTCACCACGATACCCGCGGCGAGCTAGCATCCGCCATCCGATGTTCCCGATCCGCGACGAGAATCCGCACTTTTTGACGCCGCTCGTGACGCACGCCCTGATCGCGGCCAACGTGCTTGCGTGGGCGTTGCTCCAGGGCTTCGGGCGGGATCCCCAGCTCGCGAGCTCGGTCTGCACGCTGGGCCTGATCCCCGGCGAGCTCCTGCAACGCCTGCCGGCCGGCGCCGCCTTCCCGCTCGGCGAAGGCGTGGCGTGCGTGATCCAGGCGAGCCCCGCCTGGCACACGACCGTGACTTCGATGTTCATGCACGGCGGATGGCTCCACCTGATCGGAAACATGTGGTTCCTGTGGATCTTCGGGAACAACGTCGAAGACTCCATGGGGCACGCGCGCTTCCTGGTCTTCTACCTGCTCTGCGGCCTCGCCGCCGCCGCGCTCCAGGTGTTCTCGCAGCCCGATTCGGGCATCCCGATGGTCGGCGCCTCGGGGGCGATCGGCGGCGTGATGGGGGGCTACGTCGTCCTCTATCCGAGGGTCCGGGTACACATGTTGGTGATCTTCGGTTTCCTGGTGCGAACCATCGCCGTGCCGGCGAGCTTCATGCTGGGCTACTGGTTCCTGCTCCAGCTCGCCGGCGGGGCCGTCAACCTGGGCCGGGAGGGCGCGGGCGTCGCGTTCTGGGCGCACGTCGGCGGCTTCGCGGCCGGCGCCGTGCTGGTCCTGTTCTTCCGCGACCCCGCGCTGCTGGCGCGGCATCCGGCTCACGGCTGGCGCAGGCGGTAGATCCGGAAGCTCGGCGTGTCCTCCAGCGGGGCGTAGCCGGCCCAGAGCCCGGCGAAGCGCGGATCGCGCTGGAAGAACGCCAGGAAGTCGAAGTCGATCCCGCCGAAGGCCTGCGGCTCCGGCGCGCGCGGGACGAAGACCAGATCGGGACGGCCCCGTTCGAGATCGTCGGTCACGGCGTCCACGAGATAGCGCGCGACGGCTTCCAGCCGCTGGCGGCGCGCCTCCGGGACGGCGCCCTCCGGCTGCGCGCGCGCGCGGATCACGGCCGGCAGCGGCCACAAGCACGAGAAGCGCGAGGCCCACTCGACACCGGCGTAGTTCACCGCCGGAAAGGCGGGCGCCACCGAGCTCGAGAACACGAAGACCGGACCGCCGCGCCCGCGGGTCTCGGCCGCGCGCAGGATCTCGAGGCTGGCGGCTCCCTGGCTCCAGCCGGCCCACTGCCCGCCCTCGAGCTTCACGTCGTGGATCTCGAGCGGAGCGACCAGCAGCGACGCCGCGGTCACCAGGAACACCGCCAGGGCGGTGATCGGGCCGCGCGAGAGCGGGCGCAGCAACGCGGGCGCGAGCGCCGCGATCGCGAACACGCCGAACGGATGGCGGTGGTAGCCCCAGCCCGTTCCGGCGGCGAGGTAGGCGGCGTAGGCGGCGGCGGAGGCGACCCCGAACGTGCGCGCGAGCGCGCGCAGCGCGCCGCCGCGGGGAAGCCGCCAGGCGACCGCGATCAGGGCCGCGGCAAGCAGCGGATCGAACCAGCGCACCAGCTCGGGGAGCGGGGCGCGATAGGCGGCGTACGTGTCCCAAACGAGCGGCAGCGTGACGCGCAGGTAGTCCGGCGCCGCCCACGCGGTCCAGCCGGCCGAGAGCGCGAGGGCCGCCGTCAGCGCGCCGAGCTCGGCGCCCGGGAGCAGCCGCCGCTGCGCGCGCCAGACGAGCGCCTCCGCCGCCAGCACGACCAGCGCGAACTGCGGCTTCATCCCGATCGCCAGCCCGGCCGCCGCGCCGATCCAGAGCGCGACCGACCGCGGCGGCGCGGCGGCCTGCGCGCGCGCGGCCGCGTCCACCAGATACGGCAGCAGCAGCAGCGTGATCAGGTGCTCGCGCTGCGCGAAGTCGTATCCCACCAGCGGGAGCAGCGGGACGGCGACGGCGACCAGCCAGGTGCGCAGCAGCGCCGAGGGCTCGCCGGCCAGCAGCCGCGAGGCGGCCAGCTGACACAGGCGCAGCGAGCCGGCCGCGAGGCCGATCACGAAGATCCGCAGCGCCCCGATCTCGGATGCGCCGAGCGCCTTCGCCGCCGCCACCGGCAGCGCGTACAGCCCGACGATCAGCGGCGGCGTCACGTCGACGAAGCGGTGGGCGGAGAGGCGCCCCGCCTCGAGCAGCCGGCGCGCGCCGATCAGCAGCCAGCCCACGTCGTGGTTCAGCGGCAGCCCCGCCTGGACCTGCCAGGCGCTGACGCAGAGCGCGGCCAGCAAGACCAGCGTCAGCCAGGGACGCTCGGGTCTGGTCGCCAGCCGCTCCACCACCGGCGTCCGCCTCCCCGTGCACCCGCCCGGGAACTGTCCCCCGCGCCCGCGGGCGGGTCAACCCGTCGGATTCGAGAGTTCCGTCCCCACGCGAATGCCGCGCCGCTCAAGCGCGCCCAGGGAACCTCCGATACGGCCTGAATCCGCGGCCCTTCGCGGGATCGCAATCGAGGATGTGCATTCGGATGCTGAAGCGGGTGATTCCGGCCTTCCTGTTGGCGCTCGGCCTGGTGGGCGCGCGCGACGCCGCGTGCGTCACGATCGCCTTCCAGGACGGGACGCTGCTCCCGGGCGGCGCGCCCTACTCCAACACGCTGGACACCGAGATCCAGCAGGGGAATCCGACCCTCGCCCTCGGCGGCAACTTGACCATCCGCGTCGACGCCCTCTTCAACGGCGGCGACGTCCAGGGGCTGATGATGTTCGGCAACATCTTCGGCGCCCTCCCCGACCAGATTCCGCTCGGCTCGACGATCAACTCGGCGGTGCTCACGCTCTCCGTCTTCGACTCGAGCAACGTTCCGATCGGGACCATCTCGGTCTATCAGATGACGACGACCTGGAGCGAGAGCTCGACCTGGAACTCGCTCACGGGCGGGGTGAACATCGGCAGCGACACGGTCGCCAGCCCGGACGACGCGCATACGGTGACGGCCACCGGGCTCACCACCTTCGACGTCCAGGCGTCGCTCCAGGCCTGGTCGAGCGGCGCGACCAATTTCGGCTGGATGTTCTCCGACTCCAGCACCGACTCGATCCAATTCGATTCGTCGGAGGCCGCCACCGTCACGGCGCGCCCGCTGCTGACGGTCGACTTCACGCCGGTTCCCGAGCCCGGGAGCCTGGTCCTCGCCGGCCTCGCGGGCGCCGCGGCCCTCTGCGTGCGCCGCCTGCGCCGCGGGTTCCGGCCTGAGTGAACTCCGCTCGCCTTCGGCTCGCTGCGCGCTTCGCTTGCTAGTCCGCCTTCTTCTCTGATCTCAGGTGCAGCACGCGCTGCGGGAAGGGCACCTCGATGCCCGCGTCGCCGAGCATGCGGTGCAGGTCGAGCGCCAGCCGGCTGCGGATCTCGACCCAATCGTCGAAGTCGTCCGTCCAGCAGCGCAGCTCGAAGTCGAGCGAGTTCTCCCCGAAGCCCATGAAGAGGGCCACCGGGGCCGGGTAGGCGAGCACCTCGCGGTGGCCGCGGGCCAGCGCCATCAGCAGGTCGAGCAGCTTCTGCGGATCGGTCCCGTGGGCGACGCCGAGCTTGAGGTCGATCCGTCGCCGCGAGTTGTTGAGCGTCCAGTTGGTGAGACGCTCCGAGATCAGGCTCGCGTTGGGAACCACGATCTCCGCGCCTTCGGCGGTGCGCAGCGTGCTCGATCGGATCCCGATCCGCTCGACCGTTCCGGAGACGTCGTCGACCTGTACCGTGTCGCCCAGCTTCATCGGCCGCTCGAAGAGCATGATCAGGCCCGAAACGAAGTTGTTGACGATGTTCTGGAGGCCGAAGCCGATGCCTACGCCGAAGGCGCCGGCGAGGATGGTGACGCGCGTGAGGTCGACGCCCATCGCGAAGATGGCGAGCACGAAGCCGCCGAACAGGATCACGTAGTGCAGCAGGCTGGAGACCGCATAGGGGACTCCCCGCCCGAGCGACACGCGCGGGTAGACGTCCTCCTCCAGCAGGAAGCGCAGGACGCGCGAGAGCAGGAACGCCGATGCCACCGTGACGCCGAAGGCGACCAGGTGGCCGAGCGAGAGCGTGAGCGAGCCGAAGGAGACGCTGGCGGCGAGCACGGCCCGGCCGACGGCGAGCGCGCCATCGAGGATGCCGAACCAGTTCAGGGTCACGCCCAGCCAGCCCGCGGCGGCCGACCAGCGCAGCAGGCGATTCGCGCGGCGGCGCACCGTGTCGCGGTGCGTGTTCACGAAGTGCAGCAGGCGAAGCGGCCGCACGCGCAGCGCGAACGTCAGCAGGCCGTCGGCAGCGCGCAGGCTGGCGTAGAAGCTCAGCGCGGCGTAGGTGCTGATGAGCGCGCCGCCGCCGACCAGCCGCGCGAGCTGCATGTAGCCCGCCGCTCCGGTCGCCAGGGCGAACGTGAAGCACACCAGCAGGAGCCTGGCCGCGAGCCCGAGCGGCCGCAGCGCCGCGCTCTGCTCCTCGCTCAGCTCGACGCCCGCGAGCCGCCGCGGCCGCAGCACCCAGGCCATCAGCGCCATCCCGGCCAGCATCTCGAACAGGAACAGCGCCTGCTCGGCGAGCGGGGAGGTCGAGAAGACGTCGCGGAGCCGGTCCATCACGTAGAAGGCGCCGAAGGCCTTGAGGCCCGGGGCGAGCGCCGGATCGACCATCGGCTGCACGATCCGCAGCACCGGGAAGAGCGCCAGCAGCGCCGTGAGCTGCTTGATCAGGAAGGGAGCGTCGGGAAACAGCCAGAAGCTCGACGTCAGCGCCAGCAGCAGCGCGGCCGAGTACGGCAGCCGGAACACCTGCGCGGCATGCGCCAGCTCGGGCTCCTGCTCGCTCGCCCGGCGGCTGCGCTCGCGCGCGCTCCGGAACAGCCATACCAGCGCGGCGAAGAGGGCGAGCAGCCCGAGCCAGCGCCCCGAGTAGCGCTCGAAGTAATCCGCCAGCAGCCGCTCGCCCCGGGCGGCGTCGTCGACCAGATCCGTGAGCGCCTCGCCGGCCGCGTCGCCGCTCGCCATCGCGCGCCAGATCGGACGGCTGTCCGCCAGGAAGAGCTGGCCGACCACCTCCTTGCGATAGGTGGCGATGCGTTCGAGCGCCTTGTCGATCAGGGCGAGCTCGCGCACCCCCTTGGACTGGAGGTCGAGCAGGACCTCGCGCCGGCGCTCGACCTTGCGCTGCGTCGAATCGATCGCCGCGATCGTCTCCTGGACGCGCTCGCGCACCGATTCGGGCGCCTTGGCGGTGGCCGCTTCCGCGGCCGTGCGGCGCCAGGTCTCGCGCGTTTCCGTCAGCAGCTGGATGTCGGCTTCGAGCGCGTTGGCCCGCTCGGTGAGCGTCGCGTTGCGCAGCTCCATCGCGGTCCGCGCGGAGCGCCAGGAATCGGCGAACGCTTCCAGCACGCGCTGCCGCGGGCCCTGCTCGAGCAGGCTGTTGGTCTCCGCGAGCAGCGCCAGATCGGCCGCCACCAGCTCCGGCAGCTCCTTCGCGATCGCATCGACGGCGGGATCGCTCTCGAGGCTGGACTCGATCGTGCTCAGGAAGATGCGGACCCGCTCGGAGCGGATCGCGATCTCCGGGATCGCGATCACCTCGGGCGGCGGCGCCTCGGCCTTCGCGGCCTTCGCCTCGGCGGGCGGCGGATCCTGCGCGAGCGCCGCGCCCGCGGAGAGGACCAGCGCCGAGACGAGCCAGGCGAGTCTCGAACGGCCGCGGATCGGGCTTCCCGCCGACAGGATGGGCACGGCGCCCAACGCTATCAAAGTCGCCTGCTCACGCCGCGTTCAGGGTGGCCTCGCCCCGCTTCCAGTTGCTCGGGCACAGCTCGCCCGTCTGGAGCGCGTCGAGCACGCGCAGGACCTCCTCGGGGTTCCGTCCGACCGACAGATCGTTCACGGAGGCGTGTCGGATGATCCCCTGCGGATCCACGATGAAGGTGGCGCGCAGGCAGACGCCGGCTTCGGCGTCGAGGATGCCGAGCGCCGTGGAGAGCTCCCGCTTGATGTCCGAGAGCATCGGGTAGGGGAGATCCTTCAGCGCGGGATGGCTCTGGCGCCAGGCGAGGTGGACGTAGTCGCTGTCGGTGCTGGCGCCGAGCAGCTGCGCGCCGCGCGCGGCGAACTCGCGCGTGAGCGCCGCGAAGGCGGCGATCTCCGTCGGGCAGACGAAGGTGAAATCCTTGGGCCAGAAGAAGATCACCTGCCAGCGGCCCGGGAAGGCGTCCTGGCGGAAGGTGTGGAAGGCGGTCTCGGGGTCGGAGGAGATCACCCCCGTGAGCTGGTAGGCGGGAAACGGCTGGCCGACGGTGAGCATCGCGTTCTCCTTGGCATGGCGTCCGCAATGGGCGCCCTCGAGCCGGAAGATCGGGTCCGGCGATCGATTCGTCCAAGTGATTTTTTCGATTGGAACGATCAGAAATCCTGATCGCTGGATGGGTCCGCCGGCGAGGCGATCCGGCCGCTCGCGAGGCCCCGCTCGATCGAGCGATCCAGGGCGTTGGCGAGCGCGCCCACCGCGGTGCGCAGGCTCTCGTCGCCGTCGTTCTCGACGATCGCGAGCAGCTGGCGCGCGAGGATCTCCTCGGCCTGGGTGCGCGCCTCGAGGCCGGCCGCGGTGAGCCGCAGCACGACGCCGCGCCGGTCGGTGCGAAGCGCCGTCCGCTCGATCAGCCCCTGTCGCTCGAGCGAGGTGACCAGCCCCGACAGCGTCGGCAGGCTCACGCGCGCGTGGCTCGCCAGCTCCGTCACCCGCACCGGCTCGCTCGAGATCAGCAGCAGCACGCGGTACTTGGCCAGGCTGATGCCGCTCTGGGGACAGGCAGCCTCGAACGACTTGGTGAGCCAGGCGAGCAGCCGGACCGCCTTGACGAGATCGGAGTCCGCCTGACAGGCGAGCCGGTCCGAGGGCATGTCTTCGCTGGCCATGGGAAGATTGTACGCTACCGCGGCGGCTGGGTGAAAGCCGGGTCAGATGCGCAGGTCTTCGAAGCTGAGCGACATGCGGTAGGTCTTCAGGGTGACGGTGTCGGCCACCGCGGCGGCCGCGTAGCTCAGGCTCTCCGGAGGCTGGTCCATCAGCAGGATCCCGCGAACCTTCTCCGAGCCGGTGGCGAGGTGCTTGCGCACCCAGCCGATCCGCTGGAGGACCTCGGCGATGTAGTCCTCGCCCTGGCCCTGCGCGGCCACCATCACCACCACGTAGCTCCCCGCGGCGTCGCGCCCGAGTAGATCCACGTCTCCGACCTCGGTAGAAAACTCGACGCCGACGGGCTTGCCCTGCGCGTCGGTATGCACGCGCAGGCCCGCCTCCAGCAGCTCCGGGCGTCCCCCCAGCATCTCGCGCACGGAGGCCGGCTCCGGCACGACCAGCGCCGGCCCCGCGGCTTTGCGCGGCGCCGTGCGAACCGGTCCGCTCGAGCTGCTCGAATCGCTGGAGTCGCCGGGGTCCGCCGGCCGGGCCAGCTCGAGCTCGGGCTCGCCGACCTTGCGGGCTCGCACCGGAAGCCGCGCCATGCGCCCGACCTTGGGCTTGGTGTCCTTGCCGGAGAGGGAGAGGGCGCCGGCGTCGTTCCCGCAATTGGGACAGAAGCGGACGTTCTCACCGAGACGTGTACTGCACAGCTTGCAATGCATGGCGACCTCGCGGGCCCCGCGGCGCGTGGCCCGGATCCCGTGGGGTCACGTATCGGCAATCGGACCCGGGGGCCTGAACCTCGCCTTGCCTTCTCAGGCTCCGCCGCCGGGCGCGGCCAGGCGCCGGATCGCGCGCGTCCGGAGCGGCACCACCTCGGATCCGACCACGCGGGGCTCCGGCGGAAGCAGGGGCTCGGGCCGGATCATCGCGCGCAACCATCGCCACGCGCTCAGCAGGCCGGGATCCAGCCGCAGCTGGGCGGCGCGCACGTCGCGCAGACGGTGCCCCGACGCGCGCTCGCCCAGCTCGTCGAGCAGCAGGCGAGCCTCGTGGCGCTGCCCGCTCGCGGTGAGCAGACCCGCCAGCTCGAGCACGCTCTCGAAGTCCCAGGGATCGATCTCCCGCGCGCGCCGCAGCAGGTAGATCGCGTAGGGCCGCAGCCAACGGGTGCGGAAGCGGCGGCTCCCCTCCAGCAGCGTCTCCAGCGCCTCGCGATTGCGCCCTCGCTTGCGCTGGAGCTGGGCCACCGCCTGCCAGGCCTGGTGCTCGTGGGGGACGTAGAGGGCGGCCTCCTGGTAGATGGCCAGCGCCTTGTCGGCGAGGCCCTCGCGCAGGCAGGCGCGCGCCGCGGTGCGGAAGCTCACCCAGGCGTCGAAGCTCTCTCCCGCCTCGGCGAGCAACGGCGCGAGCTTGGCGTGGAGCGCGACGTTCTGCGGCTCCACCGAGAGCACCCAGCGGTAGAGCTCGATCGCGCGTCCCCGCTTGCGCCGGGCCCGGGCCCGCGCCGCTTCCTCCAGGATCCGGGTGCGGTCGTATCCACGCTGTCGCCGCATGCTCGGCAAGACCCCTCCGCGTCCGGCGCCCCGTCGGATCGGCCGCCCCCGCGCTCGGGTGCGTGACACGGCTCACGGACACTCTCGCGCAGGCAACCCGCAACTCGTCAGCGCGCCTGCACGAGAGCTGCGAGCGAATCGCGGAAGACCGAGAGGTCGGCGGCGGTGGTGAGGTTTCCGTACAGCGCGGTGTTGGGCGGCTGGCCGGGGAAGCTGGCGATCGCGAGCAGGACGCCGGCGAGCTCGAAGCGCCCCTCCCGGGGGATGAAGACGGCCCCGCCCGAGTCGCCCATCGCCGCCTGCGCCTCGAAGCGCGTCTCGCGCGCGTCGAAGCTCATGGCGAACCCCGGGGTGACGCTGCCGCCCGCGCGCACGTCGACGCCGACCGCGGCGACCCGGTTCGTGCCCCAGCGCAGCGCCGTCTGCGGACCCCAGGTCCAGCCCTTCCGCCCGTTCCAGGTGGTGGGCTCGCCGCGGTCGAGGCCCGATGCGATCAACAGCGCCCGGTCTCCGACATGCGGAGGTGTCGGACGGATCGGCAGCGTCGGGAGGTCGGGGCGGGGCTCGATCCGGAACACCACCAGATCCGTGTCGGGCGGGCTGCCTTCTCGCCCCAGCCGGAGCGTCGATTCCGGCAGCGCATGGTGGGTGACGGCGCCGAACACGACGTCGCCGGCGCCCACGTGATGGGCGGTGATCACCCAGCCGTTTCCCAGGTAGATCGCCGGATATCCGCCGCGCCGGCCCAGGTTGGCCCAGCCCGGATCGGGCGCCGGCGCCCGCGTGTTCGCTTCCCCCGCATCGGTGTCGACCACCAACGCGCAGGTCGCGGGGGTCGTGAGCAGCAGCAGGACGAGGGAGGCGAGCCGACGCATCGAGCCTCTTCCACGCAGGGAGTCCGGGTATGGTACACGGTGTCCGTGGGGCTTCTCGCGCGCTCGAGGCTGGCGCGGCTCGCGCCGCTCGCGGCCGGGTCTGTGCTCGTGCTGCTCGCGCTGCTGGTGCGCGCGCTCCCCCATCCCACGGTGTTCGCGTCCTCCGGCGTGCATCCCAGCGGACCCGACGCGTACTACCACCTGCGGCGGATCGCGTACACGGTGGTCGGCTTCCCGCGCTTCCTCGACTTCGATCCGTACCTGGCCTTTCCGGATGGCGGCCGTCCGATCTGGACGCCGCTCTTCGATTTCACGCTCGCCGCGCTGGCGCGCCTCTGGCTGGGACCGGAGGCCGGCGCGCCCCTGGAGGGGCTGCTGATGTGGGCCTCGCCGCTCTTCGGCGCGGCCAGCGTGCTCGCCCTGTTCCTGCTCGCGCAGCGGGTCTGGGGCGCGCGCACCGCGTGGATCGCCGCGCTGCTGCTCGCGCTGCTCCCGGCCCACTTCGTCTACTCGCGGCTGGGAGAGCTCGACCACCACGGCGCGGTCGCTCTCGCGGCGACGCTGCTCTTCGCGGCCGGCCTGGCGCGGATCCAGCCCGCGGGCGCTGCGGGGCTGCTCTCCGGCGCGCTCCCGCTGGGCGCCGCGCAGGCCTTCGCGCTGCTCCTCTGGCCGGGGTGCCTGCTCGCGGTGGCGGCCGTCGACGCCGCGCTGCTCACGCGCGTGGTCGTGTTCGAGCGGCGAGGGCAGGCCGTGGCGCTCGCCCGCCGCTGTGCGCTCGCCCACGGCATCGCCTTGCTGGCGGTGGCGCCCTTCGCGTGGGGGAACCAATGGGAGCGCTGGGGGAGCTTCTCGCCGCTGGTGCTGTCGCGCTTCCAGCCGGTCTTCCTGGCGGCGGGCGCGCTGTGCTTCGGCGTGTTGGGGGAAGCATTCGCGCGGATTCGTTTTCCGGGTGGGGCCCTGCGGCGCGCGCTCGCAGCGGTCGCCGTGATCCTCGCCGTGCTCGCGCTCGGCGCCGCGGCGGCGCCCGGGCTGCTCGCCGGCACGGGCGATGCCTGGCAATGGCTGGCCCGGCGCGAGGCGTTCCAGGCGAGCGTCGCCGAATCGCAGCCGCTCTTCTGGGGCGCGCAGGGATTCGAGGCGGAGACCGCCGGGCGGCTCTTCTCGCGCCTGGTGCTGGCGTCGCCCCTGCTCGTGCTGGCGCTCGCGCTCGGCGCGCGCGGACGCGAGGACGCGCCGGCCCGGCTCTTCCTGGCGGGCTGGACCGGCGTCTGGCTCGCGGCCGCGTTGCTCCAGCGGCGCTTCGTGAACGAGCTCTCGGCTCCGTTCGCGTTGCTGGTCGCCGTCTGCGCGATGGACGCGGCTCGCGCGGTGCGGCGCGTGCTCACGAGCCGCGCACGGATCGCCGCCGCGGCGCTCGCCTCGCTGGCGGCGGCCGGCTGGCTGCTGGCTCCGCTCGGCCTGTTCTATGCGCCCTACCTCGCGAACGTGCGCCGAGCGCTGGCCGGCGAGCCCGCGCGACTCTCGGGCTGGCAGCCCGAGCAGCGCGCGCTCGCGCGCCTCGCGCGCTGGCTCGCGGAGCAGACGCCGCCGACGGCCGGCTACTGGGACGCCTCGGCGCGCCCCGAGTACGGCGTGCTGGCCGCCTGGGGCGACGGCCATCTGCTTCGCTACGTCGCGCAGCGCCCGATGGTGCAGGACAACTTCGGCGACGACGTGAGCGAGCGGAGCTTCGCGCTGGCGGAGGCGTATTTCGCGGCGCCCAGCGAGGCGGCGGCGCTGCGGATCGCGGAGCAGCTGCGCGCGCGCTACGTGGTCGTGCGCGGCGGCGGCTCGGGCCATTCGCCGGGCTACTCGGCGGGCAGCCTGTTCGCGCGCCTGCACCGGCTCCGCGGCGCGGAAGGCAGCTTCGGCACCGGGTCTGGCGCGCCGCCCGCGCACGTCCCCGCGCTCGCGCGCCACCGTCTGCTCTTCGACGCCGACGTCGCCTGGGGCCCCTCGAACGGCAGCCGCCCCAGCTACAAGGTCTTCGAGATCGTCCCCGGCGCGCGCATCACGGGCCGCGCGCGGCCCGGCGCCGAGGTCCGTGCGGAGCTGCGCATCGCGATGGGAAGGCGCGGGAGGATGATCTTCTCGGGCGAGGCTCGCGCGGGGGCGGACGGACGCTACGAACTGGTCGTCCCCTATCCGAACGACATCCCCGGCCGCGAGATCCGCCCGGGCCGCGCCTACCAGCTGCGCAGCGACGGGCGCGAGGTTTCGCTCCCGGTGACCGACACACAGGTGCGTGAGGGAGCGCGCGTCGAGGCTCCGCCGCTGGCGGAATGAAGACGCGCGGTCCGACTCGACCGGTCGTCAGACCCCGTTGAGCGGAATCTTCAGGTAGGAGATTCCGTTCGATTCAGGTTCGGGGAGGCGTCCCGCGCGGATGTTCACCTGGATCGAAGGCAGGATCAGCGTGGGCATCTCGAGCCCGGCGTCGCGCGTCTTGCGGAGCTCGATGAAGGCCGCGCGGGTGGTGGCATGCGAGAGCTGCACATTCGTTCGCTTCTGCTCCCCGATCGTGCTCTCGAAGCGCAGCGGCCGCCCGCCCGGGCGGTAGTCGTGACAGGTGAACACGCGGGTCGCTTCGGGAAGCGTGTAGAGACGCTGGATCGAGTCGTAGAGCGCTTCGGCCGAGCCGCCCGGGAAATCGCAGCGGGCGGTGCCGTAATCCGGCATGAACAAGCCATCGCCGACGAACAGGGCGTCCCCGATCCGGTAGCTCATGCACGCCGGCGTGTGTCCGGGTGTGTGGATGGCCTCGACGCGCAGGGGTCCGGCCGCGAGGACGTCGCCTTCGCGGAGCAGGACGTCGAACTGGCTGCCGTCCACCGGGAACGCGTCTCCGAGGTTGAAGATCCGACGGAAGATCGCCTGGACCTGCCGGATCTCCGCCCCGATTCCCGTCCGCGCCCCGTAGCGCTCCCGGAAGAACGGCATCCCCGTGAGATGATCCGCGTGTGCGTGGGTATCGAGCACGAGGGTAAGCGAGAGCCGGCGTTCGTCCAGGAAACGCGCGACCGCCTCGCAGGATCGCGTGCAGGTTCGGCCGCTCTTCGGATCGAAATCGAGCAGCGAGTCGATCAAGACCGCGACGCGCGCGTCCTCGTCCCAGACGACGTAACTGAGGGTTGCCGTGGGCTCGTCGAAGAAGTGCTGGATCTTCATCCGCGGGCGCTCTCGGCACGGCCCTCGAACACGAGCCGGTGCAGCAGCATCCCTGCCACCATTGCGGCCGTGAAGATCCAGGCCCCGGAGGCGCCGAGCGCGAGCGGCGCGAGCGCGGGACCGGGGCAGTAGCCAGCGAGCCCCCAGCCGATGCCAAAGAGCGCGGCGCCCGCCACGAGCCGGGCGTCCAGATCCTGACGCGTGGGCAGCGAGAACGCGTCGGCCCAGAGCGGTCGCCCCCGCCGCAGGATCAGCGGGAAGGCGAGCGCCGTGACGGCGAGCGCGCCCCCCATCACGAGGGCGAGCGTGGGATCCCAGGCGCCGGCGACGTCGAGGAAACCAACCACCTTGAGCGGCTGCACCATTTCCGACACCGTGAGGCCGACGCCGAAGAGCACGCCGGTCCCGAGCGCGGCGAAGCGCGTGCGCATCATGACGAGGCGCTCCCCAACAGATGCCGTACCACGAACACCGTGACCGCTCCCGTGAGCATGAAGGTGAGCGTCGCCACCAGCGATCGCTTCGAGCGCCGCGCGAGGCCGCAGACGCCATGGCCGCTCGTGCAGCCGCTTCCGAGCTGCGTTCCGAAGCCGACCAGCAGGCCGGCGAGCACGAGCACGGGCGCGGACGCCGCCATGCGAGGAGCCGGACCCCGCCCCAGGATCGCCGAAGCGGCGAGCGCGCCGAGGGGCAGCCCGATCAGGAAGAGCAGCCGCCAGACGCGATCGGGGCAGAGAGGGCGCAGCGCCGATCCGAGAATTCCGCTGATCCCCGCGATGCGTCCGCTCGCGAGCAGCAGCAGGCTGGACGCAATCCCGATCAGCACGCCGCCCACGATCGCCGCGAGGGGGGTGAACACGACCACTTCCATGGCAACTCCCTCACGGGCCCGCTCCTGCCGGCCCGAGGACTCGCGAGAGCCATGCCGCGACGTGGCTCTCGCGCGTGACGAGCCAGCCCGCCACCAGGACGAGAAGGAGCGCGAGGGCGCTCCGCAGCGCGCGCTCGGGCGCGTGTCGCGAGATGCGCTGGCCCAGCCAAGCGCCGACCACGGCGGCGACTCCGACGGTTCCCGCGATTCCGAGCGGCAAGTCTACATGGCCCAGATGCCCCGCGAGTGCGCTCGTCGCCACCAGCGCGATCACGATCAGGGAAGTGCCGATCGCGCGCCGGATCGGGAGGCCCGCGAAGAGCGCGAGCGCGGGCACGTAGATCGTGCCGCCGCCCGCGCCGATCAGCCCGCTGAGCGCGCCGCCGAGGGCCCCCACCACCGCGAGCAGGACCGCGCTCGGCTCGCGGGCGGCGGTCTCGCGTCGCATCGGTCTTCGCAGCATCGCGGCCGCGGAAGCCACCACCACTGCGGCGAAAAGGAACACGAGCAAGTCGTCGGGCATGCGCTCGGCGACGCGGCCCGCTGCAAATGCGGCGAGCATGCTCGCGGGCGCGAACAAGGCCGTCGCCCGCCAGTCGACGTTTCCGGCGCGCAGATGAGCCGCGGCGGCAGCGGCGGCCGTCCCTGCCACCACCAGCAGAGAAGCTGCGATCGCGGGCTTCGGGGCGACACCGATCGCGATCAGCAGCGGCAGCGCGAGCAGCGTGCCGCCGCCGCCGAACAATCCGAGCGTGACGCCGATGGCGAGCCCACCGCCGATCAGCACCAGCCCGGTCAGGAATCCGAAGGGCACGGGACCCTCCTTGCGTGACGCATCGGGCTCAGGACGAGCGCGACCCGGCCGCTTCCGCCTCGGCGACGGCCTCCTCGAAGCGGTGGCCTTCGCGGATCTGCTTGCGGTAGCCCACCAGCTGACGCGGGCGGTTCATGGCGAGCGCGCCGACCAGCCGGCCCGCGCGGCCGAAGAGCGCGACGAAGCGGCGCTCCGCCAGGCTGCCGTGCACGACACACATCTCGTCCTGCGGGCGTGCGCGCCCCGCCATCTGGATCTTGCGGTCGTACTGATCCGACCAGACGAAGGGCACCGGCGCGAATGGCTTGCCCGCCGCCGGCCCGGCCAGCAGCCGCTCGGCGGCGGCGCCCGCCTGCTCGACGGCGTTGGTCCAGTGCTCGATCCGCATCGATTCGCCGAACAAGGGGTTGTGCCAGCGCGCGACGTCGCCCGCGGCCACCACGCCGGGCGCCCCGGCGGCGAGCGTCTCGTCGCAGAGCACGCCGTCGCCGAGCGGGAGCCCGGAGCCCTCCAGCCAGCGCGTCTCGGGCGCGACGCCGATCCCGACCACCACCACGTCGGCGTCGACGAGCGTGCCGTCCGCGAGGCGCACGCCCTCGACGCGCGCGCCGCCCGCGAAGCCCGCCACCCGCACGCCACAGCGAAGCGTCACGCCGGCGTCGCGGTGGACGGCCGCCAGGGTCTCGCCGATCGCGGCTGGAATCGCGGCGCCCATCGGAACCGGAAGCGTCTCGAGCAGCGTCACCTCGAGGCCGCGCTGCCGGCAGGTGGCTGCGACCTCGGCGCCGATGAAGCCCGCGCCGACCACCACCACGCGCGGTCCGCGCTCCAGCTCGCCGCGCAGACGCAGGCAGTCGTCGAGCGTGCGCAGCACGTGGATGCCGGCGAGCGGGGGCGAGGGGATCCGGCGGGGCGTCGCGCCGGTCGCGATCACCAGGCCGTCGAAGCCGAGCCGCTCGCCGCTCTCCAGCACGACCGCGCGCGCGGCCAGGTCGAGCGAAGCCGCCGTGCAACCAAGGCGCAGATCCAGCGCGAGCGCCGCGAGCGCCTCGGGCTTGGCGAGCGCGAGGCTCTGCTCGTCGCGCGCGCCGCGCAGCACCTCCTTCGAGAGGGGAGGCCGGTCGTAGGGGACCCGCGGCTCGGCGCCGACCAGCACGAGCCGGCCCGCGAAGTCCAGCCGGCGTAGGGCTTCCGCGCAGCGCAGGCCCGCGAGCGAGGCCCCCACGATCACGACTCTCTCCAGCACGGCGATCTCCTGCCCGGGCGGGCGCTCGGGGCAGGCAACCATAACGAGCCGCGGGCGCCTGCTGCAGCAAAGCGACTGCAGGTGCAGCCGCGGGGCTGCGGGCACCGGCCTCGGCATGGCCGCGCAAGTGCCCGGAATTCCACGATTCCCCGGTCGGCACGGGGATTGCTCTTCCCCTGCCCATGCGCGTCGTAGGAATCCCGCTCCGGGCCGACCATAATCGGCGCTGCCCCGAGCCGGAACTCGGCTGGAGCGCGGACATGGCGGACGATCGGGACGAACCGGAGGCTTCGCGCGAGAGCCGGCGGCAGCGCCGGCGCGAGGCCCGCGAGCAGCGGCACGCGGAGCGCGACGCGCGCCGCGGGGGCCGCCGGCCGCCTCGCAGCCCGGAGGAGGTCGCCTACCGCCTCGCGCGCCGCCGCGCGAACCTGAAGCTCTCCTTCGTCACGCACTTCATCTGCTACGCGAGCGTCTGCTTCTTCCTGCTGATGGTGGCCGGCTTCCGCGCCGCCTTCATCGTGGGGCTCGCCTGGGGCATCGGCCTGGTGATGCATTACTTCGCCGCCATCGTCGCCCCCGACCTGCGGCGGCGCCTGATCGACAGCGAGGTGAGCCGCGAGATCGCGACCACGCGCCCGGCCGAGCGCCGTTCGATGGAGGACAAGCACGCGCGCTCGCTCGAGCAGCTCTCGGCCTCGATCGCGCACGAGATCCGCAATCCGATCACGGCCGCCAAGAGTCTGGTGCAGCAGATGGGGGAGGATCCGTCGTCGCGCGAGAACGTCGCCTACGCGAACGTCGCGCTGGAGGAGCTCGACAGGGTCGAGCGCTCGATCTCCCATCTATTGAAGTACGCCCGCGAGGAAGAGCTCCAGATGGGCGCGCTCCAGGTCGCCGAGGTGGTGGATTCCGCGCTGGAGACGTTCCGCGATCGCATCACCAAACTGGGAGTCACCGTGACCCGCGAGCTCGGCGGCGAGGGCGTGATGTCGGGCGACGCCGAGAAGCTGCGCCGGGTGCTGATCAACCTGACCGGCAACGCGCTCGACGCGCTCGAAGAAGCCCGCACGCCGGACCCGCGCATCCACGTGATCTCGGGCGAGGACCTGGCGGGCCGCGAGGTGTGGCTGCGCGTGCGCGACAACGGGCCGGGAATCGCCCCCGAGAGGCTGGCCCGGATCTTCAGCCCCTTCTACACCTCGAAGTCGTCCGGCACCGGGCTGGGCCTCGCGATCTCCAAAAAACTGGTCGACGCGCACGGCGGCTCGATCGAGGTCGTGTCGACGCCGGGCCAGGGCACCGAGTTCCTGCTCACCTTCCCGAAGCACGCGATTCCGGATCGCGTCCGCGCCCGATGAGGGCCGCCGCGGGCAGCGCCGAGGCCCGGGCCGAGGCCAAGCTCGAGGCCACCGGCGACGCGATCCGGTGGAGCGTGATCACGATCGCGCTGCTGGTGTTCGTGCCGCCCATCGGGCTTGTCGTGCTGCTCTTCGGAGGCGCGAAACAGCTGCGCAATCTGTATCGCCTCGTGCTCGAGCCGAAGCTGCGCCGGCGCTTCATCGATCGCGAGGTCTCGCGCCAGGTGAGCGAGACCCTCTCGGACGAGCGCCAGCAGATGATGGGAGAGCACGCGCGCTCGATGGAGACGCTCTCGGCCTCGATCGCGCACGAGATCCGCAATCCGATCACGGCCGCCAAGAGCCTGGTCCAGCAGATGGAGGAGGACCCCACCGCGGCCGAGAACGTCGAGTACGCGCGGGTGGCGCTCGAGGAGCTGCACCGGGTGGAGCGCTCGGTCTCGCACCTGCTGCGCTTCGCGCGGGAAGAGGAGATGGGGGTCGGCGACCTGAAGATGGCGGACGTGATCGACTCCGCGCTGGAGACCTTTCGCGAGCGGATCGCGCGGGGCGGAATCGAGCTGGCGCGCCAGCAGGACGGCGATGGCGCGCTGCGCGGCGACGCCGAGCAGCTCCGGCGCGTGGTCATCAACCTGATCGGCAACGCCATCGACGCGCTCGCCGAGGCGGGCACGCCGCATCCGCGCATCGAGGTCGCGATGGGCGAGAATCTGGCGGGGACGGAGGTCTGGGTGCGCGTCAAGGACAACGGCCCCGGCATCGATCGCGAGACGCTCGAGAAGATGTTCAGCCCCTTCTACACCTCGAAGCGCAACGGCACCGGGCTCGGCCTCGCGATCGCGCGCAAGCTGATCGACGCCCACCGCGGCCGGCTGGAAGCGGGCTCGCAGCCGGGATCGGGCGCGGAGTTCCTGGTGACGCTTCCCAAGCTGCGCGCGGGAGGCGCATTCTCGTGAAGGCTCGCATCCTGATCGTCGAGGACGAGCGCGCGATCCAGCTGGCGCTCTCCGGGCTGCTGCGGCGCGAGGGCTACGAGGTCGAGGTCGCCAGCTCCGGCGACGAGGCCATCGCCAAGCTGTCTGCGGCCCCCTGCGATCTGGTGCTCACCGATCTCGCGCTCGGGCGCGGCGCGAGCGGCATGGACGTGCTCAAGGCCGCCCGGCAGCTGCGCCCGGAGACCGTGGTGGTGATGATCACCGCCCACGGCTCGGAGAAGATCGCCGTCGAGGCGATGAAGAACGGCGCCGAGGACTACGTTCCCAAGCCCTTCGACAACGACGAGATCCGCCTCGTCGTACAGCGGGCGCTCGATCGCACCCGGCTCCAGCGCGAGAACCGCCTGCTGCTCGAACAGGTGCAGAAGCAATACGGCTTCGAGAACCTGATCGGCACGGGCCCTGCGATGCAGCGCGTCTTCGCGACGCTCCAGAAGGTCGCGGAGACGGACCTCACCGTGCTCGTGCGCGGCGAGAGCGGCACCGGCAAGGAGCTGGTGGCGCAGGCCCTGCACAACCTGAGCCCGCGCCGGGGGCGCCCCTTCGTCGCCGTGAACTGTGCCGCGATCAGCCGCGAGCTGGTCGAGAGCGAGCTGTTCGGCCACGAGAAGGGCGCCTTCACGGGCGCCGACGCGCGCCGCCAGGGCCGCTTCGAGGCGGCCGACGGCGGCAGCATCCTGCTCGACGAGATCGGCGACATGGCGCCGGAGACGCAGGCGAAGGTGCTGCGGGTGCTCCAGGAGCGCTCCTTCGAGCGGGTGGGCGGGACCAGGCCGATCGACGTCGACGTGCGCGTGATCGCCGCGACGCACCGCAACCTGGAGCAAGAGGTCGGCAAGCACCGCTTCCGCGAGGATCTCTACTACCGCCTCAAGGTCGTGACGATCGAGCTCCCGCCGCTGCGCGAGCGCCCGGAGGACATCCCGGCGCTGGCGCAGCGGTTCCTCGAGCGCGTGACCACGCGGCTCGGGCTCGAGAAGCGCCAGCTCGGCGACGCCGCGCTGGCCAGGCTGGTCCGCCATCGCTGGCCCGGCAACGTGCGCGAGCTCGCCAACGCGATCGAGCAGGCGGCCGTGCTGGCGCCCTCGCCGGTGATCGAGGAAGCGGATCTCCAGCTCGGCGGCGGCGTCGAAGCGCCGAGCGGCTCCGGGGGCCCGGACGCCGCCGGCCTCAGCTTCGCCGACGCCAAGCGCAGCGCGGTCGAGCGGTTCGAGCGCCGCTACCTGCTCGATGCGCTGCGCCGGAGCGGCGGGAACATCTCGCGCGCCGCCGAGGCGATGGGCATGGTCCGCCAGAGCCTTCAGCAGAAGATCCGCGAGCTCGGCCTTCGCGACGAAGACTGGACCCAGGAAGACCACGAGAAGGAGAATGCATGAGCGTCGATCGATCCCGGGGACTGCTGGGGCGGCTGTTCAGCCTGTTGCGCGGCGTCTTCACCGTCTGGATCCGCGACGGGGAGGAGCGCAGCCCGCGCGCCGTCTACGAATCGGCGATCTCCGAGAAGACCCGGCAGTACCACGAGCTGAAGGAGGCCGTCGCCGGGATCCTCTACATGCGCAACAAGCTGGAGGCGGAGATCAGCGAGCGGCGCGCCGAGATCGCGCGCATGCACGACGACGTCCGGCGCGCCGTGCGCCGCGGCCAGGACGAGATCGCGGTCGCGCTGATCGCGCGCAAGCAGGCGCTGCTGGAGGAGCTCGAGCGCGCCGAGCGCGAGCTCGAGGGCGTGCGCGCGGAAGCCGAGGAAGCCAAGCAGAATCTCGTGCGCTTCCGCGAGGAGATCCGCGCCCTGGTGCGCGAGAAGGGCCGCATGCTCGCGACCCTCGCGAACGCCCAGGCGCGCCGCCGGATCCAGCAGGCGCTCGAGGGGCTCTCGGTGGACGCGGAGATGCGCGCGCTCGAGGGCGTGCGCGAGCACATCGGCCGGATGGCGACCGAGGGTGCACTCGAGCGCGAGATCGGCGAGGACGCGGGGCTGCGCGAGCGGTTGCGCGCGATCCGCGACGACGCGCGCAGCGAGAGCGCGCGCCGGGAGCTGGAGGAGCTGAAGCGCCAGTACCGGCCGCAGGCGCTGGCCGAGACGAATGCCGCGGCGCCCGCCATGCCCGCTGGCCTCGGCCAGCGGGCGATGCCGGTTCCCGTCGGCTGAGGGCGCGCCGTGACGCGCGTCGCGGTCCGCGCCGGGATGGGCGAGTCGGCGATCGAAGCGGCGCTCGGGCCCGAGCTGGCGCGGCTGGTGCGCGCGCGAGAAGCCCGGCTGACCGCGCTGCGCGAGATCACCACGCTGCGCTCGCCGGATCGGCCGCGGGCCGCCTTCCTGCTCGAGTTCTCCGACGGCTCCATGCTGAAGGGGCGTCGGCTCGAGAGCGCCCCGCGCAGCGCCGCGCTGGGCCGCCTGGGCGCGGCGATCGGGCCGGGCTTCGCGCGGATCGTCGCCGAGCGAGGCGACGCCCAGCTGCTCGACTGGGTCGATGGCCCCGCCCTCGATTCGCTCGCCTCGATCCCGCCGGAAGTCCTGCGCCGCTGCGGCCGCCTGCTGGGGACGCTGCATCGTGTCGACGCCGCTGCGCTCGAGGCGCGCGACCCGGCCGGCGCCCCGCTTCCACGCTCGGCCGACGCCCTCCAGAAGCTCGAGCAGGACGCGCAGGCCTTGCGCGAAGCGCGGGCGCTGGATCCCGCGCTGCTCGGGCGCGCGCTCGGGGCCGCGCTCGCCAGCCGCCCCTCGCAACCCGCGCTCGGGATCATCCACAAGGACTTCTGCGCCGCGAACCTGGTGCTGGACGCCTCCGGCGCTCCCGTCTGCATCGACAACGACGGATTCTCGCTGGGGCCCTTCGATCTCGACCTGGCGCGGACCTGGTACCGATGGCCGATGGACCGCGCCAGCCGGTCGCACTTCGCGGACGGGTATCAGGAGTCGCGCAGCCTCGCGGGCTTGCTCGCGCATTTCGACTTCTGGGCGATCTGCGTCCTGTTCGGATCGGCCGCCTGGAGGCTCCGGATGCGCGTGGACGGCGTGAGCGAACCGATCGCGCGGCTCGTGAAGCTCCGCGCCTACCTGGATGGGAAGAGCGCGGGCGCGGAGCACCCCTTCTGGGTGATCTGAGCGCCCGCCGACGCGCGAGGCTTGTCGGCGCCGCAGCGGGGTGATAGGAAACGGGCGTGACCAGCAGCCCCATTTCCGTCCGCCCGGTTTCCGTCGACGGCGAGTTCGACAAGGAGGAAGCGGAGCAGTTCGATCTGCTCGGCTTCCAGCTCGAGGGCTCGCGCCCTCCGCTCGTCCTGATCCGGACCTGGACCGGCGAGGCCAGCAACCACCGGCGGCTGGCCCGTCACCTGGGACCCGAGCAGCCGATCTACTCCCTGGCGCCTCCGCGCGGGAGCCGCCCCGAGGATTTTCCCAAGGACGCGCAGGACTGGGCGGAGCGGGTGCTCGCGCGCGTGCTCGAGATACCGCATGCGGGACCCTACCGGATCGGCGGCTGGTCGTTCGGCGGCGTGATCGCGCTGGAGGTGGCTGAAAAGCTGCTCCAGAACGGACGCGAGGTCGCGCTGCTCGCGATGCTCGACACCCGGCTGCCCAAGCAGTGGCCGGTGCGGCGCCGCGGCCGCAAGCGGCGCAGCGCCCTTCACAAGAGCGTCAGGCAGCTCGACCGTTTCCTCGAGCTCGGCAGCGCGCGCGAGCGCCTCGCCTTCCTGCGCAGCCGGGTTGCGCGGCGCGGCGAGAAGATCGCGAATCGCTGGGCGCGGCTGCGCGGGCGCGCCGCGCCCCGGGCAGCGCCGGAGGGGCTCGCGAGCCCCGAGGAATCGCTCGAGGAAGCCAGCCACCTGACCATGACCGGCCACCGGATGCCGCAGCTCAAGCGCGCGATCTGGGTGGCCTACCTGAAGTACCGGCCGGGGATCTCGGCGCTCCGCGTGGTCCAGCTCCGCACGCTCGAATCGCAGACGGCCGCGGGGGACGCGAGCCTCGGCTGGGGTCCGTACCTCACCGGCGACCTCGAGAGCCGTGTGATCCCCGGCGAGCACTTCACGATGTTCCAGGAGCCCCATGTCGCCGGGCTGGCGGTGCGGCTCGCATCGGCGCTGGAGCGCGCAGCGGGCGGGCCCGCGTCCTCGAGCTAAATCCCTTCGACGCGGTGGCTGATCCGCCAGAGAGTCCAGGGCAGGAACCGGCGCATCCGCCAGCCGACCTCGGCGGACCAGGACCCGAACACGAACAAGCGTCGCTTTCCGATCGCCCGCTCGACCGCGTCCAGCACCGAATCGGCGCTCTGCGGAGCCGGCCCCACCTGCATCACCCTGGGCTGCGAGCGCGCCTGCGCGCGCAGGGGCGTATCGACCTGACCGGGGCAGACGCACAGGATCTGCACGCCCTTGCCGCGGTTCTCGTGGTGGAGGATCTCGGTGAACGCGACCTGCGCGAACTTCGAGGCGCTGTAGGCGCCGAAGTGCAGGTTCGGCACCCAGCCCGCCATCGAAGCGAAATTCACCAGCACGCCGCGCCGTCGCTCGAGCATGCCGGGCAGCGTGGCGAGGCTGACGTTCACCAGCCCGCCGTAGTTGACCTGCATCACGCGGTGGATCTCGCGGACGTCCTGCTCGAGGAGCAGGCCGGTGGGCTGGATCGCGGCGCCGTTGTAGACGCGCTCGATCGGACCCAGCTGGGCCTCGATCTCCTTGACCGCGGCCGACACGGCCTCGAAGTCGGTGACGTCGAGCCAGCGCGTGTGGATCCGGGGCCGGCCCCGGGCCGTCTCGGCGAGCCCGGCCTCGTCGATGTCGGCGGCCGCGAGCGTCCAGCCCGCGTCGGCCCAGCGGCGCGCCGCGACTCTTCCGATGCCGCTCGCCGCGCCGACCACGAAAGCCACCCGACCCGACCGCTGCATGGCCCCCTCCCATCGGAGCCGGATTCTAGCGATCGGCGTAGCGCGGCGCGCGCTTGCCCAGGAACGCGGCCACGCCCTCGCCGAAGTCCTGCGACTGCGCGCAGAGGATCTGGTTGCGGTCCTCCATCGCGATCACCTGCTCGAGGCTGCCGGCGTCGATGCTGGCGGCCAGGCACTCCTTGGTGAGGCGCAGCCCGAGCGGGGTGGTCGCGAGCATCTCCCCTGCCAGCGTTCGCGCCTCCGCTTCGAGCTGGTCGTCGGGAACCACCGCGGAGACGAGGCCCACCGCCAGGGCGCGCTCCGCGGCGATGAAGCGGCCGGTCAGCAGCAGCTCGGAAGCCACCGAGGCGCCGATCAGGCGCGGCAGGAAGTAGGACACGCCGATGTCGCAGGCCGATAGCCCTATCCGGATGAAGGCGGCGTTCATGCGCGCCGAGTCGCCCGCGAGGCGGACGTCGGAGGCCAGCGCGAGCGCGAAGCCGCCGCCGCAGGCAGCACCGTGGACGCAGGCGATGAACACCTGCGGCAAGCGCCGCATCCGCATCGGAAGCTCGCTGATGCGGCGCTGCATGCGCAGCCCTTCCGGCACGCCGCCCCCGGTCGCGCGCGGCTCCTTCAGGTCGAGCCCGGCGCAGAAGGCGCGCCCGGCGCCGCGGATCACCACCACGCGCGTCTCGCGGTCCGCGGCGAGCCCCGAGAAGAAATCGTGGAGCTCGTCGACCATCCGGGAATCGAGGGCGTTGAGCGCCTCGGGGCGGGCGAGCGTGAGCCAGGCGAGCGCGCCCTCGCGCACCACCTCGAGCGTGCGATACTCCATGACTTCCCCTTTCAGCTGTAGCGGGCGTCTCCGCCCTTGGATCTGCCGGGCGCCTTCGCGGCCTCGCGCAGGTCGGCGAGAAAGGCGTCCGCGATGCGCGCGTGCATCGGCGACACCATCAGATGAAGTGCGTCGGGCCCCTTCTGGCGATCCAGGTGCCAGCCTTTTTGATCCATCCGGTCCCCGACCGCGAAGACGTCGAGCATGTCCGAGCCGAAGGCGAGCACGCTCATGGCGGGATCGCCGATCACTCGCAGGCCGGGGGTCGCGTCGATTCCGGAGCGCAGCTTGCGGGTGGTGTCGCGCACCTCGCGCGCGAGCCGCAGGTAGCCCTCCCGTCCGAGGAAGTGGAGCACCGCCCAGGCCGCCGCGATCGGCGCGGAGGGCCGCGCCCCGGCCATCGCGAACGAGCCGTAGGTGCCGCCCGGCCAGCGGTCCCACAGGAACAGCTGGTGTTGGTTCACGTGCTTCCCATCCCGGTGCAGGATGGTCGAGGCGCCCTTGATGCAGTAGCCGTACTTGTGCACGTCGGCCGAGAGGGTGGAGACGCCGGGGACCCGGAAGTCGAAGGGCGGGATGGGCTCCCCGAGCGCTTCCAGGAAGGGCAGCAGGAACCCGCCCAGACACGCATCGGTGTGGAAGGCGACTCCCCGCGCGGCGGCGAGCGCCGCCAGCTCCGGGATCGGATCGATCACGCCGAACGGATAGTTCGGCGCCGAGCCGACCACCAGCACGGTGTCGTCGCCGATCAGCTTCTCGGCCGCGGCGACGTCCGCGCGGAAGTCGGGGCGCAGCGGCACCTGCCGCAGCTCGAGCCCGAGGTAGTGCGCGGCCTTCGCGAAGGCCGGGTGCGCGGAGAAGGGCACCACCATCTCGGGCCGGGTGACGCCGCGTTCCGCGCGGCCCCGCTCGCGCGCCGTCTTGACCGCCATCAGGATGCTCTCGGTGCCGCCGGAGGTCATGGCGCCGCCCGCCTCGGGGCCGGCGTGGAGCAGATCGGCGGCGAGGCGGACCACCTCGTCCTCCATCTGGCGCAGGCTCGGGAAGCGGAAGGGGTTGAGGGCGTTCTCGAACAGGTAGAGCTCGGCGGCTTCGCGCAGCAGCTCGTCGACGTCCTCGCCCGCCGGATAGACGAGGCTGAAGGTGCGCCCGCCGCGCCAGTCGGCGTCGGCGCGCTTGCGCTCGCGCATGCGCGCCAGCAGCTCGTCCTTCGGGATGCCCTTCTCGGGGAACGACATGGGGATCTCCTTCTCGGGCTCAGGGGGCGAGGGTGACCCGGCTCAGCTGCATCGCCTGCTCGATCTCCGCCGCGATCTTGTCGTGGCAGGTGAGCAGGAAGACCTGGCGCCGGCGCGAGATCTCGGTGAGCAGCGCATAGACCTCCGGGCGCCGCGAATCGTCCATCCGCAGCAGCGCGTCGTCGAGCAGGAGCGGAAGACGCTCGCGGCCCTCGTCGAGGTGGTCGAGCAGGCCGAGGCGCAGGCACAGGAAGATCTGATCGAGCGCGCCGCGGCTCAGCGGAGACTCGACGCGCACCGGCTCGGCATGCCCGCTGCCCGAGACGAAGAGGCCTCCCTCGGCGCCCGCCTCGAAGTCGAGGCGGCGCCAGCGGCCGTGGGTGACGCGCTCGAGGTACTCGCCAGCTCGCAGCAGCACGGGGGGCTGGTGCTCTTCGCGGAAGCGGCGCTCGGCGTGGCCGAGGATCGATTCGAGCAGCGCGAGGCGGTCGCGCTCGCGCCGCAGCGCGGCGAGCTGCTCCTCGCCCTCGCGCACGCGGTCGGCGACGCGGGCCTGGCGGCCGCCGGGGTCGCTGCGCAGCAGGTTCGCGATCTCGCCCAGACGCGTGTTGGTCGCCGCCAGCTCGCGGGCGCAGTCCGCGCGTTCGCGCTCGCGCGCGGCCGTCGCTTCCGGGGTCCATTCCGCGCTGCTCGCGTCCCGCTGCGGGCTCACGCGGGCGTCGTGCTGGTACGCTGCGAAGCGCGGGTCTCGCTGTAGCTCCGCTTCCCGGCGGCGTAGGAACTCCTCCTCCTCGAGGCGCTCCTTCACGCGCGCAAAGGCGTGCGACAGCGTCGGCGCGGAGGGCTCCGCCGCTCGCAGCAGCGCCTCGACCCGCTCCAGGTGATGGCGGGCGCGCGCGAGCGCCGGCCGCCTCGCATCGAGCCGCTCCTGCGCAATCCCGCGTTCCGCGCGGTCCTGCTCGACCCGTTTCTCTTTCGCCTGCGCTCGCGCGAGGGCCGCCGCCAGCCGCGCGGCGCACTGATCCGCGTCACCGTCCGTCTCGAGCCCGAGGCGGTGGCAGAGGTCGGCGACGCGCCGGGTTCCCTCGCGAAGCTTCGCTTCGTCCACGTCGGCGCGAGAGGCTTCACCCCGCGCGCGCGACAGCGTCTGACGCGCGGCGGCGATGCGCTCGAGATAGCGCGCGAACTCCGAGGGGCGCGCGAGCAGCTCGGGCGACGGCGGGAGATCGGTGAACCATCCGGTCAGCGCGGGCGGCGCCAACGGGGCTCCGCGCCGAAGATGCGAGAGCCAGGCGGTGCAGGCTACCAGCGCAGCTGCGGCCACGGCGCCGTACGCAATGCTGCGCAAGAGCTCGCCGAGCCACGGCGCGAGCAGCAGCGCGAGCGCGGCGAGCCCGACGCAGACGCCGACCGCGAGCAGCGCCCGGGGTGGAAGGTGCGGCGGGGCGGAAGCTGCAAAGCGCTCGGTCGCGGCCACCCAGTTCGCGTGCGCCGCGCGCAGCGTCTCGAGCGGGACGGCCTTCACCGCCTCGAGCTCGCTCTCGCCCGGCGCGCGCGCGAGCACGCTCGCGATCTCGCCCCGCGCCTCGTCGCGCAGCGTCGCCACGTTCGCGCGGCGTTCGGCGTACTGCTTCGCGTCGCCGCGCAGCTCGGCCGCGATCGCCTGCGCGAGGCCGATCTCGGGCGCGGCTTCGAGGAGCGAGCGCTCGTGCGGGTCGAGCGTCTCCGCCGGGCGCAAGAGACGTGCGTCGGGCTCGCGCACCGAATTCGTCAGCTCCTCGATCTGGCCAGCGAGTGCCGCCGGGTCCGCGAGCTCCAGCTCGCCGAGCGGGGAGGGATCGATGGGGGCGCCGAGGGCGCTTCGCCGCCGCGCCAACTCGAAGAGATCGCGCAGGAAGGGAGCCTCCTCGTGGGTGCGGTCGAGCAGGCTGCGCCGTTCGCCGAGCCGGTCGAGCCGCTCCTTCAGCCGGGCCTGCTCCGCGATCGCCTCGCGCAGCTCTCGCTCCTCCTGGGCCGCCTCGCCGGCCTCGCGGCGGAGCTGCGCGAGCTCGAGGGTCAAAAGTTTGGCGGCGGGATTGCCCGCCTGGGTCGGCCGCCAGAGCGCCTGGTGGGCCTTGCGCAGCTCCGCGAGCAGCTCCCCGACGGGCCGCAGGCCGAGCGCCGCGCCCTGCGGGAGCAGCAGCTCGTCGACGTGCGTCTGCGCTCCCTTCTCGAGCGCCGCGAGCTGCGCGAGCTCGAGCGAGTAGACGCTGCGGAAGACCTCGCGCGGGATTCCGGTCACGCAGTCGAGCGGCAGGTTCGCGAGGCGCGTCCCCTCGAAGCGGGCGCCGGCCTCGGCGAGGCGCAAGCGGCCGCGCGCCTGGAGCTCGCGCTCGACACACAGCGTCCCTCCCGCGTCCCGCTCGAGCTCCGCTTCCAGCTTGAGATCGCCCCGCGCGCCGCCGTCCCAGAGCGCGAGCGGGTGCGCATCGCGGTCGGCGGGATCGAATCCATACAGGATGGTTTCGAGGGCGCTGCGGAAGGTGCTCTTGCCCGACTCGTTCGAGCCGAACACCAGCGCGGCTTCGCGCGGGAGCTCGAGCGGCGCGCCCCGCAGTACGCCGAAGACGTGCGCATGCAGAGTCCGGAACCTCACGCGCCCCCTGGCTCGACGCCGCGGAGCAGAAGCTCCTCGGGAAGCTCCTCGAGCAGCTGACGCAGATAGGCGAGCCGCGTCTCGCCTTCGCCGGCCGGGTGCGCGAGCTCGGCGGGGACGAGCGCGGCGAGCAGCGCGTCGTCGGCGCGCGCTCGCTCGATCAGCTCGAGCGCCGTGGCGACCACGTTCGGCGAGGCCCGCAGCCGGGCGCGGTCGAAAGGCAGCGAGGTCCGGTCGGCGCGCAGCTCCAGCTCGAGCGCGCAGCTGCGCATCGCGACTTCCTCCGCGAGCGAAACCAGCGACGGCTCCGAGCGCAGCTCGCCGGCGAGCGGCGTCTCGCCTTCCAGCTCGAGCCGCAGCGCCAGCTGCTCCCCGGCGGCCCGCGGCAAGGCCTCGACCCGGCGCGCGAGCTCGCCCGCGAGCGCGTCCATCGACGTGACGGCCGCGAGGCCGCCGACGGCGGCGCGCTCCCAGCGCACCGGCGCGAAGGGCACGAAGCGCGGCTCCGCGCTCGCGCCGGGGAAGGCCTCGACGAGCAGGCCTCCCTTCTCGCCCGTCTCGCCCGCGTGGCGGCCCTGGAGGTTCCCGGCGTAGTGCACCGGCAAGCCGGCGACGGCCTGCTGGCGCAGGTGGATGTGGCCGAGCGCCCAATACGAGTAGGGGAGCCGCTCGTAATCGGCGCGCGTCGAGGGGGCGTAGCGATCGTGCTCGGCGGCCGACTTCGCGCTCTCGACGCTCGTGTGCAGGAGCCCGACCACGGGGAGCGGGCCGGGGGTCGGCGGAAACCGCGCGGCGAGATTCGAGCTTTCGTGAGCGCTCTCGTGTCCGGCGCCGATCACCACGCCGACGGGAACGCCCTCGCGGCTGGTCACCTGGAGCGCTCGCGGCTCGCCGCCGCGGAAGAAATGCACGCGCTCGCCCAGGGCGCCGAGAGCGGCGGTGCGAAAGCCCGAGCCGCCCGGATCGTGATTGCCGCAGGCGGCGACGAACCAGACGCCGGCCTGCGCCAGCCGAGCGAGCTGCTTCGCGAAGAAGAGCTCCGTGCGGACCGAGAGGATCTCGTCGTCGAAGAGGTCGCCCGCGGCGAGCAGCGCGTGGAGCTGGTGCTCGAGGGCGTGGTCGACCGCGCGCTCGAAGGCTTCGCAGGTCGCCCGGCGCAGGCGCTCCCGCGTGTCGGGGCGCCCCCCGAAGCGCGTCTCGAGGTGCAGGTCAGCGAGGTGCAGGAAGCGGAAGCTCATGCACTCCGCAGTCTACCGGGTCCCTCTAATAGCCCCGCCACTCGCGGGCGCTCTGGTAGGCGGACCAGACGCAGACGGCGTGGACCAGGAAGCCCGGCACCAGGATCGCCCAGTAGGCGAAGCTGGTGCCCAGGAACCAGAGGCCGCCCGCGAGCAGCCGGCCGCTGTAGACCTGTCCGAGGCCCGGGACCAGCACCGAGAGCACCGCCGAGATCCCCGGGTGGGGCGCGCGGCGCAGCGCGAGCATGTCGTCGTCGAAATCCATGGATCGCAGCTCCTTCACCGGGGGGAGAGCAATCCGCGTGCCAGCGCGCAGAGCCCGCGGCGGCGGGAGGGGGCGTACAATCCCGGCCGGGTGCAGCGGGGGCGCTTCAGTGAAGCGCGCGGACTGCAGCGCCGGGGGTCCCATGCGGATCGCGACCTGGAACGTCAATTCGCTCAAGGTGCGGCTCGCGCAGGTGCTCCAGTTCGCCGGGTCGGCCCATCCGGACGTGATCGCGCTCCAGGAGACCAAGCTCACCGACGACAAGTTCCCGCTCGCCGAGATCGAGGCGGCCGGCTACCGGGCGGTGTTCAGCGGCCAGAAGACCTACAACGGCGTGGCCCTGCTCGCGCGCGAAGCGCCGAGCGACGTCGCGACGGAGCTGCCCGGCGCGCCGGATCCGCAGCGGCGCTGGCTGGCGGCGACCTGCGCGGGCGTGCGGATCGTCGACGTCTACGTGCCCAATGGCGAGAGCGTCGACTCCCCGAAGTACGCCTACAAGCTCGCCTGGATGGAGCGAATGCGCGAATCGCTCGCGGCCGAGCTCGCGCGGCACCCCCAGCTGGTGGTGCTCGGCGATTTCAACGTCGCGCCCGAGCCCCGCGACGTGCACGACCCGAAGGAATGGGAGGGCAAGGTCCTCTTCAGCGGGCCGGAGCGCGAGGCGCTGGGCCGGGTCGTCGCGCTCGGGCTCCACGACGTGTTCCGCCGCTTCGAGCAGCCCGAGAAGGAGTTCAGCTGGTGGGACTACCGGATGAACGCGTTCAAGCGAAATCGCGGGCTGCGCATCGACCTGATCCTCGCGAGCGACGCGCTCGCCGCCCGCTGCACGGCCTGCCGGATCGACAAGGAGCCGCGGCGCCAGGAGCGCCCGTCGGACCACACGCCCGTGATCGCCGATTTCGCCTGAGGGAGGCCGCGCTTGACCCGGCGGGCGGCCGTCGCTATCCACCTGCCCCTAGCTGCGGATCCCCGGGGTCCGAGCAATCCGAGGATCTCCGCATGGCGCGCCGCTGCGAACTCACCGGGACGGGGCCCCAGTCGGGCCACAACGTCTCGCATTCCAACCGCCGGACCAAGCGCGTCTTCGCGCCCAATCTTCAGAAAGCGTCGCTCTTCAGCAACGTGCTCGACCAGAGCCTGGGGCTGCGGATCACGACGCGGGCGCTGCGCACCGTGCAGCGGCACGGCGGGATCGACGCCTATCTGCTGGATACCGAGGACGCCCGGCTCGCGCCGGAGGGCCTCCGGCTCAAGCGGCGGATCCAGAAGATCCTGAAGGGCTGAGCGGGCTACTTCTTGTTCGCGTAGCGGCGCTTGAAGCGGTCGATCTTCCCGTCGGAATCGAGCACGCGCAGCTTTCCGGTCCAGAACGGATGGCTGTAGGACGAGATCTCCAGCTTCACCACCGGAAGCTCCTCGCCGTCGACGACCTTGGTCTCTTTCGAGGTGAGGGTCGAGCGCGTGACCCACTCCTTGCCGGTCGCGGAGTCCACGAACAGCACCTTGTGATAATCCGGGTGGATCTCGGGCTTCATCGCGTGCGCCTCACCAGCTCGACTTGCGCATGCCCGGCAGCTGACCGCTCAGGGTGAGCTCCCGCATCGCGATCCGCGAGATCCCGAACTTGCGGTAGTTGCTGCGGGCGCGTCCCGACACCGCGCAGCGGCGCTTGAGCCGGGTCGGACAGGAGTTGCGCGGGAGCTTCGCGAACTGCTTCTGGACCTGGAACTTCTCCTCCATGGAGACGTTCGTGTCCTTCAGCTTCGCGCGCAGCTCGGCGCGCTTGGCGGCGTGCTTCGCGATCAGCTTCTTGCGGCGCTGGTCGCGCAGCACCTGCGAGAGCTTGGCCATGGAGTTCCTGCTTCCTTCCCGCGGCCGGGGCCGCGTCTCAGAGGGCCGGGAGCGTATCGGCGCCCCGGCGGGGACGCAACCGGCCAGCTCGCCGCCCCGCGGGTGGCGGAAGCCCTCAGCCGGGGCGGAGGAAGCCGAACAGGTGGCCGGCGATCTTGCGCAGCTGGATCTCGTCGCTGCCCTCGGTGATCCGGTAGCGGCGGTGGTGGCGGTAGATGTGCTCGAAGGGCTTGGCGCGGGTGTAGCCGATGCCCCCGTGCACCTGCATCGCCAGGTCCGCCGCATTGCAGGCGAGCCGGTTGGCCCGGTAGTTCGCCATCGAGACCTGCTCGCTCACCAAGAGATGGTGCTGGCGGTCGAGGTGCCAGGCCGTGCGATGGACCAGGCCGCGCACCATCTCGCATTCGGTGTGCAGGTCGGCCAAGGGAAACTGGATCGCCTGCCGCGACGCCAGCGGCTCGCCGAAGGTCTTGCGCTGCCTCGCGTAGGCCACGCTCTGGTCGATGCAGTACTGCGCGACGCCGACGCCCGAGGCCGCCTGGCGGATCCGGTTCTCGTGCACGAACAGCTGCGCGACGGCGAGACCCTCCCCCTCGGCGTGCAGCAGCGCGCTCTCGGGCACGCGCACGCCGGTCAGCCGCACCTCGGCGTGATCGGTCGGCATGTTGAAGGTCCAGTGGAAGAAGCGGATCTCGAAGCCGGGCGCGCTCGTCGGCACCAGGAAGGCGGAGATGCCCCGCGCGTCTCCCGGCTTTCCCGAGGTGCGCGCGAAGACGATGTCCAGCGTCGCGCTGTGCAGACCGCTGTTGAACCTTTTTTCGCCGTCGATCACCCAGTGCTTGCCGTCGCGCACGGCGCGCGTCTCGAGCCAGGTGGCGTCGCTGCCGTGATCCGGCTCGGTCAGCCCGAAGGCGACGCGCTGCGTCCCGGTGATCATCCCCTCCAGCAGCTCGGCCTTCTGCGCCGGGGTGCCGAAGCGGTGGATCATGTGCACCTGGGGAAAGTTCCCGACGATCGATGATTCGTTCTGGAGATCGTTGTGGAGCCCGAGGCCCTTGTGCGCGAGGTGCTCGCGGATGATCGCCATCGCCAGGTTGCTGCCGCCCTGCCCGCCGAGTTCTTTGGGCAGCGCGTAGCGCAGGTGCCCGGCGCGGTCGGCGCGCCGCCGCATTTCGCCGAGCAGCTCCTCCCATTCTTTGCGAGGCGTCCCGTCCGCGTCCCAGTTGGTGCGCGCGTTCTCGCGGCGGTGGTCGAAGAACTGCGGATGCTCGCGCTCGAGCGGAGCGATCTCCTTCTCGATGAAGGCATCCAGCTCGGCGAGCTTGGCCTGGATCTCGGGGGGGATGCTGAAGTCCATGACGGGTCCATGCTACCCGCCGGCGCCGGCTGCCGCGAGCATCACGCGGAAAGCATCGCAACGGCTGCACGAACGTCGGACGCAATGCTCAGCGTGCTGCCGACTCGGCAGCGGTCGGCTCGTCGAACTCCACTCGGCACCGAAGACCCGCGATCACTGCGTATTCGGGGTTGGGAATCTCGAGTCGGACCCCGAACGTGCCGCTCGCTGCGTCCACGACGGCGTCGACGGCGGTGACGGTCGCCAGGCGGACGCCGCCCGCCGGCGCTTCCGGTTTCACTCTCGCCTTGCTCCCGACCTGAACGCGGCCCAGCATTGATATGGGCGCGAAGACTTCGACGTTGAGCGGATCCACCTGCGCCAGCTTGAGCACCGGCTGGGCATCGACGTATTCGCCCGGGGCCATCAGGCGCTCGGCCACCACGCCGGCGACCGGGCTTCGCGCCACGCGCCGCTCGAGCTCCGCCTGGGTCCGCGTGACTTCGAGCACCGCGAGGTGACGGGCTTCACGGGCTTCTACGAGTCCCGCATCAGCCAGTTCCTTCGAGCTGCGGGCCTCGTCCAGGTCAACCTGGGAGATGATGCTCTTGAGGCTGAGCTCTTCCTGGCGGTCGACCGCGCGATCTGCGAATCGCGCGCGAGCTTCGCTGCTCAGGAAATCCGCCTTGCCAGCGGCCCGTGCACGGGCAATGGCAAGCCGCGCCTCCTCCACCTTCGACTCGAGTTCTACGAGCACCTGACCCGCTTCGACGCGGTCACCCCGGTCGACGTGCACCTGCGCGATGATTCCCTCCGCCGGAATCCCGAGTGAAATGGTCGCCTTCGGGCGAATCAAGCACTCGAAATCTCCAGCGGCAGCCGAGCTCGCGATCAAGACGAGCAAGCTCGAGACGGCTGCGGCGGTGGCGACGCTCAAGGCCCTACTCCGGCCGTCCGGAGAATGCCAGGAGCATGTCCTGCTGCTGATCGTGCGCGAGCAGCTGCTCTCGCTGGCGAGCATGGCGCCGCTCGACACGACGTTGCACCCAACGCATGGACGTCACCGCGAGACGTCGCGAAGGAGCGCAAGCCCGTCGCCAGGCGGCGGTCGTGCTCGAGACGAAGAGGTCGTCTTCCAGCGACGCGAAGAGCTCGAAGCTCCCCGGGTCTCCCTGTCGGCCGGAGCGTCCGAAGAGCTGACGATCGATCCGGCCTGCGTCGTGCCGTTCGGTGCCAATCACGTGGAGCCCACCCAACTCCGCAACGCCCTTGCCCAGCACAATGTCCGTCCCGCGTCCGGCCATGTTCGTCGCCACCGTGATTCGACCGTGTTCGCCGGCCGCCGCCACCAGAGTCGCCTCGTTGAGGTCGCCCCGGGCGTTCAGCACCTGGTGAGGCAGGCCCCGTTCGTGGAGCCGAGCGCTCAAGAGCTCCGATGCGCGCACGGAGCGCGTGCCCACGAGCACCGGTCGGCCTTCCACGTGCAGGGCCGTCACGCGATCGACGACCGACTGCCACTTCACTTCGAGCGTCGCCGCGATGTGGGATCCTGCATCGTGGCGTCGAAGCGGGCGGTGCGTCGGGATCGGCACGACGCTCAGCCCATACACCGATGCCAGCTCTCCCCGAATCTCCCGTGCCGTGCCCGTCATTCCCGCGAGACGGAGATACCGCCGGAAGAAGCGCTGGTAGCTCATACGGGCGATCGGCTCGCGGTGGACGGTGACCTCGACGCCTTCCTTCGCCTCGACCATCTGGTGCAGCCCGCGTTCCCAGCTGCGGTCGGCCATCAAGCGGCCGGTGTACTCATCGACGATCTGGACCTTTCCGTCCTTCACGAGATAGTCGATGTCGGGGCGCAAACCGTGAAGTGCGACCAGCGCCTTCGAAACCAGTTCTTCGCTGCGTCGGCTTCCGGTCCAGAGCCCCCCGAGGCGCTCTGCTTCGCGCCGCAGTCTTTCGCGACCGGGATCGAGCAGTTCCGCGGCCGCTCCATGACGGCTCATGACGAAGTCTCGACCTTCCTCCAGCGCTCGGGCAATGCGCACCGCCTGGTGGTAGAGCTCGCTTGAAGCCTTGTCTTGGGAAGTGTTCGAGATGATCAGCGGCACTCGCGCGTCGTCGATCAGGACGCTATCGGCTTCATCGACGATGGCGTAGAAGAGGCCACGCAGGACGACGTTGTCGCTTCCGCTGCCGAGCCCGGCCAGGCGAGAAACCGCAGAGCGCCCGAGCGTCAGCGTCCGGCCCAGGGCGATCCGATCTCGCAGATAGTCGAATGCAATCTCCTTGTTCGAGCAATAGACGACATCGTTCTGGTACACGGCTCGCCGCTGCACGGGCTGCATCTCGGGTCGAATGCAGGCCACCCGCAAGCCCAGCGCGTGGTAGAGAGGCCGCAGCATCTCCGTATCGCGCGTCGCAAGGTAGTCGTTTGCGGTGATCACGTGGGTCGGAACCCCGGCGAGCGCGGCACTGGCCGCTGCCAGCGTGGCGGTGAGGGTCTTGCCCTCTCCCGTCTCCATTTCTACGACCCGGGGTCCCAAGAGCATCCGGCCGCCGAGCAGTTGTTCGTCGTAGTGCTGCTGGCCCAGCTCGCGCCCCGCGGCCTCGCGCACGATCGCGAAGGCCCGCGCGAGGGGCGCGTCGAGGAAGCCTTGGCGCTCCAGCGCGCTGCCGACTGCCCGCGCCTCTTCCCGTAAGGCAGCGGGGTCTCTGGATGCCAACTCGTTCTTCCACCCGTTTACGTGGTCGAGGAAACTGCGAGGGCTTTGCCGGGCGTTCGTCTCCCGCCAGGCTCGCGCCTGGCAATAGAGCTTCTGGGCAGCGCGGTCGAGGAACCCGAGCCGCTGCTCCGTACGCTCCGGGTAGCCCGTGAGGTGGTTTTCGGCGGCGAGGTCTCGGCTAGACATCGAGCTTCGCGAGGAAGAGCTGGTGAAGTCGGCGCGCCGCCTGAAAGGCGAGCGGCTCGCTGCCGAGGTCGAAACGCAGGAAGGCTCGGCCGCCCACGTTCACCAGATGCAGCTTGCTGGGCAGCTCGAGCTCCAACTCGAAGTAGCTGGCAAGGGTACGGTCGCCGCTCGGGTCGCGCGGGTCGAGAACGGCCTCGCCGCCTCCCGAGCTCGCGAGCGCCGCGCTGGGCAATCGATGCGAGGCAGCCGGAACCGTGCGCCGGAGGCGCGCACGGAGCACCTCGCCCACGTCCTCGGAGAGCCGCACCTTCACATCGACCAGGCGGTCGCGGACGAGATCGATGTCGTCTTGTGTGACGATCGCTCTCAGCAAGATGCGATCGAGTTCGACCACCGTGGCCAGCTCGTCGCCCTGCCGCACGAAGCGATCCGGGAGATTCCTCGCGTCAGGCGCCACGAAGGTGCCTGCCACCTGGCTGCGGATCGATAGGCTCTCGTGCTTTTCGCGGCTTCTTGCGACCGCATCGCGGGCGTAGCGCAGGCGCTCCATCACCACCTGGGCCGCCGCAGTATCGGAAGGAAGCTGTTGGACGTAGCGCGCCTCGAGCTCTCGCTCGGTGGCGAGAAGCACCGCCAGGTTCGCGTCAGCCTCCGGATCGATGCACTCGATGAGCAGGTCACCGACTTCGACGCGACTGCCGGGCTTCGCTACCACCCGCGCCACGAAGCCATCCACGGACGCGCGAACGAACGCCTCCTCCGGAAGCCAGACGACAGCCTCACTCTGGGTGCGCAGCGGAACGGGGAGTGCCACCAGGGCGAGCACCACGACCACCACGAGTCCGCCCACGATGGCGAGGGCTCGGCCGCGCGCCGCTTGCAGACGCGCGTTCGAGAACAGGAAGGAAAGCGCCTTGGCCAGGGGCATCACCACCCAGGTGATCGAGGAGATCGCGAGCAGGAGCACCCCGGCAACCAGCGACCATTTCAGGACGAACAGCGCAATCGACGCGATCACGATCAAGCGATAGAGAAAGGCCGAAACGGAATAACCCAGCAACCAGGCGCGTTCGCGAGAGTCGGCCTGGGGAGGCCTGGCGTCGGCAAGCGACAGTACGTGACGCTCGAAGAGATACCGGACGAAGGCGTTCGAGCGCTGGCGGAGGTTTGGAATCTCGAGCCAGTCAGCGAGGATGTAGTAGCCGTCGAAGCGCAGCAGGGGATTGATGTTGAAGAGCACCGTGGTGATGCCGCTGATGACGATGACGTTGAACGCCAGCGCGCGAACGAACCCGGGACTGACGCTCACCCAGACATAGACGGCTGCCGCCGCCAGCATCAGCTCGACAGCCATGCCCGCCGCCCCAACTGCGACGCGGTGACGCCTCTCGCGGAACGCCGAGGCCGCGGAGACATCGATATAGGGAACCGGTGTGAGCACCAGGAACATGATGCCGATGTCGTGCACCTCGCCCCCGTAGCGTTTCGTCGCATAGCCGTGACCGAGCTCATGGAGCGCCTTGATCACGGGAAATGCGAGCCACAGGACTGCCAGATTCTCCAGGGCGAAGATCTGGTCGACGACGCCTTCGAAGAGTTCCTGTGAATGGATCGTGGCAAGGACGGCTGCGGGAAAGACGAACGAGGCGCAGGCGACGAGCCCCCAACGCGTCGTCAGGAAGCGCACGTAGGGTTCCGTCGCACTCAGGAAGCGATCCGGGTCGAAGAGCGAGATCTGAAGCGCCAATGGGCTGAGCGCGCGCTGCAGGAACGCCCTCTTACGGGTCTTCTCGTGGCGGTGGAAGATCTCCTCGGTGTCGGGAGAGGCCCCGGTGAGGAGCACCTCTGCAGCGTGAAGCTGTGAGAGCAGCTGGATCGTTTCGTCTTGCGTAGGCGCCCGGTCGCCGAGGGCCTCGCTGGCCTCGAGCCAGATCTCGTCGACGCTTCGGCGTCCGTCGAAGAGCGAGATCAACGCGTATGCCGCCTGGTCGAAGCGATGGAAGCGGCCAGTGATGACGTTTTGCAGCACGAACCAGGTCCGCCCGCGATACACGTGGCGATGTACACGTGCGTGGGACGCGAGGCGGGGACGAAGCGATGCGACGCGGTACCAGGCTGTGCTGAAGAGCGGGCTCGCCATGGCTGCCTACGGAAGCCATCGCCACGCGGCGAGGCGTAGCCAGTCGATGGCTTTGTGGGTCCAGATCCAGACGAGGTTGCGGCGGCCCAGGTCGATCTTGCCCACGCCCTCCATGCCGGGCTGGAGCCGCGGAGGCGTCTCGGCCAGGCGACCCTCGACCCGGAAGAAGTTTCCGCCCTCTTCGGCCGACGAGACCGGGGTGATCGTGACGACTTCGAAGGGCAGCGGCTCGTCTGGAGACGACGCAAGAATGGCGCTTCCAGTGATGCCCGTCGTGAGGCCCCGGATGTCGCTCTCATCGACCTTGAGCACGAGCCTGTAGTCTTCGAGGGGCGCAATCTCGAAGAAGACGTCTCCGCGCTCGAAGGGCGCCCCCAGGGCCTGGCTCAGGTCGCCGCTCACGACGGAACCGTCGATGGGTGTGCGCACCTCGAGCTGCTGCAGTTGGTGCTCGATGAGCGCTAGCTGTGCCCGCGCCTGGTCCGCTTCGGCCGCGAGAATGCGAACCTGGGCCGCATCCCTGTCTGCAAGCGCTTCTCGTCCCTGTCTTTCGTACTGCGCGAGCTCGCTCGCAAGGCGGCGCTGCTCCAGACGCAGCTCGCGGTCGTCGAGCCGGGCAAGCAGGTCGCCTGCCCGAACCCGGTCTCCCGCCCGAACGAACGCCTCCGCGAGATAGCTCGAGAAGGGCGCCACGGCCGTGCGCAAGAACTCCGCCTCGAGCTCGGCCTTGGCCGTGACGCGGTACTCACCCGTCGCGAATGCGAAGAACATCAGAAGCGCGAGCGCCCCCGCCACACTGAGCTTCTTCGCGGTGTGGTGCGGACCGATCAGCTCCTGCAACTGCTCGCGCATCGCGGCACCGCTCTTCGCGAGCCACGAGCGATCTTCCCGGCGCAGCGCCTCGAGGGCCGGTCCGCAAAGGGATGCAACCGCTTCCGCCACCGCTTGCTCGTCGGCCTCGAAGGGACGTTGGCTGCCGCGCTCGAGACACAACGCCCCGCACAGCAGCCCTGCCCGGTAGAAGGGAACGCTGCAGATGGAGCTCGTGCCGAATTCGCGGGCCAGCTCGGCATGGGCGAAGGTCGGCACTGCACCGCCGTCGTCGCGCGGGAAGGCCAACCCCCGGCCGAATTCCGCACTCTCCTCCATGGCGTTCTCGATGGCGCGCACGAGATTGACGTGCTTGCCGAAGTCGGCGCTGTTCGACATCGCGGTGACATGCAACCGACCGGCGCGGAGGGCTGCGATCGACACGCGTTCGCATTGCAGCTTCGCGGTCAGCTCGGTGGCGAGGTGCGTCGCAGAATCGCGGTAGCGGTCGCGCTCGTGGATCGCCGCCACGAGCTCCAGCACGCTCCGCATGCGCTCC
>DATBRV010000029.1:0-13227 GCA_036560145.1 Myxococcota bacterium
CTCGAACCAGACGTTCGTCTCGTGCTTCAGATAGACGAGCGTGTCGAGCACGGGTTGAAGGCGTGCGCCGCAGAGCTTGAAGTAGAACTCGTCGGTGAACGCTTTCAGGTCGACGTTGGCCGCGTCCATCTTCGCGTAGAACGCGCGCCGGGGCGCGGCGTGGATGTAGCCCGCGGTGACGGCGACGGTCTGGATGTCGAGCTCGTGACAGGCATCCGCGGTGTCGAGCGCGTACTCGGCGAAGATCACCGGATCGTTGTAGGTGAAGGCGACGCTCTTGCAGCCGGCGGCCTGGGCGGCGCGCGCGATCGCGTCCGGACTCGCCTGGTCCATCAGCCGGTCCATGTCCCTCGATTTGCTGATGTCCCAGTTCTGGCAGAATTTGCAGGCCAGGTTGCACCCGGCGGTGCCGAACGAGAGCACGCTCGACCCGGGATGGAAGTGATTCAGCGGCTTCTTCTCGATCGGGTCGATGCAGAAGCCGGATGAACGGCCCCAGGTGGTGAGCACCATCTCGCCGCCGAGATTCTGGCGTACGAAGCAGGCGCCGCGCTGGCCGTCGTGGAGCGTGCAATCCCGCGGACACAGGTCGCATTGAAGGCTTCCGTCGTCGAGACGGTGCCACCAACGACCGGGATGTCGGCTGGCGCTCATGTTCCCCTAGTGCGTGACGCGCTTCGCGTCGGATTCGCGCCACTTGCGGACGGTGTATCGCGAGAGCTTCAGCTCCGCGGCCCAGAAGCCGCGCGGCAGACCCGCCTTCCTCTTCAGATGCTCGAGAAAGGCATCGGGTTCCGGCAGCTGCTCCCAGACCTGGGGCAGGAAGGTGCCTCGCCGCCCGGCGTGCTCGAGCAGCACGCCGTCCACGCCCGGGCGCAACAGGGCGAGCGCGTGCGACTCGTTCTCGAACGCGATCGGCTCGAGGGGAGACAGCAGCGAGACCTCGACCTCGATCTCCGGGTACTCGCGGCGCGAGAGCGGCGCAAAACGCGGGTCGCGGAAGGCCGCCGCACGGGCGTTGCGCTCGACGTCCGCTCGGAGCGGACGTTCGGCGCAGAGGCTGCCGACGCAGCCGCGCAGATCGCCGCGCTGCATCAGCGTCACGAAGCTGGCGCCCGGCTCCTCCAGCCAGCCGGAGCCGGGCACGGGCCCGGGCCCGGCTTCGCCGAGGGACGCGGCGATCGCGCCGCGCGCGATCGCGAGCAGGGTGGCACCGCGTTCAGCGGACATGCGCAGCCTCCTCGCGGAACGCGAAGGCGGCGTAGCCCACCACCTGGCCGCGATCCCCGGCGGTGTCGCCGGAGCTGCGAAGATCGAGCAGCGTCGGCGCAAGGTGATGACGACGCGCGGCCAGCAGCAGGCCGTTGATCGGAGTGCCGCCGCAGGCTTCCTCGAAGCTGACGCTCCGCGCGAGGCGCGCGATCGCCGCGCAGGTCTCGGCGTCGATGCGCCGGGCACGCTCGTAGGGGAGGTAGTGCGAGAGATCGGAGCTCACGACGATCAGGGTCTCCGGTCCGCCCCAGACGGCCTCGATCACCTCGGCGACCTCTTCGGGCGAGGCGTCGCCGACCGCCAGCGGAACCAGCGTGAATGCGCCGAGCACCTGCTGGAGGAAGGGCAGCTGCACCTCGAGGGAGTGCTCCTGCGCATGGGCGGCGGAGCTCACGCTCACCTGGCGCAGGGCGAGCAGCGCGCTCACCGCCTCGCGGTCGACGGGCACCGTCCCGAGCGGCGTCGCGAAGGACTGCGCAGCCGGGAGGGCGAGCCCGCGAATCGGAACCCGGTGCACGGGGCCCAGCAACACCACGCGCCGGATCGCGTCCCGGCGTCTGCGCAACAGCGAATAGGCGCTGGCTGCGATCGGCCCGGAGTAGCGGTAGCCGGCGTGCGGGACGATCAGCGCCTTGAGCAGGCCGGGGGCTTCGGCTCGCGCCGGAACGGCGGCGAGCAGGCTCCGGACCTCCGCCGCCAGCTGGGCTGGCGAACCGGGATAGAAGCGCCCATCGACGGCGGCCGGCCGGATCGCTTCGGACATGGACCCCCCCTGCGCATCGGCGATCTCGCCACCTGATTGAATGGGCTCCCGGCGCGGGAATACAAGAGGGCCGCACGGCGGCAGACTCGTCCTCGGGGGAGGTGCGGGGCTATCCTTGTTAGATGGGCTTTGTGCAGATCTCGAAGCCTCGGCCCCACGTCAGCGTGATCACGCTGAGCCGGCCCGAGCGCCTGAACGCGCTCTCCTTCGACACCGTGGTGCCGCTACATGACGCGATCCTCGAGGTCGGCGCCGACAACGACACCTGGGCGGTGGTGCTGACGGGCGCCGGGCGCGGCTTCTGCTCCGGCCTCGATCTCGAGGACCACGGCGTCCCGCCCGGCATCGCGGGCCTTCCCATGTCGCGGATCGCCTTGCGTGCGATGGCGGTGTTCGCCGACCTGGTGCCCGCCATGCTCAACATCCCGCAGCCGATCATCGGCGCCATCAACGGGCCGTCCTACGGCGGCGGCCTCTGCCTGGCGGTCGCCTGCGACATAAGGATCGGCGCCGAATCCGCAAGTTTTTGCGGCGCCGGCATCAAGAACGGGCTGACCGGAACCGAGCTCGGCGTCTCCTGGATCCTGCCCCGCGTGATCGGCGCTGCGCACGCCTTCGAGCTGATCCTGACCGGCCGCGAGGTGGGCGCGCTCGAGGCGCTGCGGATCGGGCTCGTCTCGCGCGTGGTGCCGGATGCCGAGCTCGCGGGCGCCGCGCTCGACCTGGCGGACGAGATCTGCGCGCACAGCCCGCATGGGGTCGCGATGACCAAGCGCGTGCTGTGGTCGAACCTCGAGACCGGAAGCCTGCACGCCGCGATGGATCTCGAGGCGCGCAATCAGCTGCTGGTGCGCCTGACCACCAACAACCTCGACGAGGCGATCCGCGCCCGCCGCGAGGGACGCAAGCCGAAGTACGCCGACTGATCCGGCCTCACCAGTTCGGCTTCTCCGAGGCGTCGGCCGCGGCCCGGCTCGCGATCCGATTCGCCCGGAACCACGCGACCGTCTTCGCGAGGCCGTCCTCGAAGTCCACGCTGGGCGCGTAGCCGAACAGGCGCCGCGCCTTCCCGATGTCGGCGTAGTGCCGTTTCACGTCGCCCGGGCGGCCCGGCTCGAAGCGGACGGGGACGGATTCGCGCCCGAGCAGGCCGGCCAGCAGCTCGGCGATCCGCAGGATCGAGATCTCGCGGCCGCGGGCCACGTTCACCACGTCGCCCACCAGCGCGTCGCACTCCGCTGCCGCCCGGAGCCCGCGCACGGTGTCCTCCACGTAGGTGAAGTCGCGCGTCTGGGTTCCGTCGCCATACACCACGGGGGATCGACCCGCCTCGAGCTGGAGGATGAAGCGGGGGATCACCTCGGCCCGCTCGCCCTGCCAGGGCTCGCGGGGCCCATAGGTGTTGAAGGGCCGCACCACCAGGGCCGGCAGGCCGTAGGTCCGGTGCGACGCCAGCGCGTAGAGCTCGCCGGCGAGCTTGCTCGCCCCGTAGATCGTGGTGGGCTCGAGCGGGTGGGATTCCGCCATCGGCGCCACCCGCGCCGTGCCGTAGACCTCGGAGGACGACACGTAGACGAGGCGCGAGACGCCGCAGTCTCGCGCGGCCAGGCAGACGCTGAGGCTGCCGCCGGCATTGGTGTCGTGGGAGAGAACGGGCTGCGCCAGCGAGGTCCGCAGGCACGAGATCGCCATGTGGAAGATCACGTCGATCCCGCGGCAGAGCTCGCGCATGGCCGCCGCTTCGCGGATGTCGGTTTCCACGATCCGCACGTTCGGAAGGTCCGCGAGCTGCGCGAGGTTCTCCCGCAGCCCGATCGAGAAGTCGTCGACCAGCAGCAGCTCCGAGTCCTTCGCGAGCGCGTCGGCGAGATGGCTGCCGATGAAGCCGGCGGCGCCGGTCACCAGGATGCGTTTGCCCGAGAGCTGCAAGGTGATTCCTCCGCGCGCGACGCTAGCCGAGACGGTCGCCGACCCGCAGCGAGGCGAGGGGCGCCTCGCGGGAGGGCTCCGGGCGCGCCGGGTCGGCGAGCCCGCGGATCCAGAGCGATGCGTCGGCGCACGCGATCCGCGCCCCCTGCGGCGAGACCTCCAGCACCGAGCCGGGCGGCGCCGCGGCGGGCGCGAGCTCCGCGCCCACGCGCGTCACCTCGAGGCTGCGGCCGCCCACGCGGATCTCGGGATGCTGATGCGGCGGGAAGATCATCGCCCGCAGCCAGCGCTGAAGCTCCGCCGCGGGCCGGCTCCAGTCGACCCGGCGCTGGGAGAAATCGAAATCGCCGGCTCGGTGATAGACGGCTGCGCCAGCGTCCTGCGGCAGGCGCGTCGCGAGCAAGGAGTCCGAAAAAGGATAGGAGGCGCAGAAGAGCCTCACGGCGGCCCGCACCGTCTCGTCGTAGAGATCGCGCGCGGTGTCCTCGGCGCCGATGCGAACGCGCTGCTGCGCGATCAGGTCGCCGGCGTCGATCGCCTCCACCATGTGGTGGAGCGTGGCGCCCGCCTCGGCGTCGCCCGAGAGGATCGCCCAGGCGATCGGCGAGACGCCGCGGTGCCGCGGCAGCAGCGAGAAGTGGAGGTTGAGACAGGGGGCCGGCAGGGCCCGGAAGAGGGGAGCGTGCAGGATCTGGTCGTACTGGATCGAGAACAGGGCGCGCGCTCCGAAACCCGCGAGCCGCTCCAGCACTTCGGGCGCGTGGATCTTGCGCGGCTGCTCGAAGCGCACGCCGAGCCGCGCAGCCGCCTTGCGCAGCGAGCGCTGCCAGCCGTCGCGGCCGTCGTCGCCGTGCACGCCGACGACGAGCACCTCGTCCCCCTGCTGCACCAGGAACTCGAGGGCCGCGATGGCGGCGTCGTTCTTCCCGCACAGGATCCACTTCACGCAGCCTCGCTCCGCATCAAGCGTCCAGCGCTTCGCGCAAGCAGGCGATCACGTAGTCCTGGTCGGCCTCGCTGAGCTCGTGGAAGATCGGCAGCAGGAGGGTCTGCGCCGCCGCCAGGTTCGTCTCGGGCAGAGGGCCCGCGCGACGCGCGTCCCGATGACAGGGCTCCAGGTGGCTCGCCATCAGGCCGCGCCTCGACGCGACGCCGCGGCGCTGGAGCTCCTCGATCACGCGGTTGCGGCGCTCCGCGTCGGCCCCGCGGATGCGAATGATGTAGGACTGAAAGTTCGGCTCGGTCCCCTCCGGCGTGAAGGGCGCCTCCAGCTCGGGGAAGGCGGCCAGCGCCTGGTGGTAGCGGGCCGCGAGCAGGCGGCGGCGGGCCAGGAACGCATCCAGCTTGGCGAGCTGCGCGATTCCGATCGCGGCCTGGAGGTCCGAGAGCCGGAAGTTGTATCCGACCTCCGGGTACTCCTCGATCATCGGGCGCGCGGAGCGGTGGCGGTCGAGGTCGGAGATCGACATGCCCTGGTGTCGAAGCCTGCGGAGCCGCGCGGCCAGCTCGCCGTCGGGGGTGACGAGCATGCCCCCCTCTCCCGTGACGAGCACCTTGCGGGCGTGGAAGCTGAAGCAGCCGACGTGATCGGAGGAGCCGATCGGCCGGCCGGCCAGGCGCGAGCCCACGGCGCAGGCCGAGTCCTCGATCAGGGCGAGGCCGCGCTCGCGCGCGATCTTCTCGATCCGGGCCAGATCCGCGGGCAGCCCGAGCTGGTGCACGACCAGGATCGCCCGGGTGCGCGGCCCGATCGCCGCCGCCACGGCTTCGGGGTCGAGATTGAAGCTGCGAGGCTCGACGTCGGCGAAGACCGGCGCGGCGCCGGCGTGGATCACCGCGTTCGCGGTGGCGATGAAGGAGAGCGAGGGCACCACGACCTCGTCGCCAGGACCGATGCCGAGGGCATGGAAGGCGAGGAAGAGGCCGGTGGTGCAGGAGCTGACGGCGACGGCGTGGCGCGCGCCCACCGCCTCGGCAAAGCGTTTCTCGAACTCCTCGACGCGGGGCCCCTGCGTCACCCAACGCGAACGCAGCACCTCGAGCAGGAGGCGCTCCTCCTCGGCGTCGAAGCACGGTCTCGCGACCGGAACGCTGCGCTTGCTCAGCTCCATCCGTGCCACCAGGTTAGCCATCGCAGCCGCAGCATGTCCCGCAGCGTCCAGGCGATGTCGCGCGGCTTCCCGAAATGGCCACGGCCGGCCTCGCGCCTGCGGAACTCGGCCTCTACCTCCCGCACCTGGCGGCCGCCCCGCTCGGCGCGCAGGATCAGCTCCGGGGTCACGAAGGCCGGGCTGGTCGACGCGATCCGGATCCCCTGCACCCAGGAGCGGCGGTAGAACTGCACGAAGTTGAGATCGCGCGCGCGCGGCGCGAAGAGCAGGCGCAGCAGCGCGTTGTTCACCCAGGAGGTGAGCTTGCGCCAGGGGCTGTGCGCGGCGCGGCTGGTGCGCCGCACCACGATCACGTCGGCGTCGCGAAAGTGCGCGGCAAAGAGCGGGAGATCCTCGGGCGCGAGCGGCAGGTCCATGCCGTCGTGCAGGATCCACTCGCAGCGGGCCGCGCGGATCCCGCGCGCCAGCGAGATGCCGTAGTTGAGATTGCGCTCGTTGCGCAGCACGCGCACCCGCGGATCCTCGGCGGCGAGCTTTTCCGCGATGGCCCCGGTCTCGTCGCTGCTGCCGTCGTCGATCACCAGGATCTCGAAGTCGGCCGCGTGACGCTCGAGCGCCGCGCGCGCCCGGCGCACCGCACGCTCCACGTTCGCCGCCTCGTTGAGGCCCGGCATCAGCAGCGTGAGGCTGAGCCCTGCCTCAAGGCTGGCGGACGGGGGGGTCGCGATGGACATACACCGTGTACTCGTGGAGGGGATAGTCGTGCCGGAGCGTCACCCGGGGCGAGAGCTCCGCGCGGCAGAAATCCAGCACCGGGCCGGGCGGCGCGTAGAAGAGGTCCTTGGCGCGCCAATCCACCCGATCGCTGATCAGGTTGAAGGCGATCGCCACGCGGCACATCTCGAACATGCGGCGCAGCACGCCCTGCACGAAGCGCCACCAGGCCTCGTCGCCGTGGGCGAGCTTCACGCTGAAGAGACCCGAGCAGAGCACGACGTCCCAGCTCTCTGTGGGCGCGCCCAGACGCAGGTCGAGCGCTTCGAAGCGGGCCTCGGGGTGGAGGCGGCGGGCGGATTCGAGCATGCGCGGCGAGGCATCGCTTCCGGTGTAGTCGACCGCCAGGCCCTGGCGGCGCAAGTAGTCGTAGAGATGGCCGGCCCCGCAGCCCACGTCGTGAACGCTCCGGCCCGCGAGATCGCAGACCTCGCAGAGCATGCGGAAGCGCAGCTCCTGCGACGCCTCGTCCTTCCAGTCCATGCCTCGGGCGGTGGGACCGAAGCGCGCCAGCTGCTTCTCGTAGTGCTCGACCACCGACCGATCGAGGGGGTCGCCGCTGCTCCCGGCCTGCCACGCGCCTTCTCTCGTGCTCGGTCCGGCGGCAGCACCCGGTCCGATCCGGTCGAAGGGCAGCACGTAATGGAACGGGTAGCCCGCCTTCACCGCCTCTACGCCCGCCGCGAGGATCGGCGAGACGTCTCCGGTGACACGCGTCAGGTACGCGTAGGAAAGGTCGGCGCTGCCCCACTGCTGCTTGAAGCGCAGCACGCCGCCGCCGGGAGGAGAGGGCTCCCAGTTGTAGTAGCGGATGCCGCGCGCACGCGCCCAGCGCATCGAATGCGCGGCGAGCAGGAAGGCCGGCCCGAGCGCAGCGTGCTCGCTCGCGATCGAGGGCATCAACGCGTCGATCACCGTTCCGTGGTGGAGGTAGAGCCCGCCGCCCACCAGCTCGCCGGTCTCCGCCAGGCGCACGAAGAAGAAGCGCGCCACGCCCGCAGGAACCCCGTGCTCGAGCGCCGCGGTGAAGAGCGCCTTCGGGAGCGGGGTGGCGCCGATCGCGCGGTGGCGCTGCTCGTGGATCGCATGCCACGCCTCCACGTTCGCGAGGCTCTGCTCCTCGTCGATCCGGAGCGCGCCGGATTCGGCCCTGCGCAGGTTCCGCCGCAGGTTCTGCGAGCCGCCGGTCGGCGCGCCCGCGGCGTCGAGCCCGCTGGCGAGATCGAGCACCTGGCAGACGTTCTCGAGCAGGTAGTCGGGAGCGAAGCGCTTCTCGCAGAGGTCGCGGTCGGGCCAGAACGGGTTCGTGATCACGGTGGCGACGGCGCAGCCCTCCTGGCGGGCGAGCTCGAGAAAGGCCTCGAGGAGCGCGGCGTAGACGGTCTCGCGGTCCGCATCCGGGTGGCAGACGACACCGCCCAGCGGACCCGCCTGCACGCCAGAAGCCAGGATCGCGCCAAGAGGCCCCTGGTAGCGCCAGGCCGGCAGCAGGCCGATCAGCTCGCCGCGCCGCCGACAGGCGAGCAGGCGCGGCTCGTCCACGCCGATCGCCTCGATCACGCGGCGCCAGCCCGGCGTCTGCTGCGCGACGCGGGTCGGGCAGGCGGCCAGGAAGGCCTCCAGCTCGGCGTCGAAGGCGCCGCCGCGCGGATCGATCCGCGCGACGCTCGGCTCCGCCGCGCGCACGCCGGACGGCGCCGGGCTCAAGGGCGGGGCTCGAGGGAGACCTGCTCGCCTTGCTTGCGGATCGACGCCTGCGCAGCTTCCAGGATCCGCACCACCTCGAGGCCCGCGCGCCCGTCGGTGAGAGGCTGCACGCCGGATGCGACCGCGTCGCGGAAGCTGCGACAGACGAGCGAGAGCGGCTCCGTCTTGTCGATGTGGGGAGCGAACATGTCGCCGAGCCGGTAGTCCACCAGGGCCCGCGCGCGGGTCCCGGCGTCGCTGAGGAGCGTCACGCCCTTCTCGTAGATGCGGACTTTCTCGCTCGGTTCGAGGTCGTCGTAGACGATCATCCGGCGCGTGCCGCCGATCAGGGTCGAGCGGATCTTCACCGGCGCGAGCCAGTTCAGGTGCAGGTGCGCGATCAACGAGCCCTCGTACTTGACCGTCACGTAGACCTGGTCTTCCAGCACGCCGTAGTGGGCGCTTCCCACCGCGGAGACCCAGGAGGGCCGGCGGCCCACCAGGTGCGTGAGGATGGAGACGTCGTGGGGCCCCAGATCCCAGAGGACGTTCACGTCTTCCTGGAAGAGGCCGAGGTTGACGCGCACGAAGTCGAGGTACAGGAGCTGGCCCACTTCACCGCTGTCGATGATCTCGCGCACCTTCCGCACCGCCCCGGTGTAGACGAAGGTGTGGTCCACCTGGAGGATCAGCCCGCGCTGCTCGGCCAGCTCGACCAGCGCCAGGGCCGAGGCCGACGAATCGGTCAGCGGCTTCTCGACGAGCACGTGCTTGCCGGCCTCGAGGGCCGCGTGGGCCAGCGGATAGTGCGCGCGAACCGGCGTGCAGATCGCGATCGCATCGATGGCGGGATCGTCGAGCAGGGCTTCGAAGCGGCTCGCCGCCCGGATCGTCGGGTAGATCCGGCGCACCGCCTCCACCCGGGCGGGATCCAGGTCGCAGACGGCCTGCACCTGGCAGCCGTCGAGCATCTGGAAGTTGCGGACGAGGTTGGGACCCCAGTAGCCGCAGCCGGCGACGCCCACCCGCAGCATGCGCGTCACCCCTCGCCGCGGCCGGCGCTGCGCGCGGCGCCGGGCGCCTTGCCGAGCACCCGCTTCACGGCCTTCTCGAAGCCGTGATCCCATCGCATGTGCTGCCAGTCCATACAGGGGCTGCACAGCTTCATGTCGCGCCAGCGTCCGGTCTGGTGGAGCTCTCGGAAGCGGCGGTAGATCGGGCTCTGCCACACCTCCTGGATGCTGTGGTCGCGGATGTTCGAGACCACCCCACGGTTGAACCAGTCCTCCACGCAGAACCGGACGCCGCCGTCGTGGTTGATCGTGACGCGCTTCCAGAACTGCGGGCAGGGCCAGCGTTCGAGCTTCGCGTCGAAGTAGGTCTCGCTGGCGTTCACGATGCCGAGGTCGGTGTTGAGGCCGCGCACCAGCACCTCGTCCACGTATTGGCCCCAGAAAGACTTGAAGGCCTCGACTTCGCCGAGCGCCTCCTTCTGGCTGATGATGCTCGTCATGATCCGGGTCGGCGATCCGAGCTGGTCGCGCAGCTCGACCAGGCGCTTCAGGTTCGCGGTCACCTGATCGAACTTCCCGCGGATCCGGATCTTCTCGTAGGTCTCCTTCGTGTTCGCGTCCAGGCTGACGTCGATCACGTCGATGGGCGCCTCCAGCAGGCGGCGCATCTTCTCCTCGGTGAGCGACATGGCGTTGGTGGTGAGGTCCACGGGGCCGATGCCGGCCCGCTTGGTCTCTTCCACGAAATCGAGGAACTCCGGGTGCAGCAGCGACTCGCCGTCCGCGGCGTAGCGGAAGACGTAGAGCTGATCGCGGAAGCGCTTCGTCTCCTCGACGATCTTCGAGTGGATCTCCGCATCCATGAAGGTGCCGCGGTAGCCGGGGCTCTTCTTCACCACCGGGTGGGCGCAGTGGATGCAGGCCATGTCACAGAGATTGGTGACGGCGATGATCAGGATCGGCGGGAAGCTCTCGTGCGCGGGCTCGACGAAATCGAACCGCCCGGCCGCCACGGGCTCGGGGCGCTCCGGCGGGGCGAAGATGGGGGAATCGAGGGCGTCGAGCCGGGACCCGGCCATGCGCGGACCACTTCAGGGCGGACTGCCCTTCCGGACCATCCTATCAGGAACGGCGCCTCGGAAACGAGCGCTCAGGGCGCCGGATCGGTCCCGGGGAGGTATCCGAGCGCGCGCAGATCCTCCCGCGTCCGCGCGTCCAGCGGCGCCGCGGGCGTCCGGACGCCGGCCCGCGCTCCCAGCTCGGCGCGCGCGCGCTCGAGCGCCGCGAGCAGATCCTTCGCGTCCTGCTCCCCGCCGCTCGCGGCGCGCTCCCCCGGATCCCGCGCGAGATCGAAAACCCGGGGCCGACCCTGGGGATCCACCAGCAGCTTGCGCGAGCCGCGCACCAGGCCGCTGCTGTGCGTCCGCACCTCGTGGGCGTCGAGCTTGGGGGCGAGATCCAGCAGGATGTCTTCGCGGCCCGCACTTGCCGCCGGGCTGCGCATCGGCGACAGCAGCGAGCGTCCCTCGAACGGCGCCTGCGCGGGGGCGCCGAGCAGCTCCAGGATGGTCGGCGCCACGTCGAGCAGCGAGACCGGCTGCGCGACCCTGCGGCCCGCCTCGAGCCCCGGGCCGAACATCAGCAGGGGAACCCGCACGCCCGGCTCGAAGAGCGTGATCCCGTGCAGCAGCATCCCGTGCTCCCGGAACTCCTCGCCGTGGTCGGCCACCACCACCACGATCGCATCCTCGAGGAAGCCATTCGCGCGCAGCGCGGCGAAGAGGGTACGCAATTCTGCGTCGAGCGCAGCCACCTCGCCGTCGTAGAGATCCGCGAGCAGCGCGACCTGCGGGTCCGAGAGATCGTCGAAGCGAAGACCCACCAGCAACGCGTTGGCGGCATCCACCTCCGCGCGGGTGGCGGCGGGCGCCAGGCGGCGGCGCACCGGCTCCGGCGGATCGTAGGGCGAGTGGGGCTCCATGAAGTGCACGTACAGGAAGACCGGGCGCGGGCGCTCGGGACGCCAGACGGAATCGAGCCAGGCGAGCGCCTGCTCGCGCACGAAGTGCGCGGGCACCTTCGGGCCGTGGTCGCCCGGATCCGAGGACGCGAGGAAGGCGCGCCAGACGTCGAACCCCTGGCCGAATCCGAGCTTTTCGGCGATCCGGAAATTCGCCGAGAAACCGCCGCTCGCGAAGCCGAGCGCGCGCAGGCTCTCGGCCAGCGTCGCCTCGCCATCGCCCAGCACCGACTCGAACCCGACGATCCCGTGCTGGAGCGGGTGGCGAGAGGTGAAGAGCGAGGCGATCGAGGGCGAGGTCCAGGAGCTGGTGGCGTAGGCGTTCTCGAAGACGACGCCCTGGGCGGCGAGCTCGTCGAGGAAGGGGGTCAGGCCGCGCGCGGATCCGTAGGCGCCGAGCCGGTCGGCGCGCAGCGTGTCGAGCACCACGAGCAGCACGTTGGGGGGACGCTTCTCGCTGCCGCAGGCGAGCGGCACGAGAAGGCAGGCGACGGCGAGCGCGAGCCGCCGGAATCGGCGCGAGCGGGGCCCCGGGAATGCGCTCACGCGGGCGGCCCTCCGATCTCTCCCAGGCGACAGGCGGAGCGGCCGTCGCGCAGCACGGCCCAGGCCTGGTAGCGCTCGTGCGGGGAGAAGCCAGCGATGACGCCCGCCCAATGACGGCCCGGCGGCGCCTTCGCCGGCGCCGGACGCTCCTCGCCGAGGCCGCGCACGCTTCCCCCGGAATCCACCAGGACGAAGTAGGCCGGCGCGTCGCCCTCGCGATCGATCCGGCCCCGCAGCGTGGCGAGCCCGGAGCCGCGAACGCGCCACGCGAGCTCGGATCCGCCGCCGCAGCCTTGCGTCGGCAGAGGGCGGAAGCGCTCCGCGAAGCGGGCTCCCGCGAGACCCGCGCGCTCGTCGTCGAACGGGCTGCGCCCGTCGCGGCGCAGCTGCTCGGCCACGCGCTCCACGATCTCCGGCGACTGCCGCGTGACGCCCAGCAGGAGCGCGTCGGGAGGAGCCCCGAGCAGGAGTACGAGCGCCACGTCATACACCGGCTCGTCTCGCCACACGCCGTACTCGCGCGCCTCGAAGAGGGCCGGGAGCAGGGCGAGCGGGAGCGCCGCGAGGGAGACCGCGAGCGCGACGCGCGCGCGGCGGCCGGCAGCGAGGCTCCCGAGCGCCCACGCGCCGCCGATCCAGAAGAGTGTCGACCAGCTCAGGAAGCGACGCTCCACCGCCTGCGAGGCCCCGAAGATGGCGAGTCGGGTGAGCCCGACGATCAGCCCCCCGCCGAGCACGAACACCATCAGCCCGAAGCCCGCGAAGCCGAGGGCGGGCAGGGATGCGCGCCTGCGCCAGACGAGCGCACCGTAGACGCAGGCCAGGATCGCCGCGGGCGCGCCGACGGCCGTCGACAGCCCCAGCATCCCCTGCACGCCAACCAGGTCGAACCCGTACAGCGCCCACCCGACCGGCGCTCCCACGAAGGCGCAGACGAACCGGATCAGCTCGTCCGGGTGAGCGACCCCATAATCGAGCAGCAGGTCTGCGCCGATCGGAACGCTCTTCGAGCCGAAGAGATCGACGCTGTAGAGCGCGATGCTCGCGATCGCCCCCGCCGCCAGGCCGACGCCCCACCGCCAGGGCATGCGTCCCGCGACCGCCATCGCGAGC
>DATBRV010000030.1:0-13306 GCA_036560145.1 Myxococcota bacterium
CTCGGGGACCAAGATCCGCTTCATCCTCGACGCGGTGCCCGGGGCGCAGCAGCGCGCCGAGCGCGGCGAGCTCGCCTTCGGCACCGTCGACTCCTGGCTGCTGCGCCAGCTGACGCGCGGGCGCGTGCATGCGACCGAGTACTCGAACGCCTCGCGCACGCTGATCTACAACATCCACACGCTCGACTGGGACGACCTGCTGCTGCGCGAGCTGCGCATCCCGCGCGCGATCCTGCCGGACGTGCGCGCCTCCAGCGGGGTCTTCGGCAGCACCGACCCCGAGTGGTTCGGGGCGGAGATCCCGATCGCGGGGATCGCCGGCGACCAACAGGCCGCGCTCTTCGGCCAGGGCTGCACCGCCCCGGGCCGCGCCAAGAACACCTACGGCACCGGCTGCTTCCTGCTCATGAACACGGGAAGCCAGGCGCCGCGCTCGCGCACCGGACTGGTGACCACGATCGCCTGGGGGCTCGGCGGGCGGGTCGAGTACGCCCTCGAGGGCAGCGTGTTCGTGGCGGGCGCCGCGCTGCAATGGCTGCGGGACGGGCTGGGACTGATCGAGCGCGCCGCCGATTCCGAGGCGATCGCGCGCTCGATCGAGGACACCGGCGGCGTCTACCTGGTTCCGGCCTTCGTCGGGCTGGGCGCGCCCTACTGGGACGACCGCGCGCGCGGCGCCCTGGTCGGCCTCACGCGCGGGACGACGCGCGCGCACCTGGTGCGCGCCGCGCTGGAGGCGATCGCGTACCAGACCCGCGACGTGGTCGAGTGCATCCGCGAGGATTCCGGCCTCGCTCTCGAGACGCTGCGGGTGGACGGCGGAGCCTGCGCGAACGATTTCCTGATGCAGTTCCAGGCCGACCTGCTCGGGGCGCCGGTGCTGCGCCCGCCGCTCCTCGAGGTGACGGCCAAGGGCGCGGCTCTGCTGGCCGGGCTCGGGGTCGGCTTCTGGAAGGATGCGGCCGAGCTGGAGGCGCAGTCGGCCGGCGGCCGCCGCTTCGAGCCCGGCATGCCGGAGGCGCGGCGGGAGGAGCTCTACGCCGGCTGGAAGCGCGCGGTCGAACGGTCGCGCGGCTGGGCTGCCGCTTGAGGCCGCCGCGCCCCCTCGTGATCGCGCACCGCGGGGCCTCCGGGCATCTCCCGGAGAACACGCTGCCGGCCTACGAGCTGGCGGTCGCGCAGGGCGCCGACATGATCGAGATCGACCTGCATCGCACGCGCGATGCGGCGGTGGTGATCACGCACGACGAGGATCTCGCCGGCCTCGGTGGCCGCGGAGAGATCGCGGACGCCAGCCTGGCCGAGGTGCGGGCCCTCGACGCGGGGCGTGGGGAGCGGGTGCCGGTGCTGGCCGAGGTGCTGGATCGCTTCGGGCCGCGGATCGCGTTCAACCTCGAGCTCAAGCGCGGCAAGCGCGCCGAGTATCCGGGGGTCGAAGCCGAAGCCCTGGCCGCCGCGCAGAGCCGCGGGATCCTGGCCCGCACGCTCTTCTCGTCGTTCTACGATCCGGTGCTCGCTCGGCTGCGCGGGCTCTCGAGCCACGCGCGGATCGCGCTGCTGCTCTCGCCGCAGGATGCCGAGCGGCCCATCGAGCGCGCGCTCCGGCTGGGCGCGGAAGCGATCAATCCGTGGCGTGGGTTGGCGCGCCGCGAGCTGATCGAGGCGGCCCATGGCGAGGGGCTCGCGGTCTACGTCTTCACCGTGGACGAGGTGGGCGAGATGGAGCGCCTGCTCGCGCTAGGGGTCGACGGGCTCTTCACGAACTTCCCGGACCGGATGCGGGCGCTCCTGGATCCCCGCGGGGAACCGACGGGACCCTCCGAATAGAAGGCGGCTAAGAACCGCATTTTCTCTCGATCTTCTTGACGCTCGGCCGATTTTTACTCTATATATTCGGTTTGGAGCGCAGGATCGCCTAATGAAATTCAGCCGAGATCTCCCCGAGCTGGACGCGACCGACCTCGCGATCCTCGAGCTGCTGCAGGAGAACTGCAAGCAGCCGCTGGCGGCGATCGGCGAGAAGGTCGGCCTCTCCGCTCCCTCCGTGGTCGAGCGCATCCACAAGCTCGAGGAGGCGGGCGTGATCACCGATTACGTCGCGCTGCTCGACGCGCGTCTGCTCGGCAAGGACATCACCGCGTTCATCGGCGTGTCGACCGCGCACCCGCGCGCGATCGCCGCGATCGAACGCCAGATCGCCGCCATCGACCCCGTGCTCGAGTGCCATCACGTGACCGGCGTACACACGCTGATGCTCAAGCTGAAGGCCGAGAACACGGAGGCGCTCGAGCAGCTGATCGATCGGATCCGCTCGATCGAGGACGTCACGCGCACCGAGACCATGGTCGTGCTGTCCACCCACGTCGAGCGGGTCCGGATTCCGCTCGACGGGGTCGAGCCGGGCGACGACCGGACGCCGCGGCGGGCGGGCGTCGTGCGCGGAAGGGGAGGGCGAGCCAGGTGAAGCGTCGATCGGGTCTGCCGCCCCGGGAAGGGCTCTACGATCCCGCCAACGAGCACGACGCGTGCGGGATGGGCTTCGTCGCGAACATCGCGGGCCAGGCGTCGCACGCGGTGGTGCGGCGCGGGATCGAGGTGCTCGAGAACCTGAACCACCGCGGCGGGGCAGGCTGCGATCCCTGCACCGGCGACGGCGCCGGCGTGCTGATCCAGGTGCCGGACGCGTTCTTCCGCAAGGAGACCGACCGGCTGGGCTTCGGGCTGCCGCCCGCCGGAAGCTACGCCGTCGGGATGGTCTTCCTGTCGCCCGAGCCGGCCGAGCGGGCCTGGCAGATCGCGACCGTCGAGAGCGTGATCGCCGAGGAGCAGCAGGGGCTGCTCGGGTGGCGCGAGGTCCCGCTCGATCCGACCAAGATCGGCGAGATCGCGCGCGAGGCGATGCCGTGCATCCGCCAGGTCTTCATCGCGGCCGCGCCCGGCCTGCTGGGTGTGGCCTTCGAGCGCAAGCTCTACGTGATCCGCCGGGTGATCGAGAACCGGGTGGCGAAGCGGGGCGGCTTCTTCCACATCCCGAGCATGAGCAGCCGCACGCTGGTCTACAAGGGCCTGCTGCTCGCCCACCAGATCGACGGCTTCTACACCGAGCTCGCCGACCCGAGCATGGCGAGCGCGCTGGCGCTGGTGCACTCGCGCTACTCGACCAACACCTTCCCGAGCTGGGATCTCGCCCATCCCTACCGCTACCTCTGCCACAACGGCGAGATCAACACGCTGCGCGGCAACGTGAACTGGATGAACGCGCGCCAGGGGACGCTGCGCTCGGAGGCGTTCGGCGACGACCTGAAGAAGATCTTCCCGATCATCCGCCCCGGCGGCAGCGATTCCGGCGCGTTCGACAATGCCCTCGAGTTCCTGATCCTCTCGGGCCGCAGCCTGCCGCACGCCATCAGCATGATGATCCCCGAGGCGTGGGAGCACCATCCGCTGATGGACGAGGACCGGCGCGCCTACTACGAGTACAACTCCTGTCTGCTCGAGCCCTGGGACGGGCCCGCTTCGATCGCGTTCACCGACGGCACCAAGATCGGCGCCGTGCTCGACCGCAACGGCCTGCGGCCCTCGCGCTACATGGTGACGAAGGACGGCTTCCTGGTGACGGCGTCGGAGGTCGGGGTGCTCGACACGCCGCCCGAGAACGTCGTGAGAAAGGGCCGCCTGCAGCCGGGGCGGATCTTCTTCGTCGATCTCGAGCAGGGCCGCATCATCGAGGACGAGGAGATCAAGGCGGATCTGGTCGCGCGCCGCCCGTATCGCACCTGGGTCGGGACGAACCGGGTGAAGCTGGGCGATCTGCCCCGCGCCGAGGACCTGCAGCCCCCGAATCCCGAGACGCGCTTCCTGCGCCAGCAGGTCTTCGGCTACACGAGCGAGGATCTGCGCATCGTGATCGCGCCGATGATCCGGGACGGCAAGGAAGGCGTCGGGTCGATGGGCGAGGACGCGGCGCTGGCCTGCCTGTCCGATCGCCCGCGCCTGCTGTTCCACTACTTCAAGCAGCTGTTCGCCCAGGTGACGAACCCGGCGATCGACTCGATCCTCGAGCGCCCCGTGATGTCGCTCTACTCCACGCTCGGAGAAGAGCGCAACCTGCTCGAAGAGACGCCGGAGCACGCCCGCCTGCTGCGGCTGGATCGGCCGGTGATCACCGACGAAGAGCTGGCGCGGATCCGGAACCTCTCGCTCTCCGGCTTCCGGGCGCGCACGCTCGGGACGGTGTTCAAGGCGGCCGAGAAGGCCGAGGGCCTGCGCGCCGCCCTCGCGCGGCTCTGCCGGGAGGCCTCCGAGGCGGTGGCGGCGGGCGTCAACCTGCTCGTGCTGAGCGATCGCGACGTGTCGCCGGAGCTGGCGCCGCTTCCCGCGCTGCTCGCGACCGGAGCCGTCCACCACCATCTGATCCGCGAGGGCACCCGCACGCGCTGCGGCATCGTCGTCGAGACCGGGGAGGCGCGCGAGGTGGCGCACTTCGCGCTCCTGATCGGCTACGGCGCGGGCGCCGTGAATCCCTATCTCGCCTTCGAGACGATCGCCCAGCTGGTCGAGGAGGGGACCTTCGTCCCCGAGGACCTCGGCTACGAGAAGGCCGTCAAGAACTACCTGAAGGCCACGGACAAGGGCCTGCTCAAGATCTTCGCGAAGATGGGGATCTCGACGCTGCGCAGCTATCGCGGCGCGCAGATCTTCGAGGCGATCGGGCTCGACCGCGAGCTCACGGCGCGCCACTTCACGGGAACGCAGTCCCGCGTCTCCGGCGTCGGCGAGGACGTGATCGCGCGCGAGACCCTGATGCGCTTCGAGCGCGCCTTCGCGCGCAACGCCTGGGTCTATCCCGAGCTGGATCCGGGCGGCCTCTATCAGTGGCGGCGCCGGGGCGAGCGGCACACGTTCAACCCCGACACGGTCGCCAAGCTCCAACAGGCCGTGCGCAGCGAGAGCTACGCCACCTTCAAGGAGTACTCGCAGGCGGCCAACGACGAGGCCGAGCGCCTGTGCACCCTGCGCGGGATCCTCAAGTTCAAGACCGCGCCGGCGCCCGTGCCGCTGGACGAGGTCGAGCCCGCGGCGAGCATCATGCGCCGCTTCTGCACCGGCGCGATGTCGTACGGCTCGATCTCCCTCGACGCGCACCAGACGCTGGCCGTGGCGATGAACCGGATCGGCGGCAAGAGCAACACCGGCGAGGGCGGCGAGGATCCGCGCCGCTTCACGCCCCTGCCCAACGGCGATTCGCAGCGCAGCGCGATCAAGCAGGTGGCGTCGGGGCGCTTCGGCGTGACCAGCTGGTATCTCGTCAACGCGGACGAGCTGCAGATCAAGATCGCGCAGGGCGCCAAGCCGGGCGAAGGCGGGCAGCTGCCTGGCCACAAGGTCGACGAGACCATCGCCAGGACGCGCTACTCGACGCCGGGCGTCGGGCTGATCTCGCCGCCGCCCCACCACGACATCTACTCGATCGAGGACCTGGCCCAGCTGATCCACGACCTGAAGAACGCGAACCGGCGGGCGGACGTCAGCGTGAAGCTGGTGGCGGAGAGCGGGGTGGGGACCGTCGCGGCGGGCGTGGCCAAGGGCAAGGCGGACGGCGTGCTGATCAGCGGCCACGACGGCGGGACGGGCGCCTCGCCGCTCACCTCGATCAAGTACGCCGGCTCGCCCTGGGAGATCGGTCTGGCGGAGACGCAGCAGACGCTGGTCAAGAACGACCTGCGCGGCCGGATCCGCGTGCAGACGGACGGCGGGCTCAAGACCGGCCGCGACGTCGTGATCGCGGCCCTGCTCGGCGCCGACGAGTTCGGCTTCGCGACCGCGCCGCTGGTGGCGCTGGGCTGCATCCTGATGCGGGTCTGCCACCTGAACACCTGTCCGGTCGGCATCGCGACGCAGGACCCCGTGCTGCGCAAGAAGTTTGCAGGGCAGCCCGACCACGTCGTCCGCTTCTTCCATTTCGTGGCCGAGGAGGTCCGCGAGCTGATGTCGCAGCTCGGCTTCCGCCGCTTCGAGGACATGATCGGCCAGGTCGACCGGCTGGAGGCGCGCGACGTCAGCGGGCATTGGAAGGCCCGGGGGCTCGATCTCTCGGATCTGCTCCACAAGCCCGAGGTCCCCTTCGCCACCCGCTGGGTCACGCGCCAGGACCACGGGCTCGACAAGGCCCTCGACAACCAGCTGATCGAGCTGGCCCGGCCGGCGCTCGAGCGCGGCGAGCCGGTCGAGTTCCGCATGCCGATCCGCAACATCCATCGGACCGTGGGCACCATCCTCGGCTCCGAAGTGTCGCGGAAGTACGGCCTGGAAGGGCTTCCCGAGGACACCATCCGGATCCACTTCGAAGGCTCGGCCGGGCAGAGCTTCGGCGCCTTCATTCCGAGCGGGATGTCGCTCTTCGTCGAAGGCGACGCGAACGACTACTGCGGCAAGGGCCTCTCGGGCGGCAAGATCGTGGTGAAGACGCCCGCCGCGGCGCTCTACGACCCGGCCGAGAACATCATCGCGGGCAACGTCGTGCTCTACGGCGCGACCGGAGGCGAGGCGTACTTCAACGGCGTCGCCGGGGAGCGCTTCTGCGTGCGCAACAGCGGCGCGGGCGCCGTGGTCGAGGGCGTGGGCGATCACGGCTGCGAGTACATGACGGGCGGCCGGGTCGTGATCCTGGGGCCGACCGGGCGCAACTTCGGGGCCGGCATGAGCGGCGGGATCGCCTACGTGCTGGACGAGGCGGGCGAGTTCCCGGCCCGCTGCAACCTCGAGATGGTCGAGCTCGAGCCGATCGGTCCCGAGGACGCCGAGACGATCCTGCGGCTCGTGCGCCGACACTTCCAGTACACGCGCAGCCTGCTCGCCGACGACGTCCTGCGCAAGTGGGAGACCAAGGCGAGCCAGTTCGTGAAGGTGTTCCCGATGGACTACAAGCGGGCGCTCGGCGACCGGATCCGGGCGGGCAGCGGCGATGGGTAAGATCACCGGCTTCCTGGAAGAGAAGCGGCTCGCGACGCCGATGCGGCCCGTCGAGGAGCGTCTGCGCGACTGGCACGAGGTCCAGGAGAACTTCACCCCCGAGCAGGCGCGCAAGCAGGCGAGCCGCTGCATGGACTGCGGCATTCCGTTCTGCAACAGCGGTTGCCCGCTCGGCAACGTGATCCCCGACTGGAACGACCTCGTCTACCACGACAAGTGGGAAGACGCGCTGAAGCGGCTGCACTCGACCAACAACTTCCCCGAGTGGACGGGCCTGCTGTGTCCCGCGCCCTGCGAGGCCGCCTGCGTGCTCGGGATCAACGACGACGCCGTCACCATCAAGCAGATCGAGTGGGAGATCGCCCGGCGCGGATGGAGCGAGGGCTGGATCCAGCCGATCCCTCCCGAGCGGCGGACCGGGCGCTCGGTGGCGGTGGTCGGATCGGGCCCGGCCGGGCTGGCGGCGGCGCAGCAGCTCAGCCGCGCGGGCCACACGGTCACCGTGTTCGAGAAGAGCGACCGCATCGGGGGGCTGCTCCGCTACGGAATTCCCGAGTTCAAGCTCGAGAAGCGCCTGATCGACCCGCGCATCGAGCAGATGCGCGAGGAAGGCGTGTCCTTCCAGACCGGCGTCCACGTCGGCGCCGATCTGGGGGCGGCCGAGCTGCGGCGCAGCTTCGACGCGGTCCTGCTCTGCTGCGGCGCGGAGCAGCCGCGGGATCTCGCGATCGAAGGCCGGGATCTCGCGGGGATCCATTTCGCGATGGAGTTCCTGAGCCAGCAGAACCATCGCGACGCCGGCGACCCGATCGCCCCGGCCGAAGCGATCCTCGCGACCGGCAAGCGCGTCGTGATCCTCGGGGGCGGCGACACGGGCTCGGACTGCGTGGGAACCTCCCACCGACAGCAGGCCGCGTCGGTCACGTCGATCGAGCTGCTCGAGCGCCCTCCCGATCGCCGCGCGCCCTCGACCCCGTGGCCGCAGTGGCCGCTGATGTTCCGCACCTCGAGCTCGCACGACGAAGGCGGGGCTCGCGAGTTCGGAATGCTGACCCGGCGCTTCCTCGGATCCGGAGGCAGGGTCAGCGAGCTCGAGACGGTGGGGGTGCGCTTCCAGGGCACGGATGCCTCGGGGCGTCCGCGCATGGAGGAGATCCCGGGAAGCGAGCGCAGGATCCCCGCGGACGTCGTGCTGCTCGCGATGGGATTCGTGAGCCCGGTGCCATCCGGCCTGCTCGCCGAGCTCGGGGTGCGCAAGGACCCGCGCGGCAACGTCGCGGCCGATCTGCGCGGTTTCGCCACCAGCGAGCCGGGCGTCTTCGCCGCCGGCGATTGCCGGCGCGGACAATCCCTCGTGGTCTGGGCGCTCTGGGAAGGGCGGGAGGCGGCGCGCGCCGTCGACCAGTACCTGTGCGGCGCCTCGTGGCTCCAGTCGCGCGGCGCGCACGTCTGAGCCGGCCGGCGGCGCGCCGGAATCCGCGAGCGGAGCGATTCTTCCCCGATTGCGCCTTGACGCGTTTCGCGAACGCCGGGTAGGATGCGGGAACGGCCGGGGGGGCCCGCCATTCCCGAATCCAACTCGGACAGGTCCGGTTCGGATCGATCCAGGCCGGATGGATCCAGGCCGGACGCGTTCGACTTCGAGCGGCTCGAGAGGGTCGTCGCCGAGCTCGCCGCCGCCTACCGCCACCAGCGCAGCGAGAACGCAACGCTGCGTCGCGAGCTGGAGCTGCGCAGCCAGCGGATCCGCGCCCTCGACGGCAAGCTCCTGGAAGCGAATCAGAAGCGGCAGGACGTGGTCAAGCGGATTGACGAATTGATTGCGCAGATCGATCAGCTCGACGCGACCTTCGACAGCGTGGACGCGTAGGTGGTGCCGAAGCGCGCCGTCGCCGTCCGCATCCGCGGGCAGGAATTTCGCATCCTCTCCGATGCCGACGAGGCCTGGCTCCAGCGGGTCGCCGGCTATCTCGACGAGACGATGGCGACGGTCGAGGAGCGGACCGGAACGGTGGACTCGCTCGACGTGGCGTTGCTCACCGCGCTGAACCTGGCGCGCGAGCTGGTCGAGATCCGCGAGCGCGAGCCGATCGCGAACGCGAAGGGGCCGGAGGCCGCCCGGCTGCGCGGCCTGATCGAGCTCGCGGAGTCCGCGCTGCATCCGGAGGCGGGCTGAGCCGGCGCCTCGGAACGTCCTACCCTGATCGCCATGTCCGCCGATCCCGCCTCCGACAAGCGCCGCCTGCGCCGGATCCTCTCGGGGCGGAGGCGGGCCGTCCCGCCGGCGGAGGCCGCCAGCGCCGCCCGTCGGATCGCCTCGCGACTGCTGGCCGAACCGGCGCTGCGGAGCGCCCGCCGGGTCGCGCTCTACGCGGCGCTCGCGGACGAGGTCCCCTCCCGCCCGCTCTTCGACGCCCTGGTCGCGCTCCGGATTCCCTGCCTGTTCCCTCGCGTGCTGGAGCAGCACGCGCTCGCGTTCGCGGCGGTGGAGGATTGGAGCGAGCTTGCGCCTGGACGCTACGGTGTGCTCGAGCCGCCGGCGCAGGCGGCGGTCACCCGACCCGAAGAGGGGGATCTCGTGCTCGTCCCGGGCGTCGCGTTCGATCGCGCAGGCAACCGTCTGGGGCGTGGCCAGGGCTGCTACGACCGGGCCTTCCCCGTCTTGGCGCCGCGCCCGCCGTTGCTGATCGGTGTCGCCTACCAGCTCCAGCTCGTCGACACGGTTCCCCACACCGGAACGGATCGCCGCATGGACGCCGTCGTGACGGAGCAGGCGCTGCTCTGGGCGGCGGGGGCGACCCCGTGACGCCGGCCGCCGTCCGGCGGGAGGCGGAGCGGCAACTCGCCGCGATGCGCGAGGGTTCGGTCGAATTCTACGGAGAGGACGAGCTGCGGGAGCGGCTCGAGCAACGGCTGCACGCCGGGCGTCCCCTGCGCGTCAAGCTCGGCATGGATCCCTCGGCGCCGGACCTCCATCTCGGCCACACCATCGTGCTCCGGAAGCTGCGCTGCTTCCAGGAGCTGGGACACACTCCGATCTTCCTGGTGGGCGACTTCACGGCGCGGATCGGAGATCCATCGGGGCGCAAGAAGACGCGGCCGGCGCTCGACGAGCAGGAGGTGAAGCGCAACGCCGCCAGCTACGTCGAGCAGGCGGGGCGCGTGCTCGACGTGGGGCGCGCCGAGGTGCGCTTCAACAGCGAGTGGATGCAGCGGATGTCTTCGACCGAGATCGTGCAGCTGTGCTCGCGCTACACCGTGGCGCGCCTGCTCGAGCGCGATGATTTCGCGAAGCGCTACAAGGCCGGAGATCCGATCTCGGTGCACGAGTTTCTCTACCCGTTCGTGCAGGCCTACGATTCGGTCGCCCTGGAGGCGGACGTCGAGCTCGGCGGCACCGACCAGACCTTCAATCTCCTGATGGCACGGGAGATCCAGCGCGACTACGGCCAGCCGGCGCAGGCGGTGATCACGCACCCGCTGCTGGTCGGCCTCGACGGGCGCGACAAGATGTCGAAGAGCCTCGGCAACACGATCGGCATCACGGAATCGCCCGAATCGATCTACGGCAAGCTGATGAGCGTCTCGGATCGGCTGATGCTCGACTGGTTCGACGCGCTCTCGGCGGGGGAGTGGGGCGACCTGCAAGAGGAGCGCGCGCGCCTCGCGGGCGAAGGCGGAGATCCGCACGCGTTCAAGCACGCGCTCGCGCGGCGCGTCGTCGAGCGCTTCCACGGCGCGCCGGGCGCCGAGCGGGCCGCCGAGCAGTTCCGCCGCACGGTGCAGGATCGCGAGGCGCCGGCGGATCTGCCGGAGACGCCGCTCGCGCTGGGCGAAGGCGGCGTGCTGGGACTGCTCGAGATCCTCGAGCGGATCGGCCTCACGCCGTCGCGCAGCGAGGCGCGGCGGCTGATCGGGCAGCAGGCGGTGGCGATCGATGGAGCTGCCGTCTCGGATCCGGCGCTCCGGCTGGCGGCTGGCGTCTACCTCATCAAGGTAGGGAAACGCCGTTTTGCCAGGGTCCGCCTGCGCTGAGCCGGCAGGCGCCTCGTCGACGGCCTGGCCCCGCGGGGCGAGGGCTCGCGGCGGCCGACGAGGCAGTTCGTGCCCTTGACCCGGCTATGCGACTCCCGTAGATTCCGCCCTCCGCGAGATCACAAGCAACCCGCCGGGTTTTGCTGCGGGGTTGCGGGTTCGTCCGAGGGGCTCGGAACAGGCCTCCAGGGACTTCGTTCGGTCTTTGAAAACTGAATAGCGTGCGGTCTCTCGAGTCTGGGAAGGCTCGAAGAGACGGATTGGGACGTATTTCCTATCCGTGACGTCGTGCTCCGCTTCGGCGAAGCGCGGCGTCACTCCGAACAACTGGGTGTTACACGCGAGAGTGTGTAATGCCTGGGCTAGATTCAAACTGGAGAGTTTGATCCTGGCTCAGAACGAACGCTGGCGGCGTGCTTAAGACATGCAAGTCGAACGGTAAGGCCCCCTTCGGGGGGTACACGAGTGGCGCACGGGTGAGTAACACGTGGGTAATCTACCTTCGGGTCTGGGACAACTCCGGGAAACTGGAGCTAATACCGGATGAGACCACGAGGTCCTCGGACTTCGCGGAAAAAGATGGCCTCTCCTTGGAAGCTATCGCCTGTTGATGAGCCCGCGTCCCATTAGCTAGTTGGTGAGGTAACGGCTCACCAAGGCGACGATGGGTAGCTGGTCTGAGAGGACGACCAGCCACACTGGAACTGAGACACGGTCCAGACTCCTACGGGAGGCAGCAGTCGGGAATTTTGGGCAATGGGCGAAAGCCTGACCCAGCAACGCCGCGTGAGGGATGAAGGCCCTCGGGTCGTAAACCTCTGTCGGAAGGGAAGAACGACCGCAAGGTGAATAATCTTGGGGTCTGACGGTACCTTCAAAGGAAGCGCCGGCTAACTCCGTGCCAGCAGCCGCGGTAATACGGAGGGCGCAAGCGTTGTTCGGAATCATTGGGCGTAAAGCGCGTGTAGGCGGCTTGGCAAGTCGGATGTGAAATCCCGGGGCTCAACCCCGGAACTGCATTCGAAACTGCCTCGCTAGAGTCCCGGAGAGGAGGGCGGAATTCCCGGTGTAGAGGTGAAATTCGTAGATATCGGGAGGAACACCAGTGGCGAAGGCGGCCCTCTGGACGGTGACTGACGCTGAGATGCGAAAGCGTGGGGAGCAAACAGGATTAGATACCCTGGTAGTCCACGCTGTAAACGTTGGGTGCTAGGTGTCGCGGGTATTGACCCCTGCGGTGCCGACGCTAACGCATTTAGCACCCCGCCTGGGGAGTACGGTCGCAAGGCTAAAACTCAAAGGAATTGACGGGGGCCCGCACAAGCGGTGGAGCATGTGGTTTAATTCGAAGCAACGCGCAGAACCTTACCTGGACTTGACATCTGGGGAACCTCCTGGAAACAGGAGGGTGCCTTCGGGAGCCCCAAGACAGGTGCTGCATGGCTGTCGTCAGCTCGTGTCGTGAGGTGTTGGGTTAAGTCCCGCAACGAGCGCAACCCCTATCACTAGTTGCCATCAGTTCGGCTGGGCACTCTAGTGAGACTGCCGGTGTTAAGCCGGAGGAAGGTGGGGATGACGTCAAGTCCTCATGGCCTTTATGTCCAGGGCTACTCACGTGCTACAATGGTCGGTACAAAGGGTCGCGAGCCCGCGAGGGGAAGCTAATCCCATAAAGCCGATCTCAGTTCGGATTGAAGTCTGCAATTCGACTTCATGAAGGCGGAATCGCTAGTAATCGCGGATCAGCATGCCGCGGTGAATACGTTCCCGGGCCTTGTACACACCGCCCGTCACACCACGAAAGCTTCCTGAACCAGAAGACGGTAACCCAACCGCAAGGAGGGATCCGTCCAAGGTTTGGGCGGTGATTGGGGTGAAGTCGTAACAAGGTAGCCGTAGGGGAACCTGCGGCTGGATCACCTCCTTTCTAGGGAGCAACGGTCGACCCTCGTGGTCGACCCTGCAACTAGGTCGAAGACGACCCAGGTCACGGCGCGCAGCCACTTCGGTGGCCAGGCGTCGATGACCGGAGAGGCTCGAATCCCGGGTTTTCCCGGTAACTCGTTCAATCGGGGAGTCTCTTGGTCGTCTGTCCCACCGTCGCCGCACGCTATTCAGTTTTTGGAGACCGGAGCGGGTCACAGCGTCCCGATCAGACGGGCCTGTAGCTCAGTTGGTTAGAGCGTCCGCCTGATAAGCGGGAGGTCGGTAGTTCGAATCTACCCAGGCCCACCACGCTCGGCCGATCGACGCGTGGGGCTGTAGCTCAGCTGGGAGAGCGCGGGCTTTGCAAGCCTGA
>DATBRV010000031.1:0-14266 GCA_036560145.1 Myxococcota bacterium
GGCTCGACCGCGTCGCCCGCATCCAGCTCGCTGCGCAGCAGGCGGCCCGCGGTCGGCGCGGTGATCGTGAAGCGATCCCGCACGCGCGTCTCCCCCTCCTCGTCGACCGTGACGCGCAGCTGGCCGCGCACCACGGGTGCGACGTCGACCGGCACCGCGTCCGGCCGCAGCAGCGTCCAGCCGGCCGCGAGCGCGACGGCCACCGCGAGACCGATCGAAATCCGCCGGCGTGCGCGCGTCACGAGTCCCTCACTCCCGCGTCTTCAAGACGGCGACCAGATCGAGCCGATCCAGGCGCCGGCGCACCAGCCAGCCCGAACCGATCGCGGAGGCGAGCACGATCGCCAGCGCAAAAAGGTAGGCGCGTCCATCCACGATCAGCGGGATCGCGAACAGCTCGCGCTGGTAGGCGCGTCCGATCCTCTGGCACATCTGATACCCGATCGCGAATCCGACGGGCAGGGCGAGCGCGGTGAGCAGCGCCTGCTCGCCGAGCAGCAACACCGCGATCTCGCGCCTCGTAAAGCCGAGCACCCGCAGGCTCGCGAGCTCCCGGCCCCGCTCGGAGAGCGCGATGCGCGCCGCGTTGTACACCATCGCGGCCGCGATCGCGCAGGCGAAGAGCACCAGCACGGTCGTGAAGACGGAGAAGCTCTCCGCGATCGTCGACTCGAAGCTCTGGAGCGCGGCGAGCCGCGTGGTGGCGCCGGCCACCGCGGGCATCCGCTTGAGGCGCGCGTTCAGATCGTCCGCCGCCGCCGCGTCGACGCGCAGGAAGGCGCCGGAGACGCTTCCCTCCTCGCGCAGCAGGCGCGCGAGCGCCCGCGCGTCCAGGTACGCCGAGAGCCCGAGCTGCTCGTCCACCTCGCCGGCGATCGCGATCCGGCGCACCGGCCGCGCGCCCTCCAGCACCTCGACCTGGACCTCGTCTCCCGCCGAGACGCCGAGGATGCGCGCCAGCCGGCTGGTGAGCACGAGGCCTTCGAGCGGCGGCGCGTAGACCCTGCGCTCGGAGTCGACCAGCCGCCGCAGCTCGGATTCCGGCTGGAGCCCGAAGAGGGGCACCCGCCGCGTCGCGTGCTCGAAGCGCAGGCGGGCCGGCACGATCCGGAACGGCTCGGAGCGCAGCACGCCGGACATCGCGGCCACCGCGTAGCGCGCGCTCGCGGCCAGCGGCTCGCGGAACGTCAGCGTGATGTCCTCGCGCTGGACGGTGCGGAACTGGAGATCCGCGAGCAGCTGGATCGCGTCGACGAAGTAGCGGCCGACCACCAGGATGGAGACGGCGAGCGCGATGCCGAGCACGGCGAGGGCCGCGCGCAGCGGCCGCCGCGCGACGTTGCGCCAGATCATGCGCGGGGGCGTCGGCAGCCAGCTCGCGAGGCGCGTGCGCTCGAGCAGGCCCGCGCGGAAGCGCGCGGGAGGCTCGGGGCGCATCGCCTCGGCCGGCGGCAGCGACAGCACGCGGCGCACCGCGCTCTGCGCTCCGATCAGCGCGGCCGCCGCCGAGACCGCGATCGCGATCGCGACCACCGAGAGGCCGGGCTCGAAGCTCAGCACCGGGAACCGGTAGAAGCGCACGTAGACGCCGTTGATCAACCAGCCGAGCCACACGCCGAGCGGCGCGCCCGCCGCCGCGCCGAGCGCCACCGCGATGGCCGCGAAGCCGAGGTAGTGCCGGGCCACCGTGCGGTCTTCGTAGCCGAAGGCCTTGAGCACGGCGATCTGATCGCGCTGGGTCGCCACCAGACGCGCGAGCACGAGGTTGAGCAGGAACGCGGCGACTCCCAGGAAGACGGCGGGCAGCACCGTGCCCGAGACGCGATTCTGGGCGATCTCGTCGGAGAGGAAGCTGTGCGAGACCTGGTCGGCCCGGCCGTACGCGCCGAGCCCTCCATAGGGCTCGAGCAGGCGGTCGACGCGTTCGAGCACCTCCTCGAGGGCGGCGCCCGGGGCGAGGCGGATCGCGATGTCGTTGAAGGCGCCGTCGAGATCGAACGCGGGCCCGAGCGCCGCGCGGCTCATCCAGAGCACCCCGAAGCGACGGTTGTCGGGGAAGAGGTCCGTGCCGCGGATCTCGTAGACGTACTCCGGGGAGAGCGCGATGCCGACGATCTGAAGCTCCTCCCAGCGCCCGTTGAGCACGGCGCCGAGGCGGTCGCCGACCCGGAGCCGGTTCGCCTCGGCGAAGGCCTCGCTCACCAACACCTCGTCGGGGCGCCCGGGCTCGAGCCGGCGGCCGCGTCGCAGGTGGATGTCGTTGAGCTGTGCGGCGCCGCGCTCGGGAAGCGAGATCAGGCGTCCCGTCGCCGCCTCGCCGAGTCCGGGGACGTCGAGCGTCACTTCCGCCACCACGCGCGTCTCCAGGGCGGCGACGCCCGGGATGGCCTCGATCCGCGTGCGCAGCGCCTCGGGCGCGCGCTCGAGATTGGCGAAGACGTCGGCGAAGCGATAGCGCGCGTAGTAGGCGGCCTGCGAGACCACCAGCGATTCGTAGGCCGTGCGCGTGGTCACCACCGTCGCGACCCCGCAGGCGACCACGACGGCGATCGCGAGCACCTGTCCGCGCAGGTGGCGGACGTCGCGCAGGAGCTTGCGATGGATCGCCTTCACGCCGTGCTCACCACTGAAGCTCCGACGGGGAGGCGCGGCGCTCGTTTCGCGCGATGTCGACGATGCGCCCGCTGCGCATGCGGATCACGCGATCGGCCATCCCGGCGATCGCCGCATTGTGCGTGATCAGCGCGGTCGTGGTGCCGAGCTCGAGGTTGGTCCGGGCCAGCACCTCGAGCACCCGCTGTCCGGTCTCGAAATCGAGCGCGCCGGTCGGCTCGTCGCAGAGCAGCACGTCCGGCCGCTTGGCGATCGCGCGCGCGATCGCGACGCGCTGCTGCTCCCCGCCCGAGAGCTGGGCGGGGAAGTGATCCATGCGATCCCCGAGGTCCACCATCCGCAGCGCGTCGGCGGGATCCAGCGGATGCTCGGAGATCTCCGTCACCAGCGCCACGTTCTCGCGCGCGGTCAGGCTCGGGATCAGGTTGTAGAACTGGAACACGAAGCCGACGTGCTCCCGGCGGAAGCGGGTGAGCGCGTCGTCGTCGCCCGTCGTGAGGTCGTGGTCGAGGAAGTCGACCGATCCGTGCGTCGGCACGTCGAGGCCGCCCAGGATGTTGAGGAGCGTCGACTTTCCACTGCCGGAGGGGCCGAGCAGCACGACCAGCTCGCCGCGCATCAGCTCGAGGTCGACGTCGCGAAGCGCGTGCACCTGCACGTCGCCCACCTGGTAGACCTTCGACACGCCGCGGGCGCGGAACACCACCGCGGAATCGCCGCGCTCGCCATCGGATCGCTGGGAGAGGGTCGCGGTCACGGGCCCTCGCTCGGCGCAGACGAAACACCAGCCCCGCCGCGCGGGCAATCCCGCCGGCGCGCGAGCGCCGACGCGGCGAGCAGGGGCGCGGCGGCGACGCCGCCGGCCGCGAGCGCGAGGCCCCACTCGAGCGCGCCCAGCGGCGCGAGGTGCAGCGAGCCCGCCAGCGCCGGGACTTCGAGCAGCGCGATCGTCGCGAGCAGGGTCACGGCGACGACGAGGCGCGCCGCCCGCGTGCGCAGGCGCGAGAGCGCCGCCGTGAGCCCCGCGCTGGCGCAGACCAGGATCGCGAGCGCGAACGAGCGGGCGTGCGCCAGCTCGCCGGTCAGCCCGTGCTCGAAGCCCGCCACCACCAGCAGCGTCAGCAGCGACCCCAGGCCCGCGATCCACAGCCAATCGGCGCGCGTGAAGAACGCGGCTTCCGCGCGGCGCCTCGCCGGCGGGAAGGCGCCGCCCGGGGCAACCTGCTGGAAGGCGAGCATCGCGCTCGGATGGATCACGAGCTCGAGCCACACGACGTGGATCGGGAGGAAGGGAAGCGGATGGCCGAGCAGCGGAATCCAGGCCGCGCTCACCACGAACGGCACGTGGACCAGCATCAGGTAGCGGAAGGCCAGGCGCAGGTTGACGAGCAGCTGGCGGCCCTCGGCGATCGCGCGGGCGATGCTGCTGAAGTCGTCGTCGAGCAGCACGATCGACGCCACCTCGCGGGCGCCGCGCGTGCCGCGCTCCCCCATCGCGATCCCGATGTCCGCCGCCTGGAGCGCAGGCACGTCGTTCACGCCGTCGCCGGTGACGGCGACGATGCCGCCGGCCTTCTGCAACGCGCGCACCAGCGCGAGCTTCTGGGAGGGGAGGGCGCGCGCCGCCACGTCGAGGCCGGCGAGCGCCGCGGCGTCGCCGCCCGCGACCAGCGCGTCGATCTCCTCGCCCGCGACCAGGCGGGGCCGGCCGCCGCCCAGGCCGAGCTCCTGCGCAACCGCGCGCGCGGTGTCCGGGTGATCCCCCGTCACCATGATCACCTGGATCCCGGCCTCGCGGCAGCGCGCGAGCGCGTCCGCGGCCCCGGCTCGCACCGGGTCTTCGCAGGCGAGCAGGCCCTCGAAGCGGAAGCCCCGGTCGGGCTCGCCGCCGGCCCAGGCGCCGTCGAGCCTGCGGCTGGCGCAGGCGATCACCTTGTGGCCCCCGGCGGCGAGCTTGCGCACGCGCAGCGTCCACGTCTCTCGCTCGATCGGGGGGAGGGTCGCGAGCGCGAGGACCACCTCGGGGGACCCCTTGGTGGCGGCCGTCAGCTCGCCGCCCGGCTCGCGCAGCACCGCGGTCTCGCGCCGGCGGTCCTCGGTGAAGGGGAAGGTCGCCACGCGTTCGGCGCCGGGCGGCGCGCCCGCGGCGGCCAGGATCGCCGCGTCGAGCGGATCCCCGCTCTCGCTGCGCGACGCACGCGCGCCCGCCCGCAGCAGCTCCGCCTCCGAGCCTTCGCGCGCGGGCAACAGGTGCGCGAGGCGCAGCTCGCCGGCCGTGAGCGTCCCGGTCTTGTCGGAGCACACGCAGGTGATGCGCCCGATGTTCTCGACGCAGACCGCGCGGCGGACCAGCGCGCGGCGCTGGGCCAACCGGTGCACGCCCACGCCGAGGAAGAGCGCGAAGACGACCGGGAACTCCTCGGGGAGCGCCGCCACCGCGAGGGTGGCGGCGGAGACCAGCGCATCCAGCCAGCCGAAGCCCTGGCGCAGGCGCACGCCGGCGAGCACGACGCAGAGCACCAGGGCCGCGACCAGCAGCGTGCGGGTGAGCCCCGCGATCGAGATCTGCAACGGGGTGCGGGCGCGCGAGGTCTGCGCCGCGGAGCGCAGGATCTCGCCGTACCAGGTCTCACCCCCCGTCACCACCACGCGTAGGCTCGCGCTTCCGGTCAGCAGCCGGGTTCCCGCGAAGCCCCAATGCCGCGCGTCGATGGAGGCGCCGGTCGGGCCGGCCGGGAGCGGCCGCTTGCGCACCGGGAAGGCTTCGCCGGTGAGCGCCGATTCGTCGACCTGCATCTCGTCGCCCGCGAGCAGGAGGCCATCGGCCGGGAAGGTCTCGCCCGGCGCCATCCTCACCAGGTCGCCTGGCACGATCTGCTCCGAAGCGATCGCGACCGGGAGGCCGTCGCGCACGACCCTGGCATGCGTCGCGAGGCGCCGGCGGAGCCCCTCGGTCGCCGCGCGCGTGCGCCGGTGCAGGAACGCGTCCATTCCGACCAGCGGGAGGATCGAGGCGAGCAGGGTCAGCGCCTCGGCGCGCTCGCCGAGCGCCGCGTAGAGGGCGCCGGTTCCGGCCAGGAACCACGGCATCGGGTCCTTCGCCGTCTCGCGCACCAGCTCGCGCCAGGGGTGCGGCGGCGCCTCGATCACCTGGTTGGGCCCGAAGCGGGCCAGGCGCGCCGCCGCTTCCTCGCGCGCGAGCCCCCGCTCGGGCTCGAGGAGGCCCTCGATGCGGTCCGGCGGAAGCGGGCGGCGCATGCCGGCGGCAGCCTAGCGCCGAGCCGGGCTGCTTCCCGCCGGCTCGCTGTGCCACGCTCCCGGGCGATGCCCACGAGCCGCTCGCCCACGTCGCGTCGGGAGATCGCCCTGCTCGCGGGAGCCATCCTGCTCGCCGGCACGCTCGTCGTCGCCGGCTATCGCGTCGACTCGGCCGGGGCTTTCTGGGGCGGCCTGCTCGCGCTGTCGGCCGCGACCGGGCCACTGGCCTTCGCGCTCGGCCGCGGGCGCTGGCGCGACGGCGTTCTGGTCACCGGGATCTGCGTCGCCATTTCGATTGGGGTCTTCGTCGCTGGCGAGCTCGCCTGGCGGGCGCTCGCGGGGAGCCGCGCCGAGGGCGCCGCCCGCCGTGTGGCGGGCCGGGTCTTCTCGTTCGATGCGGCGCGCGCGAACCCGAAGGCCTTCGTGGATTTCTGGGATCGGCACCTCGCGCAGATGAAGCAGGCGCCCTGGGTGATGGCGGATCCGCGCGGGGTGAATCCGTACGTGCTGCGTCCCGGTGCGCGGGGAGCGCTGCACGATTCCGAGGTCCGCATCAACCAGCTCGGTTTTCGCGGCCGCGAGATCTCCGTCGACAAGGGAGAGGTTTTCCGGATCGTCGCCCTCGGCGAGTCGACCACCTTCGGTGTCACGGCCGAGCCGGGGGATCGCCCCTGGCCGGAGGTCCTCGAGGATCGGATCCGGCGCGAGCTGGTCTGCGACGTCCCGGTGGAGGTGATCAACGCGGGCGTGCCGGGCTGGACGCTGGCCAACCAACGGGGCCGCATGGAATCCGACATCCTTCCGCTGCATCCGGACCTGATCCTCTCCTACCACGGATACAACGGCTTCCCCTGGTTCTTCGGAACCCTTCCGGGGCTGCCGTTCCTTCCACCTCCCCGGGTGCCGCCGCGCCCCTCGCGCCTGCTGGAGGGGGCGGAGAAGGCCTGGCGTCTGCGGGCGCTCCGCGAGCGCTACGCGCGGGAGCTGGATCGCAGTGTGCTGCAAACGGATGTGTCGACGACCGCGTACGCGGACGAGTATCGAAGCCTGATCCGGCTGGCCCGCTCGCAGGGCGCCCTGCTGGCCCTCGCAACTTTTAACATGGCCGTGAACGAGAGCAGCCCGGAGGAAGTCGTCGACTTCTACGCACAGTCGTTTCCCGAGGTGCGGAGCGCGATCCTCGCGAACCAGCTGCACACCCGCCTGCTCCGCCAGCTGCCGAAGCCGCCCGGCGTCCATCTCATCGATACCGCGCCGGGGGTGGACGGGGAGTACCGCGAGCTCTTCATCGACCTGATCCACTTCACGCAGCCGGGCCGAGACCGCCTCGCCGGGAATTTCCTGAATGGGATCCGCGAGATCCTAGGCAGCCATCCGCGCCTCCGCTGCCGCCCGGCCGCCCGGCCCGGGTGAACTTCGCTCGCCTGCGGCCGGCCTGGGTGAACTCCGCTCGCCTGCGGCCGGCCTGGGTGAACTCCGCTCGCCTTCGGCCGGCCTGGGTGAACTCCGCTCGCCTTCGGCTCGCTGCGCGCTTCGCTTGCCCGCGCTTCGCTTGCAGGTGCCCTCCGGTCACTCCGCGGTCAAGCGGGGAGGCCGTCGCGTCGATGTTCACCGCGCCACCCCCGGGTGGGGAGGCGCGGGGTCGATGTCGGCATTTCTCCAATCCTTCGTGGGCATCGGGTTCCTCGCGTTCTTCATCGCGAGCTCGGTGGTGGGCGTGCGGCTCCTGCTGCTCTGGCGCCGCACGCGCGAGCTTCCGGAGCTGCTGATCGGCCTCGGGGTCCTCGGGATCGGCCCGGTCGGATTCGGCTTTCTCACGGTCGGCGAGCTGTGCGTGACCGGCGCGCCGGCCCTCGCCCAGGTCCTGATCGGGACCGGGCTCGCGGCCATGAGCGTCGGCTCCGGCGCCAAGTACGTGTTCAACTGGCGTGTCTACCATCCCGAGAATCGCGGGCTTCGGACGCTGGTCGGGCTCGCCTGCCTGCTGCTGGCGGTCTGCTTCGCCTGGGAGTACGCGGCCACCGGATTCCGCACGATGGTGAAGCCGGGCCCCAGCTACTTCCTTCGCCTCACGCTCCAGGTCGGCTGCCTGCTCTGGGGCTCGGCCGAGGCGCTCCGCTACTGGGATCGCATGCGCCGCCGGGTGCGGCTCCAGCTCGCGGACCCGGTGGTCGCGAATCGGTTCCTGCTCTGGGGCTTCGGCGCGGGCGCCGCGGGGGTCGGCTCGGCGGTGGGGGCCTTCATGCAGTGGTGGACGCAGCTGCCTCCGATCGAGCTGCCCGGGGTGATGCTCTCCTCGTCGCTGCACGGTCTCGCCGCGGCGGTCGCGATGTGGCTCGCCTTCGTTCCCAACGCCACCTACACGCGCTGGATCCGGGCCCGCGCGGCGGCCTGATCAGACCTTCAGGGCGTCGAACTTCACGCCCGTCGCGTCCGCAGAGACCTCCCAGAGCCTGGCCGCATCGGCGGCGTCGTGCGAGCGGGCGCTCGAGCGGACGCTGCGCGGCGGGCCCCCCATCTCGGCGAAGCCGCCGGGGCCGAAGTACTCGCCGCCGCGCACGCCGGGCGCCGTCGCCGCGTACAGACTGGGCAGCGCGCCCATCGCCGCGCTCTGGGCGAAGAGGCGATTCATCAGCCCGGCGCCGGCCTCGAGCCACGAGGAGCCCTGCATGCGCGGGCCGGCGAACTGAAGGTTGGTGGCCGCGTAGCCGGGGTGACACGCGACGCTGATCGTCTGCGCGCGCTTCGCGCCGAGCCGGCGCTGGAGCTCGTAGCTGAAGAGCAGGTTCGCGAGCTTGCTCTGGCCGTAGGCCGTCCACTTTCCGTAGCTGCGCTCGCCGTTCAGGTCCTCCCAGCGCATGCGGCCCGTCTTGTGCATGGTGCTGCTCAGGTTCACCACCCGGGAGCCGGGCGTCTCGAGCAGCCGCTCCAGCAACAGGCCGGTGAGCGCGAAGTGTCCGAAGTGATTGGTGCCGAGCTGCATCTCGAAGCCGTCCACCGTCTCGCAGCGGGGCAGGGCCATCACGCCCGCGTTGTTGACCAGGCCGTGCAGCTGGCGGTGCGCCGCCAGGAACGCGGATGCGAAGGCGCGCACCGAGGCGAGGCTCGCGAGATCGAGCGCCATCGCCTCTACGTCCGCGCGCGGGCTCCCGGCGCGGACCTCCCCGATCGCCGCGCGCGCCTTCTCGAGGCTGCGGCAGGCGAGCACGACGCGCGCGCCGTGCCGCGCGAGCTCGCGGGTGGTCTCCAGCCCGAGTCCGCTGTTGCCCCCCGTCACGATCAGGGTCTGGCCCGCGAGGTCGGGAATCTGCTCTGCGCTCCAGCCGGTCGCCTTGGGCATGGTCGCCTCCCGGCCGGATCATACACCTCAGCCGGCGGCGGATGCGGTTCTGGCTCCGAGCGGCGCCCGCCGGCGCTCGCCCTCGCCGGCTCGGTGCAGCGACACGGCGTCGTCGACGCAGGCGAGCAGGCGTCCGTGCAGCCGGATCTTGGTGGCCTCCAGCACCGCGAAGCTGATCAGCGCGAAGATCGTCTTGGTGAGCGTGAGCGCGAGCGCCGCCAGCTCGAGCGTCTCGCTCGCGAAGTGCATCGAGAGCAGCAGCATCAGCATGCCGATCGACGTCCCCAGCAGCCCGAGCGGAGGCAGCAGGTTGGCGTACATCGAGATCGGCTTCGCGTAGTGCACGTCGTACTCGTTCATCACGTACTGCTTGGTCGCGTCGAGCACGAACTCGGTGGGATGCTCGTCGCTCTCGCGCAGCGACTTCGCGAGCACGCGGACCATCAGCACGGAGAGCGATTCCGAGCGTTCGCCGCTCTCGCTGGCGGCGGCCCGCTGGAGCTGCGAGCGCGGCACGCGCCGCGTGGCCGAGATGGCCTGCACGCAGAGCCGGAGGCCCCGATAGAACGGCACGCACACGATTCCGAAGGAGATCAACGTCATCAGGCCCGCCAGACCGAAGTCCGTCGCGCCCGCCCAGCTCAGGATGCCCGCATTCATCGCACTCTCCCCATTCATGTCAGATCCGGATCGCGCTCATCCGCGCCACTTCCGCTCGCCCAGCCGGCGCAGCCCGTCGCGCAGGGTGCCCTGCTTGCCGATCGGGAATTCCACCAGCATGTCCTCGCGTCCGGCGTAGCGCTCGTGCAGCTCCTCGATCACCTGCTGCACGCGTTGCGGCGAGCGCATCTGGATCAAGACCTCGGCCTTCGCCAGCCGGAGGTTCGCGTCGAGCCCCATCAGCTCGGGATGGCGGCTCTGCCATTCGCTCGCGAGGAGCGGATCGAGGTGCAGACCCATGTAGGCGTCCAGGAACTGGCTGAAGAGCACCAGGCCGTTGCGGTCCTTGCGCTCCTGGAGGCTCTCCAGCGTGGTGTGGAAGTGGAGCATGTCGCGGTGCGCGCGCTGCATGTCCTGCTTTCGCTGCGCGAGCGCGGCGCCGCCCAGCGGCGTGCTCTGCTCCGCCGCGGTGGGCTCGAGCACGAGCACGTCCTGGAACTCGGTGTGCCCCGCGCAGCCCATCAGCACGCCGCAGACGGCGCTCGCGATCAGACCGATCTGTCTCTTCTGCGACATCTCGAACTCCCCGCTCGGGCTACGAGCGCTTCTCGTGGTACATCCGCCGCAGCAGCGCGTGGATCGGATGGGTCCGCTGCGCGCGCAGCTCGCTGCCCAGGTCCGCCGTCTCCAGGGTGGCCCGGAACAGCGGCAGCGCGCGCGAGCGCGCCTCGATCTGCTTCTCGATCTTCCCGAGCTGCGCGCTGGTCTCCTGGATCTGCCGGGTGAGATCCGCGTAGGTGAGCGTATCCGGCGCGGCCGGCGGCTCGTCGGCCAGCGCGGCCGGGCCGGCGACTTCCACGCCGGCGTGGGTGCCGGGCGCGGCGCCGCGCTCGCGCTCGAGCTCCGCCAACTGGTCGGCGACGGTCTCGCGCTCGGCCCGCAGCTCGCGCACGCTCGCCTCCAGCTGCTCGATCCCGGAGTCGTCGGCGAAGCCCAGGTACATGATCACGAGGCTGTCGGAGAGGGCGCGCCGGAGCGCCGCGATCGTCTCCGCGCCGGGCTCCGCCTTCGCGATCCATTGATCGACCGAGCGCGAGCGCGTGACCCAGTCGGCGACGGGCCGCACCAGCTCCATGTACTCCGGCTCGCGGCCCTGGCGCTCGAGCGCCCCGGTGAGCGCGGGCCAGAGCCGGCGGTCGAACGGGAAGATCGTGAGCGCGCTGCGGTAGCGGCGGGTCGCCAGCTCGATCTCGTCCGGCATCGGCCGCGACGCATACACGAGGTAGGCGTCGCCCACGCCCCTGGCGGCCTCGTGGGCGGCGTAGTAGGCCGAATCCGGGACGCCGCCGCGCCGCTCGGAGGTGGCGAAGCGCTCGAAGAAGGACAGGTAGCGCTCGTAGAGGCGCGCGGCGTGGCGCGCGTTGTCGTCCGCCTCGTGCGGGAGATCCTGGCTGCGCGCCAGGTAGTAGGCCGAGGCGTTCAGGATCGTCTCCTGGATCTCCTCCCAGAGGCCGCGCATGGCCTCGATCCAGGATTCGCGTCCGGTGGAGCGATAGCCGAGATCCGCCCAGCCGTCCTCGTCCACCAGCGCGAGCTTGGCGTAGACCTCGATCGCGCCCACGATCGTGAAGGGGATCTCGAGCTCCGGATCGACGCCAAGTCTTTGTTTTGCGGCGTAGACCTCGCCCAGCTGGCGGAGCACCCTGCGGTAGACGGCGCACTCGCCCTGCACGGTGTCGGCGCGGTCGAGCGCCGTCTGGTAGGCGCCGCTGGCGAGCCGCATCGCCTCGATCGTCTTGGGCGAGAGGCCGTCGCTCGCGAGCAGCGAGCGCGCCTGGTCGTGCAGCTTGGTCGCCTCGAAGAGGGCGAGCGTGAAGGTGAGGCTTCCGGCGTCGGATTCCGGGCCGTTCAGCCTCTCGATGATGCGGGTCAGGTATTCCTTCGAGGAGGCGGAAAGCGGGATCACGTCGGTGTGCCCGCCGACCCGTCCGTCCGCGAGCAGGCGCACGATGGCGCCGAGCGGGTCGACGTCGCGATCCAGCCCCATCTGCTGGCTGCGGATCAGGACCAGGCGGGCGACGTTCTCGTAGATGTAGGGCAGCGCCGCGGCGAAGCCCGAGTTCGGCGCTTCCGTCAGCGAGAGCGTGTCGAGCGTCTCGTAGGGGCTCTCGAGCGGAACCACGACGCCCAACCAGAGCGAGAGCACGTCGCCGACGAAATCGAAGCGGTGGCCCTTCTCGAGCGCGCGGTGGGCCAGGATGTAGTGGTACCAGTAGCGGTTCTCGTGGCGCCCGAGGCGGCCTTCGAGCCTGCGCACCGCCGTCACGCTGGCCTCCAGCTCGTCGGGATCGCCGGACGCGAGGTACTGGAGCAGGTGCGCGATCGCGAGGCGGCGGGCCAGCACCTCGTCGGCGTCGTCGCCCTCCGCGGCTCCCGGCTCGAGGCGGCGCGTCAGGTAGTCCTTCAGGGACATGTGCGTCTCGCGGCCGTACTCCTTCAGCCGCGCGGCGAGCGCCTCCGGCTCCGCCGACGAGTAGACGTAGGCGAAGTCGAGGTATCCGGCCCAGGCGTCGGGTTCGTTTTCGGCGCCGTCGGCCGATGCCCGGCCCGCGACCATCGCCGCCAGCAACAGGGTCGATGCGATCCAGTGTCTCATCCGCGACTCCACTCCCCACCCGCGCGTCTTTGGACACACTCGAGCGCGAACGAGAGCTCGACACAGCGGTCGGCCTCGCGGCGCGTGGGCGCGCGCTCGACCCACAGCAGGAACGAATTCAGGTTTCGCGTCTCGACGAACCGGTACCGGCCCGCCGGGCTGACGCACTCGGAGGGCTTGCCCACCAGCGCGACGAGCTGCTGCTTGAGGGCGTCTTCCTCGCGATCCGAGACGCAGCTCGCCAGCGAGCCGAGCGGCACACCGCTCAGGCGCGGCTCGCTGCTGCGCGACGACGAAGCGCCGCCGGCCGGCGCTGCGGCCCGCGCCGCGACACGCGCGGGCGTCGGCTCGGCGCCGGGGTCGCGCACGGAGCCCCCCGTCGAAAGCGCGGGCAGCGCGAGCGAGGCGGGCGGACGCGCGACGCTGCGCGCGCTCGCGCCCGCGCGCGCGGACGGCGCCGCGGCGGCGCGCGGCGGATCGCTCGCGGGCGGCGACGCCTCGGCGAGCAGGCTCGGCGCCGCGGGCGCTCCCAGGTCGAAGCTCGGCGCGGGCCGCGGCTTCGCGGGCCGCGCGGTATCGGGGCGCAGCGCGAGCCGCGTCGGTTGGCTCGCGGCCGGGCGCGGGGCGGCCGGCGCCGCGGGCGCGGCCACCGCGTCGATCGTGACCACCGGCTTCGGGAGCGCGGGCCGGGGAGCCGGCGCCGGCGGCGGCGCGGCGGCGATCCTGGGCGCCGCGATCCGGGGCGGCGGCGCCGGAAGCGCGGGGCGCGCGACGCGCACGGGCGCGGGCGGCGGCGCCGGCTTCGCGGCCGGCGGTCGCTTGGGCTCCGGCTTCGCGATCGGCGCGGGCTCGGGAGCGGGCGTCGGCGGCAGCGCCGCGACGGGCTCGGGCGGCTTCACCGGCTCGGGCTCGAGGATCGGCTCGGGCTCCGGCTCGGGAATCGGGAGCGCCTCCTCCACCGGAGGCGCTTCGAAGCGCACGATCTGGAGATCCTGGCTGGCGTCCGGTTCGCGGAGGGCGCCCGAGAGGAGCGCCGCGGCCAGCCAGGCGATCAGCAGCAGCGCGCCGGCGGCGGCGCCCAGCTTTTGCGCGGAGCTGCCCGAGCGCGACCAGTCCTGGGAGGCGAGCGCGAGCCCCTGCCAGAGCGCGAGCTCGCGATCGGCGCCGGCATAGGGCTCGGGCCGCAGCGCGATGCGCGCGGCCCCGAAGGCATAGCGATCGAACGCCCAGCGCGTGCTCATGGGTTCGCGGCGACGGGCGACACCGCCGCGCGTCGACCCTCGGGCCAACGCTGCTCGATCAGCGCGATCGCATCCAGCAGGTCCTGGCTGCGGGAATCCTGGTGCGGCGCGAGCAGCGGCTTCTCGGAGCGCGCCTCGTGCAGGCGGCCGAGCTGCTCGCGCAGGGTTGCCGCCGCGAGATGCGCGCCTTGCGTCCCCGTGCTCCCGGGCGCCAGCAGCTCGAAGGGCCCGGGATCCGCCGCGTCCGGCGGATGGATGCGCAGCTGCCAGCGCTCCCGCGCACCTGCGGGGAGCGAACTGGTGGCGTCTTCGTTCACGCGCGGAACGATGATTTCTCCGAGGTCGACCGCGCGCGGTCCGCCGCCCACCTGCGTGAGCGCGATCAGCAGCAGGAACGCCAGGTCGACGAACGAGAAGAGCCACGCGGGTGCCGTTTCGCTTCCGGACGCCATGCCGTGTCGTTGCGGCTTCCCGCGCCGGGATCAAGGTGACTCGAGT
>DATBRV010000032.1:0-5807 GCA_036560145.1 Myxococcota bacterium
CTCGGGCCAGTCGAGCCCGTCCAGGTCCTCGAGCAGGCGGTCCGCGTACGCGGTGATCTTCAGCACCCACTGGCGCAGCGGCCGGCGCACGCAGTCGAAGCCGCCGACCTCGGACTTGCCGACGATGACCTCTTCGTTCGCGAGCACGGTGCCGAGCGCCGGGCACCAGTTCACCGGCACCTCGGCCTCGTAGGCGAGGCCGCGCTCGAACAGCCGCGCGAAGATCCACTGCGTCCAGCGCACGTAGTCGGGGTGCGTGGTGTCGATCTCGCGCGACCAGTCGTAGTCGGTGCCGAGCGACGTCAGCTGGCGCTTGAAGGTCTCGATGTTGCGCCGCGTGGTCTCGCGCGGGTGGGTGCCCGTCTCGATCGCGTACTGCTCGGCCGGCAGCCCGAAGGCGTCCCAGCCCATCGGGTGCAGCACGTTGAAGCCGCGCATGCGCTTGTAACGCGAGACCACGTCGGTGGCGATGTAGCCCTTCGGGTGCCCGACGTGGAGCCCCGCGCCCGACGGGTAGGGGAACATGTCGAGCACGTAGTACTTGGGCTTGCTCGGATCGAGCTCGCTGCGAAAGGTCGCGTGCTCGCGCCAGTGGGCCTGCCACTTGGCTTCGATCGCCTTCGGGTCGTACGGCATGCCCGTCACGATAGCCGGCGGGCGCTACCCCTACAGCTGATCCGCGTCGCGCAGACCCAGTGCGACCTCGCGCTCCTTCTGGATGCGGATCGTCTCGCGCTGCTCGTCCGTGAGCAGCGCCGTCGCCACCTTCGGCCGCAGGATCGAGTAGAAGGCCGGCACCACCGTGATCGCGCCGAGCATGTTGATCACCATCAGGATCGAGAGCAGCTGGGCCATCTCGGCCTGGAAGCGCAGGTTCGAGAAGCTCCAGAGCACGATGCCGCCCACGATCGTGGTGGCGGTGAAGCTCACCGCCATCCCCGTGGTGCGCACGGCCCTGCGGACCGCTTCGTCGATGTCCGCGGTGTCGGCGCACTCCTGGCGGATCCGGTCCACGATGTAGATGGCGTAGTCGACCCCGATGCCCACGCCCACCGACTGCACCGGCAGCGTGTTGATGTTGAGGCCGATGTTCATGAGCGCCATGTAGGCGAGCGAGAGCGTGGTCGCCGTGGTGATCTGGAGCAGGATGATCCCGCCGCTCGCCGCCGACTGGTACGTGAGCGAGTGAAGCACGAAGATCACGAACAGGATCAGCGAGATGTTCGCGACGTGGCTGCGCTCGACCTCGTCGTTGATGGCGGCCAGGATGCCCATGCTGCCGCCCGCCATCACGAACTGCACGCCGCGCGTCCAGGAATTGGTCGGCTGGTATTTGGGCGCCGGATCCACGGCCTTCAGGTCCGCCACGATCAGCTCGTTGGTGTCGACCGCGACGGCGCGGATGCCGAACTCCTTGTCCTCCCACCAGTAGTCGACGTCGCCGGTGTCCCAATCCTCGAGGGAGCCGGGCCAGGTGAAGACCTCGCCCTCCTCGACCGAGTCGCGCTCGGTCACGAAATCGTCTTGCGCGCCCGTGCGGAACTCCTCGATCCATTCGGGCAGGCCCTTCGCCGTCTCGGGCGACTCGATGGTTCGCGGCTCGTAGGAGCCGTCGTCCTGGCGGATGTTGACGCTCAGGCTGTGGCCGCGGGTGGGCAGCATCGGGCCGAGCATGTAGTACCAGATGTCGAGCAGGCTCTCCTTGTCGAAGAAGCCCGCGTCCCGCTTGGCGCGATTCTCGTCCAGCCGGATCGAGACCTCGCCGAGCGGGCTCTGCTCGATGAACTGCTCCGCGTAGTGGGCGGTGCGGACGATCGTCTCGCCCTTGTGGTCCGGGTAGTAGAACGAGATGTTCGCCTCGCGTCCGTCGTCGGTGAGGAAGGGGCGCATGGCGCCCGGCGGACCGTTCTGCTGGAGCTGGAAGATCGCGGCGCGCACGGTGCCCGGGTGCGAGGGCACGAAGTACCACTTGGGATCGCCGTAGTGGTTGATCTGCCAGAAGTTGCGTAGGAAGGGCACCAGCGACACCGAGGCGCCCAGGTTCGTGTTCACCTTCAGGTAGCGCTCGAAGCGCTCCATGGCCTTGATGGGGGCCGCGTCGGCGCTCGCGTTGGGCCGGTCGCCGTCGGAGTAGACCACCAGCGAATCGACGCCGCCGAAGCGCGTCGCGATCTCGTCGGTGGCGACGTTGAACTCGTGGCTGGGCCAGAGCAGCGGGGTCCCGGGCGTCGCCTCGCCGATCTTCGAGTAGAAGAGCGTGATGTAGGTCGAGCCGACCAGCAGGATCACCGTCACGGCGCCGATCACGTACTTCCAGAACGGGTCGGTCGTGGCCCAGCCCACGCCGCGCGTGAACCGCAGCATGAACCCGGGGAGGAAGTGCTCGTGCTCGGTGGGCGCCGGCATGTAGCAGATCAGGATCGGGTGCAGGATCTCGACCGTGACGATGATCGAGGAGACCCAGACCGCGCCGAACAGGCCCAGGTTGTACATCTGCGGGATGGTGGTGAGCATGATCACGAGCAGACCGGCGACGTCGGTCACGATCCCGAGCGTGCCGGGGATCACCAGCTCGCTCATCGCGATCGTCGCCACCTCGATGCGTGCCTGCTTGGGGTCCCCGAGCCGGGGCAGCATCACCTCGTAGTCTTCGAAGAAGCGCTCGGCCATCTGCACCGTGTGCGAGACGGCGCGCGCCGTGATGATCATCGGGATCACCAGGATCAGGGGGTCGAAGGAGATCCCCCACCAGCCCGTGAACCCGAGCCCCCAGATCACCGTCCCCATCCCCGCGATCGCCGGGATCACCACGCCGTGCCAGCGCCGGAAATAGAGCCACAGCAGCAGGAAGATCGTCACCGTGGTGGCGAGCACGTACGCGAGGATCTCGAAGGCGTACTTGATCACCCAGCCAACCAGGGTCGGCTGTCCCGTGATGAAGACCTTGAAATCCTCGGTCTCGAAATCCTGCTTGATCTTCTGGATGTGGTTGAAGACCGCGGTGTAGACCTCGCGGTTGCTGAGCCGGTCGGTGACGAAGCCGGCGGTGATCAACGCCCCCTTCTCGTCCCGCGAGACGAGGCGGCCAAAAATGAATGGAGGGTTCTGGCGCACCCGCTCGCGCAGCGCGTCCGCGTCCTCCTGGGTCTTCGGCACCTTCTTCATCAGCACTTCCTGCGTGAGCGAGCCGTCGGCCTCGATCTGGATCACGCGGGTGCTGCCGTGGGTGATCGACTGGATCTGGTTGTGGTTGACCGGATAGGGCGGGAACTTGCGGTCGAGCTCGGCGCGGATCGCCGCGGGATCGCCTTCCGCCGACTCGAGCTGGTCGCGCAGCGCGTCGCGCGCTTCGGTCTGACTGTCGAAGCCCACGCCGTCGAGGCGCCGCGTGATCTCGCGGATCTTCTCGATGCGCTCCGGCGTGAAGATGTTGCCGTCGGTGACCACCACCCCGATCGCGACCAGCGAAGAGCTGCCGAAGACGCGCGAGAACTTGTCGGCGGCGTGGATGTACGGGTGATCCGGGAAGAAGTCGCGCGCATTGGTGTCGATGCGCACGATCGGGCCCGGGAGCGGCAGGCCCGCGGCGGTCGTGATGGCGTTCAGGATCGGATAGAACCAGAAGAGCGTCGAGGCGATCAGCAGCATCGCCACCGGGAAGCGGTTGCGCGTGATGAAGCGCGCGAACTGGAGCGTCCTGGTCTGGCGCGGCTCGTGATGGGGGGTGGATCCTTCGGACATGAACCTCGCCTTTCTCTACTTCCGCTGCGATTTTCGCGACACCGGACCCGCGCTCCGCGGGCCGCGGAGCCGTCGAGCGATCGGTTTTGCGGGGCCGGCACCCCGGGGCATGAAATGTCCCGGGCGCACGATATTTCCGAACGGGGTCTCGGGTCAAGCCGGTAGGCGCGATTTCGTCACGAATCGTGGAGTTTTCCCCCTCCTGCTTGCGTCCATGAGCGCTGCCCTCGCCCCCGCCGTGCTACAGGAGCGCGCATGAGCGTCCGGCCCCGGGTCTTCGCCACGCGCCGCCTTCCGGGCGGCGCTCTCGCGCGGCTCGCGGAGCGCGCGGAGCTGACTGTCTGGGAAGGGGATGGCGCGCCTTCGCCGGAGGCGATTGCCGCCGGCGCGCGGGACGCCGAAGGGCTGCTCTGCCTGCTGACGGACCGCGTCGACGCCGCGCTGCTGCGAGCCTGCCCGCGCCTGCGCGTGATCTCGAGCTGCTCGGTGGGGGTCGACCACATCGAGCTGGCGGCCGCGGCCGCGCGCGGGATTCCCGTCGGGCACACCCCCGGCGTGCTGGTCGAGACCACCGCCGATCTCGCATTCGGTCTGCTGCTCGCCGCGGCCCGCCGGATTCCGGAGGCCGACCGCCATCTGCGCGAGGGGAGCTGGAGCTACGCGCACCGCTGGGACCCGGAGGCCCTGCTAGGGCGCGATCTGCACGGCGCCACGCTCGGGATCGTCGGGCTGGGCGCGATCGGGCAGGCGATGGCGCGGCGCGCGAGCGGATTCCGGATGCGCATCCTCGGCTGGTCGCGCACGCCACGTTCGGTCGAGGGCGTGGAGGCCTGCTCGTTCGAACGCCTGCTCGCCGAGGCCGAGTTCGTCTCGGTGCACCTCGCCCTCGCGCCGGAGACGCGCGGCCTGTTCTCGGCCCGCGCGATCGCCGCCATGCGCCCCGGGGCGATCCTGGTCAACACGGCGCGGGGCGGGATCGTCGACGAGGCGGCGCTGGCCGCGGCGCTCGCGAGCGGGCGGCTGGCGGCCGGCGCGCTCGACGTCTTCGCGCAGGAGCCGCTGGATCCCGCGAGCCCGTTGCTGGCGGCGCCGAACCTGGTGCTCACGCCACACATCGGGAGCGCGAGCATCGCCACGCGCACGCGGATGGCCGACCTCGCCGTCGAGAACCTGCTGGCCGGCCTCGAGGGCCGGCCTTTGCGCCACCAGGCTTCATGAGCTGGAAGCGGGGTTGCAACGGGCAAGGAAGCCGCGCGGCGAAACCACCTGCGCCCCCCGGTGACGGGCGCGGTCGGCGACCGAGCGGTCCGCCGTCACGACCGCGAGGCAGGCGGGCGCCTCGCTGGCGCGCACCTTCGCCAGCAGCCAGTCGTCGGCGGAAGGCGCGAAGATCCGGCGCACCCGCCCGGCGGGCGCTTCGGCGGGCGCCTCGGGCCCGCTCCCGTCGAACACGATCCAGATCTCCGCTTCGGCGTCGTCGAAGCGCTCGGCCAGCGTCACCAGCTGCTCGCGGCGTGGCTCGGTCCACCACTGCGCGCGATCGCGGCCGTGCAGCACGCCGGCGTGCAGCACGTTGAAGCCGTCGACCAGCCAGAGCGAAGGGGCCGGGGGCGTCGCTTCCATCGGCGGGGGAGGGTAGTCGGAGAGCGCCGCGTCGCGCCGCTCGAGCCCGGCCCACGCGAAGCCGAAGCCCGCGAACCCGGACACCACCAGCAGACTCTCGAGGATTCCGCGCCAGAAGCTTCCGTACCAGAAAGGCGTGTTCGTCATGGCCTGATCCTGAAGGGCGGGTGTGACGGGGACGGTCACGCATTGCGGGGGCGGCGGGCTTGCGAGCCCCAGGGCCGTGGCGTACCCACCCCGGCATGGCAGACGCGCCGGGCGCCGTCCCGATCGGGCTGATCCAAATGAGCTGCTCCGAGGATCTCGGGCAGAACCTCGAAAAGGCCGTCGCGCGCTGCGAGGAAGCGGCGCGGCGTGGGGCGCGCATCGTCTGCCTGCCGGAGCTCTTCCGCTCCCGGTATTTCTGCCAGAGCGAGGACGTCGCGCGCTTCGCCCTCGCCGAG
>DATBRV010000033.1:0-6128 GCA_036560145.1 Myxococcota bacterium
TTCCCGCCAGCGTCCTATGCCGATTTCATCCAGCGCTCGCGGTGCGTTTTCGGATTCCGCGGCCGGACCGACCGCAGATTCACGATTCCTGGGAAGACGACCCCAACGTGCAGCTCTTTGGAACGACCTCGGACAACGGGGAGCGCAGCCTGACGGCAAAGATCACCGAGGAGTCCAATGAGGACGGCGAATACTACTGCGCCAGGGCTACCTACCACGTGAAGAAGAATTCGGCGCCGCGCGGACAATGGGTCACATTCATCACGCATCCCGCCTTCGGGAAGGAAGGGGCGGATGCGTACGAGCTCTTCGCGACGATCGACCGAGGAAAGGCGAAAGTGGAATTCTATCCGGGTAGCGGATTCACGCTTGCCGCGATCGGGGACGGCGGCGACACCGCGCTGACTCTGGATTTGTCCAAGATCAAGAACAAGCCCAAGGGCTTTTGATTTGGCGGAAGAGATCTGTGATCGGTTGCGATCGAACGCGATACGCCCCTGCAAAGCGGAATTCGATCGCCAGGAAAGGCCCGCAGCCCGCCGGAATCCGGCGAAAATGGCGGGTGAGAGGTGGTGAGCGCGGAAGGAATCGAACCTTCAACCTAGAGATTAAGAGTCTCTTGCTCTGCCAATTGAGCTACGCGCCCCCACGAGAGCCCTGAAATTACGGACCTGGCCCGACGAGGGCAAGGGCAGCCGTCCTCGGCGGGCGCCCTCCCCCGCACTGCGACCCTCCACCGACGCCCGCTGCGAGCGCCGGGATCCCCCGGCGAGGGGCCCTCCGCAGGCTGCGGGGTGCCCGAGGCTGATGGAGTAGTATCGCAGTCCGGGGCTGGCGGGTCGGGGGGCGCGTCCAGGAACGGGGCTGCCGTGGACGAGGCGCACTACGCCGATTGGATGAGCGCGAGCGACGCGCTGCTCTGGATCAACGAGCGGGACCCGATGCTCCGCTCGACCATCACCAGCCTGATGCTGCTGGATGGGCCGCCCAACCTGGACCGCTTCCGGCAGGTGCTCGAGCGCTCCCTCGATCGGATTCCGCGGCTCCGGCAGCACGTGGTGCTCGACCCGCTGGGAGCCGCGGCGCCGCGCTGGGAGCGGGATCCCCTCTTCGATCTCTCCTACCACTACCGGCGGATCCGCACTGCTGGAAAAGGCTCGCTGCGCGAGCTGCTCGACATGGCGGCCGTGATCGCGATGCAGGCCTTCGACAAGGACCGCCCCTTGTGGGAGCTCTACGTCATCGACGGGCTGGAGGGCGAGCGCAGCGCGCTGATCCTGAAGCTCCATCACAGCATCACCGACGGCGTCGGCATGGTGCGCATGACCAGCTGCCTGGTCGAGCGCTCGCGCGAGGAGGCGCTGCGCCCGCCGCGCGCCGCGGACCCCGAGAGCGCAGCGCCCGCCCCGACCGGCGCGTTCGACGAGGCGATGCGCGCGATCCGCCACCGCACCGGCGAGAACATCGATCTGGTCTCGCGCCTGGCCTCGGCGCTGCCGCGCGGAGCCCTGCGTCTGTTGCGGGAGCCGAGAAAGGCCGTCCAGGAAGCCCTGGGAGGCGCCGCATCGCTGCGGCGGCTGCTCCAGCCGGTGCGCGAGCCGCTGAGCCCGCTGATGCGGGCACGCTCCACCTCCGTCCACTTCGACACGCTCTCGCTGCCGCTCGAGGATCTGAAGCGCGCCGCCCGGGCCGCCGGGGGAACGCTCAACGACGCCTTCGTGGCCGCCGTGGCGGGGGGCCTGCGGATCTATCACGAGCGGCACGGGAGGCCCGTCGACGAGCTGCGCATGACGATGCCGGTGAATCTGCGGGGCGAAAACGAACTAGGCCGGCGGGCCGGGAACCAGTTCGCGCCGGCGCGCTTCGCGATCCCCGTGGGCGTCGAGGATCCCGTCGAGCGCATGCGCATCCTACACCAGCGCGTGATGGAGCAGCGCTGCGAGCCGGCGCTGCCCTACACCGAGGAGGTCTCGAGCGTGCTGGCGCGCCTGCCGCGCGCGATCTCGGTCGGGCTCATCGGCTCGATGCTGAAGGCGATCGATCTGGTCACCAGCAACGTGCCGGGCTCCCCGTTCCCGGTGTATTGCAGCGGCGCAAGAATCGAAGTGATGGTGGGCTTCGGCCCGCTCTCGGGCGCGGCCACCAACGTCACGCTCTTCAGCTACGACGGCGAGCTCCAGCTCGGCATCAACACCGACCGGGCCGCGATCCCGGATCCGGATCTCTTCGTCGAGTGTCTCAGGGCGGGCCTCGCCGAGGTATTAGCCGTCGCGTGATCCGCCGCACGCTGTCCTTCAGCGGAGCGTCTCCGATCAGGAAGACGAAGATCAGGGAGATGGCGCCGTAGACGGCTCCGCCCAGCACGAGGTCGCGCAGGGCGGCGGCCGTGGTCTCGCTGCCGCGCAGCAGCGCCGCGGCCGGCACCGCCGCGAGGCCTGCGATCACGAGGGCGCGCGCGGCGCTCACCGCGAGCGGCAGCAGCGGCGGCCCTCCGTGCAGGCGCCGCGCGAGCGCGAGGGTGGCGAGGGCGTTGATCGTCATCGCGAGCACGCCGGCCCCCGCGAGCCCCGCCCCGCCGAAGCGGGGGCCGAGGGCCAGATAGACCGGGATCGCGCCAAGACTCATGCAGGTCCCGAGCAGCATCGGCCGCCAGGTGTCGGAGCGCGCGTAGAAGGCCCGCACGGCGATCTGCTGCACCACCCAGGCGGGAACGCCGATCGAGAAGATCTGGAGCAGCCGGGCGACGGCGACCACGTCCGCCGCGCCGAAGGCGCCGCGGCGGTAGACCACGGCGACGATCGGCTCGGCCAGCACGAAGCTGGCGCCGGCGGCGATCACCGAGAGGCCGATTCCGACTTGTAGCGTCGAGCGCATCACGCCGTGCAGCGCGTCTGGCCTTCCCTCGGACCAGAGCCTCGACAGGGTGGGCAGCGCGGCAGTCGCGATCGGCTGGCCCACCACCGCGACCGGGAGCTGCATCAGCCTGCGTGCGAAGGTGAGCTGCGCGACGGTGCCCGCCGCCAGCAGCCCGCCGAACCAGCGGTCGTACCACTCGTCGGTGGCCGAGAGCGAGAGCCCGAGCATGAGGGGCGCCGCCACCGCGAGGTAGCTGAGCACCTGCTTGTCGAAGGGCGCAAAGCGCAGCCAGCTGCGCATCTTCAGGCCGACGATGGCGTCGATCCACGCCACCCCGAAGGCTCCGATCGCCGCGCCGACCAGCGCCCCCCACGCGAAGCCCTCGGCGCCGAGCTGGGGGGCGAGCAGCAGCCCCCCCGCGATGATCATCCCGTTGTAGAGCAGCGGCGCCAGCGCCTGGGTCGCGAAGCGGCCCTGCGACATCAGGGCCGCGCGCAGGATGCCGCCCGTGATGAAGAAGATCTGCGCCGGGAGGACGATGCGCGTGAGGCGCACCGTGAGCGCCTGCGTCTCCGGCGCGAAGCGCGGGAACTGGAGCGCGACCAGCGCCTCGGCCTGCCACCACAAGAGGACTGTGGCCGCCAGCGTGAGGGCGCCCATGGTGCCCGTCACCTTGGCGAGCAGCAGCTCCGCGGCGGCCGCGCCCTGCTGCGCGAGCACCCGGGAATAGTATGGGACGAAGGCGATCGAGAGCGCGCCCCCGGCAAGGAAGTAGTTGAGCAGGTCGGGGATCTGGAAGGCCGCGTAGTAGGCGTCCGTCGCCGCGCTCGCGCCGAGCTCGCGCGCGAGCACGGCCTCGCGCACGTAGCCGAGCACGCGCGAGAGCAGCACGCTGCCCGCGAGCACAGCAGCCACCGCCGTGAGTCGCGGAGCGCGCGGCATCAATCCTGCGGATTGTGCTCGCGCCAGACGCGGCCGTCCCAGCTCTCGAGCAGCACGTCGTCGCCTTCTCGGCCGCGCAGATGGTCGTATCCGAGGGGCACCTTGCCGAACGGCGTGTCGAGCACGAATTGCGGGATGGCGAAGCCGCTGGTGCGGCCGCGCATCCCGCGGAACAGCTCGATGCCTTTTTCGATCGGCACCCGGAAGTGGGCGGTGCCCTCCAGCAGCTGGGCCTGGTAGCAGTAATAGGGCCGCACGCGCATGCGCACGAGGCCTTCGCAGAGCGCCTGCATGGTCGCGAGGTCGTCGTTCACGCCCCGCAGCAAGACGCTCTGGTTGCCGACGGGGATCCCCGCCCGCAGCAGCCTGTCGCAGGCCTCGGCCGCCTCGGGCGTGAGCTCGCGCGGGTGGTTGAAGTGCGTGTTCACCCAGATCGGGTGGTAGCGCTCGAGCATGCGCACGAGGGCTTCCGTCACGCGGAAGGGCAGCGTCACCGGCAGGCGCGTCCCCAGCCGGATGATCTCGACGTGGGGGATCTGGCGCAGCTCGGCGAGCAGCCACTCGAGGCGCTCGTCGGAGAAGACCAGCGGATCGCCGCCGGTCAGCAGCACGTCGCGGATCTCGGGCGTGCGCCGGATCCACGCCAGCGCGTCGCCCAGCTCGCGCTTCTTCATGCTCCATTCTTCGTCGCCCACCATGCGCTTGCGCAAACAAAACCGGCAGTAGAGCGCGCACTCGTTGTTGACGCAGAAGGCGATCCGGTCCGGGTAGACGCGCACCACGTTCTTGACCGGCGAGTGGGCTACCTCGTCGAGCGGATCCGGCAGGCCGGCCGGGTCGTCAAGCTCGGCGAGGCGAGGCACCACCTGGCGGCGGATCGGGCACTCGGGATCGCGGGGATCCATCAGCGATGCGTAGTAGGGAGTGATCACGAAGCGGAAGCTCTGGCTCAGCGCCTCGATCGCCTTCACCTCGTCCTCGGTGGGATCGATGAAGCGCGCAAGCTCCTCCGCCGAGCCGATGCGGTGTTGCATCTGCCAGGTCCAGTCGCGCCACTGGGCATCCGGGACGCCGTGCGCCGCGCTCACGCGAGACCGAGCCGGCGCAGGCCGCCGGCGAGCACGTCCGCCACCAGCGCGTCCGCGGGCCGGCCCTCGAGCTCGGCCAGGATGCCGAAGGAGCCGTCGGGCGCGAAGGTGGGCAGCGGGTTGATCTCCAGGAAGACCGGCCGCCCGTCGGCGTCGAGGCGGAAGTCCGCGCGCGCGAAGTCGCGGCAGTCGAGCGCGGCGAAGGCGCGCAGTGCGAGCGCGCCCAGCTCGCGCTCGAGCGCGGCGTCCAGCGAGCCCGGCACGCAGTGCCGCCAGCCGCCGGCCGGCGCGGGATGGCGCTCGAGTGCGTGCAGGCCGATCCGGGTGGTGGCCTCGAGCGCGCGCTGGAGGACGGGCAGCGCACGAGCTGGCCGGTTGCCGACCACGGTGACGGTGTACTCCGGCCCCTCGAGGAAGCTCTCGACCAGCGCCGGCTGCTCGTAATCGCGCACGACGCGCTCGACCTCGGCGACGAGCGCTTCTCGATCCTCCACCCGCGAGCTCGGCGCGATCCCCTTCGAGGTCCCCTCCCAGCGCGGCTTCACGAAGAGCGGGAAGGCCGCCGGGAGGGCCGCCTCCCGCGCCTCCGCCGCCGAATGGATCACGATCTGCGCGGCCACGGGCACCCCGGCGGCCGCCACCAGCGTGCTCGCCCAGTGCTTGTCGAGCGCGACCGAGAGCGTGGTGGCGTCCGAGCCGAGTGTCGGGATCCCCAACATCGCGAGCAGCACGGGCGCCCAGGCCTCGCGCTCGCGCCCGCCCCAGCCCTCGGCGATCGTGAGCGCCGCGTCCAGCTCGGGGAGCTCGCCCTTCGCGAGCCGGGCGAGCAGATCGTGGGGCGCGCCGAGGCGAACGCTGCGATGCCCCAGGCGGGCGATCGCCGCTTCAAGCAATTGGATGGTCGCCTCCGGCTCGTACTCGACGTCCACGTCCGCGGGGTCCTGCGGGCGACGCGGATAGGTTCCGAGCAGGTCGTACACGAGTCCGATCGAGACGGGCATGGCGCGCGGGAGGATACCTCGCCGCGCGGCGCGGAGGCCCCGAGGACCAGAACCGGGCGGCGCTATGCTCCGCGACCCTGCCGGAGTGACGGTCGCGCCCATGATCCGCCTGCTCGTGCTGCTGCTGACCGTGCTGACCGGCTTCAGCGGTCTGGTCTACGAGGTCACCTGGCAGCGTTACCTGGCCACGCTGCTGGGCTCGCACAGCGAAGCGACGGCCGCGGTGCTGGGCCTCTTCCTG
>DATBRV010000034.1:0-8115 GCA_036560145.1 Myxococcota bacterium
GGATCAGCTCGCCCGAGCCGGCGAAGCCGCCCGGCACCGCGATCTCGCCCACCTCCTTGAACTTCTCGAGCACCACCCCGTTCGAGGGAGCGCGCAGCACGGTGTCTTCGAGGTCGAGCTCGAGCGAGGCGATCCGCGCGATCAGCCGCTCCACCTCCGCCTGGGCGACGCTGAGCTGGTTCTGCTTCACGTCGAGATCGGCCTCCGACGCGACGTTGCGGCTGCGCAGCTCCTCGGAGCGCACCAGCTCCTTGCGCCGCAAGTCCAGATTGGCGCGCGCCAGGTGCAGGCCCGCGCGCGCCTCGCGCAGCGCCGCCGCGTAGTTGCGGTCGTCGAGGCGGACGAGCGCCTGCCCCGCCACCACCGCCTCGCCTTCGTCGACCAGGTACTCCTCGATGCGCCCGGGAATCCGCACGCCGAGCGAGATGTAGCGATCGCCCGTTACCACGTAGCCCGAGCCCGTCAGCACGGCGCCGGATTGGCTCGCGCCGGGCGTCGAGCGGGTGGCGTAGGCAAGCCTTACTTCTGGCGTGCGGCCGAGGGTCAGGCGCCAGGCGAGGAAGCTGCCGAGCAGGAAGACCAGCGCGATCGCGGCCGTCGCCACGGGCTTCAGCCAGGGCGGGCGCGGCGCGGCCCCCCGGCGGCTGCGATCGATGCGCAGCGCCGCGAGCTGGTCGCGCACCGAGCCGCCCGGTTCGCCGGCTGCGGGGCTCACGCCTTCCGCAGGGCCTCGACGGGCCGCAGCCGCGACGCGCGCAGCGCGGGGAAGATCCCGCCGACCAGGCCGATGAAGAGCGAGAGCGCGAGCGCCATCCCGAGGTCGCGCACGCCGACGCGAAGCTGGATCACGTTGGTGGTGAAGGTCTGCGAGGCGAAGGCCACGCCGCCGAGCAGCAGCGAGATCACGCGCCCGAGCCCCCAGGCGCCGGCGCCTCCCAGCACGAACCCGAGCAGCGCCACCACGATCGATTCGATCAGGAAGGAGCCGAGGATCGTCCCGCGCGAGAAACCGAGTGCGCGCAGCGTGCCGATCTCCGCGGTGCGCGCCTGCACGGCGGCGTACAGCGTGTTGGTCGCGCCGAAGGCTGCGCCCGTGCCGGCGAGCACCGCCAGCGCCACCACGATGTAGTAGAGCACGTTCGACGACTCCGCCTGCTTGGCGTAGTACTCGCGCTCGGGCGTCGCCTCCAGCGCGTAGCGCGGGTCGTCCCCGATCCGGCGCGCGAGCGCGTCCATGTCCGCTCCCTCCGCGACACGCACGCGCAGGCCGGAATACGGAACCGGGCGCTTGGCGTCGTTCGCGAGCTGTCGCACGTCGCACCAGACCTCGCTCTCGGTCGAGGTGCCGCCGCTCTCGAAGACCCCCACCACCTGCCAGGTGTTGCGGCCGAACTCGAGCGGAGAGCCGAGCTCGGCGCCGATGTAGCGGCCCTCGACGTTGCGGCCGATGATCACCTCGCCCGTCGAAGGCTCGAACATGCGCCCCTCGACGATCTTCACCTCGTCGTGGACGGCGAGCGCGATCGGCTCGACGCCGCGCACCAGCACGTTCTCGCGCCCGCCGTTCTCCCTCATGAAGAATGGCTGCACCACGAGCTCCGGCGAGACCAGGGGATTGCCGGCCGCGTCGCGCTCGATGCCCTCGAAGAAGCGCACGTTCTGGTAGGCGTCGAGCGTGACCGCGCTCGAGCCGTCGTTGGTGGCGCCCTTGCGCATCACCACCAGGTTCCGCTCCGAGCCGGTCGTGACCAGCGTGCGCTCGAGGCTGGACACGAGCCCGGCGAACAGGGTGGTGGCGAGCACCACCAGCGCGATCACGCCGACCGTGAGCCCCGTGCGCAGGCGGCGCGCGGCGAGATTTCCGAGCGGATAGCGCAGCGGCAGCACGGCTCAGAACACCTCGCGCAGGGTCGCGGCGACGCTCCGGCGCGCCGCGCCCCAGGACGGCACGATGCCCGAGATCATTCCCACGAAGAGCCCCAGGAAGACCCCCTGGACCAGGATCGCCTGCGTCACGATGAAGCTGCCGAGCGGCCCCAGCTGCGCATTCCAGCCTCCCGTCGCGATCTGACGCATCCCGAGCGTGAGCCCGAGCGAGCCGAGGGCGCCCGCGGCGCCGGCCAGGGTGCAAAGCAGCACCGCCTCCGCCACCAGCATCCCGAAGATCAAGCGCCGGCTGAAGCCGAGGGCCTTCAGGATCGCGATCTCGCCGAAGCGCTCGCGCACCGCCATGCTCGCGGTGTTGGCGGCGATGAAGACGATGCAGAGCGCCACCACGCCCGTCACCAGCAGGATCACGACGACGAAGCCCTCGAGCAGCGTGAAGAAGCTCTTGAAGTAGCTCTTCTCGGTCTCGGAGGCGGTCTCCGCCTCGCTGTTGCGAAACATGTCGTCGATCTCGCGCATCAGCGGATCCACGCGCGCGCGGTCGTCCACCCGGAACCAGATGGTGCCGAGAACGTCGAGGCCCGACCCGCTCGCGCGCAGCGCCTGCTCGAGGTACTCGCGCTGGAACCAGAAGTGCGGGGCGCGCGCGTTGGGGATCTCGCCCACGATCCGGAAGGTGAGGTCGATCGGGTAGAGCGTGCCCTTCAGCGTGACGAGATCGCCGATCTTCCAGTCGTATTTGTCGAGCGTGCCGCGCCCGACGATCGCCCCGTCCCGGTAGCGCCGGAAATCCTCGAGCGCCTTCGGATCGATCTTCCAGTCCGCCCAGACCACGCCGATCTGATCGGGCTCGACTGCGAAGTTCGGGAAGGTGACGCCCTTCTCCACCTCGAAGACGCCCCCGAACCAGGTCCAGCTGGCGGCGCCCACCACGCCCGGGAGCGCCCGCACCTTCTGGAGATAGGAATAGGGAAGCGGGTAGACGAGGCCGGCCTCGTTGTGGACCACGACCCGCGAGTTCGAGGCGATGTCCTCCACGATCCGGTTGAGGCCCGCCGGCATGGTCTGGAGCAGGCAGACCAGCGCGATCGCGAGCGCGATGGCGCCGCCGGTCAGCAGGCTGCGCAGCTTGTTGCGGGTGAGATTGCGCCAGATGAAGGGGAGGAACTTCATGCGCCCCCCTTCGCGGCGCCGCCGGCGACCGAATCGACCAGCACGCCCTTGTCGAGGTGGTGGATCTCGTCGACGTAGGCCTCGCCGCGCGGGTCGTGCGTCACCATCACCACGGTCTTGCCGAACTCGACGCGCAGGTCGCGCAGCAGCGAGAGCACGTCGACGGCGTTCTTCGCGTCGAGGTCGCCGGTGGGTTCGTCAGCCACCACGATCTCGGGATCCGTGACGATCGCGCGCGCGATCGCCACGCGCTGCTGCTCGCCGCCCGAGAGCTGGTTCGGCATGTGCTCGCCGCGCTCGCCCAGGCCCACGATCCGCAGCGCGGTCATCGCGCGCTCGCGGCGCTCCTCCTTTTTGAGCGACGTGAGCAGCAGCGGAAGCTCCACGTTGCCGCGCGCCGAGAGCACCGGGATCAGGTTGAAGAACTGGAAGACGAAGCCCACGTGCTGGGAGCGGAACTCGGCGAGCTCGTCCTCGGAGAGATCGTTGAGCCGCCGGCCGGCCACCGTGATGCTGCCCTGGTTCGGCCGGTCCAGGCCCGCCAGGATGTTGAGCAGCGTCGACTTGCCCGAGCCCGAGGGCCCCATCAGCGCCACGAAGCGTCCGGCCGGGATGTGGAGCGTCACGTGCTCGAGCGCGTGAACTTCGTCTGCACCGCGGCGGTACACCCGCGAAACGTCGTCGATCTGGATCAATCCGTCTCCCGGCGGCGCGCGGGCGGAAGTCTATCAGAACTCCGCGTAGCCCGGAACGCGCGGGAAGGGAATCACGTCCCGGATGTTGGCCATGCCGGTCATGAACTGCACCAGGCGCTCGAAGCCGAGGCCGAAGCCGGCGTGGGGAACCGAACCGTAGCGACGCAAGTCGAGATACCAGGCGTAGCGCTGCTCGGAGAGCCCGGCTTCGCGGATGCGTTCCCGCAGCATCGGCTCCCGGTGCTCGCGCTGCGAGCCGCCGATGATCTCGCCGATCTTCGGAACCAGCACGTCCATCGCGCGCACGGTGCGCCCGTCGTCGTTGCGGTACATGTAGAACGCCTTGATGCCCGCCGGATAGTCGGTGACGATCAGCGGCCGGCGCACGTGCTCCTCGGCGAGCCAGCGCTCGTGCTCGCTCTGGAGGTCCCGGCCCCACTCGACCGGAAACTCGAAGCTCTTGCCGCTGCGCTGAAGCCGCGCCACCGCCTCCGTGTAGGTCATGCTCTCGAAGGGCGCCTCGATCACGTGGCGCAGCGTCGCCAGCACCGTGTCGTCGATGCGCTGGTCGAAGAACGCCATGTCCTCGGGGCAGGCTTCCAGCACGCCGCGGATCACCGATTTGAGGAAGTCCTCGGCGGTCTGCATGTCGCCGGCCAGATCGCAGAAGGCCATCTCGGGCTCGACCATCCAGAACTCCGCCAGGTGACGGCTGGTGTTCGAGTTCTCGGCGCGGAAGGTGGGGCCGAAGGTGTAGACCCGGGTCATGGCCAGCGCGGCGATCTCGGCCTCGAGCTGGCCGGAGACGGTGAGGAAGGTCTCGCGGCCGAAGAAGTCGCGCGCGAAATCGACGCGCCCGGCCTCGTCGCGCGGCGGCGCGTTCGCGTCGAGCGTCGTGACCCGGAACATCTGGCCCGCGCCCTCGGCGTCCGAGGCGGTGATGATCGGCGCGTGCAGGAGCAGGAAGCCGCGCTGCTGGAAGAATTCGTGGATGGCGCGCGCCGCCGCGCTGCGCACGCGCAGCACGGCGCCCAGCGTGTTCGTGCGCGGGCGCAGGTGCGCGATCGTGCGCAGGAACTCGAAGCCGTGCCGCTTCTTCTGGAGCGGATAGTCGTCGGCGACCTCGCCCACGCAGCTGATCGCGCCCACGCGCAGCTCGACCCGCTGCTCGCTCCCCGGCGACTCGACCAGCGTCCCGGTCGCCTCCACCGCGCAGCCGGTGCGCAGGCGCTTCACCTCGGACTCGTAGTTCGAAAGCTCCGGCGCGGCCACCAGCTGGAGGCCCGCGAGACAGGAGCCGTCGCTCAGCTCGAGGAACGAGACCTGCTTGCCGTGGCGCGCCGTGCGCAGCCAGCCCTGGACACGGACGCTGGCGCCCGGCGCGCCGCTCGCGAGGACCGCGCGGATCGAATCGATCATCGCGGCGTTCGCACGATCAGGAGCCGGATCTCCGTCATCTCCTCGATCGCGAAGCGCACGCCCTCGCGGCCGAGCCCGCTCTCCTTGACGCCTCCGTAGGGCATGTGGTCGACCCGCCAGGAGGGGACGTCGCCGATCACGACGCCGCCCACCTCGAGCTCGTTCCAGGCCTGCTGCGCCTTGTAGAGATCGCGGGTGAAGATCCCGGCCTGGAGGCCATAGACGCTGTCGTTCACCTGCGCGAGCGCGGCGCCGAAATCGCGAAAGCGCGAGAGCACGGCGACCGGCCCGAAGGCCTCCAGGCAAACCACGTCCTGATCGGCGGGAACGTCCTCGAGCAGCGTCGCCTCGTGCAGCGCGCCGCGGCGCTGGCCGCCCACCAGCAGCCGGCCCCCCGCGCGCAGCGCGGCCGCGATCCAGCTCTCGAGACGCGCGGCCTCGGCCTCCGAGATCATCGGCCCGATGAAGTTCGCGGGGTCCTTCGGGTCGCCCATCCGGAGCGCCGCGGTCGCCGCCACCAGCCGCGCGCGCAGGTCGTCGTAGACGTCCTCGTGCGCGAGGATGCGCTGGACGCCGATGCAGCTCTGACCGGACTGATAGAAGGCGCCGAATACGATCCGTTGGGTGGCGTCCGCCAGGTCGGCGTCGCGGTCGACGATCACGGCCGCGTTGCCGCCCAGCTCGAGCACCACCTTCTTGCGGCCGGCCTTGGCTTTCAGCGCCCAGCCCACCGCCGGCGAGCCCGTGAAGGAGAGCAGCTTGAAGCGATCGTCGGTCGCGAAGCGATCGGCCTGCTCGCGCGGCACCGGCAGGATCGAGAAGGCCCCCTCCGGGAGATCGGTCTCGGCGAGCACCTCGCCGATGATCAGCGCGCCCACGGGCGTGAGGCTCGCCGGCTTCAAGACGAACGGGCAGCCCGCCGCAATGGCGGGCGCCACCTTGTGGGCGGCGAGGTTGAGCGGGAAATTGAAGGGCGAGATCAGCGAGCAGGGCCCGATCGGAACCCGCTTCCACATCCCCGTGTAATCCCGCGCGCGCGGGCTGATGTCGAGGGGCAGCACCTCGCCGGTGATGCGCACCGCCTCCTCGCCGGCGATCCGGAAGGTGTCGATCAGCCGGCCGACCTCCCCGCGCGCGTCCTGGATGGGCTTTCCCGCCTCGATGCAGAGCGCCATCGCGAGCTCTTCGGCGCGCTCGGCGAAGCGGGCGGCGCAGTGCTGGAGCACGCGCTGCCGCTCGTAGGCCGCGAGCTCCCGCATGGGGGCCGCGGCCCGCACCGCGAGCTCGATCGCGCGGTCGATCGCGGCGGCATCCGCCAGGGCGACCTGCGTCGCCACCTCGCCCGTGAACTTGTCCCTCACGGCGAGCGTCTGATCCGCCGACACCGGACGGTTGCCGAGGTAGTAGGGGTAGCGCTTCGGTAGCATGGCACTCCCGCCGAAGAGGAAGGCACGGCCAGGAGGAGCAGGATGCTGGAAATCGCGCGCAGGCGCATGTCCGGCGCGGCCATGCGCCGCGCCTACTTCGCCGCGGGCCTGCTCACCGCCTGCCTGGCCGTGGGCGCGAGCGGCGAGCCCCTCGCGCCCGAGCGGGTTCCCGAGCCTTTGCGGCCGTGGATCGATTGGGCGCTGCTCGGACACGAGAGCGAGCGCTGTCCATTTCTCCAGGGCTCGCCGGGCAGCGCCGAGTGCGTCTGGCCCGCGCGTCTCGAGCTCGCCCTCGGCGCGCGCCAGGGCAGCTTCGTGCAGCGCTGGCGCGTGCACGCGGATGCCTGGGTGCCCCTCCCCGGGGACGCGAAGCACTGGCCGCAGGCGGTACAGGTGGACGGGCGGCCCGCGCCGGTGGTCGAATCGGGGGGACGCCCGAGCGTGCGCCTCGCGCGCGGCATCCACGACGTTCGCGGCGAGCTGGTCTGGGACGCGCTCCCCGAGCTGCTCCAGATCCCCGCCGAGACGGGCCTGCTCGCGGTCTCGCAGAACGGCGAGCCGGTAGCCTTTCCCAAGCGCGACGCGCAGGGACGCCTCTGGCTGCACACGGCGGCGGACGAGGGCGACGGCGCGGAGAGCCGCCTCGAGATCACCGTCCACCGCCGCGTCACGGACGAGATTCCGCTGCGCGTCACGACGCTGGTCCGGCTGGAGGTCTCGGGGCCCGCGCGCGAGGTGGTGCTGGGGCCTGCGCTGCCCGAAGGCGCGATTCCGATTTCGCTCTCGGCGCCTCTCCCGGCGCGGCTCGATCCGGACGGCAAGCTGCGCGTCCAGGTGCGGCCGGGCAGCTGGTTCATCGCGCTCGAGGCGCGAATGCCCGGTCCCGTGGAGGGCCTCGCGCTGCCCGCGCCGGACGGCCCCTGGGACGACCGCGAGGAGTGGGTTTTCGACGCGCGGCCGAGCCTGCGCCTGGTGACGATCGAAGGCGCGGTGAGCGTGGATCCGCAGCAGACGGAGCTCCCCGAGGGCTGGCGCGGGCTCCCGGCCTACGCGATGGAGCCGGGCTCGGCGCTCCGCTTCGTCACCAAGCGCCGCGGCGACGCCGACCCGGCGCCGGATCGCCTCTCGCTCGCGCGCACCTTCTGGCTCGACTTCGACGGCGGCGGCTACACCGTGACGGATCGCATCGGCGGCGAGGTCGTCCGCAGCGACCGGCTCGGGATGGCGGCGGGCACCGAGCTCGGCCGCGTCGCGGTGAACGGCCAGGATCAGTTCATCACGCAGATCCCCGGCGAAGAGGGCCCAGGAGTCGAGATCCCGCGCGGCGGGATCGAGATCACAGCCGACAGCCGCATCGCCCGCGATGGCGCACCGATCTCCGCCGTCGGCTGGAACCAGGACTTCCAGAGCGTCTCGGCGGAGCTCCAGCTGCCGCCGGGCTGGCGGCTGCTCCACGCCTCCGGCGTCGACGGCGTCTCCTGGACCTGGGTGACGCGCTGGTCGCTGCTCGATCT
>DATBRV010000035.1:0-13557 GCA_036560145.1 Myxococcota bacterium
CAGCGAGGCGAAGCCGAGCGGAGTTCACGCAGGCCGGAAAGCGCGCAGCGAGGCGAAGCCGAGCGGAGTTCACGCAGGCCGGAAAGCGCGCAGCGAGGCGAAGCCGAGCGGAGTTCACGCAGGCCGGAAAGCGCGCAGCGAGGCGAAGCCGAGCGGAGCCGGAGGCGCCGGCTATGCCGGCGCCGTACCCGCAATACCGGGGCCGCGCGGATCCAGGTGCGCGTCTCGCCGCGTGGCCGGGAGCTGCGGATCGACGGGACCTTCGCCTCCTGGTGGACGCCGGGGAGCGCCGTCACCGGCGGCGTCTGGGACGCCCTGGCGGCGCCCGTGCTGATGCTGCCGCCGGACCGGCGCCGCTCGCTGCTGGTGCTGGGGCTCGGCGGCGGGAGCGTGGCGCGCGTGCTGCGCGCGCTGGCGCCGCGGGCCCGGATCGTCGGCGTGGAGCGCGACCGCGCCGTGCTGCGCGCGGCGCGCCGCCAGCTCGGGCTCGCCGCGCTGGGCGTCGAGGTGGTGGAGGCCGACGCGCGCGTCTACCTGGCGGGGCTGCATCGCCGCTTCGATCTGATCGTCGAGGATGTCTTCGTCGGCAGCGGGCGCGCGGTGCACAAGCCGGAGTGGCTGGCGGGCGCGGCGCTCGCGGGGCTGGCCCGCCGCCTCGCGCCGGGGGGCCTGCTCGTCTCGAACGCGCTCGACGAGGCGCCCGCCACCGCGCGCGCGTTCTCGCAGCTGTTTGCCAGCAGCCTGTGTCTGGCGGTGCGCGACTTCGACAACCGCGTGCTGGTGGGCGGCAGCGCGCGCCTCACGGCCGCCGCGCTGCGGGGAGCGATCGCGCGCGAGCCGCTGCTGGCGGGGACGCTGGCGCGCCTGCGCCTGCGTACGCTCACCAGGCCCGATCGCGGCCCTCGCCCAGGAACTGGAGCACGGCGCGGTTGAAGCTCTCCGCCGACTCGGCCATCACCAGGTGGGCGCCGTGGGAGATCGTGACCAGGTGCGCTCCCGGGATCTCGTCGGCGAGCTCGCGGTGGAACTTCGGCGGGGTGAGCGCGTCCTGGCGGCCGCAGATCACCATCGTGCGTTGGCGGATCTGGCGCAGTCGGTCGGCGGCGTCGTGCTGCAGACAGGCCTCGCACTGGCGCGCGAAGACGTCTTCGGTGAGCGGCGCGCCGTCGCGCGTGAAGAACTCCACCATCGCGTCGATCAGGTCCTGCTGCTCGAGCGTCTCGTCCTGGAGCGTCCAGAGCAGGCGCTCGCGGACCAGCGTCTCGACGCTGGCGCCCGAGCGCGCGAGATCTCGCCATTGCTGGAGGAGCAGGCGGCGCTTGGCGTCGGGGCGGGCGTAGGTCCCTACCAGCACCAGCCGGTCGACGCGGCCGGGATGCCCGAGCGCCAGCTCCTGGGCGACCATGCCGCCCATGAAGACCCCGAGCACGTCGGCGCGCTCGATGGAGAGCGCGTCGAGCAGGCCCGCGGTGTCGTCCGCCATCTGCCGCGTGCTGAAGGGCCCGCCCGGGTCCTCGCTGCCGCCGACACCGCGGTGATCGAAGATCAGGGTCCGCCGCTTTTGAGAGAAGTCCGGCACCTGGAGCGGAAGCCAGCCCCGACAGGAGCCGCCCATGCCCATCACGAGCACCAGCGGAACCCCGCCCGCCTCGCCGTGGACCTCGTAGTAGACCTTGCGACCCTGGACGCTGATGGAGGGCATCGCGCCCCAGTCTATAGCCCTATCTACTCATCTGCTTGAGGTCGCGCAGCACGCCGCGGGCGACGGCCTTGAGCGTCTCGAAGACGCCCTTGCCGTGGGGGGCGCAGGCCTCGAAGTCGGGCATCCCCTTCGGGTTGAGCAGCCGCTTCATCTCGTCGAGATCGGCGGCGTTGGGCAGGTCGCGCTTGTTGTACTGCACGACGCAGGAGATCTTGTCGAGGTCGTAGCCCTGCTCGCCGAGGTTCTGGCGCAGGTTCTCGAGGCTCTCGATGTTGGCCTCCATGCGCTCGACCTGGCTGTCGGCCACGAACACCACGCCGTCGACGCCCTTCAGGATCAGCTTCCGGCTCGCGTCGTAGAAGACCTGGCCGGGCACCGTATACAGATGGAAGCGCGTCTTGAAGCCGCGGATCTGCCCCAGCGCGAGCGGCAGGAAGTCGAAGAAGAGCGTGCGCTCCGTCTCCGTCGCGAGCGAGATCATCTTCCCCTTCAGATCGGGGTTGGTCTTGTTGTAGATGTACTGCAGGTTCGTCGTCTTCCCGCACAGGCCGGGGCCGTAGTAGACGATCTTGCAGTTGATCTCACGCGACGAATAGTTGATGAATGACATGTCCGTGCATCAAACCGAGAACAGGTTGTCGATGTCCTCGTCGGTGATTTCCGCGAAGGGCGTGGCGGCGCCGCGCCCCTGCCCCTGATCCGACTTCTTCTGGATCTCCTCGAAGACGCGCGCCAGCTGGGCGCCCGCCTTCTTGACGCGCAGGCGAACCAGGCCGAGCGAGCTGCGCTCGTCGAAGACCACCACCAGGATGATCCGTCCGGCGATCAAGGTGATGTGGAGATTGTCGCGCTGGCCCTGGTGGAAGTGGACCGGGAACTCGTCCTCGCCCACGATCTTGGCCAGGCCGCCGGTGGCGGCGATGCAGCCCGCGGTGAGCGAGGCGAGGCTGGTGGTGTCGATGCCCCGCATCTCGCCGGCCTCGCTGATCAGCTGGCCGTTGCGATCGACCACGAAGATGCCCTTGGCGTTGGCGTCCTTCACGAGGCGCTGCGTGACGGCCAGGATCTTGCGGAAATCCTCGTCGTACATCACGAGCTGCGTGTCGTGCATCGGCAAGTGCCTCGATAAGCGCTCGGGAGAGAAATCTTTTTCCCGTCGCACTCTACCCTGGACGCCGAGTCCCGGGCAAGCTCGCGTCCCGCACTCGTTCGGCGATCCAGACCCTGCGCTTTAGAGCAAGCCCGGGTGGACTCCGCTCGCCTACGGCTCGCTGCGCGCGGGCCGGCGCCCGCTTGCACCCCGACCTCACTCCAGCTCGCGCCGGTTCGCCATCGACATCGCGATGGTGACGTGGTCCGCGTATTCGAGATCCCCCCCGAGCGGCAGGCCGAAGGCGATCCGCGTGAGCTTCGCGCCCAGCGGCCGCAGGCGCTCCGAGAGGTAATGAGCGGTGGCGTCCCCCTCCGCGTTGGGGTTGGTCGCCAGGATCACCTCGCGGATCCCCCCGGCGCGCACCCGGCGCTCCAGCTCGGCGATCCGCAGCTCCGCCGGGCCGATCCCGTCGATCGGCGCCAGCGCCCCGCCGAGCACGTGAAAGCGCCCGGTGTAGCGGTGGGTGCGGTCGATGGCCGCGACGTCCGCCGGCTCCTCGACCACGCACAAGAGTGACGCATCGCGCTTGGGATCTCGGCAGATCGCGCAGGGCGAGGCGTCCGTGAGGTCGAAGCACTCGGCGCAGAGCACGATCTCCTTCTTGAGCCGCAGGATTGCGTCGCCGAGCTCCTGGGCCAGGGATTCCGGCGCCCCCACCAGGAAGAAGGCCAGGCGGGTCGCCGATTTCTCGCCGATGCCGGGGAGCCGGCGCAGGGCCTTGACCAGCCGCTCGATCGGGGGCGAGCTGCGCATGCGGGCCTAGCCGAGGCCGAGCGCGCCGGGATGGCGCTGGAGCTCTTCCTGCACCGCGCGCTGGGCGTTCGCGAGGGCCGCGTTGACGGCGGCCGCGGTGAGGTCCTGGAGCATCCCGCGGTCACCGGAGGCGAAGAGAGAAGGCTCGATCCGGATCTCGAGGATCCGCAGGTCGCCGGTCGCCACCACCGTCACCATGCCGCCGCCCGCCGTGCCCTCGATCCGGCGCTGGGCCAGCTCGCGCTGCACCTCGGCCAGGCGCGTCTGCATCTGCCGGGCTTTTTCCAGCAGCGCCGAGAGATCCGGCTGGCTCATCGCCCGGCTCCCAGCGGGTGGATGTCGACGATCTCGGCCTCCAGCAGTTCGAGCGCGGCGTTGACCGCGGGGTGCGAGAGCGCCTGCTGGCGCAGGCGTCGGAGCGCCTCGGCGTCGGAGCCGCGCGCGAGGTGCGCGGCGGCCGGCGCCTCGCCCACGATCTCGAGCTCGATCGCGACCCGGCGTCCGAAGAAGCTCTCGCAGCAGCGCTCCAGCGGCTCCCGCTTCTGCTCGAGCCGCCGGGCGGCGAAGCCCGCCGGCACGCTGAGGCACAGCCGCGCAGCCTCGATCCGCACCAGCCGTCCGCCCTCCAGCGCCGCGAAGAGGCCCGGGTCCTGCTTGCCCGCGAAGGCGCGCAGGCGGTCGAAGACCACCGCCGGCGGGAGCGACAGGGCGGCCGCGTCCGGCGGCGGCGCCGCGCTCTCGAGCGCGGGCGGAGGGCTGCCGCCGCCCGCAGCGCGGGGGCGTTCGGGCGCGCGGCCAGGCGGCGCCGGGGGCGAGCCGGGCGGGCCGCCGCCGCGCAGCCGGGCTTCCAGCGCCTCGAGCCGCGTGAGCAGCGCCGCCACCTCGTCGCCGGCCGGCAGCGTCGCGAGCCGCACGATCGCCATCTCGAGCACCGCGAACGGCTGCGGCGCCCAGGCCAGATCCTCCTGCTCCTTCACCAGCGCGCGGAACATGCGGCGCAGGCGCGCCAGATCGCTGCCCGAAGCCAGCGCGCGCAGCTCGGCCACCTCCTCGGCGCTGCCCTCGACCAGCTGCGGAGCGTCGGGCGCGATCCGGAGCACGACCAGGTCGCGCAGCAGGCCGATCAGGCTCTCGGCCAGGCGCTTGGCGTCGACCCCGCTCGCCGCGGCCCGGCCGCAGGCGACGAGCGCGCCCGCGGCGTCGCCCGAGGTCACGGCTTCCAGGATCCCCATCAGGACGCGCCGGTCGATCAGGTCGAGGACCTGTGCGACCTGGTCGTCGTCCACCTGGCTGCCGCCCCAGGCGATCACCTGGTCGAGCAGCGTCTGGGCGTCGCGCATCGAGCCGTCGGCCTCGCGAGCGATCGCGAGCAGGCTCTTCTCCGAGATCCCGACGCCCTCCGCCCGGGCGATCGACTGGAGGCGCTCGACGATCTCGGGGACGAGCAGGCGGCGCAGGTCGTAGCGCTGGCAGCGCGAGAGCACGGTGAAGGGGATCTTCTCGGCGTTGGTGGTGGCGAACACGAAGAGGCTGCGCGGAGGCGGCTCCTCCAGCGTCTTGAGCAGCGCGTTGAAGGCCGCCGTCGAGAGCATGTGCACCTCGTCGACGACGAAGATGCGGTGCTTGCCGGGCGCGGGGGCGTAGCGCACGGCGTCGATCAGCTCGCGCACGTCGTCGACGCCGGTGCGGCTGGCCGCGTCGATCTCCTGCACGTCGGTCGAGCGCCCGGCCGTGATCTCGCGGCAGGCTTCGCACTCGCCGCAGGGAGTATCCGTGGGCCCCTTCTCGCAGTTGAGGCAGCGGGCGAGGATGCGGGCGAGGGTGGTCTTGCCGACGCCGCGCGGACCCGTGAGCAGGATCGCGTGGGGCACCCGCCCCGTGCGGATCGCGTTGCGCAGCGGGGTCGTGACGTGGGCCTGGCCGCTCACGTCGTCGAAGCCCTGGGGGCGCCACTTGCGCGCGAGAACCTGGTAGCTCACGGGAGAACCACGACCTCGGCCCTCTGCCGCGCGCTCGCCCCACCCCGCAGCGAATCCCTGCGCGGAGCCGGGATCGCAGGGCGCCCCCGCTCGCAACCGAAGCCTCGCTACCGCTGCTTCCTTCCGGACCTGACGGAGTTCACGAGGTTCGTGATCGAGCGGGACCCTGCGATCGCGGCTCACCGCAAGGCGAGTTGCGACTCTACCCCCCGGGCTTCCGGGGGTCAAACCCGCTCGGGCCCGCGCCGCACGCCGTGCACGAAGAGCGCCGCGAGCAGCAGCGCGGTGGCCGCGCTCACGAGCGCCCCGCGGCGCAGGCTCGCCGGCCGGTATTCGAAGCGCACCGCCGAGGCTCCCGCCCCCACCCGCACCGCGCGGAACAGATGATTGGCGCGCTCGATCGGCGCCGGGCTCCCGTTCAGCGTCGCGCTCCAGCCCGGGTAGTGGAGGTCGCTGAGCACCAGCCAGCCGGGCTGCGGCGCCTCGAGCGATATCTCGACCCGCTCGGGGTCGTAGGCGTCGATCGCGACCCGCGCCGGCGGCGCGGGCTCGCCGGCGGCCCCGCGCGGCTCCGGATCGGGCCCGCTTCCGTCGCCCCGCTCGAGGATCACCTCGCGCCGCGGGTCGAACCCGGGCGAGCGCAGCGCGGCCAGCGCCGCGGCGCTGCTCGCGACGCCGCGCGCCTGCGGCACCCACCAGGCGCGCGGCAGCGCCGCCGCCCGCTCGTAGACCTGGATCTCGCCGTCGGAGATCCTCCGGAACCCCCCGCCGTCCGGGCTGGGCGGCTGCTGGCTCATCCGGATCGCGGCCTCCTCCCGGCGCTGCACCACGTAGTACCGCGTGCCGGTCAGGTCGAGCAGACGCCAGGGCGTGTCGCCGACCAGCCGGTAGCGCCCGTTGAAGAGCCCGTCGGGAGAGCGCCAGCTGGAGACCGCCCCGAAGTACTCGGCGTAGCGCGCCAGCGCGAGCGGCTCGTAGTCGTTCGAGACGCCCACCCCGGTCAGCATGCCCTGCTTGAGCGAGAGGCCGGGCGTCGCCCAAAGGCGTGGAGACAGGTAGACGCGCGCCAGATCGCCGCGGGCGCGCACCGCCGGAAACAGCTCGCGCTGCGCCGTCAGCGTCTCCGTCCGCTGGAACGGGCGCATGAACGGATTCGACGATCCCCAGAAGAGGCTCGCCAGCTGGACGGCCGCGACGAGCGCGATCGCCGCGCGCCGAAGCCGGGCTCCGCTCAGCGCGCCGTAGAGCGCCAGCGCGAGCAGCAGCGCGATCAGGCCCGGATTCTCGCCGCGGGCGCGGTGCAGGAAGACGAGCAGCAGCGCGCCGGCCAGCATGGCGCCGAACCAGCGCGGATCGGACCAGAGCCGGCGCCGCGGCGCCCCCGCCCAGTCCAAGAGGCGCGCGAGCGCGAGCCCCGCGAGCAGCGCCTGACCGAAGGCGTAGAGGTCGAGGAACTTGTAGGGTCGCCGGAAGAGATCCGCGAACGGCAGCTCGTGATAGACGCGGAAGAGCGCGCCGCCGAACGTGAGCTGCGCGCCCGCGAGCGCGGTCCCCGCCCCGAGCAGCCAGGGCAGCGCGCCGCGACCGCGCCCCAGCGCGAGCAGCGCGGCGATCAGCGGCAGCACCCCCACCGTCACCCAGCGGCTCGACAGGGCCGCCTGGACCAGGAACTTCATCGGTGTGTAGATGCCCTGCGCGATCGCGTTCTCGACGTCGAAGGAGCTGGTGGCGCGTGCGCTCTGCGCCACCAGCTCGGCGGTGGGCAGCAGCTGGAAGGCGGCCAGCCCGGCACCGGCCAGCAGGCCGCCCGCGCAGAGCGCGCCGCGCGCGAGCGCATCGCGCCAGGCGCCGCGCGCCGCGAGCTCGGAGAGGCGCAGCGCGGCGAGCAGCGCACCGGCCAGCCAGCCGTGCAGCACGTGCTCGGCGTCGCCGATCAGCAGCTGCGCGGCGACGCCGAGCGCGAAGACGAAGCCCGCGCGGCGCTCGCCCGCCAGCACCCGATCCACCAGCCAGCAGGTCCACGGCATCCACGCGATCGCGGAGAGGATGCGCGGCTGGTTGGTCGAGAACACGAACCAGCCCGACCACACGAACGTGAAGGCCGCCAGCAGCGCGCCCGGCCAGTCGATGCGCAGCCGCCGCGCCAGCGCCGCCATTCCGCCCGCGCCGAGCAGCATGTGCAGCACGCCCGAGATCTCGATCCCGAGCGGCACGCTGGTCACCAGGTAGATCGCGTTGAGCGGGTAGAAGAGGCCGCCGTAGTAGGTCGCCAGGAACGGCTCGCCGGCGAACTGCCAGGGGTTCCAGAGCGGGAGGCGCCCCTCGCGCAGTGCGCCGAAGCCGAACCACGTCATCGGGTAGTGGCTGTCGTAGAGATCGATGTTGTCGAGCGAGAGCTCGAGGCTCACGCCGGTGTCGAGGATCCGAAGCTTCCAGAAGAGCAGGCTGAACGCGAGCAGCAGGAGGCCGGCGAGGCCGGCCGCGCGCCATCCGCGGAGGCTCGCCATCGGAACCGGAGTCAACCGGAAACGAGGAAGCGGAAGGGGAATGGCGGAGAGGGTGGGATTTGAACCCACGGTACCCTTCCGGGTACACCTGATTTCGAGTCAGGCACGTTCAACCGGACTCCGCCACCTCTCCGACCAGGCGCAAACCTACCGCAGGCGCGCGGGCGGGCCAGCCGCTGCATGCGCCGCGCACGCGGAGCCGCTAACTTGCGCCGTTCGCGGCCCCCGGGGTCGGGGGCCGTTCGCGCAGGGAAACGAAGGGAAGCAAAGCGGTTGGCTCGCGATGACTTGCTGCAGGCGACCGGCACCGTCGAGAAGATCCTCGGCGGCGGCCGCTACAAGATCGTGCTGGACGGCGGACAGATCGTGACCGCCCAGCTCTCGGGCCGCATGCGGCGCTTCCGGATCCGCGTGATCCCGGGCGACCGCGTGCAGGTCGGTGTCTCTCCGTACGATCCCACCCACGGCTTCATCACCTTCCGGCTCCGCGAGGGGCAGACGACGGCTCGGTGAGCGCGTTGCGAGCGCAGGCCGTGGTCCTGCTGCTCCGCGCGCTCCAGGCCGTCGATCGCCTGAAGCTGCGCGCGCTCCCGCTCCTGCACCCCGGCCTCGAGATCGATCCGTCCGCGAGCAGCAACCTCGCGCACGCGCACTACCGGCTCGGCCCCGGCGCGCAGCTGCGGATCGGCCCCGGGGTGGTGACGGAGCGCAACCGCGGCCTGCTCTGGTTCACGCTCGGCGCGGGCGCGCGCGTCGAGATCGGCCCGGGCGCCTGGCTGCGCACGGAGCTCGGCCCCATCCACATCGTCGCCTTCGAGGGCGCGACGCTCACGCTCGGGCCGGAGGCTTTCCTGAACGGCTGCCATCTCTCGGCCAAGCGCAGCCTGACGCTCGGGCGGCGCGCCTGGGTGGGCCCGGGCAGCCGCGTCTTCGACGCCGATCAGCACGACTTCGACGCGGAGCACCCGGAGGTGGTCGCTCCCGTGGTGATCGGGGATTACGCGTGGGTGGCTTCGGACGTGACGGTGCTGCGCGGCGTCACGATCGGCGAGCACGCCGTGATCGGCGCCCGCTCGCTGGTGACGCGCGACGTGCCGCCGCACTCGCTCGCGTTCGGCTCGCCCGCGACGGTTCGCGGGCGAGTCGGCGACCGCTCCCGCGTGCGTTGAGGGAGGTTCCAGGCATGGCGCTGCGCATCGCGCTCTTCGGACAGGCGGCCTTCGGCAAGGACGTGCTGGTTCGGCTGCTGGACGGCGGTTACGAGATCGTCGGGGTCTACGTCCCGCCCGACGAGGGCCGGCCCGATCCGCTGGCCGCCGAGGCCGCCGCGCGCGGGCTCCGGCTGCTCCGCCACAAGCGCTTCCGGCGCGCGGGCGCGGCGCTCCAGGAGCGGGTGGCCGAGCACCGCGTGCTCGGCGCCGAGCTCAACCTGCTCGCCTTCGTCACCACGATCCTGCCGACGGAGATCGTGGACGCCCCCCGGCATCGCTCGCTCTGCTTCCACCCTTCGCTGCTCCCGCGCTTCCGCGGCGGCTCGGCGCTCGCCTGGCAGATCATCCTGGGAGAGCGCGAGTCGGGCGTGACCGTCTTCCAGCCCGACGCGGGCGCCGACACCGGCCCGATCGTGGTCCAGAAACGGGGCGTCGAGATCCGCGACACCGACACCGCCGGCAGCCTCTACTTCGAGAAGCTCTACCCGCTCGGCGTGGAGGCGATCCTGGAGGCGGTGGCCGCGGTGGCGGCGGGCACCGCGCGCCTGCTCCCGCAGGACGAAGCGCTCGCGACCGCGCAGGGGCTCGCGACCGACGAAGTGGCGCGCATCGATTGGACGCGCGACGCGCGCGATCTCGACCGCCTGATCCGCGGCTGCGATCCGCAGCCCGGGGCCCACGCGCTGCTGCGCGGGGAGACGCTGCGCCTGTTCGACGGACGTCTGCTCCCCGGCGCCGCCGGTGCGCCGCCGGGAAGCGTGCTCGGGCTCGAGGATGGGCGCCTGCTGCTGGCGGCGCACGGCGGGCGGCTCGCCGTCGGGCGCCTGCGGCTCGGCGAGGGCAAGAAGCTCGCGGCGGCCGAGGCCGGGCTCGAAGCCGGGCTGATTCTGGGCTAATTTCCTGCTCTCGCAGGGCCTCCCCGCGGGTGAGGCTGGCGAGTCTGCCGTACCCGGCTAACCTGCCCGCCCACCGCCTTCGGGTCGGTCTTCTCCCGCCCCCCATCGGCAATCCTGGAATCCGCTGGCTCGCGGCGGCGCGTAAGGGCAGCAGCATGGTCGATCTCTCGAAGATCCGGAACATCGGCATCAGCGCCCACATCGACTCGGGCAAGACGACGCTCACCGAGCGCATCCTCTATTACACCGGACGCATCCACGCGATCCACGAGGTGAAGGGGAAGGACGAGGTGGGCGCGACCATGGACCACATGGAGCTCGAGCGCGAGCGGGGGATCACGATCCAATCCGCCGCCACCCACTGCACCTGGGGCGGGCACCACGTCAACATCATCGATACGCCCGGCCACGTGGACTTCACGATCGAAGTGGAGCGCGCGCTGCGCGTGCTCGACGGCGCCGTGCTCGTGCTGTGCGGCGTCGCGGGCGTGCAGTCGCAGTCGCTGACGGTCGACCGGCAGATGCGGCGCTACAAGGTCCCGCGCCTCGCCTTCATCAACAAGCTGGACCGCTCGGGCGCGAACCCCAAGCGCGTGGTCGAGCAGCTCCGCGAGAAGCTCAAGCACAACGCCGTGCTGATGCAGATCCCGATCGGTCTCGAGCAGGACTTCCAGGGGCTGATCGACCTGATCACCATGAAGGCCTACACGTTCGAGGGAAGCAACGGCGAGCACGTGGTGGAGAAGCCGATTCCGCCCGAGCTGCTGGCCGAGGCCGAGACCTCGCGCGAAGTAATGCTCGACGCGGTCTCGATGTTCTCCGACTCCCTCACCGAGGCGATCCTCGAGGAGAAGGTGACCGAGGAGCTGATCCACGAGGCGACCCGCAAGGGCACGCTCACGATGGGGCTCACCCCCGTGTTCCTGGGCTCCGCCTACAAGAACAAGGGCGTCCAGAAGCTGCTCGACGCGGTGAACCACTACCTGCCGAGCCCGCTCGACATCGAGAGCGTCGGCATGGACCTCGAGAACGACGAGGCCGCGGTCGCGCTCGCCTCGGACTCGAACAAGCCGCTGGTGGCGCTCGCCTTCAAGCTGGAGGACGGACGCTACGGGCAGCTCACCTACGTGCGCATCTACCAGGGCTCCCTCCAGAAGGGCAGCACGATCGTCAACAGCCGCACCCAGCGCCGCAACAAGGTCGGGCGGCTGGTGCGCATGCACGCCGACAACATGGAGGACATCACGGGCGCCGGCGCGGGCGACATCGTGGCCCTCTTCGGCATCGACTGCGCTTCGGGCGACACCTTCAACGACGAGTCGATCCGCGTGGCGATGACGTCGATGCACGTCCCGGCGCCGGTGATCTCGCTCTCGATCAAGGCCAAGGACAACAAGACGCAGGACAACCTGGCCAAGGCCCTCGGGCGCTTCGTGCGCGAGGACCCGACCTTCCGCTCCCACGTCGATCCCGAGAGCAACGAGACCATCATCTCCGGCATGGGCGAGCTGCACCTCGACGTCTACGTCGAGCGCATGAAGCGCGAGTACGGCTGCGAGGTCGAGACGGGCGCGCCGCAGGTGGCGTACCGGGAGGCGATCTCGCAGCGCGCGGAGTTCAACTACACGCACAAGAAGCAGACGGGCGGCTCCGGTCAATACGGCCGCGTGGCGGGCTGGATCGAGCCCATCACCGAGGGCGACCTGGACTTCGAGTTCGTGAACGAGGTGCGCGGCGGCGCGATCCCGACCGAGTTCATCCCCTCGGTCGAGAAGGGCTTCCGCTCCATGATCGCCAAGGGACGCCTGATCGGGTTTCCGGTGATCCGGCTCCGGATCGGAATCGACGACGGGCAGGCCCACTCGGTCGACTCGTCGGACAACGCCTTCCAGGCGGCGGCGCGCGGCGCCTTCCGCGAGGTCTATCCGCGGGCCAAGCCGATCATCCTCGAGCCGATCATGAAGCTCGAGGTCGAGGGCCCCGCGGAATATCAGGGCGTCGTGCTCAAGACGATCATGCAGCGCCGTGGTACGGTGATCGGCACCACCGAGGAGGAGGGCTTCAGCCGGGTCGAGGCCGAAGTGCCGCTCGCGGAGATGTTCGGTTACGCGACCGACCTTCGCTCCAACACGCAGGGCAAGGCCGAGTTCACCATGGAGTTCGCGCGCTACCTGCCGGCGCCCTCCGAGGTGCAGAAGCAGCTCAAGGAAAAATACGGCTCCAAGATCAAGGACGACGACGAGTGACGAGCTCGAGGGGGAGCGCCGGTTGTACAAGAAGTATCTGAACGCGAGAAGCCCGCTGCGCCTGCTCGAGAAGGGGCTGCACGGCGGCCTCGGGATCGGGAACCTGGGCGTCGTGCTGGCCGGGCACGGCGTGGGCAAGACGGCCTTCCTGGTCGGCGTGGCGCTCGACGAGCTGCTGCGCGCGGGCCGCGTCCTGCACGTCTGCGTCGACCATCCGGTGGCTCACGTACGCGCCCACTACGACACGGTGTTCGAAGACCTGGCGGCGACCACGCACCTCGAGAACGGACGCGAGCTGCACGCCGAGGTCGATCGCCATCGCAGCATCCGCGTCTATCCGCCGAACTCGCTGACGGCCTCCAAGCTGCGCGACGCCGTGAAGTTCGAGATCGACGCCGGCGCGAAGCCGTCGCTGCTGATCCTCGAGGGGCTCGACTGCCAGACGCTGGCACGCGACGAGCTGGCGGAGATCAAGGCGCTCGCCACGGAGCTGGCCGCGGAGGTCTGGCTCTCCTCGCCGCTCGCCGAGGAGCGCGTCACCAGCCTGCCCCCGCCGCTGCGAAAGCTGGGAGACCTGATCAGCGTGGTGCTCGCGCTCGAGCCGGGCGACGGCGTGGTCGCGCTGCGCGCGCTGAAGGACCACGAGAGCCCCGACCCCACCGCGCTGCGGGTCTCTCTCGACCCGCGGACGCTGCTGCTGGTCCGAAGCTGAGCAAGCGGAGCGCGCAGCGAGCCGGAGGCGAGCGAAGTTCACTCAGGCCGGCTTTGTAGCTCCGAGAGCTTGTCCCGGTACTCGCTGCGCAGGCCATTCGCCTCGGCGCGCGTGAAGCCGAGCTCCTCGGCGATGGTCTGGATCACGGACGATTCCACCCCCGAGATCGACCCGTCCGCGGCGGCCACCGCGTACAGGCATTGCAGCAGCTGCGCGCGCTGCTCGCGGCTCGAGATCCGGCGGAACTCGCGCGTGACGACGTAGTTCTCGGTGTCTCCCAGCACGTGCGATTGCGTCTTCGCGATCTGGACCACCAGCGCCGCCTCCCCTTCGGAGAGGGAAGAGAGCGTGCGCACGATGCGCTCCATCTCGAGGGTTTCGGACTCGACGATCGCGAG
>DATBRV010000036.1:0-1638 GCA_036560145.1 Myxococcota bacterium
AGTTTGTTGGCTCCCTCGATCCGGCTGGCGAGGTTCATGGCGTCGCCCACCACCGCGTACTTGCCCCGCTCGGCCGAGCCGACCTCCCCCACCACCATCTCGCCCGTGTGCAGGCCGATCCGGAAGCGCAGCCGCGGGAGGCCCCGCGCCATCCAGCGGGCGCGCAGGGCGGCCAGCGCCTCCTCGCAGCCGAGCGCAGCCAGACAGGCGCGTGCGGCGTCGTCCGGGTGCGCGAGCGGCGCGCCCCAGAAGGCGACGATGCCGTCGCCCTGGAACTCGCTGACGGCGCCCTCCTCGCCGAGGATCGCGCCGCAGGCCGCCTCGAAGTACTCGTTCAGGTGCGAGACCACGGCCTCGGGAGCCAGCGTCTCGGCGAGCCCCGTGAAGCCGCCTAGATCGACGAACATCGCCGTGATCTCGCGCCGCGATCCGCCCAGCTTGGCCAGCGTGGGGTTGCGCAGCACCTCGTCCGCCACCGCCTTCGAGACGTAGCGCTCGAAGCTGCGCTTGATCAGGTCGCGCTCGCGCAGGCCGGCCACCATCTCGTTGAAGGCGCCGCCAAGCTCGGCGAGCTCGTCGCCCGTGGTGATCTCGACGCGGGTATCCAGCTCGCCCGCGCCTACCCTTCGGGCCGCGCGGCCGAGCGCCGCCACCGGGCGCGTGATGCCGCGGGCAAGTCCAAAGGAGGCCGCGAGCGCGGCGAGCAGGATCCCGCCGCCGACGGCGAGCAGGAGCTGCGAGAGCCGGCGCAGGAAGGCCAGCTCGACATCCAGCGAGGAGAGCAGCAGGAACTCGGCGTCGCCGGGCGCCGCGCCCTCGATCACGGTCGCGCGGCGCACCAGGAATCGCTCGCCGGCCAGCGGCCACTCCTGGATGCCGCGCACGGAAGCGCCGCCGGCGGGCCGCTCCGCGAGCGCGGCCCGCGCCGAGGCGTTCAGGGTCGTCGCCACCAGCTCGCCGCGCGAGACGAGCGCGAGATCGATCCCGGAGATCGCGCGCAGATCCGCGAGCACCTCCGCGCCCAGCTCTTGTCCGACCAGCACGATCCCGTGCAGCTCGCCGTCGAACAAAATCGGCCGGCCGCGCACCAGGAAGAGCGCGGGCCCCGGCCGCTCCGGCGCGAGCAGCGCGCCCGACGCCGTGCGCTCGCCCGCGCGCAGCAGCGCCTGGCCGTCGCCCGTCGCAGCGATGCTGCGCAGCAGGGGCAGCGCTCCGAGGCCGTCGCCGAAGCGGCCCGGCTCGGCCTTGCTGTAGAGCAGGTCGCCCTCCGCGTTGGCGACCAGCACCACGTCATTTTTTGCGAACACCGCCAGCGAGGGGGCCAGCGATTCGAGCCGCAGGTTCGCGTCGTGCAGCGCCTCGCCCGCGTCCCCGCCGCCGCCAAAACCGAGATCGGCCTGCGCCAGCGAGGCGGTCGAGAGGATGGTGCGGAACTGAGGATTGCTCCCGGCCAGCGACTCGATCTCGTCCGAGAGGAAGCGCGCGCGCAGGTCTTCGAGCCGCCGAAAGGCCGTGAGCGTGCGCTCGAAGCGCTCCTGCGCGTTCTCGCGCACCCGGCGCACGGTGAGCTCCTGGAGCAGCACCAGCACCAGCGCGAGCGAGACGCAGGCGATCCCCCCCAACGCCAGGAAGATCTTG
>DATBRV010000037.1:0-56999 GCA_036560145.1 Myxococcota bacterium
TGGAACAGCGTGAAAGAGCTCAGGGCCTTCGATTTGAGCTCAAGTGAAATCGCACTGTCCGAACTCGCGTCCCACCTCAAGCGTCGATACAGCGACATCTACTCGCTTGACGCTAGGCGTTTCGAAGAGCTGGTTGCGGATGTCTTTTCAGAGGACGGAAAAGACGCAATGCTAACTCAGCAAACTCGCGACGGGGGTGTCGATATTTTTCTTCGCAACCGCACGACGGGCGAAATCGATGCCGTCATCGAGTGCAAGAAGTATGCGAGCACTCGGAAGGTCGGAATCGCTCCCGTCCAGCGGCTGGCCGGCGTGGCGCTGGAGTGGCAGTCCAAGAGAGCCTTCGTTGTCACAACCTCAGAGTTCACATCTCCCGCCATTGCGTCTGCAAAGAGGATCTCAGACAGCGGTGTCATTGGCATGGATCTAGTTGCTGCCACAGAGCTTCTTCAAATGCTTGGTGTCTACAACGACCATTTGCCTCCATTGAATCTCATAACGAGCCAATTGCGCGAAGATATCTCGCGCTCGAACCGAGCTACCACACCTGGACATGAGGCCTAACAAGGGGTGGCAGCCGAGACTCACCAGCGGCCTTCGTCCGCTGGTTCCTGCGGCCGAACCACAACGTTAGGCGGCGGCGAGGGCAGCCATCTCACCTCGGAGAGTCGAATGCCGATTGACGTCGATACCTGGTACGCGCGTCCGGTTTTCTTCGTCACCGATTGCGAAGCGGCGCTTCGCTTCTACGCAGGTCTTGGGTTTGCTGAGGATTGGCGCCACGAAGAGAACGGGTCTCCCGTGGCGGTGCAGGTCAATCGCGGTGGAGCTGAAATCATCCTCAACCAAAATGCTCTTCGCGCAGGAGGCGGGCGGCTATTCCTCTCTCTCCACAGGGGCCAGGTGGCCAAGTGCACCGCCCAATTCCTTGCCGTAGGAGTTGAAGTACGTGACGACTATTGGGGCATGCCTGTCAAAGTGGTCAGTGATCCGGATGGAAACGACCTTCTTCTCGTCGACGATGATCTGATTCAATCGTAGGTGCTGGATTCGCCGCCGCCCAACAAGCGCCTACAGCTGACGGTCGCCCGTTTGGGTCGCCGCTCGCAGTCCCACGGCCGGCGGCCGTCGGTGCACGCTTGACTCGCGGGCGTCCGCCGGTCGACACTCCGAGGTATTCGGAGCGGCGGCAGCTGAGCCAGCAGCCGTGAGCCAGCGGGGCGGGAGGCCCAGTGGATAACCTGTTGTCGGGACTCATCGGTGCGCTTGTCGGTGCTGTGGTTTCTTCGATAGTTGCCGTCGTACTTCACCGATGGGCTGTCCGCGCGGCGGCCGGCGAGTACAGCAGGAATCGGCTTCACGACGCGCGTTTAGCGGTAGAAGCTGTAGTTTCGAAGATCGAGGACAGCGAGCTGTACCACATCCAGCCGCACTACGAGCTCTGGGCCAAGGGGTTCGCAAGCCTCAATCAAAGCCGGATTCTCATTTCCGCCGCCAAGGCGCACCTCCGCGCGGTCGGCCAGCGCGAAGTTCTTCATATCATTGAACTGCTCGAGAAAGAGCACCGTCCACTAATTCAGCTCAGGGATAGCTTCGATCGATTCATGGCTGAGTTGGAGGCGACCGATCATGAGCGCATCCTTGAGGCTTCCCGCTGGCCGGACCTACACCACGCTGAAAACGCGCTCAAGCGCCTTCAGGATGCGGCCAACCGCGACCTTCGTGAGCTGAAGGATCGCGCACGATCAATGGGCGGCTGAGTCGGGGCGCGCTGGCGAACAATGGCTTGCGGCTGAACCGCGGTCTGTTATGCGGCGAATGAAACGACTCCTCTCCACCCGATTGGCGACGGTAGCCGTCGTCGCCTTCATCGCCCAATCCGCCCGCGGGCAGGTTGCGGAATTCCAGGCGCTGGCCCCGCACGCCGCGGGGTTGATGCTGGCCGAGGTCGAATCGATCGCGGTGGTCGACGATCGGCCGAGGGACGGATGCATGAGCGATCTGATCCGGCTTCGGGTCGTGAAGGCGACCGGCGAGTCGCGAGATTCGATATCCGTCGCCATAAGTTGCTCTTGGGCACTCGGCGATGCTCCGGCAAAGGCTCCGGTCGCACGCGGAGATCTCGTGCCCGGCCGGACGTACTGGTTCTCGGTTGCGTCTCGCCACCAGGGAGACAGGGTCGATCGGTGGTGGCCAGGCGATGGCCCGCACCGAGCCGTTTTCGAGGCCGCGATTGCGCGAGACGCGCTCGCCGGACACCCGCAGTACGACCCCGCTTCGGGGCTGACGTATTCCCGCACCGGGCTTTCTGGAAACCGGTGGCGAATCCAGGTCGAGAAGGATGGCGGGGTCTTGTGGTCACGGCTGATCTCCGGAGAGCGAAGCTCGCGCTACGGCTCCTGGCATCTCTACCGGAGGGACTCCTTCGGGGATGATCTCGATCCGAGCGGACTGGGCCCGAGCGTCCCGGTCCTCGCCGCCGAGACTTCCACGTCGTTGGCAGGCGCGAACGAGTTCGGACTCCCACCCGGGACGTACTACGCAAGGCACCTGTTCGACGGTCGGAGCGGCGCGCCCGTCGCTATGTGGATTTCGGAGTTCCAACCCGGCGAAGTGGAACGTCTCTTTCGGGTGTTCCAGGTTGCTTCGCAGAAAGTGGTTCTGGAGCGTCGGCAACTCTGGTTTCCCAAGGGAGGGTTGGCGATCGGGTCCGACCGTGAGGGTTGGCTTCGCCGAGTGGTTCGCGTGCTCGACACCAGCCGGGGAGAATGGAGCGAGAGAACCTACCGCCACGGAAGCGTCTCATGCGGGGAGAACTGCCTCCGCAGCGCCTGGATCGAGATCGCCCCTGCAACCAGATAGCCCGCGACGGCCGAGCCACCGCGTGCGCCGTCGAGCATGGTAGGCTTCTGGCGCCGGCGAAGAGAGGGACCACACTTGAAGGCTGGCGAGCCGAGTCGAACGGCGATCGCGGCTGCGACGGCCAGGGCGGCGCATCCTCACATGCACACTGGCGCCCCGATCCATGTGGATGACTTCGCGCACCAACTGATCGGGAATCCCGATCCGAGCCAGTTGCCTGAAGCGGTTCGGCAGTGGGGCACACCGAGCGCGGCTCGGGTTTGCGCGTTCTTCGCGCTTCGGCATCGCTTCGCCGAGGATCGGCTTCAGCAGGCCATCGAACGGGGGGTCCGGCAGATCGTCCTGCTCGGGGCCGGACTCGACTCGCTGGCGCTGCGCAGACCTGCGCTTGCCAGGGAGGTCACACTGGTCGAGGTGGACCACCCCGATTCGCAGCGCTGGAAGCTCGCGCGCCTGGGAGAGCTCGGCCTCGCCACTCCATCCGTCGTCTACGTGCCGGTCGACTTCAGCAGGGAGAGCCTCGAGAAACGGCTCGGAGAATCGGGGGTGACGCTCGACCGGCCGACCTATTTCTCGTGGCTCGGCGTGACCCAATACATCGACCGCGCCGCAAACGATGCCACGTTGCGTCTCATCGCGGGTCGACCTCGCGGGTCCGAGGTCGTCTTCGACTTCATCGTGAGGGGCGAGCTTCTCGACCCGAAGGAGCGGGCCTTCTCGGAGGTCGCGGCGGGCCTTGGCGCCGTCAGAGGGGAGCCCTGGCTGAGCTACTTCGATCCGAACGAGCTGGCGGAGCACCTGGCAGGGCTCGGCTTCAGGGAGATCGAGCGACTCACGCCACAGCTCGCGGCATCCCGGTACTATGCCGGCCAGCCAGCGGACGTGACTCCCGTGGAGGCCTGGCAGCTGGTTTCCGCGAGGGTTTGAGCCGGAGAATGGTCGATTTCATCGCCGTCTTCTGTAGCGGCGTGTTCTTCGGGGTCGCTCTCTGCATCACCTGGGTGCAGCACCCGGCGGCGCTCGAGATCGGGCCGGCGTTCGCCGGGCGCCTCTTCTCACCCATGTACCGTCGTGCAGCACCCCTGCAGATCGCGCTCGCTGCACTGGGTACGTTGAGTGGCCTCGGGGCCTGGTGGCGGGGTTCCGGGGGCCTCTGGCTTCCGGGCGCGCTCCTGCTCTTCGCAGTGATTCCCTTCACGCTCGTCTTCATGATGCCCGTCAACAACCAGCTGTTGGCACCGGGGCGGGACTCCGAGGCCCTGGATACCGAGCCCCTCCTTCGTCGGTGGGGGAACCTACACGCGGTGCGCACCGCTCTCAGCGGCCTCGCCTTCCTGGTTCAACTGGCCGCGCTCGCTTCTCGGTAGCCGCGCGGGCGGTCTCGGTCGACACGATTCATGGTAGGCTTTCGCGCGGCCGCAAGTGAGCGGCCGTCGTCAGGCTGCGCCATGCAATCACTTTGTTCCATCGCGCTATTGGAATTGGCAATTCTGGCGTTCGCCCTGGCTTGCGGAACGACGCCAACCGCACGGCTTCCAATCGAGCAGGATTGTCTTGCCAAATCCCAACAATGCACCCAGGGTTGGGTCATCGTCGAAGCCGACATTTCTCCCGCTGGAACCGTGGACCATGCCGAGATCGTCGAGGCTTGCCCTGACCACTCCTTCAATTGGACTGCTCTCAATTCAGTCAAGACATGGAAGTGGAAGCCAAGCCCAGACGGGGAGCAAGATCATCAGGTTCGCCTCTGTCGACCTTGATATCTTCCTCGCCGCCTGAGATTGTGCCGTAGCCCGCAACCTACGAGGTCCCCGAGTCGCATCGTTCGAGGACCTGATCGATTCGCTGTTGGACAAGCCTCCATTCAAACGCGGTTCCGGCAGCTGAGGGATCGAACCCCTCGCCGCATGGAGGGATCCATGAAACGAGCGCTCGTCTTCTTCTTTGCGGGCCTTCTCGTCGGCGAGCTGGACCCCGTCGGATGGGCCGCATGGCAGCTGCTCGGGCGCCAGCTTCCCCGCGTCAAGCAGGAATCCCTCGCGTCGCCGAGCCCCTTCGAGCGGATTCCGCCCTCGAGGTGGATCGCCGAATCCGAGCACGCCTACGTCATCGAAGACACGTATGCGCCCACCGCTCCGGTGCATCTGCTGGTGATCCCCAAGCAGCGCCATGCGTCGGTTCTGGAGGCTTCGCCCGAGGTGCTCGGCGAGATGCTCGAGCTGGCGCGCAGCGCGGCGCGCGAGCGGAACATCGCGGAATCGGGCTTCCGGATCGTCATCAACACCAATCCGCAAGGCGGCCAGACCGTCTACCACCTGCACATGCACGTGAAGGGAGGCCAGCAGCTGCGCGAGCCGCTGTTGCCGATCCTTTGGGGGCGTCTCACGGCGATGGCGCATGGCGGGTGAAGCCCAGGCTCGCGTGATCATCCTCGGCGCTCGTCCGGCCGGACGGCCAGCGCACTGGCACTGGGCGCGCCATCGGCGGCGAGCTTAGAATCCGAGCCCATGAAGCATCTCTGGACCTTCCTCTTCCTCGTCGCAGCGGCGATCAACCTGGCGCCGGCCCTGGGGGCCGTCTCGGCGGAGCGCATGAGCGCGCTCTACGGCGTCGGCCTGGAGGATCCGAATCTCCGGATCCTGATGCGGCATCGCGCCGTGCTCTTCGGCATCGTGGGCGGGCTGATGCTGGTGGTTGCCTTTCACCCTCCCCTGCGTACGCTTGGATATGCCGTGGGCTTCGTCAGCATGCTGTCGTTCCTGCTGATCGCATGGCAGGTCGGCGGGTACAGCGCGGGGATCGGGCGCGTGATGCTCGTCGATGGGGTGGGGATCGCGGCGTTGGCTGGCGCGGGCCTCGTGCATGCCCTCTGGCTGCGGACGGCTGCCGGCTGACAGCGATCCGTTTCGGGCGGCGGATCGACCGCCGTGTTATCCCGTAGTACCTGCATGAGCGACGACCTGCGAAACAAGGTGGCGGTCGTGACCGGCGCGGCGGGCGGGCTCGGCGCCGCCCTCGCGACGCACCTCGCCGGCGGTGGCTGTCAGGTGGCCCTTTGCGACCTGGACGAGGCCGGCCTCGAGAGGACCCGCGCTGCGTGCGAGGCCCTGGGTGCGAGGGCCAGCAGTCGAGTGCTCGACGTCTCCGAGGCGGAGCCATTCTTCGCATGGGCGCAGGAGGTCGTGGCCCAGCATGGGACCCCGCACTTCGTCTTCAACAACGCGGGCGTCACCCTGGTCGCCACGGTCGAGAACGCGACGCTGGAGGAGCTCCGCTGGCTGATGGGCATCAACTTCTGGGGCGTGGTCCATGGCAGCAAGGCATTCCTCCCGCACATGAAATCCGCGGGAGGCGGCCACATCGTCAACATCTCGAGCGCGTTCGGCCTGATCGGCTATCCAGGTCAGTCGGCCTACACGGCTTCCAAGTTCGCCGTTCGTGGCTTCACGGAAGCGCTGTCGATCGAGCTCGGCGTCGAGCGTTCTCCCGTTCGCGCCCACATCGTTCATCCGGGCGGAGTCGCAACGGGAATCGCTCGAAACGCCCGGCTCGGCAAGCACCAGGTCCCGGCGCTTCCTCGCGAAGCGATGCTCGCTGAATTCGACCGCATGGCGCGCACCACCGCCGACGATGCGGCGCGCGCGATCGTCGCAGGCGTTTGCAGGGGAAAGCGGAGAATCCTCATCGGCGTGGACGCTCGCGTGCTCTCGGCCCTTCAGCGTCTGCTGCCGAAGGGATACCAGCGGCTGGTCGAGTTCGGCGCCAGGCGTCGAGGACTCACGCAGGTGTAGGCGAGGACGGAAGGGAGCTTGGTGATCGCGCTCCAGGAAGTCCTCGAGCCCGGGCGGAGCATCCGCGAGCTCGAGGCCGGCCTGTTCTCCGCTCTCGGCGCGGGTGACGAAGGCGCGCCGTACGACTCGCGAGCGGCGGGCTACGACTGGCTCGTGTCGTCGCGCTGGTATTCGAGCCTGGCCTGGGGCGTGGCAGCGGCCGCCCATACGGACTTCATCCGGCGCGGCCTCGCGTCTTCGCACGAGGGCTGGGTCCTCGACGTGGCGGCGGGATCCTGCGTGCCTTCGGCCTCGGCGTACACGACGACTTCACGCCCCCTGGTCGTGCTCGATCGCTCGCTGGGCATGCTTCGCCGCGGCATGGCGCGCCTCCGCCAGCTTCACGGCGCACTTCCGCGGCACGTCGCATTCCTGCAAGCGGATGCGAGCGCGCTGCCGTTTCGCGCCGGCTCGCTGGCGACCGTGATCTGCCATGGCGCCCTCCACGTGTTCTCGTCGCCATCGGATGTGTGTGCGGAGTGGCTGCGCGTGCTTCGACCGGGAGGCCAGCTCTTCGTATCCAGCCTGGTTCGAGGCCGGTGGCTCGGCGACCGCTATCTCGCGTTGTTGCACCGCGCCGGTGAGGTGACCCGCCCGCGTTCCGCGGCCGAGGTCGCACGCTTCGTCGAGGCCGCCGTCGGCGCCCCCGCGCGGCTCGATGCGGTGGGCAACTTCGCCTATCTCTCTCTCCAGGTTCCCGGAGCGCCTCGCCCATAGGCCGGCCGGAGTCTTGGCGCATGGACGTGTGGATTCTCGAGTCTGCCCAGGCCGTTGCCGTGAAGGCGGCGGACATCTGCACCGCGTTGATCCAGCGAAAGCCCGATGCCCGTCTGGGATTGGCGACGGGGGCCACTCCCCAGGCGCTCTACGCCGAGCTCGCCCGGCGAAACCAGCTGGGCGATCTGAGCTTCTCCCGTGTCGAGACGTTCAACCTCGACGAATACCTCGGTGTCGGCCCGCAGCACCCGCAATCCTTCCACCTCGCCATGCGCGAGAAACTTTTTGCGAAGGTGGACGTCGATCCGGCCAACACCCACCTCCCCGCCGGAGACGCGGCGGATCCCGTCGCCGAAGCGGCGGCCTACGAAGCGTTGATCCAGGCCCGCGGCGGGATCGACCTCCAGATCCTGGGCATCGGTCGCAACGGGCACATCGGCTTCAACGAACCCGGCTCGAGCTTGGGGTCGCGCACGCGGGTCAAGACGCTCTCTCCCGCAACGCTTCGCGACAACCGACTCGGGAAGCCGGACCTCGAAGCGCCGACCATGGCCATCACCATGGGAATCGCGACCATTCTGGATGCCAGAGCCCTGCTCGTGCTCGCGACCGGAGCGGCCAAAGCTCGGGCGGTGGCCGCCGCGCTCGAGGGTCCGCTCGCAGCCAGCTGTCCCGCGTCGGCGATCCAGCTGCATCCCCATGCCACGGTCCTGCTCGACCCGGAGGCCGCAGCGGATCTGCGCCTCACCGACTATTACGAGCTGGTGGACCACGCGCGTCGCCTCCTGGCAGAGCGCAGCCGCTGATGCCAGACCGGTTGTTCCCGTCGATCTGCGGTGGCATTCTGGCGGCGCGAGAAAGAGAAGGGCCGATGTTCGACCTCCAGGACTTCATCGCCAGCTGCAGGCGATTCGCTGGCGCTCCCGACGGCGCGAAGCAGGTGCTCGCTCTGATGCGGAGCCTGCTCGGCGACGCCGAGGGAATCAAGCAGGCGGTAACCCCCAGCGAATCGGGGCAGGCGATTCTCGACGCTCCGCTCTACCGATCGGCCGAAGTCATGATCTTGAACGCGACGCTCCACCCGCACTTCGCGAGTCCCCCTCACGAGCACGGCATGTGGGCGGTGATCGGGATCTACGAAGGCCAGGAGAACAACACCTTCTACCGGCGCTCCGGCGAGGGGCTCGACGAGGTCAACCGTCGTGAGCTCCGCGCCGGCGACGCCATCCTCCTCGGGTCGGACGTCATTCACGCGATCGAGAATCCGCTCGGCTCACGCACGCTCGGTCTGCACGTGTACGGCGGCGACCTCGCCGCAGCCCGGCGGAGCATGTGGGAGCCTCGCTCCCATCGAGAGCTGCCTTACGACAACTCGCGGTTCTTCCAGTGGTGCGCCGAGCGGGCCGGGTCTCGCAGCGTCGTTTGATCGGCGGACGGATCGACGGGGTGGAGATGGCCGATCAGGACAGCTTCCGGATCCTGGGCACGATCGAGGAAGAAGAGACGGGCCGGCCGCTCGCCCATCTCATCGTCCGGGCCTTCGATCGCGACCTCATCTTCGACGACAAGGTGGGATCCGCCAGCACGGACGAAGACGGTCGGTTCGAGATCCGATTCAACCGGCGGGACTTCAGCGACCTCGGCGAGTCACGGCCTGACCTCTATCTGCGGGTCTTCGATCGCGCTGGCATCCGCGAGATCCACCAGACCACGGATGCGATCCGATGGAACGCCTCGCCGAGCGAGCGCTACCGGCTTCGCATCCCGGCGCGGGCGCTTCGTCCGTAGGAAAGGGGTGATGGCGATCGAGCTCGATCAGGCGATCGTGCCGGCGCGCTGACTCCCGGAGCTAGTCCTGCTCGTCGCGCTCCGCGTCGGGCGGCAGGCTCTGCTCGACGAGCTCGACCGGGCCGGCGTCGCGCGGGGGCGGCGCCGAGGCGCTGACGTAGCCGTTCACCACGTCGATCAGTCCGCGCAAGAGGCCCATCTCGCGGTGGTTGAAGCGCAGCGTGAGGCGCGCGAGTTGCGGGAACTCGCCGGCTTCCTGCGCCAGCGGGCCGCTGCTCTCGATCACGCCCGCCGAGAGCAGCTCGGAGAAATCCCGGTTGAGCGCGTCCAGCTGCGCCGGGCTCGGGGCCTGCCGCAGCCGCAGCACCAGGCGATCCGAGACGTACCGGCTCGAGTGGAAATTGCTGTAGAAGTTCAGGATCTCGTGCACCGCCAGGCCCACGTCGTCGGTCACGCGGAAGAGCGCGAGGTCGCGCTCCGAGATCAGGCGCTGCTGTGCGAGGTGCGAGCGCACCCACTCCTCCCAGTCCCGCCAGTAGCTGCCGCCCGGGGCGTCGACGAAGACGACCGGCATGATGGGGCTCTTGCCGGTCTGGATCAGGGTCAGCGCCTCGAAGCCTTCGTCGTGGGTGCCGAAGCCGCCGGGAAACAGCGCGATCGCGTGCGACTCCTTCACGAAGACCACCTTGCGCGTGAAGAAGTACCTGAAGTTGATCAGCTTGTGATCGCCCGCGATCACCTCGTTCGCGGCCTGCTCGAAGGGCAGCCGGATGTTGACGCCGAAGGACGCCTCGCGGCCCGCGCCGCCCTGCGCCGCGGCCATGATGCCGCCGCCGGCGCCGGTGATCACCATCCAGCCCTCGCGCGCGATGCGCTCGGCGAAGGCGAAGGCCTGCTGCCAGGCGGGAGCGTCCGGCTGCGTGCGCGCGCTGCCGAAGACCGCGACCTTGCGCAGGTGCTCGTAGGGCGCGAAGACGCGGAAGCTGTGGCGCAGCTCCTTGAGCGCGCTGTTGAGCAGCTTGACGTCGCTCTCCTCGGTGCCGTCGCGCAGCAGACGCAACGCGGTGACGATGATCTGGCGCGCGAAATCGGCCGAATCCGGGCGGCCGTACGCCTCGGCGGCGCGGCGCACCAGATCCTCGGCCAATCGATCGAGGTCGGGTCGATCGATCTCGTAGCGGCGGCGGGGTTTGCCCATGGGATGCGGAGAGGATAGCGGGAGAAGTTTCAAGCGCGCTTTGCAGTGAGCCTGAGTGAACTTCGCTCGGCTTCGCCTCGCTGCGCGCGCGCTTCGCGCGCTTGCTCGCCTAGAGATCGTCCTGTTTCACGCGGATCCGCAGCGGCGGAAGCTCGATCACCTTGCCGAGCAGCGCCTCGACGGCCTGCCGCAGATCGCCGGAGAGGCCCTCGATCTCGAGCTGGAGCGAGACGGACTGCTTCGCGGGCGCTGCGGCCGGGCGCGCCGGGGCCGGGGCCGCCGCGCGAGCGGCGGGACGCGGCTGCGGACGCGCGGCCGGAGCCGGCGCGGCGGGCGGCGCGTCGTCGAGCGACCACTCCGGCGCCGCGGGCCGAGCCGGCGCGGGTCGCGGGGCCGGCTTGGCGGCCGCGGGAATCCGGTGCGCGGGAGAGATCGGGCTGGGCTTCGGGGGAGGCAGCGCGTCGCCGCCCGGCTCGACGACGTCGAGGCCATCTCCGCCCAGCGAGCCGAGCTCGAGGTCGAGATCGCGCGGCGCCGGGCGCGGCGCCTGACGCTGGGCCGGCGCCTGCATCGCCGCCAGATCGGCGCCGAAATCGTTCATCTTGCCGACGACGAATTCGTCTTCTTCGTCGTCGCCGTCGAGCGTCTGCACCAGGCCCAGCATGGTGGCCTCGCCGTTGCTGGCCTGCCCGGCGGCGCCCCCGAAGCTCTTGAGCTGGGAAGCGAACTCGACCTTCTTGCCGATCTGCCCGGGATTCTTCGCGACCTGCACGAAGGAGATCTCGATGTCGCCGAAGCGCACCACGTCCTTGTTCTGGAGCACGCGCGTGTGGACCGTCTCGCCGTTGACGGTGGTGCCGTTCGAGGTGCCGAGGTCCTTGATCGCCCAGGCGCCATCCGCGCGGTAGAACTGGGCGTGCTTGCGCGAGAGCGCGGCGTCGTCGATCGCGATGTCGTTCTCGCTCGAGCGTCCGACGCTCACGTCCTGGGAGTCCCACACGATCACGCGCTCCGCCTGCCCGCCGCCCTTGAGCACCAGGTAGGTGTGGATGCGTTCCTTGGTCGTGGCCGCCGCCATGCGGATCCCCCCGGTCGGAAGTACTGGCTCGCGTCCGTAGGTATCGGCAGACACGGGCCGGCTGTTGATGGCGGAGAGATCCCGGCGGCTTCGCACGGAGACCTGCCGGTCCTTTCCCCGCGGGGACGCGTCGTGGCTAGAGCGGCGGCGCGTCCAGGCGCGAGAAGCCGCGCAGGAAGCGCCAGACCTCCTCGGCCGCCAGGATCACACGGGTCTCGGGGCCCATCACGCTCTCCCCCAGCACGGGGGGCGCGCCCGGCCAGCCGTGCCCCGCGCCCTTGAGCTTCCAGAGCCGGACGTCGGCGCCGCTCGCGCAGGGCGCAAAATCGAGCAGCACGGCGGCATGCCCGGCCCCCTCCCCGCCGTCGGGCGCGCGGCGCTCCTCGACGACGCTCGGCTCGGCCGCGCAGCCGTCGAACCCGGCCCAGCGCGCGAGCGTGGGCTCGACCGCGTTGTGCTCCACGCGCGCCCTCGTGAATGGAAAGGGAGGGCCCAGGCCGCCGGTGTAGAGCGCGCGCGGATCGTCGACGCTGTGCACGTGCAGCACCGGCATCGGCCGGGCCGGCGCGAAGACCACGAGCTGCATGGCGCCCGCCACTGGCGCGATCGCGGCGATCCGCTCCGCCGCCTCGGCGGCGAGCCGGTACGCCATCATCGCGCCGTTCGAGTGGCCGGTGGCGTAGACCCGCGTGCGGTCGAGCGGCAGATCGCGCGCGAGCTCGCCGAGCACGCGGATCGTGAAGCCGACGTCGTCGACCCGATCCCGCTGCGCGCTCCCGCAGCAGCCGCCGGCGTTCCAGGTGAGCAGCCGGCGGCCGAGACGCCCGCTGCCGTCGGGATAGATGACCACGAAGCCCTCGCGGTCCGCGACCGCGTCGAGCCCCGCGTACTTCTGGAATCCCTGCGCGCTCCCGCCGCCGCCGTGGAAGGCGACCAGCACGGGAAGCGGGCCGCGCTCCGCGAAGCGCGGCGGCAGGTGCACCAGGAAGGTCCGCGTCCGGGAGCCGACCTGGAGCGTGAGATCGTGATCGCCCGCGGCGGAGAAGCGCGGCGCCGGATCCGCGCCGAAGGCCGGCGCGACGCCCAGCAGGCCGGCCAGCGCCAGCGCCGCGAGCCGGCGCGCCGCGGAGGCCGGACTCAACTCGAGCGCCGGCCCATCAACACCTCCTGCGCGCGCACGCCGAAGTTCTGTTCGGCCAGGCGGTAGGTTCCGTCCGAGAGCAGCTCCCGGGCCTTCGCGTCGTCGCGCACGTAGACGTCGAGGATCTCCTCCAGCCGCTTGCGCACGCTCTCGGAGCGCGCGCGGCAGAGCACCTCGACGCGCCCGTCGAGGTTGCGCGGCATCCAGTCCGCGCTGCCGAACCAGAGCTCGGGCGCGCCGCCGGCCTCGAAGCGCACGATCCGGCTGTGCTCGAGGAAGCGGTCGACGATCGAGCGCACGCGGATCGTCTCCGAGAGGCCCGGCACGCCGGGACGCAGGCAGCAGATGCCGCGCACGATCAGCTCGATCGAAACGCCGGCCTGTGAGGCGGCGTAGAGCGCGCGGATCACCTCTTCGTCCTGCACGGCGTTGAGCTTCGCGATGATTCCCGACGGGCGGCCGGCCCGGGCGTTCTCCGCCTCGCGCGCGATCCGCATCAGCAGGCCCGGGCGCAGCGTCTGGGGCGCCACCATCAGGTGGTTCCAGCGCTCGTGCGTCGAGAGGCTGGTGAGCAGGTTGAAGACGCCCGCGACCTCGGCCGTCACCTCCGGGTCCGCAGTGAGCAGGCCGATGTCCGTGTACTGGCGCGCCGTGGTCGAGTTGTAGTTCCCGGTGCCGATGTGCGCGTAGCGGCGGATGCCGTCGTCCTCGCGCCGCACCACCAGGATCAGCTTGCAGTGCGTCTTGAGGCGCACGTCGCCGAACACGATCTGGACGCCGGCTTCCTCCATGCGGCGCGCCCAGCGGATGTTCTTCTCCTCGTCGAAGCGCGCCTTCAGCTCCACCACGACCGTCACCTGCTTGCCGCGCTCGGCCGCGCCGAGCAGCGCGCGCGCGATCGGCGAGTCTTCACTCGTCCGGTAGAGGGTCTGCTTGATGGCGAGCACGCGCGGATCCTCGGCGGCCTGCTCGACGAAGTTGACCACGCTCTCGAAGGAGTCGAAGGGGTGGTGCAGCAGGACGTCGCCCGCGCGCACCGCCTGGAAGAGCTTTGCGGGCTCCACCAGCATCGGGGCGATCGCGCTCTGGAAGGGCGGCGCCTTCAGGCGGTCGTCGTTCTCGAACTCGAGCAGCTGCATCACCCGGTGCAGGTTCACCTGGCCGTCGCACTCGTAGACGTCGTTCGGCTCGAGGTCGAAGACCTCCGTCAGCTCCTGCCTGAGGCGGTCGCCGATCGGGGCGCGCACCTCGAGCCGCACGGCTTCGCCCCGGCGTCGGCGGTGCAGCTCCTGCTCGATCGCGGTGAGCAGGTTCTCGACCTCGTCGTCGTCGACGTAGAGGTTCGTGTTGCGCGTGGGTCGGAAGGCGGTGTGGTCGAGGATCCGGGTGCGAGCGAACAGCTGCGGAAGCTGCCACCGGATCGTGTCGGCAAGGAAGACATAGCAATGCGCGGCCCCGCGGGCGGGCACGCGCAGGATGCGCGCCAGTACGCGCGGCACCTGCACCACGCCCAGCCGGTCGGGCTCCTCGGGATCGTTGGTCTCGAGCAGCGCCGCCAGGTTGAGGCTTCCGCTCGCGACGAAGGGGAACGGATGGGCGGGATCGAGCGCGATCGGCGTCAGCACCGGGAAGATCTCGCGCTCGAAGAGATCGCGCAGCCAGTCCTGTTGAACAGGCTCGAGCGCCTCGGGCACCACGAAGACGATGCCCTCCTTCTCGAGCGCCGGGCGCAGCTCGCGGTTCCAGCAGCGGTAGAGCTCGGCCATCTGCTCGCGGACCCCCGCGCCGATCGCCGCCAGCTGCTCCGCGGGCGTCATGCCGTCCGGCGTGCGCTTGGTGATGCCCGCCTCGACCTGCTGGCGCAAGCTCGCGACCCGCACCTCGAAGAACTCCGAGAGGTTCGAATCGACGATGGCCAGGAAGCGCACCCGCTCGAGCAGCGGGTTGCCCTCGGCCTGCGCCTCCTCGAGCACGCGCCGGTTGAACTGGAGCCAGGAGAGCTCCCGGTTGATGAACCACTCGGGCCGGTTTTCGCCGGAAAGCGACATGCCGAAGATCATCGGCCAAACGTCCGGGCGATCCAAGGGGCCGCGCCCGCCGCTACTCAGGGCTCGAGAACGAGCTTGAAACGGCGCTTGGCGACGCGGTGGCGGGGCGTCCAGGCGAGCAGCGCCTCGCAGCCGGTGCCGGCGAGCGCCCGCTCGACCCGGACGCGCTCGGCCGGGGGGAGCGCGCGGTGCGCATCCAGGCTTCGCTGCGCCATCCACAGGCTGTAGGGGCTCGTGTAGCGCTGCAAGGCCGCGCCGCGCAGCGTCGTCTCGTGGAAGCCGACCGCGCGCGGCAACTCTTCGGGCCCGGCGGGGCGCGCGTCCGCCCAGCTCTCGAAGGCGCGCAGCGTGTCCAGCTCGACGGGCAGCGCGTCGCGGCCGATCAAGGCGAGCAGGTCGACCAGCGTCTCCGGCAGCGCGCCCTCCGCGATCCAGTCCCCGGGCTCCGCCGGGTCGGGATGGTTCATGCGCTCGATCCAGTGACACACGCGCGGGGCGGCGGCGCGCAGCAGCCGCCCGGGCACCGCGTCGAGGTAGAGGTGCGCGTAGAACGGCCCCATCAGCGAGCAATCCGCGAGCGACATGCGGGAGCCGAGCAGGTAGGCGTGGCTCGCGAAGTGCGCCTCGAGGAGCCGGAGCAGATCGGCGAGGTGCGCTTCGATCCCCGGCGCGGACGCGGGCGATACCCCGAGCGCGGCGATGCTCCCCTGCATCCGGTCGGCGAAGCGGGACGCGGACTCCGGATCGCCCGTGCTGGCTCCGAAATCCGCGCGGGCCTTGGCTTCGCTCTCCGGGAAGGCCCAGCGGTAGTGCATGGCCGGCAGCACCAGGAACTCGTCGGCGAAGAGCTCGAAGAGCAGCGAGACGGCGCGCAGCAGGGGCGAGCGCGGGTAGAGAGGCGGATCCGGCACGCGCCCCTCGAGCGCGTCGAGGATCTCGCTGGTGTCCTGCCAGGTCTCGCCTTCGGGCGTGATCAGGATCGGGATGAAGGCCAGGCCCGTGCGCGGAACGATCACATCGCGATAGGCCGCGCGGGTCGGGAGCTTCTCGACGTAGGGGACCGCCTTGTAGCGCAGCGCCGGCCGCACCTTGGCCGAGAAGTACGAGATCTCCGCGGCGTAGAAAAGAAAGGGTTTGCTGGCGCTCAAGTCGAAACCCCCGGTGCGCCTTCGTCCGCCAGGATTTCGAAGGCGGCGCGATTCGCGGTGGAGAGGCTGCGCGGGGGACGGCCGGTCTCCTCGAGCGTGAGCTCGCAGCGCGCGAGCTTGCTGTTGAGGCAGATCTTCTCGCCGCCGGGAGGATTGCCGTAACGCAGCGCCACGAAGGCGCGGGCGGGCGCCTCGATCCGGCCGCGAACCCGCAGGCCCGGGCCTCGCGTGTCGAACGTCCAGGTGAAGCCGTCGATCCGGGCGCGGGCGCGCAGCGCGGATATCAGGCTGTTGATGGCCAGCTCGCGTCCGTCCACGCGCAGGACCAGCAGCGTGAGCCAGGGAGTCCAGATCGGCCCGACCCGCACGCGCGCGGTCGAGCATTCGAGGAAGGCGTCTTCGGCGCCGTCGAACCCCGCGACCTGTCCCCAGGCGTAGCGGTCGGTGTGGCGGCTGCCCCAGTTGTGGTTCTGGCTGCCGCGCCAGCCGTCGATCGCGACGCGCTCGCCGTCGACCTCGAGCCAGCCGTCGAAGACCGCGTTGGGAGCCAGCACCAGCGCCTTCGCGCGGGGAAGGCGGCGCGCGTACCACGCGCGCGGGAGCAGCAGCAGCGGCGGCTCGCCGCCGCGGATCGCGAGCTGCCAGCCGATGCGATGCCCGGCTGAGGCGGCGGCCCCCGTCAGCGCGGCGCCGGAAAGCTCCGCCTTCCCGACCCGCGCCTCGAGCCCGGACGCGGAGAAGCGGCACTCCGCGATCGGCAGCTCCTGCTTCACCGAGACGATCCGGCCCGCCTCGCCGTCGAACGCGATCGCCCAGAGCTCGCCGACCGCGTCCTGCGGGCGGCCTCGGGGACAGAGGATCGTGTAGCGGATCCAGAACGCGAGCGGGCGGCTCGGGTGGTTCGCGCGCTGGAACCAGCTCTCGTAATGGCCGCCCCGTTCACCCGGGGTGAAACGCGCGGCGCTCCAGCGCGCGCGTACTACTTCGTCCGCATCCATCGGATCGCCCCCAGCAGCACGAGCCCCACCCCCAGCGCGAAGGGGCCGAACCAGTCCCCCCACGCGAGCATCAGTGTTCCGGAGGCAGGCGCCGCCGGCACGCCCGCGGCGATCGCCGCGCGCTCGTGCACGCCGGCCGCCGCCAGCAGCTCGCCGGTCGGCGAGATCACCGCCGAGATCCCCGTGTTGGTGGCGCGCACCTGCGAGCGGCGCGTCTCCAGGCTCCGAAAGGCGGAGACCACCAGATGCAGGTGCGGCCCTTCGCCGCTCGCGAACCAGGCGTCGTTCGAGAGCGTCACGAGCAGCTCGGCCCCGGCGCGAACCGCGGCGATCGCGAGGCCGGGGGTGGTGGCGTCGTAGCAGATCAGCGGCGCGATCTCGAGCCGCCGCCCGTCCGGGAGCGTGAGCGGCAGCACCTGCGCTCCCGATCCCGGCTGCCAGGTGCCGAGCCACGGGAGCCAGCCGCGCACGCGCTCGCCATCGAGCCAGCGCGGCACGCGCTCGGTCAGCGGAAAGAGCCACGATTTTCGGTAGGTCTCGAACTCGAAGCGCCCGCCCCGGCCCGGCTCGAGGAAGACTGCGGCGTTGAACTCGCCTTTCGCGTCGACGTCGTAGGCCCCGAAGACGAGCGGCACGCGCGAATCCGCGACGAAGGCGGCGATCTCGCGGTCGAGCGACGCGCCCGCGTCGGTCTTCGGCGTCCCGAAGGTCGCCGGGTACACCGTTTCGGCCCAGACCAGCAGATCGACGCCGCCCTGCGCGAGCGCCTGCCGCGAGAGATCGAAGTGCGCGGCGAGGATTCCCTGCGCCGCGTCGTAGGTGCCCAGCTCCCGGGCGAGCTCGCCGTAGCGGCTGATGTCGGCCTGCACGACGCCCGCCGTCAGCAGCGGGCGCGCGGGGATCTGCCCGGCGAGCTGCGCGAGGCGGAGCGTGCCATAGCCCGTGAGCGCGAGCAGGATCGCGGCGGCGCAGGCGGCCGGTGCGCGCAGCCGCGCGAGCCGCGCGCGCAGGGAACCCGGGGCGCTCGCGAGCGACTGCCCCATCGCGAGCGCGCACTCGTTCACCAGCAACAGCGCAAGGGTGAGTCCGGGGGCCCCGGCGAGATCCGCCGCCTGCCGGATCCGAGGCGAGGCGAAGAGCCCGTGGCCGATGCTGTCGCCGAGCAGCTTGGGAAGGGCCCATTCGGCGCCCACGTAGAGCAGCGCGGCCGCGAGCGCTGCCGCCGGCGTGACGGCGCCGGGGCGGCGGCCGGCGGCGAGGAAACGCGCTCCCGCGTACACCAGGAGCTGCGGCTGGAGGAGCGGCGCTCCCAGCACCAGCAGGGCGAACGCGATCGGCAGCGGAATCCCGGTGTAGGCCGCGATGCCGGTCGCGAACCAGGAGAAGACCGCCAGCACGAAGGCGACGCTGAAGAGCCAACCGATTGCGAGCGCCCCGCGCAGCGTGCGGGCGCCTCCCAGCGCGGCGAGCCACGGCGCGAGGCCCACCCAGCCGAGCAGCACGAAGGGCCAGACGACGCGGGTGTAGAGCGCGAACGCGAGCGCACTCGCGGCCGTGGCCGCGAGCGTAATCGTCACCGGGCGCAGGCGCGGTTCGATCAGGGGACGGGATCCGACTCGGCCTGGCTGGGCGGAAGATCGATCGGCACGATCGGCATTCCGGGAGGGGCCAGCTCCGGCGGAACGATGCGATCCTCCGGCAGCGGGATCGGGTCGCCGTTCGCGTCGAGCCACTCGTAATCGGGATGGAACATCAGGATCGCAGGAAGGCCCTGGCCGTCGTCCGTCGCCTGGAAGTGCCGGACGTAGCCTTCGGGCAGCTCGAAGTCCTCGGGAACCAGGATCCCCTGCTTGAGCGGTTCGGTTCCGAGCGGCGGGAAGAGCGCGATGCCCGAGGCGACGTTGCCGGGCTCGTCGGGGAACTCCGGGAGCGGGGCGACCTCGGGCGGCACCTCGCCAGCCGAGGGCGCCGGCGGCGGCGGGTGCGGCGCGGCGACGCGCCGGACCGGATGCGCGCGCGGCGCGGTCACCGGCTTCGGCGCCGGCGGCGCGCTCGGCGCCGCGGCGACCGCCGCGGGGGCCTCCGCGCTCGCCGCCTCGGGCGCCTCCTCGCGCAGCGCGAGCCGCAGCGCGAGCACGACCGCCGCAGCGGCCAGCAGCAGCGCGAGCCCGATCAGCCAGACGCCTCGGCGCACGCCTGCGACCTCGACGACCTTGACGCCGTCTCCGTCGATCCGCGATCGCGTCTTGCGAGGCTCGGCCGTCACGCGTGCAATTCCTCGCGCGCCGCAGCGCATCCCATTCTATGATGCCGCGATTCCAGCGAGCAAGCGCGAGCGCATGTCGAACGCATCCGAGCCGCTCTCCCACGCACGCCGGGCTTCGCTGGCGCGCGCGTACCCGGCGCCCTGGCGGTGGATCGCGGCCGGCCTCGTCGCGCTCAGCCGCGCGAGCCTGCCGGCGATCGCGGTCAGCATGCTGCTGCGCCGCGGCGAGCCCTTCCCGCTTCCCTCACTGCTGGCGATCTTCGCGGCCTATTCCGCGCTCCCGGCCGCCGCAGCCTGGCTGCTCGCGCGCGTCTTCACGGCGCAGGTGGAGGTGCGCGAGCGCAAGCTTCACGTCCGCGGCCGCGGCCTGCGTCTCGAGGTCCCCTGCGCGTCGATCGCGGGCGTCGAGACGTGGCGGGTTCCCCTGCCCGGTCCGGGGGTCTGGCTGCGCCTGCGCTCGGGCGCCCTGCTGCGGCCGGGCCTCGAAGCGCCCGATCTCGAACCGCTGCTGGGCGCCCTCGAGGAGGCCGGCGGCGTCGCCTCCGCGCGCGACGCGTTGCGCCATCCCTTCGTCGCCTACGCGCTCGCCCGGCAGCGCCATCCGCGCGGCCTGCTCTCCCACCCGCTCTTCAAGTTCCCGGTCTTCGCCCTGCTCCCGGGCGGGGTGCTCTTCAACGCCCACCAGCACATCGCCTATGGCGGCTCGCTCGGCCAGTACTACCTGGAGGGTCTCGGGCCCTGGCTGCGGACCTTCGGCGAGTATTGGGCGACGGTGTGCGTCTACCTGGTTTGCTACGCGAGCGTGTGTCGAACGTTCGCCGAGGCGTTCGCACTCCTCGCGGCGCGCGCCGGGTCTGCGCGCGCCGCGAGGGTGCGTCGGACCGTCGAGGTGGCCTGCGGGGTCCTCTATTACGTCGGGGTCCCCGCGCTCATCCTGGCCCGTTTCCTCCTCTGACCCGGGCTACGGCGTCGGCGGGTTGAAGACCGACAGCGCCCAGCCCATCCGCTCGTGACCGAAGCGGTTCCACTGCGGATTCTTGCCGCCCACGATCGTCCCGCCGTCCGCGGCGCCCGAGCCCGAGCCGCCCGAGCTCTGGGTCGCGCCGAAGTACGTCGGGTGCGTGTTGTCCGAGAGGATGTAGTCGTAGCTGGTGCTCGAGTTCACGAAGTGCGTGTTGGCGTCGCGGATCGTCGAGCGCAGCGTGACCGTGATCTTCTGGACGTAGGCCGCCTCGGATTCACCGGACACGTAGCGGAGTGCATCGGAGTCGATCTGGCCGTCGCTGTTCGAGTCGTAGTCCGCGCCCATGTACTGCGCGAAGCTGTCCGCGCAGGAGAAGCCGCGCTGCTCGGCGAGGTTGCAGGTGCGCCAGTTGCTCTTGGCGAGCAGGTCCAGGTTGTTGCTCTGCTTGTTGACCGGCTGCCCGGTCACCGAGTCCACGCAGTTGCTGTTCGCATTGTCGGCTGCGTAACCGGGGTAGTACAGATTCGACACGATCTTCCGGGTCGCCGTGGTGGCGTACTGGTTGATCGCGTTCATCGCGAGGCCCGTGTAGTTGGTGCAGTTGGCGAGGGCGTTGTTCCCGCCCGAGTAGTTGCAGGTTCCCGACTGACCGTTGAACTGCGAGCGCGCCTGCAGGTAGTCGTTCCCGCACATCTCGAAGGTCACGATGCGCGTGTTCGTCGCCTGCATGTAGGAGCGCTCGGCCACGATCTTGTTGTTGTAGATGTCCGAAGCGATCGCGCCCGACTTCGCCCGGCGCACGATCTGCACGTTCTGGTTCCAGACGCTGCCCGCGTACTCCCCGCCCACGTAGGGCGCCGCGCGCTTGGCGACCGAGAAGATCGAGCCGCGATAGCCCGCGTAGATCGAGTCGCCGTAGCCGACGACGCGATAGGTCTGGGTCGCACCGCTCTTGGTGATCGTCCAGGACGTGTTCTGGTTGATCGTGGTCGCTCCCGCCCCGGACGCGAGCGCCAGGGCGAGCGAAACCGCTGTCAGGATCGGACTCCAGTGCTGTTTCCGCATTCGATCCATGCTTTCCCCTTTTTCGGTGAGCCGCGACCGTGCGGCCACCGTGACGCCGCGCAGGATCGCATCCTTAGGCTCCCGAAGAAAACAGAAAAGTGCCGGGATCGGCGCGGAATCGAATCAAACGGCGTTTCCCGAAGGAGCGCGGGGGGGGGCTAATAGACGACCGTGGCTTCCAGCCGTCCATCCTGGCCGGAGACGACCAGCAGACGCGACATGCACGCCATGCAGTAGAGGCGGTCCCCGGGACGGAGCTCGCGGGTCGAGCGCACCACCACCTTGCAGACCGGGCAGAGGGCCTCGTTCGGGGCGAGCTGATCGCCCGCTCCCGCCCAGCGTCGGTAGAAACGCCTATAGCGGGGCGGTACCTCGTCGAAGCCGCGGTCGTCGAGCAGGAAGCGCCGGCGGGGCGCCCCGCCCTCGTCCGCAGGCGTCTCCCGCAGCGGATCCTGGGCGCTCACGCGAAGCCGAGCCGGGTGACCGCCGCCCGGTAGTGCTCGGCGAGATCGGCCCCCTCTTCGCGCCGCCCGCCGATCCGGAGCAGCGTGTCGCGGAAGCTCCCGAGGACCAGCGGATCGAGCTCGCGGCGGACCGCGGCGAGCCGCGACGCGGCGCCCGGCTGGGCCGCGAGCCGACGCCCCAGCTCGTTCTCCCCGAAGCCCAGATGCCGGCGCTCGTCCTTCACGATCCCCTGGAGCACTTCGCGCGTGCGCGGATCGGCGCTGCGGGCATGGGCCTGAAAGACGGTGAACTCCATGGCCTCGAGGATCACGTTCTGCGCGAAGAGCGCGGCGAGCCAGTCTCGCTCGCGCACCAGCGCCAGCAGCCGCCGCTTGAACTCGAGCAGCGCGGGGGTGGCGCGGCTCGCGATCTCGACCTCCGGGTCGGCGACGCCGAGCTCGCGCAAGCGGTTTACGAGCACTTCGAGATGGCGGCCTTCGTCCACCGTCTGCGTCGACAGGAAGATCTTGCTGGCGCGGTTGGGCGCGATCTGGACCAGGCCGCCCGCGCCCTCGAGCGCGGCCGTCTCTCCCACGCAGTAGTTGCACAGCACGGTGATCAGACGCTCGCGCTCGTCCGGCGCGAGCACGGCCTCGGGCGTCTCCGCGCGGTGTCCGTGATCGAGGCCGTGGAGGTATCCCTCCACGGCCTCGAACCAGAACTCGAAGCTGTGCACCTGCTCGAAGAATCGTGCGGGCTCGAGCTGGTGGACGTCCGAGCTCTCTTCGCTCACGCGAGGCCTAGGGCCGGACCGGCGTCTGGTACTCGAGGCCGATCCTCTCCAGCCGCTTCTTGAACTCGGCCAGCACCGTGTTCGACAGCACCGCCTCCATCTCCCGCGGCTCGAGCTCGGAGAGATCGACGCCCTGCCACTCCGATTTCCCCGAGGCGCCGCCCGTCTCGCGCCGCAGGCGCGCCATCTCCTCCTGCGCGGGGCCCGCGCGGAAGGAATCCGCGAAGGTGGCCAGCATGTAGTACGACATCTCCTTCTGGAGCCGTTCGACGTCGCCCTTGCGGTGCGGGTTCTCGCGGATCAGCGAGCCGATCCGGTTCTCGCCGAACCCCACGTGCCGCCGCTCGTCCGCGATCGTGCCCGAGAGCGTGTGCGCGAACTTCGGGTTCACGGCCTGGCTCCCGGCATGGAGCATCTCGAAGACGTGGAAGGCCATGCCCTCGAGCACGATGTTCTGACCGACCACGCCGGCGACGAAGTCCTTGCGGTCCACCTTCTCGAGCAGCACCTCGGCGAACTTCACCAGGTTCGGATTCGCGTAGCGGCGGATCGTCGACTCGAGATCGGCCTTCGGGACGCCGAGGTCGAAGAGGCGCTGGGTGAAGACCTCCGTATGCCGCGCCTCGTCGAGGGTCTGCGTCGCGAGGAAGCGCTTGCTCCCCTCGTCCGGCGCCGCATTGATCAGCCCGGAGGAAGCCGAGAGGGCGCAGCGCTCGCCGACCACGAGCTGCACGGTGGTCCGGATCGCCTGCTCGCGCAGGAGCGGATCTCCGAGCACCAGCCCGGGCTCCTTCTCGCCCGGCGGGTGACCGTATTCGGTGTCCATCAGGTAGCCCTGCGGCGCGGATTCGAGCCATTGCTGCACGGAGTAGGCGCTCAAGAAGTCGGCCATCGGTTTCCCTCCCGGGTTCGGGCGCTGAGGTTCGTTGCACGAGTTCGCAAGCCACGTGCCAGCCAGCGGCGCGGCGGCGGCTTCCCAGCGGCGGCGCCGGGGCAGGCGGCCGCAGCGCGGGCGGATGCCTGGGGCGGGCTACCTCAGCCCCGGGCGCTCTCCCGGACGGGGCGGCGCAGCGGCCAGCGATCGAGCGCGATCTCGCCCGCCAGCAGCGGGCGCCAGAGCGATGGGATTTCGGCGACGCGCTGCCGCGCGATCTCTTCGATCCGCGCGCGTGGCGCAGGCTGGCCGGGGTCGACGCTCCGCACGCGCAGGTGCAGCAGCGGCGGATCGTCGACCCGGCGCCCGATCCGGCTGACGAGGCGGCACTCGGCCTCCGCGACCCCGGGCAGTTCCGCCACCAGCTCCTCGGCGAGCAGGCTGGCAGCGATGTTGTACAGCTTGCCCACGTGCGTGACGGGGTTCTTGCCCGCCACCGATTCGAGCGTCATCGCGCGCCTCGGCGTGATCAGTCCGTTCACGCGGTTGCCGCGCCCGGGTTGCCCGTCGTCGCCGGCCTCGGCCGAGAGGCCGGTCACCGTCGCGTAGAATCGGCCGCGCGCGTCGTCGTCCGCGCCGTTCACCTCCACCTCGAGCGAGGCGTGGCCGAGCCCGCGCGCCGCCGCGCGCACCTCCTCGGCGACGCGCGACCGCGCTGCGCGATAGGCTTCCGCGTCGGGAAGGTGACGATCGACGAGCGCGGCGGCCACGGTGAGGCGAAAGCTCGCAGACCGGCGCATGCCCATCACCTTGACGTCCTCGCCGAGGGCCGGAAACGCGCTGCGCAGCGCCCGCGACGTGAGGTGCTGCTCGACGCCGAGCACGAGCGCCTCGAGGCGCGAGAGCGGCGCGAAGCCCACGCCGAGCGACGTGTCGTTGGCCAGCGAGGGCCCGCCCGCTCCGAAGAGATCCACCAGCTCCACCGACCCGCGCCGGACCACGGGGTGGATCTGGACGTTTCGCTCCACGTCGAGCCCGCGCAGGTTCGCGCGCAGCCAGGCCCGCGCGCTGCCGAGAGCGAGCTCGGCGACCGGCACCGCGACGCCGCCCACGTCGGTGATCGCACGCCCGGCGAGGTAGATCACGATCGGCTCGAGCACGCGCCCGCCTCCGAAACGCGGCTCGGCGGCGCCGCCCACCAGCAGCGCCTTGTCCACGTTGTGGTGCAGGATCGCGCCGTGCCGCTCCAGGTAGTGGCGCGAGAGGGCGAGGCTCCACTCTTCGGCGAGCGCGTCGCAGATGCTGTCGGGATGGCCGAGCCCCTTGCGCTCGACGATCTCCGCCTCGGGCTCCGCGGTCTCCGCGATCGGCTCGATCGCGATTTCCACCCTGCGACCTCCTGCGATTCCCGGGTTGGAGTCGACGCTCCTGGTTGAATAGCAGCCGGCGGGGCGCGCCGGCTTCCCCTAGCCTCGCGGCATGAACCCCGCCGTCGCCGCGGCGCGCCTGCGAAACCAGGACGTGGCCGACGCGCTCGAACGCGTCGCCGACCTGCTCGAGGCGCAGGGCGAGAATCCCTATCGCGTGCGGGCGTACCGCGCCGGCGCGCAGAGGGTGCGCGGCTGCGAGAAGCCGGTCGCCGAGATTCTGGAGCAGGAGGGCACCGAGGGCCTCGACCGGCTTCCGGAGATCGGCAAGAGCCTGGCCGCGGCGATCGCCGAGCTCGTTCACACCGGGCGGCTCGGAATGCTCGAGCGGCTCGAGGGCGAGATCTCGCCGGAGGATCTCTTCACCACGGTGCCGGGAATCGGCGAGGAGCTCGCGCGCCGCGTGCACGCCGAGCTCCACCTCGAGACGCTCGAGGATCTCGAGCTGGCTGCGCACGACGGGCGGCTGGCGCGCGTCCCGGGCTTCGGCATCCGGCGGGTCCGCGCGGTGCGCGAGACGTTGGCCGGCATGCTCGCGCGCTCGACGCGCCGGCGCGCGCGCCGGCTGCGGGCGCTCGATGCGGCGCCAGCCGCGGCGGGGGCGGCGCGTCCCTCCATCGAGACCCTGCTCGCCGTCGACGCCGAGTACCGCCGCCGGGCGGCCGGGGGCGATCTCCGCACCATCGCGCCCAAGCGCTTCAACCCCGGGCGGCGCGCCTGGCTGCCCGTGATGCACACCGAGCGAGACGGCTGGTCCTTCACCGCGTTGTTCTCGAACACCGCGCGCGCACACGAGCTCGGCACCACCGGCGACTGGGTGATCCTGTACTACGAGCGCGACGGCGACGAGGACCAATGCACCGTCGTGACCGAGCGCTCGGGGCCGCTCGCCGGCCGCCGCGTGGTGCGCGGTCGCGAGTCGGAGTGCGTAGGGTGATCCGGTCGCGCCGCCTCGTGCTCGCCGTCCTGACGGTCCTGCTGGTCCTCGTGATCGGCACGCTGGGAAACGTGCTGATCGTGGGCCTCTCGCCGCTGGACGCCCTGTTCATGACGGTGATCACGGTCTCCACGATCGGCTACCACGAGCTACCCCCGCTCGACGCCGCGGGGAAGGTCTTCACGATGCTCCTGATCGTGCTGGGCGTCGGCACCACGTTCTACACCCTGGTCGCGCTCGCCGAGTTCCTGATCGAGGGACGGGTTCGCGACCTGCTGGGGAGGCGAGCGATGAAGCGCACCATCTCGATGCTGGAGGATCACGTCGTGCTCTGCGGCTACGGCCGCTTCGGACGGGTCGTGGCGCAGGATCTCTCACGCCTCGGTGTCGGAGTGGTCGTGATCGAGACGAATCCGGCCGCGCAGCCCGCGCTCGAAGCCAGCGGCCACCCCTTCGTGATCGGCTCGGCGCTCGACGACGCGGTGCTGGCGGAGGCCGGCATCGCGCGCGCCCGCGCGATCGTGGCCGCGACCGGCAGCGACGCGGACAACGTGTTCATCGCGCTCTCCGCGCGAGAGGCCAACCCGAGCATCGGGATCCACGCGCGCGGGGAGTCCGACGCGGGAATCCGGCGCCTCCAGCTGGCGGGCGCCGCGCAGGTGGTCTCGCCCTACCACCTCGGCGGCCAGCGCATCGCGCACGCCATCGCGCGCCCGTCGGTGGTGGACTTCATCACCCTGGCCACCCCCGCGGAGGGACCGGCGGAGATCAGCCTCGAGGAGGTGGTGGTGGGCGGCGGCTCCGTCCTCGAAGCCGGCCTGCTGCGCGATCTCCCCGCGCGCGGCCTCCAGCTGCACGTGGTGGCGATCAAACGCCCCGGCGAGCCCACGAAGTTCCAGCCCCGCGGCGAGGACGCGCTGCGCGCGGGCGACCGCGTCGTCGTGGTGGGCGACGCGGACAACCTGCGCAGGATCGCGGATATGGCGGGGGCGCGCTGAGGTCAGGGCGCCTCGGGGAGCGCGGCGGCGGAGAGCAGCGTCGACTCCTCGTGGGCCATGTCGTTGCGCAGGTACTCGGCGAAGTTTCGCACTTCGCGCGCCACCAGCAGCGTCGGGTGGGGACTCTCGCGCAGGCGCGACGTCAGGTAGTGGAGCAGCTCTCGTTGCTCGCGGTGCTCGTGGGCGAGCCGCTCGGCGAGCCGCGCCCCCTCCTCGCCGCGCAGCCGCAAGGCGGGCTCGAGCGCGCTCTCCTCGTGGAGCAGATGCGCCGAAAAGGTCTCGTAGAGCGCCATCGCCTCTTCGCGCAGCCACTTCGCGTCGACGTCCTCGCCCCGCTCGAAACGCTGGGCCAGCGGCACCAGCGCATCCAGCATCGCGCGCAGCTTCTGGTGCTCGGCCAGGATTCGCCGGCGAACCTCGGCGGGATGCATGCCGCCCCCTCCCCCCGTGACTCGATCGGGGAGCGGTGATGCTAGCGCCCGGCGATCTCGGCCGCGTAAACTCGTTCGCGTGAGCTCGGAGCCGCCGATCGTCTGCGAGGGTGTGGGCTACGAGTACCCCGACGGCACCCGTGCCAACCAGGGCATCGACCTGGTGCTCCAGCGCGGCGAGCTCTTCTGCCTGCTCGGGCCGAACGGCGCCGGCAAGACCACGCTGATCCGCCAGATCACGACGGAGCTGCGCCCGACCGCCGGGCGCATCCAGGTCGCCGGGCGCGATGCCCATGCCGATCCCGTGGCGACCAGGCGCCGGCTCGGCGTGATCCCCCAGTCTGCAGCCCTGTTCGAGGGGCTCATGGTCGAAGCCCACCTGCGCCTGTTCGGCCCGCTCAAGCACCTCTCGCGCGAGCAGACGCGCGAGCGGCTCGCCTTCGTGCTGCGCGAGTGCGAGCTCGAGCCGCTGCGCCAGAAGCGGGTGCGAACGCTCTCGGGAGGTCAACGCCGCAAGGTGTTGGTGGCGCTCGCCCTGCTCGCGGATCCCGAGATCCTGATCCTCGACGAGCCCACGGTCGGCCTCGACCCGGTTGCGCGGCGCACGCTCTGGAGCACGATCGAGAGCCAGCGCGCCGCCGGCAAGACCATCCTGCTCACCACGCATTACATGGACGAGGCCGAGCGCCTGGCCGACCGGATCGGCTTCATCGGCGAGGGGCGGCTGACCCGGGTGGGAACGCTCGCCTCGCTGTACGCGCAGCTCGGCAAGAGCGTGCGCGTGACCGAGCTCGACGCGGCCGACGGCAGCGCGCGGGCCACGCACCTCTTCGACGAGCTCTCGCAAGCGCAGCGGTTCGTGCGCGACCAGGGTCTCGAGACGTACGCCGTCGGGCGCGTCTCGCTCGAGGACATCTACCTGCGCCTGATGGGACGCGGCCTCTCCGAACAGGATTCGTCGTGAGCGCGCCTGGCGAGACCCTGGCGGTGCTGCGCCTGTACTGGGCGCAGGAGCGCAGCGCCTTCCAGTTCCTGCTCTTCAACGCCTTCGCGATGCCCGCCTTCGTGGCCTACCTCGGCCTGATGCTCGCCGGCGACTCGCTCGAGGCGCAGCGCTGGTGGATGGCCGGCTCGATCACGCTCGGGCTCGGGATGGGGGGCCTCGCGCAGGTCGGCTTCGCAGTGCTGACCGACCGCTTCCTCGGGCGCCTGGATCTGCTGCGCAGCTCGCCGGTCTCGAAGCGCGCCTATTACACGGCGCACGTCTCGCTCGCCGTGATCGAGAGCCTGGTGCTGGTGCTGGTGGCGCTCGCCCTGCTCACGGCGCTCGGGATCGCCGCGCCCGGGCCGGGCGGCATCGCAGCCGGAATGCTCGCCGCGCTCTGCGCGGGCTCCGCGATCGGAGGCCTCGGCGCGGCGCTCGCGTTCGGCGCCCGGGACTTCGACGCGGGCAACACGGCGGTCGCGATCTGCGCGATCGGCCTCGCGGTCGCGAGCCCCGTGTTCTACGAGATCACCGCGCTGCCCTGGGTCCTGCGGCCGCTGGCGTGGCTCTCGCCCTTCACGCACATCGCGCCGCTGCTGCGCGCGGTGATCGCCGGCGCGCCGGTTCCGGGCGCGGCCCTCGCCGCCACGCTCGGCCTCGCGCTCCTGCTCAACGCGGTCTCGTACAAGCTCGCGCGGTGGCAGGAATGACCGCGAGCCTGCGCCCGCTGCTGGGCTGCACGCGGCTCGCGCTCAGCGTGAACCGCAGCTACTGGGTCATGAACGTGTTCATGGGCTTCGGCCTGCCTGTGATCGTGCAGGCGGTCTTCGGCCAGCGCATGGACGCCCCCGGGCGCACGCGGCTGCTGATCGGAAATGCGCTCTTCGGAGTGCTGCTCGTGGTCCTGCGCAAGACCGCCATGGTGATGACGTCCGACCGGATCTTCGGCTACCGCGACCTGCTCGCCACCACCGGACTCTCCCGCGAGTCGTATCTGGGCGCGATGGCCCTCGAAGCGACCGTGATGGCGCTGCTGCCGCTGGCCGCGCTCGGCTTCTGCGTAGCCGTGGGCGGTGCCGCGCCCCCCGTCTCCTGGCTCTGGTTGCCGGCCTACGCCCTCGCGGTGGCGAGCCTCTTCGCGCTCGGCGCCTGTCTCTCCGCCGCCTGCCGCAGCCTCCCGAGCGTCTCGCTCGCGACCAACCTGGTCACGATGGGGTCCTTCACGCTGTGTCCACTCGCCTACCCGGCCGAGCGCATTCCGGCGGCGCTCGCGCCCGTCGTGAGCTGGCTCCCGCCCAGCCTGGCGGCCGAGTCGATGGCCGCGGGCTGGCTGCACGCCACGCTGGCGCCGGCCCTGTTGCTGGCGCTGCTCGCCTGGACCCTCGTGTTCGCGCTCGCGAGCCTGCGATACTTCCCGTGGACGGACCGGCCGTAGCCCGAACCCCGGAGATTCCCGCCTTGAGCCCTTCGCCCCTGGATCCGAAGCTGTTCGCGCCCGGAGCGATCGACGCCGAGACGGCCGAGTTCAACCGAAAGCTGGAGGCCGCCATCGCGGCCGCGCCGCCGATGACCGCGTTTCCGCCCGCGGCGATCCGCAAGGCGCGCGCAGAGGGGCAGAGCGTCTTCGGCCCCGTCGTGACGGTGGCGGCCGCGCGCGAGCGCCGGATCCCCGGCTCGGCGGGGGAGATCGGCGTGCGCGTGCTGGTGCCCGACGTCGTGCGCGGCGCCTACCTGCATCTGCACGGCGGCGGCTGGATGCTCGGCGCGGCGAACCAATCGGACCTGCGCAACTGGGCGATCGCGCGCCACTGCGGCCTCGCGGTGGTGAGCGTCGACTACCGGCTCGCGCCCGAGCACCCCTACCCCGCCGGCCCCGACGACTGCGAGGCCGCGGCGCTCTGGCTGGTGGAGCGCACCGCCGCCGAGTTCGGCGTGACACGTCTTTGGATCGGAGGCGAATCCGCGGGCGCGCACCTCGCGCTGGTGACGTTGCTGCGCCTGCGCGACCGCCACGGGCTGCGGCCCTTCGCCGGGGCGAACCTCGTGTACGGCGCCTACGACCTCACGATGACGCCCAGCCAGCGCCGCTGGGGCGAGCGTAACCTGGTGCTCTCGACGCCGATCCTCGGCTGGTTCTACGATTTCTTCGTGTCCGACCCGGCGCGCCGCGGCGACCCCGACGTCTCGCCGCTGCACGCCGATCTCGCCGGGATGCCGCCCGCGCTGATCACGGTCGGCACGCTCGACCCGCTGCTCGACGACTCGCTCTTCCTGCACGCGCGCTGGATCGCGGCCGGCGGCCGCGCCGAGCTGGCCGTCTGGCCCGGCGGCATCCACGGCTTCGACGCGTTTCCGACCCGGCTGGCGCGGGCCGCGCGCGGGCGCATGGACGCCTTCCTGGGCGGCTGAGCGACGGCATGACCACGCAGCGCGCGAGCACCCGCCGCGTCTTCGCCCGCTACCTCGCCTTCGAGGCGCCCAGCTGGGTGCTCCTGCTGGTGGTGCTCGTGGTGCTGGTGCGCGTGTGGGACCTCTCGCTGCCGCTCGCCGCGCTGGTGCTCGCCCTCTGGGTGGTGAAGGATCTCGCGCTCTTCCCGGTCCTGCGCATCGCCTACGAGCCCGCCGGCGGCTCGGGCGGCGCCGAGAACCTGATCGGGGCCGTCGGCAGCGTCAGCGCGGCGCTGGATCCGGAGGGCTGGGTCCGGATCGGCGCCGAGCGCTGGCGGGCGCGCGTCGCGAGCGAGCAGGCTCCGCTGCCGGTGGGCGCCATGGTTCGGGTGACGAAGGTCGAGGGGCTGCTGCTGCGCGTCGAGCCCGCGCCGGGTCCGCGTTAGGGCGGCGGCAGGCCGAGATCCCTCGCCAGCAGACGCGTGACGGTGTTGTCGAGCTCGAAGCGGCGGCCCGCTTCGGGCGTCATCAGCTCGTAGTGCACGATCTGCTGCGCGATACGCAGCATGATCACCGCGAAGCGGAATCCGGCAAGGGCCTGGTAGTAGTGCAGGTGCTTGACCCGGTGGCCAGTCCATTCCTCGTAGCGCGCGACCGTCTCCTCGTGGGACGGGAAGCCCGCCAGCCGCGGCGTCTCGATCCCCTCGCTGTGGTGGCGATCGAGGAAGATCGCCCAGGCGAGATCCGCCTCCGGGCTGCCGAGCGTCACCATCTCCCAGTCGATCACCGCGGCGGGGCGGGTGCCGTCGAAGATGATGTTGCCGATGCGCGCGTCGCCCCAGAGCAGGACGGTGGGCTCGTCCTGCGGCGCGTGCGCCTCGAGCCAGGCGAGCGCCGCCTCGATCGTCGGCTGCGGCTCCCCGCGCGCGGCCCACGCCAGGTAGCGGCGGTAGTAGGCGAGCTCGCGCTCGATGCAGGTGGCGCCCAGCTCGGGCTTCTCGAGGAACCCGAAGCCGAGCGCCTTCCAGTCGAGGCGATGGATCTTCGCGATGCACTCGATCCCGCCCCACCAGATCGCCGCGCGCTCCTCCGGGGTCGCCTCGGTCATCCAGCCGCCCGAGTGGTAGGGGGGCTGATCGGTCGGCACGCGGCCGGCCACCCGCGCCATCACGTAGAAGGGCGCGCCCAGCACGCTGCGGTCCTCCGGCTCGAACCAGAGCGCGCGCGGGACCGGGACGTTGCTGCCGGCGAGCAGCTCGAGGGTGCGGACCTGGAGCGCCAGATCGTACTCGGGAAAGACCTGGAAGCCGGTCGGCTGCACGCGCACCACCAGCGATTCGCCGCGCTCGCGCCCGCCCTCCCGCCAGACGAGATCACACAGCAGGGTGTCGTTCGAGAAGCCGGAGGCGGTGGGGGTGGTGAGCTCCGAGAGCCGCGGCTGGGCGCCGGCCGGGAGCTGCTTCGCGAGCCAGGCGGCGAGCTTGCTGCGGTCGGCTTCGAGATCTCGCTTCCAGGGCGTGGGCATGGGTGGATCCTTCAGTGGCCTTCAGGGCGCCACATCTTCGAAGCTCTGGAAGCCGAAGCGCGCGTTCGGGCCCATCAGCATGTACTCGAAGAGCCCGTAGCCCACCGCTCCGTCGAGCTCGAAGCGCGCCACGTTGTCGATCAGCCCGAACAGGCGCGCCTGGTTGGCGGGGTCGCGCGTGTCGAGCGAGAACCCCTCGACCTTGAGGGGCCCCTGGTACATGCCGTGCCGCCAATCGGCGTCGAAGCCGTAGCCGGTGCCGACGCCCACGAACATCGGAAGCAGGGGCGTGACGGCGATTTCGAGTTTGCGCCCATTCGGCTCCCTCAGGTGCAGCCGCGCACGCTTCACGCGGCGCGTGCCCGAGACGAACTCGAAGTCGAACTCGGGGCGGCCGAGCAGCTCGGGCTTGCCGGGGCGGCCGAGGGCGGGGATGCGCACGGCCTCCTCCAGCGCCCGCTCGCCGGTGCCCGATTCCTGGCAGATGTACATGATCGAGAAGTCGCGGAACTGCATCGGCGCGTAGCTCCAGAGCCCGCCGATCACCGGGGTGGTCGCCCGGATTCCCGGCGGCTCGGCCTCGCCCACCGGCCGCACGCCCCAGGAGCGGTCGCGCGTGCCCCACCAGCGGTCCGGCGTGACCTGGAAGCTCTCGTCGCCCACCTGGAGCGTGCCCGTCCAGAAGCCCGTCTGCGCGAGGCGCGAGGTGTCGAACATCACGCGGCCGAACTGGCGGATGAAGTGGCGCTGCTCGTGGAAGGCCTCCATGCCGCCTTCGAAGACCAGGTCCATCGCCAGCCCGAAGGCGTTCGGCTCGAGCACCACGCGCAGGCGCTTCAGCCCCTCGATCACCTCGATCCGGAACGGCCCCACGCTCGTGTCCATCCGGTCGCTGCCGAGCTCGCGCGAGGCGCGCACCACCCGGTGGATGCCGTTGCGGATCACCACGGCGAAGGCGTCCTGCACCCCGAGGTTCGGGTACTGACCCATTCCGGTGACGAGGAAGAGCTCGTCGCTACAGCCGTGCAGGTTGAAGTAGTAGCGGTCGTAGAAGTTGCGATCGCTGGTGGCGACGTGCCGGATCGGCTCCGCGATCTGGTGGATGGGGTAGTCGTCGAGGGGGGAGAGCATGGGGACTCCTGGTGGCGGTGGGGCTCAGCTGACCGGCCGCCGCGGCGGCCGCAGGAACACGAGCGGCGTGGTCTGGATGTGCGCCGCATAGGCGGAACGGCGCTCGAGCATGCGGGTCTCGACCATCGGCAGGCTCACGAAGCGGAACATCAGCGTAATGGAAACCGGGCCGATGATCGTCCACCACCACGTCGGGTTCGCGGCGACGCCGAACAGCCAGAGTCCCCACCAGAAGCCCATCTCGCCGAAGTAGTTCGGGTGGCGCGACCAGGCCCACAGCCCGGTCTTCAGGATCGCCTGCGGGCCATGGCCTTCTGCGCGGAAACGCCGCAGCTCGTCGTCGGCCCGCTTCTCGATCCAGATCGAGCCGGCCGTCACCACGGCGGCGATCGCGTCGAGCACTCCGAAGGGCCGGGTCGCCGCGGCGAGCGCGGGATACAGGGAGAGACAGCCGGCGAAGACCCAGAGCGTCGGCATCATGTGGATGCCGGCGAAGCTCACCAGCCAGTAGGCCTGCCCGGACTGCTCCTTCAGGCGGAGGTAGCGCCAGTCCTCGTGGCCGAGCCCCTGCCAGCCGCGCGCCCAGTTCCAGGTGAGGCGCACGGCCCAGGCCAGCACCAGCGCGAAGACCACGATGACGCGCAAGCCGTCGACCGGTCCGGCCGCCGGACGCAGCGCGAAGTAGAGCGCGATCGCCGGAGGCGCCACGCTCCAGTAGGGATCGTAGAAGCTCGAGTTCTTGAACCAGAAGCTCGCTGCAAAAATCGCGACGGTCGCCGCCACGTCGGCCGCCAGCGCCACCGCCAGCGGGTGCCATCCCCACGCCTCGGTCCCGAGCCCCTTGGCGACCGCCACCAGGCCGGCGACCAGATAGGCGAGCCAGACGATGCCGAAGGCCTTATACACGGCTCCTCCCGAGCTGGCGGGCAAGATAGCGTTCAGGGCAGCGAGAGATCGATGCCCGTCAGACCGCGGAAGCGCTCGATCATGCCGGCCTGCACGACGGGGGTTCCGAAGGCGGTCGGCTTGCGCGGCCGCGGGGCCCGCCCGAGATCGCCGAGCCGATGCTCGCCCGCTTCCTCCAGGCAGACGAGCAGGCGCAGCGCTTCGTAATACTGGAGCGACGCGGGAGGAAGCGCGCACTTCGCCTGATAACGCGCGAGGTATGCGCGGACGAGTCGTCGCCGCAGTCCGGTGGCGACGCCCCTCAGGAACCAGGGGACGTCGACGGGCGCGTGGCCGATCAGCACCAGCGTGGCGCCCACGTCGTAGGCCGGCTCCGCGATCTTCATGCTCCGCAGCGTCCAGTCGACCACGCCGGTCACGCGTCCGGACTGGACGAGCAGATTCATGGGATGGAAGTCGCCGTGGCAGACGACCGCGGGCCCCGCCGCGACCGGAGGGTGCGCACGCAGCCAGCGGATCCCCGGCTCGAGTCCGGCCAGGCCGAGCGCGCGGATGCGCGCCTCGGCGTGCGCCAGCTGGGCCTCGGGACGCAGCTGCTCGCTCGCAAAGCCAGCGGACCCGGTCGCGCGCAGGACGGGCTCGGGATCCAGCCCGTGCAGCCGCAGCTGGGCTTCGGCGAGGATCCCCGGGAAGCGCAGCAGCGCCGGATCCGCGACGCGCGCCAGCAGGTTCTCGCCCGGCGCACGCTCGAGGATCAGGAACGGACCTCCAAGAATGGCCGGATCCTCGCTCCAGTCGAGCACGGCCGGCACCGGGTAGCCCTGCTGCGCGATGGCGCCATGCACCGCGGCCTCGAAGCGCGCTCGCGGCGCGGCGTCCGCCTCGCGGAACTGGCGCAGGATCAGCGGGCCGTCGAAGGGCGTTGGCGCGTGCGCGAGCCGGAACGCGAAGATCAGGGTCTCGTAGCCGCCGGTGATGGGGGACGGCGGCTGCGCGTAGTCCACGCTATGCATTCCGGCGATGCGACGCAGATGCGTGAGCAGACGGCCGCCGACTTCGGACCCGCTCGGCGCCGCGCTCATGCGATCCCGTGGGCGCTAGCCGGATGCGGCGCCTGCTGCTCGCGGTGCTCGTCCTGCTCCTGCTGGGCGCCGCCTGGCTGCTCTACCGCCTGAACGACCGCCCGAGCCTCGAGCCCTACGCAACGCTGTGGCTCGCGAGCCAGGAGGGCGCCGCGCCGGGGCCGCATGTCGCGGTCACCTTCCTCGGCGTCGCGACGCTGCTGATCAGCGACGGCGAGACCTCCCTGATGACCGACGGGTTCTTCACGCGGCCGGGCAAGGCGAGCGTCTTCCTGGGGCGCATCGCCCCCGACCCCAAGCGGATCGGGCGCTCTCTCCAGCGAGCGGGCGTGCGCGAGCTGGCCGCCGTGATCGCCGTGCACTCGCACTACGACCACGCGATGGACTCTCCCGAGGTCGCCCGCCGCACGGGTGCGCTGCTGGTGGGCTCGGAATCGACCGCCAACATCGGACGCGGCGGCGGCTTCCCCGAGGAGCGGATCCGCGTGCTGGAGCCCGGCGCGCCGATGCGCTTCGGAGCCTTCACGGTGACGGCGATCGCCTCGAAGCACTTCCCGCACGGGATGGCGATGGGCGAGATCCGCGCGCCGCTGGTCCCGCCGGCGAGCGCCATGGACTACCTGGACGGCGGGAGCTTCTCGCTGCTGATCGAGCATGCGACCGGCACCCTCCTGGTCCAGGGAAGCGCGGGATGGCTGGACGGCGCGCTCGCCGGCCGCCATGCCGACGTGGTGCTGCTCGGGATCGGCGGCCTGGGCGGCCGCGACGAAGCGTACCGGGAGGATTACTGGCGCGCCGTGGTCGAGCCCGTCGCCCCCCGCTGCGTGATCCCGATCCACTGGGACGATTTCACGCTGCCCCTGTCTGCCCCGCTCGAGCCGTCACCGCGCCTGCTCGACGACGTCCCGGCGTCGCTGGCGTTCTTGATCCGCAAGACGGCCGGCGGCGCGCCGGCCCTGGGCATGCTCCCGGAGTGGAAGCCGGTTACGCTGCTCGGCGCCGGAGCCGCTCGCTGCGGGTCTCAATGAACTCCGCTCGCCTGCGGCTCGCTGCGGGCTTCGCTTGCACAGGAGTCGAATGATGCTTCCTGATCCGCTCCATCCCGCAGTCGTCCACTTCCCGATCGCGCTCGCGGTGCTCACGCCGCTCTTCGCGGCGTTGATCCTGTTCGCGATCCGCACGCACCGGACGCCGGCGCTCACCTGGGCCGTGGTGGTGCTCCTGCAAGCGCTGCTGGTGGGCTCCGCCTGGCTCGCGCACGAGACGGGCGAGGATCAAGAGGAGCGCGTCGAGAAGGTGCTCGAAGAGAGCTACATCGAGGAGCACGAAGCGGCGGCGGACTGGGTGCTCTGGATCGGCGCAGCCGGTCTGGCTGCGACATTGCTCGGGCTCGCGGGCGGAAGCGCCGGCGCCTGGGCGCGCGCGGGCGCGCTCGCGATCTCGCTCTTGACGCTCGCCGCCGCGGTCCGGACGGGCCACCTGGGCGGAGAGCTCGTCTATCGCCACGGCGCGGCGAACGCCTACCTCGAGAAGCCCGAAGCCGCCCCGGCCCCGGAGCCGTACGCCCACTGAACCAGGCGGATGAGCGCTACGCGCCGCACCGTGGTGTTGGTGATCGCGTGGATCGCGTGCTCGGCTCTTGCGCCTCCTCCCGCGCAGGCCGAGGTCTACGACCCGCTGGTGGCGCGAGGCGAGCTCCTGCTGCGCCAGGTCTACGACGTCGGGCGCTGGACCCTGCGCGTGCCGGTCCGGCTCGCGCTGCCGGTGCTGGTGCGGCTCCAGCTGGGCGCCTACGTCGATGGCCTTCCGCTCGAACCGGCGGTCCGCGCCCGGGTGCTCGCCCGCATCGAGTCCGAGGGCTTCGTCGACGAGGTGATCCCGTTCCTGGCGGCCGTGAAGGAAACCTACGTCGCCCCGCCGGAAGCGGCAGCGCGCAGCTTCGACGCCCACCTGCGAAGGAGCTTCTCGCCGGAAGACCCGATCGAAGGCTTCGAGCACTCGATGTTCCAGTGGCGCGTGCAGGACGCTCCCGCGAAGGATCCCGGGCTGAGCCTGGACCCGGAGGTCGCTGGCCAGCTGGTCGCTCTCTACGACGCCTTCTTTCTCGCAGACGGCGATCCGGGCGGCGAGCTCGAAGAGCAGCTCCGCTGCGCCCGCCCGCTCTCGGAAGAAGAAACACTGGCGCGCGTCGCGCGCGCGATGCCGATCCTGCGCAGCCTGCTCGCCGACGTGAAGGAGAAGCTCGCGCCCGAGGGCGACATGGTGGCCGGCATCCGCTCGCTCCTCGAGGACGACGAACGCCTCTCCGCGGTGACCCTCTCGGGGCTCGATTTCGGGACGCAGCAGATCTGCAAGCACTACCGCATCTTCGCGAAGCGCATCTTCCGCGAGGAGCAGCTCCGCAGCTGGCTGGAGCGAGAGCTCGACGCGCCGCGCGGCGGTCAGCTCTTCGAGTTCCTGCGCTACATGGAGGCGCGTCCACGCGCGGTGCACGTCGTCGTCGACGGTCTACAGGGCCACTTGATGGAGGCTCTCGCCAGGGGCCGGGCCGAGGATCCCTTCGTGCGCGCGATCTCGCGGGAGCAGCGCGGCGCCTCCGCCACGCGTCCCGCGACCGTCCCCTCGCTGCCCGCGCCGCCGCAGAGCGTGCGCTTCCTCGAGCGCCTCGCGCGCACGGGCTTCCAGCATCCCGCCTATCTGCCCTACTTCCGCCGCCTGTACGGCGCGGAGTCGCGTGGCATCGCGCGCGCGGGCATCGCGACCACGCCGACGATCAGCGTGCGGAATCTTCCGATCGCGAAGACGGGTGCGCCCGTCGCTGGCCCCGGCGGCACCGGCATTCCGAACTTCCACTTCGTCGATCGCCACTACGCGAACCAGGGAAGCGCCCAGGGGCGCGCCTACTACTTCTACGGCAACGACGCCGTGCTGCTCGAGTCGCTGACCCGGGCTTCGGGGATGCGCACGCTCTTCGAGCGCCTCGTCCGACTCTCGTCCTTCAGCTGCGCCGCCCAGTACGACGCCGCGGCCCACTACACGGTGGACGCCTTCCTGAATCTCGGGATCGGGGAGAAGGTCCGCGACTTCGGCGAACGGCTCTGCCTGCTGGAGCTCGAGCGCCGCGCGCGGGGCGAGATCCGACTACGGGCGCTGCGCCGAGAGCTCCTGGCCAAGGAGGCGATCCTCAGCGACTCGCCGGCCTGGTACGAGTGGTGGAATCGCTTCGGCGCCAGCAGCGAGCACGAGATCGCGCGCAAGCTCGTGCGCGAGATCGCCGCGCTCGAGCAGAACGCGATGCCGGAGTACCTCCTCTACTACGCCCCCTGGCCCGATCACTTCGCGCACTTCAAGGGACCCTTCAGCGACGAGATCCTTTCTCCGTCGGGAGAGCTGAACCGCCTCGACTACTGGTTGGGCCGCATCCACGACGTCTACGCCGCCGCGGGCGTACTGCCGCAGACGCTCTTCGTGATGGCCGGGGACCACGGTCTCACCCCGGTCTTCCACCTCCTGAATCCCGAAGTGGTGGTCTTCGACGGCTTGCGCAGCGAGGGAGTCGACTTCCGCGTGGTGAAGATCTCCTCCGACGAGGGCGAGGGTCCCAAGCTCACCCACCGGCTGCACCCGGGATCGATGAAGGGGATCGACGTCGTGGTGGCATCGACCGCTGGCGGCAACTACATGCTCGACCTCTTCGTCGATCAGGGCGCGGCCTTCGAGCGTCAGCCGGTCCATTCGGAGCTGCGCGCAGTGCGGCCCCTCGCGCCTTCGGGCGGCTCGCGCCCGGTGGACCTCGTGCAGGAGCTGGCCTCGCGACTCGCCGAGACCCTCGACTATCTCGCGGTGCGCGAGGGCGAGTGCCGGCCCGATCGCGCATCCCTCCGGCTGGTGGCGATGCGCGATGGCAAGCGCGTCGACGCGCGCATCGAGCGTGTTGCCGACCGCATCCACTATGACCCGGGAAGCCTCGACCTGCTGGAAACCGATCGCCTGACGGTCTACGAGACGCTCGGCGCGGAGGAGAGGAACGAGCATGTCGCGCTTCGCCACCGCTGCGTGGAAGAGGCTCAGCCAGCCGATTCGACTACGTGGTGCAGCGAGGGCGAGTGGCGGCGGCTCACCAGCGCCACGCTCCGCCCCGACTCGGTCGTGCAGCTCGCCCACCTCTACGACATCGATCGCGCGGGAACCGTGAACCTCTTTCCCAGACCGGGGATCGGCTACAACTCGAAGGTCCCGGGCCGCCACGCCGGCGAGCACTTCCACGAGAAGGACGCGTTCGTCGGAGCCTGGGGCGCGCCCCTTGCGGCCGGCGCGGCGCGCCCGCGGCTACGCAGCGCCGTGAATGGCTCGGTGGCACAGCTGGTGTACGAGTACCTGGCGGGCGCGCGCACCCAGCCCGGTGTCGACGGGTTCGGATACCCGTCGCTCGCGGACGAGCTGCTGGGACCGCGTCCGCCCGGCGCTGCGGATTCGCGCTGACTTCGTCGCCGATCCGGGCGAGCGCGCCGCTCAGGCCTTCGAGATCACCGCGTCCGCGAAGCGGCTCAGCGCTTCCTTCTTCTGGGCGAGCGACTGCGTGTCCTTCTCGTAGGCGTTGCGGAAGCCGACGATCGCGTCGGTGACGCCGAGGTCCTGGAGGCGGCGGACGCCGTCGAGCGTGAAGGCGTCCATCGCGATCACGTGCACCTCGAAGGGCGCGCGCTCGCGCCCGTACTCGCGGCGCAGCTCGTTCAGCCGGCGCAGGTAGCCGTGCATCGCCGCGGCGTCGCCGCCCGCGTGCATCCAGCCGTCGCCGATCCGGGCGGCGCGGCGCAGCGCGGGCTCGGCGTGGCCGCCGATCAGGATCGGGATCGGCTGCGTCGGCACCGGACAGATCTTCACGGCCGGCAGGTCGTAGTGCTTGCCGTGGAATTCGAAGAAGCCGCCCTTCGTGAGCCCGCGCAGGATCGCGATCATCTCGTCCATGCGCGGGCCGCGCGCTTCCCAGGCCTGCCCGCAGATGCGGTAGTCCTCGGGCCAGGGGCTGAGCCCGACGCCGAAGCCGAAGCGGTTGTTCGTGAGCACGGCGACCGAGGCCGCGGACTTCGCCACCAGCACCGGTTGGCGGATCGGCAGCTTGACCACGAAGGTGGTGAAGCGGATCCGCTCCGTCACCGCGCCCATCGCCGGAATCAGCGAGAAGGGCTCGATGAAGGGCCGGTCCTCCAGGAAGTGGCGATCGCCGTCCGGCGTGTAGGGATACGTGCTGTCGGAGTCGCGCGGGTAGGCGATGCTGTCGGGCACACAAAACGACGTATAGCCCGCCTGCTCCGCCGCGATCGCGAGAGGCAGGTAATGGCTCGGATCGCACATCGACTCGGCATAGGAAAAGCGCACGCTCGGATCCTTCCTTCAGCTCTTCGCAGCCCCGAGCCCGACGGGGCAGGCGACTCCGGTGCCACCCAGCCCGCAGTAGCCGTGGGGATTCTTCGCCAGGTATTGCTGGTGGTACGCCTCGGCGTAGTAGAACTCCGGGGCGCCCTCGATCTCGGTGGTGATCTCGCCGAAGCCGGCTTCGCGCAGCCGCTGCTGGAAGCCGCCCCGCGAGCCGAGCGCCTGCTCGCGCTGCGCGTCCGAGTGCGCGTAGATGCCCGAGCGGTACTGCGTGCCGACGTCGTTGCCCTGGCGCATCCCCTGGGTCGGATCGTGGCTCTCCCAGAAGATGCGCAGCAGCGCCCCGAAGGAAGTGGCGCCGGGGTCGAAGACCACCCGCACGACTTCGTTGTGGCCCGTCAGGCCCGAGCAGACTTCCTCGTAGCTCGGATTGGGCGTGACGCCGCCGGCGTAGCCGACCGCCGAGGTGAAGACGCCCGGCGCCTCCCAGAATTTCTTCTCGGCGCCCCAGAAGCAGCCCATGCCGAAGAGCGCGAGCTCGAAGCCCGCCGGGAACGGGGGCTCGAGCGGCGAGCCCAGCACGAAGTGCTTCTCGGGAACGCGCATGCGCGCCGCGCGCCCGGGCAGCGCCTGCTCCTTCGACGGCATCCGCAGCTTGGTCGCCAGGCTTCCCATGCGCCGGCCCTCCCAGGCGCACAGGGTAGACGTTCCGACGGCCGCTGGGGAGGCTGCAAGGCCGCGAAGCGGCCGCGCTGCGAGCCGAAGGCGAGCGAAGCGCGGACCCCGCGAAGGCTAGGTCCGGATCGGCTGGAAGGCGGCCAGTGAGTCGATCTCGGCGGTCGAGCCGAGGCCGTGGCCCGGCAGCACCGTCGCGAAGCGGCCGACTTCGTTGTGCAGGGCCAGGTAATTCAGCACCACGGCCTCGACCAGCCGGTCGACGTTGTTGGAGATGCGCGTGGCCCCCATCTCGAGCGAGCCCGAGGGGCGGAAGTAGCCGATCTGCTGCGCCGCGGGCCGCGTCAGCTGCGGGCGTCCGGCCGGATCGTGGACCAGGATGAAGACCGCCGCGGTCTGCGAATCGTCCGACTTCCAGACGCCCTTGCCGCGTCCGTTGGCGGAGTTGTCGAGCGTTCCGTCGGAGTCGACCGAGCCGTCGCTGAAGACGTAGAGCATCAGCTGGCGGCCGCGGCGCGCCGCGTACTCGAGCGCCGCGCCCATCGCCTGACCCGCCGTGAAGTCCTTCTGCTCTCCCGTGGCGCGCGAGCTGTCGTGGTAGTCGTAGCCGCCGAACTCGATGGTGCCCGCGCCGGCCAGGCCGTTCACGACCAGCTTCATCACCGACGCGGTCTTCAGGAAGTCGCCGCGGGTGATCTCGTTCGCTGCAAAAATACTCGTCGCCTGGCCGGTGATGTCCGCGTCGAGCAGCGGGTCCAGCAGGCTGGGATTGCCGAACTGCTCGACCAGGCGCGTGCTCTGGAGGTATCCGCACTGGATCAGGCTCTCGATGATCGCGTCCTCGGACATCTTGGCGAGCTTGAGATCGCTGATCCGCTCGACCGCGCGCATCACGGCGCCGGCGTCGTTCGCGTTCAGCAGCTCGACCAGCCGTCCGGTGTCGACCAGGCCGGTGACGTCGCGCGGGCGATCCACCTTGGTCGGGCGGATCGACGGGTCGATCATCGACATCGGCGCGACCGAGCGTCCGCCCGATTCCGAGGCGTCCGTGCCGACCAGCGTCACCAGATCGCCGCTCGCGCCGGCCATCGCGATGCCGTACATGGGATTGTGGGGGTTGTTCTGCGTGTCGTTCTCGGAGCGCGCGCAGATCACGGTGCCGTTGATGTTCGCCCGCGTCGTCGCGGAGGTCTTGGAGAGGATCCCGCGCAGGAACGCGCTGTCGGTGTGGAAGGCGAGCCCCAGCTCGCTGTTCACCTGACCCGGAAGCGTCGGCAGCATGGTGTCCGGGAGACCGAGCTTCTCGTAGCCGGCCGCGGGCAGGAAATCGAGCTGGCCGGCCGGGCCGCCCACCATCACGTTCGAGCCCGCGACGCTGGCGCCGCCGGCGAGGTCGAAGCAGAGGAACGGGATCCTTCCCGCGCCTCCGGTGAGCACGCACTCCATGGTCTGCGCGAACGCCGCGTCGGACTTGCGAAGCAGGCCGAACAGGCTGGGCGAGAGCACCATCCCGGTGCCGGCGATCAGCCCCTGCGCGAGGAAGTCGCGCCGCGTGACGGGCCGGCGGTGCCCCTCGTGGTGGAACGGCGGACCCTGCTGGCAGCTTTTCTTCATGTCCGTCCCCCGGCTCAATGGACCGTCACGGCGGCGCTGGAGAGCACCGCCGCGCAGGCGCCCTTGACCACGTTGCGCGTGCGCGTCGCATCGCAGGTAGTGGCCGTGCAGCCGGCCGTCAGCTCGCTGATCAGCTGGTTCAGCGTCGGCCGCAGCTCGTCGCGAGACGGCTGGTAGCCGATGTTCGCGCCCAGCATGCGGTCCACCAGGCGATCGATGATCAGATCGCGCTTGGTCTGGTCAGAGAAGGCCGTCGTCACCGGCTGATCGAACTGGAAGGCCGGCGTGTTGCCGAAGAAGGCCGTGCGCAGCGCGCTCGACTCGACCATCGCGTCGCAGTACTCGAGCGCCAGCTTCGCGATGCCGACCTGTTGCGAGGACGAGAAGGTCCGCAGATCGAAGGTGCCGGGCAGCTGCTGCTCGAGCTCCGCGAAGGTGTCGCGCACGCTGGCGGCGTTCGGGTCGACGCCCGTCAGCGACGCCATCGTGGTATTGACCTTGTCGAAGTCGCGCAGGCCCTCGCGCGGCAGCGGGTCGCCGAAGACCTCGACCGGGAGCACCGGCGGCGGGCCCGGGTCGACCGGGTCTGCGAAGCTGCCGAGCGACTCGAACTCGATCGTGAAGACGTCGTCCACCGGGCCGTGGTCCTTCTGGATGATCGAGCACTGGCGCGAGAGCAGCTGGCGGGGCTCCTGCACGAGCGTGTCGACGCTCTGGAACGACTGGCCCGAGACGGGAACCACGCCGTTCACTGCGACGCGCAGGTTCGAGACGCGGAAGCCGGTGGCGTTCGGGCTCACGAAGGTCGGCTGGCAGAACAGGTAGCTGAACTCGTCGAACTCGCTGACCATGAACTCGAGGTAGCTTCCGGCGCCCGCCCAGGCGCTCACGTCGAAGCGCATCACCAGGCGCTTGCCGACGCCGGCGTCGAAGTTCTGGTCGATCTGCGCCTGGGTGAGCGCGAGATCGTAGACGGCGACCAGCTGGAGCTTGCCCAGCCAGAGGCGGTCGTTGCTCGGCTCGTTGCCCAGCACGAAGGTGTGGTTCGGATCCCAGTTCCAGAGCCGGCCGGGCCCCTGCTCGTCGAGGTCGTCGGTGAAGAGTCCGTCCACGTAGATGCGCCGGCCGCGGTACTGGTCGTAGGTCATCACCACGTGCTGGAGCGTCGCCTGGAGGTCCTGGTCCGCGGGATAGGTGACCAGCGCGGGCCGGCCGTTGCCGTCGATCGCCGGCAGCACGCTGCGGTTGCGGAAATCGTAGCTGTAGAGCGTCTGCCCGAGGTGGAAGTTCCGGGTGCCGCTGTTCGACGAGTAGCTGATGATGCGCGCCGGGCCTTCCTGCGTGGTGTTGGCCGGGATCACCCAGGCCTCGACCGAGTACTGCTGCGAGCCCGTCTCCGCGTTCCCGATGCGGTCGTAGAGCTTGCGGCTCGCCGCGCGAGTGGCGCTCGCCTTGCCCGTCTCGATCTCGATGCCGTAGTTCGACATCCAGCGCACGCCGGTGAGCGTGAGGTCCATCGCGGGCGCGATCCCGCTGGTGTCGTGCGCGACGGCGCCGGTGCCTTCCTTGAAATCGTAGAACGCGATCATGTGCTCGCGGTACCGCTCGGCCCCGAGGTCCTCGACACCGTCGCCGAGCCCGAGCGCGGCGCTGGCGATCAAGGGGACCGCTCCACCGGTGCCCGGAGTTCCGCCGCTGCCCGGCGGCGGCGCGGCCTGCGCGAGCACCTCGGCCCAGGCCGCGATCGCGGCCTCCATCTGCATGCCGTCCATCATGCAGTCGCTCCAGCAGTAGTGGAAGTCGGCGCTCAGCCGACGCACCAGCCGCGAGCGGTTCGGCGTGGTCAGGTTCACCTTCTGCTGGTTCACGACTGCGGTGAAGGCAGTGTCGACGTTCGGGTGCGCGATGCTCGGAGAGCCGGGGCCGGCGCCCGCGTGGCATTCGGCGCAATGCTCGCGGACGATCGGAAAAACCGTCTGCGAGAACGCATCGACGCTGACCGCGCGGTCGACGGTGACCGGCGGCGGCGAGCCCGGAGCGGGCGGGGGCGTGCCGGGCGGCAAGGAGAAATCACCGGAGGTCGAGCCGCCGCCACCGCCGTAGTCGCCGCAGCCTGCGACCGCGAGCCCGAGGAACACCAACGCGAATGCGCTTGCCTTCGTCATGGCTCAGTTCCCCATGCAGTACGCGGCGGTCTCCGCGAGCACGCGTTTCATGCTGTAGTTCCCGGCTTCGAACACGTCGGCGATCGTCTCGACGGCGGCGCGATCGTCCGCGGACCCGACCGGTCGGAAGCAGGTGTAGGCGAAGGCCTTCTCGACCTGGCAGACGGAGAAGGCGCGGCTGGCCGCCACCTCGCGGCCGAGGCTCTTGGCGCCGAAACCGCCGGATTCCGTGCCGCGCCAGCCGAGCACGGCGATCGGGCCGGTGCGCCAGTAGTTGTCCCAGCGGTCGTCGATCGTGATGTACCCGAACGGGAAGGTGTTGGCGTTGATCAGGTTCTTCGCCTGCACCTGGCCGCGCGAGTAGACGATGCGCTGGGCGGTCGCGTCCCACTCGTAGTAGGCGTAGGCGCCCGCCATCGGATCCATGCCGCTGTGACACCCGGTGCAGTGGTTGTGGAAGACCGAGCTGTCGCCGCCCGGGCTCCGGCTCACGTCCTGTCGGATGCGATCCGTCGGGCGGCTCACGTCCTTGAGCTGCTCCATGTCGCGGCACAGGAAGTTCATGGTGGTGAAGCGCCACATGCGTCGATTCGTGCCGGCGCTGAAGAAAGCCTCGCCGGCGGCGCGCGTGGTGACGACGCCCGCCGTCTCGGTGGGTGCGAGCACGGCGCCGGGCAGCGACGATTGCAGCACCGGCACCAGCCGGGTGGGGTCGCCGAGGTTCACGCGGTTCGCCTCGAGCTGGCGGTAGTGGTCGTTGTTCGTGTGCGAATACGCCGTCCCGACCACGCCGGGCGCGCCGACGTACACGAGATCGGCGGAGAGCACCGTGTTGAACGGGACGTCGTCGCGGATCATCCCGATCACGGTGGCCGTGTAGTCGTTGAGGTCCGCGAACACGGTGCGGTCCACGTTGGTCCACGGGGTGACGAAGTTCTTGAGCGCGGAGGTGTAGAAGTAACGGTTCTGCATCGCCTCGTAGGCGGCGCCGATCGCGTCGTTGGCCGCGATCCTGGCGGCCATCGAGGTGAGCACCGCCTCCGTCGGCGGAACGCCGACGAGCCGGTCGTGCATGCGCTTGGCCTGTTCGCGCGGACCCGCCGTGGCGGGAGCCGCGCACGCCAGCACGAGCAGGCCCGTGCCGGCCAGGCGCCGCAGCCGTCGCCCGATGGCGACGAGACGATCCGCAGGGCCGCGTCTCATGCATTCCTCCCGGAGCCGCGCGCTCCGTTCGCAGTCCTCATCGACGCGGCCGCGGCCGTGCTTGGTGAGCGGCGTTACAAGAAATCTGGAGTTTTTCGCGTTGCAGACGCCGCCGTCGGCAGCTTCTCCGCAGCAGATGCGCGGGCGATGGGAAGCACGGCTGCACATCGCTGAAGCGTGGGTCGGGCGTCACATCCGCGCGCCGGGAACGCGCCGATGCGATTCGCGATGCGGAAAGCGAATCCCATCCTGCTCTCGCTGCCGGCGCTGCTCGGCGCCGCGCTCTTCTCGCTGCGCGCCCTGGCCGCGCCGGATCCGCTCGCGGTTCCCGCTTCGGCCTGGGCGGAGGGCGGCTTCGATCGCGGCCGGGCGCGTGTCGAGGCGCGCCTGCTCGCGCTTCCCGCCGGCGCGCAGAAGCCGGACGAATTCCAGCTCGGCGTGCTCTTCGACCTGGATCCGGGCTGGCACCTCTATTGGCGCGACCCGGGCGAGTCGGGCCTTGCGACACGACTAGACTGGGAGGTTCCGGGCGCCGCCCTCGAGCCCGTCGCCTGGCCCGCCCCCACCGCCTTCCGCGAATCGGAGGGGCTCTTCACGACCTACGGCTACCAAGGGCGCGTGCTGCTCGCGACCCGCGCGGTCTTCGGCGCGGGCGAGGCAAACGAGCGCGTCGCGCGCCTGCGCGCCGAGCTGCTCGTCTGCGAGGTCGAGTGCATCCCGGCCAGCCTTGCGCTCGAGCGGAGGCTCGACGGCGCTTCCGAGAGCGGCGCGCTGCGCGCTCTCTTCGAAGCGGCCGCGCAGCGGATTCCGCTCGCCCCCGCGGCGCTCGGCGTCGCGCTGGAGGCGGGCCTGCGCGCGCAGGCTCCCGGCGACGGCGATCTGGTGACGGGCTCGCTCGGCGTGCGCGCCTGCGCCGGCGAGGCGCGCTGCGCGCGGCTCGCGCCCGGCGATCCCGTCTTCTTCCCCGATCGAAGCGGCGGCGCCGAGCTGGAGGTGACCGGCGTCGAGCCCGACGAGGCTGGCGGCTTCCGGGTGGCGCTGCGCGGGAAGCTCGAGCAGCCGGAGGCGGCGCGGCTCACCGGCGTGCTCGCACTCGTCGACGCAGCGGGCGAACGCCGGTTCGTGGAGGTGGACCTTGCGCTTGCGGGCTCCGCCGGCGAAGCGGGCGCCGACGCGCTCGGCCTCGCGCAGGCGCTGCTGCTGGCGCTGCTCGGCGGGCTGGTGCTCAATCTGATGCCCTGCGTGCTGCCCGTGCTCGCGCTCAAGGCGGTGGCGATCGCCGAGCTCGCGCACCGGCGCCGCGGCGACGCGCTCGCGCACGGCCTCGCCTACCTGGCGGGCGTCCTCGCCAGCATGGCCGCGCTCGCGGCGGTGGTGGTGGCGCTGCGGGCGGCGGGCACCGCCGTCGGCTGGGGCTTCCAGTTCCAGGAGCCGCTCTTCGTGGCGACGGTCGCGAGCGTGTTGGTCGTCTTCGCGATCAACCTGTTCGGCGTCTTCGAGATCGGCGTCGACACCGGCCGCCTCGCCGTCCTCGGCGCGCAGGCGGCCGGCTCTCGGCGCAGCTTCTTCGACGGCCTGCTCGCGGTGGTGCTGGCGACGCCCTGCTCGGCGCCCTTCCTCGGCACCGCGGTGGGCTTCGCCTTCGCGGGCGACGCTCCCGTCATCTTCGCCGTCTTCCTCGCGATCGGCGCAGGCCTCGCGCTCCCGTTTCTGTTGCTGGCGGCGCAGCCGGGGCTGGCGCGCTGGCTGCCGCGTTCGGGCGCGTGGATGCTGAAGCTGCGCGCGGGGCTCGGCTTCGCCCTGCTCGCGACGATCGTCTGGCTGCTCTGGATCGTCGGGCGGAGCGCCGGCACGGACGCGATGGCAGGCCTCTTGAGCTGGCTGCTCGCGCTCGCCTTCGCGACCTGGCTGTTCGCGGCGCTGCGCGGAGGCTCGCGCCTCGTGCTGCACGTCGGCGGCTCGCTGGCCACGCTGCTGCTGCTGGTCGCCGGGGCGGGCGTCGTGCGGATCGAGCAGGCCGCCGCGCCTTCGCAGCCCGAGGCGAGCGGCGCGCCGCGCGCGTACCAGGCCGCGGCGGTCGCGGAGGAGCGCCGCGCCGGGCGACCGGTCTTCGTGTACTTCACCGCCGACTGGTGCCTCACCTGCAAGGTGAACGAGCGCGTCGTGCTCGCCGACGCGGAGGTGCAGGACACGTTCGCGCGCGAGGGCTTCGCGGTCTTCGAGGCCGACTGGACGCGCCGCGACGAGGCGATCCGCGCCGAGCTCGCGCGCTTCGGACGCTCCGGCGTCCCTCTCTATCTCTTGTATCCGGCCGCCGCCGGCGCAGCGCCGCTGCGCCTCCCGGAGCTCCTCAGCAAGGGAAGCTTCCTGGAGTCGCTGCGCGACGCCGCGCGCGACGGCCCGCGGGTGAGGGAAATCACACTCTCCCCCGCGCAGGTGTCGATGGATTCAGCGCTCGCATCGAACGGAGTTCTCTAGGGGAGTGGCCCATGTCGGGGAGGCGCTTCGGATCGCGCCGCGGCGCCGCGGCGCTCGTCCTCGCGATCGGTCTGTTCGTCGGCGGCGCGGCCCCGGCGGCCGACGTCGGCCAGACGGCGCCCGAGTTCAAGGCGCTCGCGCTCGACGGCGGCAAGAGCATCTCGCTCGCCGCTTACCGCGGCAAGGTCGTGTATCTCGACTTCTGGGCCTCCTGGTGCCCCCCCTGCCTCACCTCGCTGCCGCTGCTCGAGAAGCTGCGCAAGGAGTTCCCGAGCGATCAGTTCCAGATCCTGGCGGTGAACGTCGACCAGGACACCGACAAGGCGCGCAAGTTCCTCGAACGCACGCGGGTCGGCTACCCGAGCGCGACGGATCCCAAGGGCCGGATTCCGGAGACCTACGGCATCGAGACGATGCCGACTTCGTTCCTGATCGATCGCAATGGCGTGATCCGCTACGTCCACCACGGCTTCCGAAAGGGCGACGTGGGGCCGCTGCGCGAGCGGATCAAAGAGCTCGTCGCCGCGCGGAAGAAGTGATGCTGCGCCTCGCCGCCAGCCTGCTGCTCGCCCTGCCGGTGCTCGCCGCCTCCGGCTGCGCCTCGGTCAAGCCGTGGGAGCGCGACGTACTGGCGCGTTCGGACATGGCCTGGGAGCCGGACCCGCTGGAAGCCAAGCGCAACACGCACATCCACTACAGCAAGGAGGCCTCCCTCCCCGGAGGCGGAGCCGGCGGCGGAGGTTGCGGATGCAACTGACGTCCCGCGCTCGCGACGGCCTCGCCGCACGCCCATGACGGCCGCGGCGCGGCGTCACCGCCGGAAGGCGCGCTCGCGCGCCGCGCGCCGCCTGGCGCAGCGGCGCCAGCGCGAGAGCCTCGCCGCGCTCACCGCGGGCGCGCTCGCGCTGCCCGGCCTCGCCGGCCCGGCCGGGGCCGAGGGCGTCAGCGACCGGATCGGCGCGGACTACAACTTCTCCCGCTACTCCGAGCACAAGCTTCCCTCTTCGAAGGTGGCGGTGGGGAGCGAGCGCGGCCGCTACGACATCGACATGCACCAGTTCCGCTTCGCGATGCCGATCGCGGATCGCTTCGACGTCGGGCTCGACGTCGTGCACGAGACCATGAGCGGCGCGTCGCCCTGGTACGTGATCCCCGGCGACGACGGCAAACCCGTCCAGGTGATGACCGGAGCCACCATCGACGACAAGCGCACCGATCTCCTGCTCGAAGGCAAGTACTACATGGACCGCGCGCAGGCCTCGGCGAGCGGCGGCGTCTCCTTCGAGAAGGACTACTTCGCCATCAACGGCGGCCTGGGCGGCCAGCTCGAGCTGAACGAGAAGAACACCACGCTCTCGAGCGGGCTCGGCGTCTCCATCGACAGCATCGATCCGGTCGACACCGCCGAGTACCCGCTGCGGCCGGACCACGAGAAGAAGCAGACCTACTCGGCCTTCCTGGGGCTCTCGCAGGTGCTCCGGCGCAACGCCGCCATGCAGTCGACGCTCACCTACCAGCTCGGCCACGGCTACCTCTCCGATCCCTACAAGCAGGCGCTGGTGGTGGGCGAGCCGCTGGCCGACAGCCGCCCCGACCTGCGCCACCAGCTCGCCTGGCTCTCCCGCTACCGGCACCACTTCTCGTCGATGAACGCGAGCTTCCACGCCGATTACCAGTTCTATTGGGACGATTGGAACATCACCGCCCACACCTTCGAGCTGGCCTGGTACCAGAACCTGTTCGAGGCCTTCCGGCTGATCCCGTCGGTCCGGTACTACAGCCAGGGGAAGGCCGACTTCTACGCGGCCTACTACGATCAGGCCCGCGCCGACGGGCTCTACTCGAGCGATTACCGGCTCTCTCCCTACGGCGCGATCTCGTGGCGGATCAAGGCCGAGACGCGCTTCACCACCTGGCAGCTCGACTGGCTCGCGAGCTTCTCGTGGGAGCGGTACCTGAGCAGCGGCAGCTACGCGATGCAGAAGGTGAGCACCCCGAACCCCGGCCTCGTGAACTTCGACCTGTTCTCGGTCGGCCTCACCACGCGGTTCTGAGCCGATGCAGGCGCGCAAGCTCGGCTTCAAGGCGATGGGGAGCCCGTGCGAGCTGCATCTCCACGCGGAGTCGCAGGCGGGCTTCGAGCGGGTCGCAGAAGCCGCCTGCGCCGAGCTCGCCCGGCTCGAGCGCAAGTACTCGCGCTACCTGGACGACAGCCTCGCCTCGCGCATCAACGCCAGCGCGGGAGACCCGAACGGAATCGAGCTGGACGAGGAGACCGCCTCGCTGCTCGATTACGCCGGGCTCGCCTGGGAGCAGAGCGGGGGCCTCTTCGACATCACCTCGGGCGTGCTGCGGCGGGCCTGGGACTTTCGCTCGGGGCGCCTGCCGGCTCCCGGCGAGATCGACGCGCTGCGGCCCCTCGTCGGCTGGGAGAAGATCCGCTGGCGGCGGCCGCACCTGGTGCTCCCGCACGCGGGCATGCAGCTCGACTTCGGCGGCTACGTCAAGGAGTACGCCGCCGACCGCGTCGCCGCCTTGTGTCGCGAGCTCGGCCTGCGCCACGGCCTCGTCGATCTCGGCGGCGACATCGCCGCGATCGGCCCGCACCCCGACGGCTCCCCCTGGCGCGTCGGCATCCGCCACCCGCGCGCGCCCGACGGCGCGATCGCGAGCGTCGCGCTCTCGGCCGGCGGGATCGCCACCAGCGGCGACTACGAACGCTGCCTGGTCGTGGACGGCAAGCGTTACGCGCACATCCTGAACCCGAAGACCGGCTGGCCTGTCTCGGGCCTCGCCAGCGTCACGGTCGCAGCCAGCCACTGCCTGATCGCGGGCACCGCCTCGACCATCGCGATGCTGAAGGGAGCGTGCGGCGGCCCGGCCTGGCTCGACCGGCTCGGGCTTCCCAATCTGAGGATCGACGCGGAGGGCGCGCTCTCGGGCCCGCTCGCGCCGCCGCTCAGAAGACGCCCAGCTCCCCCGCATCGATCCGCGCCAGAAGCTCCTGCAGGCGGGTAGCGATCCCGTCGATCTCCGCGGTCGTCAACCCGAGCTGGATTCGACCAGGTGCAACGCGCGTTCCGACCTTCGGGTCGAGATTCTCGCCGGGCGTGACGGCGCTCAGCACGCCGGCGGAATCGGCTCGTAGCTCGCCGAGCACACCGAGTCCGGAGAGCGTCTCCCGGGAGACCCGACGCAGGCGATCGATCGATGGCTTGGGCAAGCCGGCGGTCCGGATCTCGTCGAAGTGCCAGGTGACGAAGTTGTAGAACACGCCGCCGAAGGCGATCCCATTGTCGATCGAAAACACCCGCGGATTCGATGGATCCTTCGGCATCAGGAAGTTGTTGCTGCGAGCATCTCGGTGCGCGATCAGGTAGGCGAGCAGGTTCAGGTTGGCGAAATGGAACGCATATCGTCGGTCCGCCGAGAAGCGCTCCGGATCGAAGGCGTTCTCGGGCTGCGCCACGTTCTCGAGCCACGCCGCCATGCCACCGAAGACGCAGCGTGTCCCCTCGATGTTCGGCGTTGCGGCCTCGTCCACGACAGCGTAGGCGTCGAGCGGGATTCCGCGCGCCACGACGGGCGGCACGGGGTAGTCGTCGGGATCCAGGAACAGCTCCTGGACGGCATACGCGCCGATCTCGCGGCGCGGCGAGTTGTTCCAGCCTTCGCCGCCTGGCGGCGCCGCCTTCCACTTCACGTCGATCTCGAGTCCGTCCTTCGGGAAGACGAGACCCAGCTTTTTTGCGCCCATCACGCCGCCGCCCGCGGCGTCGACGGACTTGATCACGAAATCGTAGCTTCGGAGGCGGTCGACCAGCCGGGCCGGGGTCGCTGGGAGATTGGCGTTCGGATCGAACGGCCGGGCCATGCGGAGAACCCCCTCTACGAGCCCGAGAGCTCCGACGCGACGACCCGGCTGACGATCGGGTCCTGAGACATCCGCAGCCGGTGCTGCGCGACCTTGGGGAAGCGCGCGGGATCGACTCCGTCGGCCTCGAGCCACTGGGCCAGCGTGAACAGATACATGTCGCCGACGCTGTAGCGCTCGCCCAGGACCCAGGGGCCTCGCAGGTACTCCCGTTCGATCAGCTCGAAGCACTCTCCCACCGACTGCGGGACCTTCTTCTGCATGGCGGCGATCGCCGCCGGATCGTCGACCCAGCGGTGGCCGCGCATGCGGTGCGCGTGCGCCACGTGCACCGTCGAGCACAGGTAGCTGTTGAAGGCGTTCAGCTGCGCGAGCGCGAAGGCATCCTCGAGGGGGGCCAGCCCGGCCTCCGGAAAGCTCTGGCAGACGAACATCAAAATGGCCGGAGTCTCGGTCAGGATTCCGCGGCTGGTGACCAGCGCGGGCACGCGGCCCTTGGGGTTCACGCGCAGGTAATCGGGCGAGCGCTGCTCGCTGCGCGCGAAGTCGACACGCACGGCCTGATACTCGGCACCGGCGTGCTCGAGCGCAATGTGGGAAGCGAGCGCGCAGGTGTTCGGCGCGTAATGCAGGGTGAACATCCTGGTCGCTCCTCGCTACGCCCAGAACTCGTCGACGGCGTAGAGATCCCAGACGAACTCCCAGACCTCGACGATCCGGCCGTTCTCGATGCGGATGCGCAGACAGGTGGGGTTGTCGAGCGTTCGGCCGGCGCGCGATCCGCTGCCGCGGAAGAACACGGCCGCGCTGGTGTCGCTCGCGATCACGTCCTCGAGCTCGAGGCGGAAGCTCCCCCCGCTGAGCGCCACCACCCGGCCGAGGAAGGCGAGGATCGCGTCGCGTCCCTGGTGGCTCCCGGCCAGCCCGCCCTTGCGGCCGGGGAAGTGCCAGACCGCGTGCTCGGGAATGGCGGCCTGGATGGCGGCCAGATCGCGGTCGTGGAAGGCCTGGAAGAGTCCGCGGATGCGAGCCGCGTTGGGGTGCACGCTCATCTTCTAACGCGCCTCCACCGGCACCACCACCAGGTCCGGCTGATAGCCCTCCTCGCGCAGCTCGAGCGCGGCCTCGTTGGCTGTCGAGAGATCCGCGAACTGGAAGAGGGTCACGTCGAAGGCCGGGCCCGCGTTCGATTCCCAGCGGCTCACGCGGGCCGGCCGGGCGCTGGTCCCCAGGCGGGCGGCGATCGCCTGCGCTTCTGCCTCGTCCGCGACCGTCGCGACGCGCAGCCCCCAGCTGTCGGTGTCGCTGGCGGGGACCTGCTCGAGACGGGCGTTGGCGCGCTCGAAGTCGAACCGCCGGCGGATCGAGTCCGCCACCTGCTCCGCGGAGCTGCGCTCGATGCGCGCCTGGGCGGCGATCACCAGGCGCGTGTTGATGTCGGTGTCGGAAGTCATCTTGAAGGCCCAGCCGAGGAAGGGGATGTCCATCAGCCAGGGCACCCCGGTGACGACGCTGGAGACGCCCGCCTCGCGGGCGAAGCCGACGACGGCGAACTCGCCGTCGTCCAGGTGGATGGTCGAGGTCAGCGTCCGCTGGCGGATGGTCGGGCCGACCAGGTCGACGTCGCCCGCCAGCGAGGGCGCCAGCTGCGTCACCTCGACTTCGAGCTCGAGGCGAACGCCGCCGGCTTCCCCGACGGTCGGCTTCACGCGCAGGTTGATGCCGACGTCCTGGCGCTCGATGTTCTTCTGCGTCTGGAACACATTGCCCGTGGTCGTCGCCGAGCCGGCGCTCGAGACCGGCACCGGGACGTTGTTGCCCGCGAAGATCTCCTGTTCCTCCCCCGCCAGCATGCGCAGGTGGGGGCGCATCAGGGTCGTCGACTTGACGCGACCGTCGTTCGCGGTGAGGACCGCGCTCCCGCGCTGGACGGGAATCGTCCCCACCGGATTGCCGCCGGCGTCCACGATCGGAATCAGCAGCGGCTCGCGCGTGAAGCGAGCCGCATAGGCGGGACCCTGGTCGGGGCCCGGCTGCAAGAGGCCGCCGCCGGTGGGATCCAGGAGCATCCCCGCGATCAGATCGTCCTGCGACTTGGGCGTCGTGAGCGGGATGAAGGCGTCGAAGCCGAGGTCGAGCGAGGCCTCGCTGACCACCTGGAGCACGATCACCTCGACGTCGATCGTGGGCGGCGGGCGGTCGAGCTCGTCGATCACGTCGTGCAGGATCCCGAGGGTCTCGGGATCGGCGCGCAAGAGCAGCGCGTGCGTGGGGACGTGCACCGCGACGTTGAAATCGCGCCCCTCCAGCGATTCGGCTCCAGCCGGGGCCTGCGCGGTGATGCCGCCTTCGCTGGCGATCGCGGCCGGCGCCGGGCCGGAGCCGCCGCCCGCCTGTAGGCCGGTGAGCAGCTGGGCGATCGCCTCGGGCTGCGCGAAGCGGAGCGAGACCACGTCGATCTGGCCCCTGCTTCGCACCGGCTGGTCGATCTCCTCGAGGAACGCGCGCGCCTCGGCCAGCTGCGCCGGCGGCGCCCGTAGCACGAGCGCGCCGGTTCGCTCGTCGGGCCAGACCTGGACGCCGGGGAGCGAGCCTTCCTTCTTGCCCAGGGCCGCGAGCAGCAGCTGCGCCGCGTCCTCGGCGGAGCGATGCCGGAGCCTGCGCACGACGAGCGGCTGCTCCGAGGCCTGGTCGATCGCCGAGATCAGCGTGAGCAGCTCCTTGAGACGCGCTTCGCTGCCGGCGAGGATCAGCGCGTTGGTCGGAAGGTGCGGGATCGCGAGCGACGAGGCGCCGACCCAGGGCTGGAGCGCCGCCGCGACGGTCTCGGCGTTGGCGTCGCGCAGGCGCAGCAGCGTCGCCGTCAGCACGTCGCTCTTCCCGCCGGGAGGGGCGAGACTCCAGGCGGCGCCGGCCACTCCCTCGCCGAGCGGCAGGATCTTGCGCGCGCCGGTCGGCGTGGGCAGCGCGGCGTAGCCCTTCATCAAGAGCACCGTGTGGAGGAGCTCGAGCGCCTCGTCCGGCGAGACGAACTCCGGCGAGGTGAGCGTCACCACGCCCTGTAGCGAATCGTCGAAGATGAAACGCTGGCCGGTGGCGCGGGCGACCTTCTCGACGATCTCCGCGAGATTCGCATTCGTGAACCTCATGGCGATGCCGTCCGCGCGGGGCCGCCGCGGGCGCGCGAGCTCGACCGCGAGCGTCGCGCCGCGGTGCGTGATCTCGGCGGGGGGACCGGGGGTGCGCGTGATGCGCAGCCTCAGCTCGGGGCCGGCGGCGCCGGCGGCCTCCTGCGCGCTCACGCTGCGGACGCCCGCCCCGGGCGCGCCGGCCACTCGCGAGGGGGCCGAGGGATCCAGCACGGCTCCCGGGATCACGAGCAGCAGCGTCTCCGGATCGATCTCCTCGATCCGGCCTTGCAGGGGCTGCTCGGCGAACACCAGCACGCGCTCGCGCTCGCCCAGCACGTCGAGCTCGATGCCATAGACGGCGACCGGCGGCGTGCGCGGCGCCTGGGCGGCGCCCAACAGAACCGGGACGAGAAGCGCGAGCAGCGCGAGGCCGCGCCGCGGGGTCAGCGCGCGTCGCGGCGCAGCGCCCACTTCTCCGGGTAGGGAATCGAGAAGAAGTTCACGCGCACGCCGAAGTTGAACTCGTGCGCGGCGAGATCCATCGTGAACTTCCCGAAGGAATCCTCTGAGGGGGGAATCCGCAGATTGAGCTTCGGCTGCCCCAGGTCGATGTAGCGGTAGCCCGCCATCAGGGTCACGCGCTGCGTGAGCTCGTAGCCGAGCCCCACGCCCGCCTGCCAGCCGAACAAGAACTGGCTGTTGTGCCCCTCGGAGACGTTGTCGGTGGTCTTGAGATCCGTGGCCGAGAGCCCCAGACCGGCGCCGCCGTAGAGCATCAGCGGCTCGAGGACCGGAATCCGGCCGAACATCCAGGCGATCGGCTGGTGCAGCGGCACGTCGATCCACAGGTTCGGCATGAAGGTCCAAGCGGTCACTTCCGAGAAGTAGGTGTCGTCGTCGTCGCCGTTGGTGCGCAGGTCGTATTCGCGCCCGGTCATTCCTTCGAACTCGAAGCGCACCCCCCAGCCCGGCAGCGGAATCGCCCAGCTCTTGGGGATGGCTTCGCCGAGCTTGAACCCGAAGCCTAACGCGCCGCCGTAGGCGGGGGCAGAGTCCGAGTCGCTGCCCGTGTTGGCGAAGAATTGCGTGGCCCCGCCGCTGTCCCCGGTCCCGGTCGAGATCGCCAGGTTCCCGGTCAGGTAGAAGTCCCCGGCCCCGGCATCGCCGGCGAGCCCGAACAGGACGGTGCAGGTCAGGAGCAGTTTCGAGATCGGCCGAATCCCCATGCGCCTCTCTTTCATACGCAGAATGCGTTGCCCACGAGTTGCACTCGCGGTGCCGGCTTCGCATATCGCAAGGCGGGGCCACCCCCTATGTGACTCGAGTCACCTTGATCCCGGCGCGGGAAGCCGCAACGACACGGCATGGCGTCCGGAAGCGAAACGGCACCCGCGTGGCTCTTCTCGTTCGTCGACCTGGCGTTCCTGCTGCTGATCGCGCTCACGCAGGTGGGCGGCGG
>DATBRV010000038.1:0-1953 GCA_036560145.1 Myxococcota bacterium
GCCCATGCGCAGCGGCCCTTCGCGCTCATCGCCGCCGCGATCGGTCTCTTGGTGGAGCATGATCTCCTTACGGAGGCGCTGGCGGCCGGCCAGACGACCGGCTAGCCCGGATTTCTCACCAAGAATAGGTGCATCGGGGCCCTGATCGTGGGAAAGTGCTTCTGCAACAAAGACTTGTCCCGCGAGCAGGAGCAGCCCCGATGCAGACGGAGTGTAACGCGCAACCGATGTTGTTTGCACGGCTCGATCGCCGCGAGCTGGTGGCAGATTTCGGCGGCGGCGCGATCAGCTCGGACGCGGGCGCGCTGCTGCTCGGCGCCACCGACCGGGCGACCGGGCTCGTCGACCGCTTCGCCGCCTGCTTCCGCGACGGCCGCGATCCCGGGCGGGTGGCGCATGAGCTGCCGACGCTCGTCGGGCAGCGGGTGTTCGGCATCGCCCTCGGCTACGAGGACCTGAGCGACCACGACGACCTGCGCCGCGACCCGGTGCTCGGCGCCGTGCTCGGACAGCTGGAGGCGAAGCGCCCCGGGCTGGCGCCGCTCGCGGGCAAGAGCACGCTCAACCGGCTCGAGCACGCGCCCGCGGGCGCGGACCGCTACCGGCGCATCGGCCACGACGGGACGGCGATCGCGGACCTGTTCGTCGACCTCTTCCTCGAGGCCCACGACAAGGCCCCGGCGCGGATCACCCTCGATCTCGACGCCACCGACGATCCGATCCATGGCAACCAGGAGGGCCGCTTCTTCCACGGCTATTACGACGGCTACTGCTACCTGCCGCTCTACGTGTTCTGCGGCGACCACCTGCTGGCGGCGAAGCTGCGGCGCGCCAACATCGACGCCAGCGCCGGCGCGGTGGCGGAGATCGCCCGCATCGTCGGGCGCATCCGCGCCGCCTGGCCGCGGGTCAAGGTGCTGCTCCGCGCCGACAGCGGCTTCGCGCGCGAGGAGATCATGGCCTGGGCGGAGGCGAACGACGTCGACTATGTCTTCGGGCTGGCGCGGAACGCCCGGCTGGTCGAGCGCATCTCCATCGATCTCGCCTGGGCGGAGGAGGCGGCGCAGCGCTCCGGCCGGCCCGAGCGGCGCTTCGCCGACTTCCGCTGGACGACGCGCGACAGCTGGAGCCGACGCCGGCGCGTCGTCGCCAAGGCCGAATGGATGCCCGGTCGTGGCGAGGCCGGCGCCAACCCGCGCTTCGTCGTCACCTCGCTCGGGCCCCGCGAGATCGCCGCACGGACGCTCTACGAGAAGCTCTATTGCGCCCGCGGCGACATGGAGAACCGCATCAAGGAGTGCCAGCTCGATCTGTTCGCCGACCGCACCAGCGCGGCGACGATGCGTGCCAACCAGTTGCGCCTGTGGTTCGCCTCGATGGCCTACGCGCTGCTGAGCGCCTTGCGCCGGCGCGCGCTTGCCCACACCGAGCTCGCTCGCGCCACCTGCGGCACCATCCGGGCCAAGCTGCTCAAGATCGGCGCGCTCGTCACCGTCAGCGTCCGGCGCGTCCGCGTCGCCATGGCCTCCGCCTGTCCTTACGCCGCCGCCTTCCGCCTCGCGCATCGCCGATTATGCCGCTGACGCGCCGCCGCCCCGCCCGAACCGCTCCCCGCAACCCCGCAAGCCTCGCCGCCCCGCGCCCTCAGCCCGGCGCAGCAGACCCGCGCGTCCCGACCGGAACCCTCCCCTCCCGACACGCCAAAAATCCCGCTCAGCACGCGCCTCCGCTACACTCGTGAGAAATCCGGGCTAGCACGGTCGCTTCAGGCATCACGGCTGCCCGGTACCTTTCGATGACGGCACCCATCTGAGATCAGAGCGAGGCAGCCTTGAGGGATCGCTCCAGAAGACGACGGTCTCCAAGCCGGTCGACGCATCCCGCGAAGGCTTCGGTGGGTCCGCGCCAGCGCAGTTCCTCGACATCCTCGAACAGCCGCTCGTCGGCTCGGAG
>DATBRV010000039.1:0-7412 GCA_036560145.1 Myxococcota bacterium
CTTCTCCGCGAGCACCTCGAGGCCGCAGGTCTGTACGAAGCGGCGCAGCGACTTGCGGTGGAAGAAGTTGATGTGGCCGACCGGGTCGGGCCGGAAGTCGCGCGGCAGGCGCCAGGTGTCTTCCAGCGGGACCTCGACGAAGACCGCTCGCGCCACGCGCGCCGCCTCCGCGAGCAGCCGGCGGGGATGCTCGGCGTGCTCGAGGACGTGCGAGAGCACCGCGAGATCGAAGCTGGCGTCCCTCCAGGGGAGGCTCTCGCCGTCGAAGCGCCGGCACTCGACCAGGCCGGGGATGCTACGCGCGCGGATCTCGCGCACTCCCGACTCGGAGATCTCGGCCGCGTGCAGCGCCCGTGCGAAGCCGAGCTCGGCGAGCCGCGCGAGCAGCGCGCCCTCCCCCGCTCCGATCTCGAGCAGGCTCGCGTGCGGGACCGGCGCGCAGAGCGCCACCAGGTTCTCCGCCTTCGCGAGCGCGCCGAGCCGGCGCCACTCGGAGGGCCCCTCGTCGTAATAGCGGTCGTAGTGGCTGCGCAGACCGGGCGAGACGGCCGTCATGGCTTCTCCGCCACGATCAGCTGCGAGACGCCGAAGGCGCGCAGGCCCGGGATGCGTTCGCAGAGTCCACAGAGCGCGCGCAGCAGCGGCGTGATCCGCGTCAGCCAGCCCGGCTGGCGCCCGGAGATGTTCTCGAAGGTCTGCCAGACGGCGCCCGTCGCGATCACGCGCAGGCCGGCGCGCTCGACGAGCGCGCGCAGCTCCCACGGCCAGTAGTTGCGCGCCCAGTACGTGAAGAGCTTCGTACCGAGGGCCAGCGGGAGCCACGGAATCCCCGGAACCGTGTGGGGGACGCGGCGGCCGCTGGCGCGCCAGAAGACGCCGTGCGTCTCGAAAGGGTACAGGCGGGTGGGCGAGAGCAGGATCAGGCGGCCGCCGGGGCGCAGCACGCGGGCGACCTCGGCCAGCGCCGCGGCGTCGTCCGGCACGTGCTCGAGCACCTCGTTGAGCAGCGCCGCGTCGAAGCTCGCGTCCGGGAACGCCAGCGCCTCGAGATCTCCGACCGAGAGACGCTCGGCGAGGTCCGCGCCGCGCGCGGCCGCGCCGGCAAGTTTGGCTTCATCGAACTCGACGCCATACGCATCCGCGCCGCGCGCGAGCAGCGCGCGCACGTACTCGCCCGCGCCGCAGCCGCAGTCGAGCACGCGCTGCTTCGCAAGCGGCGAAGCGAAGCGCTCGATCCACGCGAGCCGCTTGCGCAGGTTCAGGGGAGTAGCCGTGTCGCCGCCCGCCGGCTCGATCCTCATGCGCCTCCCCGGAGCGATTCCAGGGGGTTATCGACCGACTTGCACGAGAACGTGAGGAGCACGCGGAGGAAGGCGGCGGGGGGTGGGCGGAGGCGAAATCAAGCGGAGCCGCACCGGCCCGGGCCCGCTCCCTGGACACCACGTCAGTGACTTCCGGCGCGCGCTCACGAGACGAGAAGGGCGAGCCATTCGCCGTAGCCCACCCCCCGCCGCCTTCCTCCGAAGGCCCGCTCCGCCGGTTCCCAGCTAGCGGAGCCTCTTGATCAGGCTCGAAGTGTCGAGACGTCCGCCGCCGCGGGCGGCCAGTTCGTCGTAGAAGCGAAGCACGGCTTCCGAGACCGGAAGCTCGGAGCCATTGCGCTCGGCCTCGGCGAGCGCGATCCGGAGATCCTTGCGCATCCAGTCCACCGCGAAGCCGAAGTCGAACTTTCGCTCGAGCATGGTCCCCGCCCGGTTTTCCATCTGCCAGGACTGCGCCGCGCCCCTGGAGATCGCCTCCAGCACGCGGGGCACGTCGAGGCCCGCGTGCTCGGCGAAGCGGAGGCCTTCGGAGAGCGCTTCCAGCAGGCCCGCGATGCAGATCTGGTTCACCATCTTGGCGAGCTGGCCGGCCCCGGCGGGTCCGATCCGCAGCGCGGTCTTCGCGTAGCGCGAGAGCACCGGCTGCGCGCGCGCGAAGGCCGCCTCGCTGCCTCCCACCATCACGGTGAGGGTTCCCGTCACGGCGCCCTTCTCTCCCCCCGAGACGGGGGCATCCAGGCTCTCGAAGCCGCGCTCGCGCGCCGTCTCCGCCAGCTCGCGAGCGAGCGCCGCCGACACGGTCGTGTGATCCACGAAGACGGCGCCGGGCGCGATCCCGGCGAAGACGCCTTCGGCGCCGAGGCAGACCCCGCGCAGGTCGTCGTCGTTGCCGCTACAGGTGAAGACGAACCGCGCGCCGGCCGCGGCCTGGCGCGGGCTGTCGGCCGCGCGCCCTCCGTGCTCCGCGACGAAGCGCTGCGCGCGCTCGCGCGTGCGGTTCCAGACCGTGATCGGATGCCCCGCGCGCGCGAGATGGCCCGCGATCGGGTAGCCCATCGTGCCGAGGCACAGGAACGCAACGGGGTCGCTCACGCTCTCAGCCCGGGAGCGGCTCGTCGAGGGCGAGGCGCGCGGTCGCGGCGGCGTCGCCGGGCTCGCCCTGCAGCAGGTCGACGCCCGTCTGCGCGAAGCGGCGCGCGGCTTCCGCGGTCCGGGCGTCGCCGTCGCGATCGAGGTCCCACTGCGCCTGCTCGACCAGCAGGGCGAGCGCGAGGGCCCGGCCAAGCGTGAATGCAAATTTTCTGGCGCCCGCCTCGCTCGCCGCCGCGCCGCGCGCGGAGCCCGCCGCCCACCATTGGGCCGCGTGATCGACCGCCTCGCGCGCCCGCTGCGCGGGCTCGCGAAGCACGGCCGCCCGCGCCGCGCCGGCCCGCGCCTTCACTTCCGCGGTGAACGGCGCGAGCGCGCCGGCGCGCGCGACCGCGCGGAAGGCCTCCAGCGAGAGCACGTTGGTGGTGCCCTCCCAGATCGAGAGCACCTGCGCGTCGCGCAGGATCTCGGGCAGGCCCGTGTCCTCCACGTAGCCCGCGCCGCCGAAGGCCTCCAGCACCTCGCTCGCTCCCGCCACCGCCTGCCGCGCGGTGAGCAGCTTGGCGACGGGCTGGAGCAGACGGAGCACCGCGAGGCCGGCCTCGTCGAGCTCGCCGGCTTCCTCGCGTCCCAGCATGGCGACCGCGTGGAAGGTGAGCTGGAGCGCCGCCTCCTGCTCGGCCGCCAGCGCGGCGAGCGTCTCCAGATGGAGCGGCTTCTCGGAGAGAGGCGCGCCGAAGGCCACCCGGCGGCGCGCATAATCGCGCGCGAGCGCGAGGCCGCGGCGCAGCGAGGCGGCGCTACAGACCGCGTTCCAGGTGCGCGTGAGGTTGAGCATCGACGCCATGTCGCGCACGCCGTCGCTCGCGCGCGAAACCAGGGTTGCCGGCATACCGTCCAGCTCGAGCTCCGCGGTGGGCACGCTCCGGGTCCCGAGCTTGTCCTTGAGCCGCAGCACGCGCACCCGGTTCGGCCGGCCCTGCGCGTCGCGCGTGTGCACCAGGAAGAGCGCGAGGCCCTTGCCGCCGGGCCCGTTGCCCTCGGGCCGCGCCAGCGTGAGCGCCACCTCGGAGGTCACCGCCGAGGTGAACCACTTGATCCCGTGCAGCCGCCAGCCGTCGGGCCCGAGCTTCGCCACCGTCTCCGAGAGCCCCACATCGGAGCCGCCGGTGCGCTCCGTCATCCATTGTCCGCTGGTCCAGACGCGCGCCGGATCGCGCTCGATCAAGCGAGGCAGCACGGAATCCCGCAGCTCCGGGCTCGCCAGCGTCTCGAGCGAGCGCGCAGCGCCGTCGCTCATCGCGAGCGGACAGGTGTAGACCTGGCTGGAGGGCGCGAAGAGATACACCAGCGCGAACTGGTGCAGGCGCGAGTGCGCGCCGTGGGCGCGCTCGTAGCCCGTGGCGATCAGCCCCGCCTGCGCGGCCACCTCGCGGCAGCGTCGCCAGGCGGCGTTCACGCGGATCTCGTCGACGTGCCGGCCCCAGGCGTCGAAGGGGATCCATTCCGGCAGCACGCTGCGGCTCTCGTGCGAGAGCGCGAGCAGCTCGCCGGCCGCCAGCTCGCCCATCGCGTCGAGGCTGGGCTCGATGCTCGCGAGCACCTCCGCGGGCAGGCGGCGCGTGAGCAGGCGCCGGAGCGCGCGGTCCTCGCGCCACTGGTTTCCGAGCCGCGGCGGATCCTGGAGAAAGCTCATGCCGAAATCCCTCGCTCGCCCGCGGAAGCCGCGGGCGCATCGCGCAGCGGAAGGCCGTCGCGGTAGACCACCTGCTGCGTGCGCACGGCCGGAATGCGCGGCCCAGGCGTGAGCACGCCGACGAGATTCAGCGGATCGACGGCGCAGAGGCGCACCGTCTCGCCGGTTCTTTCCAGCCTGCGCGTGCGGCGCAGCGCCTCGACGGCGCCGGGCAGCGCGTACTGCTCGCCCACGAAGCCGGTCACGAACCTTCCGCCTCGGATCGCGCCGCGCGCCTCAAGTCTTCTGAGCGCCCACAGGATCTCGCGCCAGGAGACCGCCAGCGTCTCGCGCACCAGCAGATCGCGGAAGAGCACGCCCCAGCGCGCGAGCAGCTGCTCGGCCACGGCCTGCGCGCGATCGTCGGCGTCGCGCGCGAGATCGGGCGGCGGCAGCAGCGCCCAGCGCCCCTCGGCGCCGGCCCGGCCCCGCGAGCCCCGCCGCAGCCTCTCGTGTCGTCGCCCGCGGCGTTCGCGCTCGCGCGCGCCGAGCAGCGCGCGCACCGATTCGAAGCCGTCCGCGGCGACCAGGCCCCGCGAGACCAGATCCCAGAGCCCCTGCTCGACCTCGACCGGCAGGCGCCGGGTGGCGGCCACCAGCTCGCCGTGGAAGAGCGCCCCGCGCGTGCGCAGCGTCTCCAGCAGATCGCGGGCCGCGCCGTCACCGGGGAGCGTCGGCTGGCCGTCGCCGCGGGCCGCGGCCAGCAGCGCCGGCAGCTCCTCGCGCAGCGCGAAGGCGATCGGCGTCGCGCGGGAGGGAACCGCCCCGCCGCGCCCGGCCTCGACCTCCGCCTCCTCGCTGGCCGCCGCCAGGCGCAGGCCGAGCCGCGCCCAGACGACCTCGCCCGAGAGGCAGAGCCCGTCGAGCCAATCGCGGCGGTAGCCCCCGATGCGGGCCGGCAGCACCTCCTCCTCCCAGGCGCCCGCCGCCAGCTCGAAGCCCTGGAGCTGCTCCACCACCGAGAGCACCCCGCGCCGGCCCTCGCGCTGGGTCCCGGGCGCCACGTGCTGCCAGCGCAGCAGGAAGCGCAAAAAGTCTTGCGCCGTCACCGGCTCGATCTCGCGCCGCAGACGCTCGTGCGTGTAGAGATGGATGCGCGCGAGCAGGCGCCGCGCGCAGACCTCTTCGACATTCGCCTCGGAGGAGAAGCTCCCGCGCAGGGCGAAGCCCTCGGCTTCGAGCCGCGCGATCGCCTGCTCGACCTGCGCCGGCGAGAGCCTCGTCAGCTCCGCGAGCGCCGCGATCGTGAGCGGACCCGAGCCGTCGAGATGCCCGCGGACGACCGCCGCCGCGGCGGAATCCGGCTCCGCCGGGCCGCGCGCCGCGAGCGCGGCCGGGAGGGCGACGTCGGGCTGGAAGCGCGCATCCGGGAACAGCGCCTCTACCGCCGCGCGCTGCTCGGTCGCGCACCAGAGCGCGCCGGCCGGGGTCGCGACGCGGGCCGCCCGCCCATCCCGCGCAAGCGCCTCGAAATCCGTCTCCCACTCCGCGCGCGGCGCGGCCACCACCAGCGTGAGCAGCGTGTCGTGCAGCTCCTCGGCGTCCCGCGGCGCCGGCGCGGCCTCCTCGCGGACCCTTGCGATCGCCTCGGGATCGAGGCGCCCGAGGTCGCGCGCGGTCTCGGGAAGACCGCGTCGCAGGACCACGGCGCGCGTGCGGCGCTCCTCGAGCGGCGCGTCGTCGAGGAACGTGAAGGGCCGCCCGTTGAGGATCTCGTGGGCGAGCGGCGAAGGCTCGGTCGTCTCGCGCAGGTGCAGGCTCACGCCCCCCGACTCGACGGCGCCGAGCAGCTCGCCGAGCGCGCCCACGTCCATCGCCTCGTGCAGGCAGTCGTGCAGCGTCTGGCGCACCAGCGGGTGATCCGGGATCTCGATCGGGCCGGCCTGGTTCTCCTGGCACTGCGCGAGCCCGGGGAAGACCGCCGCCATCAGGTCGTCGGCCTCCATGCGCTGGATCGGCGGCGGATTGCGCTTGCCGCCCCGCATGCGCAGCACCGCCAGCGAGCGGCCCAGGTTCCAGCGCCAGCGCGCGGTGAACATCGGCGAGGCGAGCACCGCCTGCGCGAGCACGTCCGGCAGGGTGTGCGCCGAGAGCATCTTCATGAAGTCCGCGAGCGGGAAGGAGTGCTGCGGGCCGAGCGAGAGCACCAGCGCGTCGTCGTTGGCGGCCGCCTGGAGCTCGAAATCGAAGGCGCGACAGATGCGCTTGCGCACGGCGAGCCCGAAGGCCCGGTTCACGCGGCCGCCGAAGGGGCTGTGCACGACCAGCTGCATGCCGCCGGTCTCGTCGAAAAAGCGCTCGACCACGAGTCTTTGCTGGGTCGGGAGCGCGCCCAGCGCCGTGCGCGAGGCGGCGAGATATCGCAGCACCTGCTCGGCCGCGAGACGGGAGATGCCGCACTCGGCCTCGAGCCAGGCGAGCGCGCCGGGCAGATCGTCGACGGCAAGCCGTTCTTCCACGGCCGCCCGCAGCGCGGAGACCTCGGCCGAGAGCTCCTCGGTGCGCGCGGGCGCTTCGCCCAGCCAGAACGGGATGGTGGGCGGCAGGCCCTGCGCGTCGCTCACCCGCACCACGCCCGCCTCGACCCGGCGGATCCGCCAGGAGGTGGTGCCGAGCAGGAAGATGTCGCCCGACATGCTCTCGATCGCCCAGTCTTCGTTGACGGTGCCCACGAAGGTGTCGTCGGGATCGGCCAGCACGCGGTAGTCCGCGGTCTCCGGGATGGCGCCGCCCGAGGTGAGCGCCGCCAGTCTGGCTCCGCGCCGGCCGCGCAGCACGCCGTTCACGCGATCGCGGTGCAGATACGCAGCGCGGCGGCCGCGCCCGGTCTGGATGCCCTCGGAGAGCATCTCGACCACCGCGTCAAAATCTTCTCGCGCGAGCTCGGCGAAGGGCGCCGCGCGGGTGACCAGGGCGAAGAGCACGTCCTCGGACCAGTCGTCGGCCGCGCAGGCCGCCACCAGTTGTTGGGCCAGGATGTCGAGTGGCGCGCGCGGCGGGCGCACGCGGTCGAGGTGGCCGAGCTTCACCGCGCGCAGCAGCGCCGCGCTCTCGACCAGCTCGTCGCGCGTGGTGGGATACAGGCGGCCCTTCGGGATGGCTCCCCGGGAATGGCCGGAGCGACCGACCCGCTGGAGCAGCGTCGCGATGCTGCGCGGCGAACCGAGCTGGCAGACCAGCTCGATGGGCCCGATGTCGATGCCGAGCTCGAGCGAGGCGGTCGCCACCAGCACGCGCAGATCCCCCGCGCGCAGGCGCTCCTCGAC
>DATBRV010000040.1:0-32232 GCA_036560145.1 Myxococcota bacterium
TGGTCGGCGCCAACGCCCAGCGCTTCGCGGGCCAGCTCGCCCGGCGTCCTGGCGCCAGCGGCGGGCTCGGCAACCTGCGCGCGGAACTCGATGAAGCCGCGCGGATGCGGGCGCGAGGCCGGCTGGCCCTCCGCGATCCGCTGGACCAGCGCGCGGACCGCGTCGGCCGGCGCCTCCACGGCCGGGAAGCGCTCGCGTGCGCGCAGGTCGCGCAGGAACTGGCGGGCCTTGCTGCGGCCGGTCGCGTAGGCCTCGAACTCGAGCACGCCGCGCTCCTCGTCGAGCACCAGCTCGAACAGGCGCACGCCGCCCGCCGGATTCGACTCGACCAGATAGGCGAGGCGGGTGCCGCGCGGGTCGACCGCGGAGACGAAGGCCGCGCGCAGCTCCTCCTCGATCGGCGGGAGCTTGGCGACGACCGCCGCCGGCTGCGCCTCCGGAATCTCGATCCCGCGCGAGCGCAGGCGGTGGCGGGCCCGGCTCAGCGCCTTGCGCCCCACCTTGGGCAGCGCGCCGGCCTGGAGGCGCGGCAGCGGGCCGCTCGCCGCGTCCGGATCCTCGGCCCAGGTGTCGGCCAGCTCCGCGCCGGCCTCGGGCTCGTTCGCCAGCAGCCAGCCGAGCACGCGCGCCGCCGCCTCGGCGTCGAGCGCGCGCAGCAGCGCCGCCGGATCGCCATTGGCGGGCCGGATCCCGTCCGCATCGCCGGGCAGCGCCGTGGCGGCGCGCTCCAGCGCCTCCGGCAGCCCCACGCTCGTGCTCATGTCGACGACTCCCGTCCCACCCAGTCGAGGTAGGCCGCGCTCCCGCCCCCCGCGGCAAGCTCCAGAACCTCGGGAAGCTCGTAAGGATGGAGGGCCTGGATGCGCGCCGCCAGCGCCGCGCAGCGATCCGCGCGCGTCTTGACCAGCAGCAGCACCTCGCCGGCCTCCTCCAGCTGCCCCTGCCAGCGGTAGATCGAGCGCACGCCGGGGATCAGGTTGACGCAGGCCGCGAGCCTCTCCTCGACCAGCGTCCGCGCGAGGCGCGCGCCCGCCTCGGCGTCCGGCAGGGTCGTGAGCACCACGCGGACCTCGGGACCTGCCCGCTTCGCGCCCCGCGGCGCGCGCGCCGGCTTGCGCCTCCGCTCAGCCACGCCGCGCCCCCAGCTTCTCGTGCTCGGTGATGGCGAAGCGATCGGTCATGCCGGCGACGTAGTCGGCGATCGCGCGGGCCTCGCCATCGCTCGGGATGCGCGCCCGCACGTGCTCGGGCAGCCGCCCCGGATCGCTCCGGAAGGCCGCGAAGAGGTCGCCGAGGATCCCCACCGCGCGCTCGTTCATCGCCAGCACCTGGGGGTGCTGATAGAGCTCGTCGTAGAGGAACTTCTTGAGCTCGCGCTTCGGCTTCTCGAGCTCGGCCGAGAACTGCACCAGGCGCTCCGGGCAGCCGCGCACGGCGTCCACCGACGCGAGATCGTGGGCGTCGACGCGCTTCGCGACGGCTTCGATCAGATCGGTGACGAGCCGGTTGATCAGCGCCACCACCACCTGCGCGTGCAGCACGCGATCGGGCACCGCGCCGAGCTGCTCGCGCACCCGGCGCAGCGTCTCGCGCCAGAGCGCCACCTCTTCGAGCTTCCCGGCCACGAGGAGCCCCGAGCCGAGACCGTCGTCGAGGTCGTGGTTGATGTACGCGATCTCGTCGGAGCTGTCGGCCACCTGCGCTTCCAGGCTCGGCTGGGAGGCGGGCGGGGGCAGCGCCACCGGGTGCTCCCAGGGCGAGCCATGCTTGAGCAGCCCCTCGCGCGTCTCGCTGGTGAGGTTGAGCCCCCGGAAATCCGGGTAGCGATCCTCCAGCCAGTCGACGATGCGCAGACTCTGGCGGTTGTGGTCGAAGCCGCCCTCGCCCTTCATCAGGCTCGCGAGCCTGCGCTCGCCCGCGTGGCCGAAGGGGGTGTGGCCGAGATCGTGGGCGAGCACGATCGCCTCGGCGAGGTCCTCGTTCAGGCGCAGCGCGCGCGCGATCGTGCGTGCGATCTGGGCCCCCTCGAGCGTGTGCGTGAGGCGGTTCCGATAGTGATCGCCGACGTGGTAGACGAAGACCTGGGTCTTGTACTCGAGCCGCCGGAAGGCGCGCGCGTGCACGATGCGGTCGCGGTCGCGCTGGAAGGCGGTGCGGTACGGGTGCTCCGGCTCCGGGTACAGACGCCCGCGCGACTGCGCGCTCTTGACCGCGGCGGGCGCGAGGCGCTGAGCCTCCTCCTGCTCGTAGGCTTCGCGGGTGCGGGAGATCGTCACGGCGCCGCGCCCTTCTCGGCTTCCGCCTCGCGCAGCACGCGCTCGAGCCCGGCGCGCGAGGCGGCGTCGATGTCGTCCAGCGGAGGCGGCGCCGGCCGGCGCGAGGCGAGCGCCCAGATCGCCAGGGCGGCAGCCCCGAAACCCAGCAGGAGTGCCAGCCAGCGCGTCACGCGTCTCCGTTTGCTGCGACCCCGACGGGTGCGGCGCCGCTCGAGTCGGCCGTGTCTTGAAGGCCCCGATCGGAGCGGGGCAGCGGTGCCTGGGGGGCTCGCGCAAGGGTGTCGCGCCAGCGCCGCGGTGTCAACGCTGGCGGCCGCGTAGGCGTTCGATTCCGCAGCGTTTTCACGGTAGCTGCCGCTACCATGCCGGACGTGCCCACCGCCCCCCCGCCGCGCCGCCTGCTGCTCGGACCCGGCCCCTCGAACGTCCACCCCCGGGTGCGCCGGGCGCTCGCGCAGCCGCTGCTCGGCCACCTCGATCCGCTCTTCCTGGGCATTCTCGACCGGGTCCAGGCCGGCCTGCGGCGTCTGTTCGGAACCCAGAACCGGATGACGCTGCCGCTCTCGGGGACCGGAAGCGCGGGCATGGAGGCCTGCCTGGTGAACCTGATCGAGCCCGGCGACCCGGTCGTGGTCGGGGTGGCGGGGGTCTTCGGCGAGCGGATGTGCGAGGTGGCCAGGCGCGCCGGCGCCAGCGTCACCCGCGTCGACGCGGAGCCGGGCACGATCCTCCGCGACGACGCCATGGCCGAGGCGATCGCGCAGGCGCGACCGCGGGTGGTGGCGTTCGTGCACGCGGAGACCTCCACCGGCGTGGCGCAGCCGGTCGAGGCGATCGCCCGCGCGGCCCGCGAGGCCGGGGCGATGGTGGTGCTCGACTGCGTCACCTCGCTGGGCGGCCTCCCGGTCGAGCTCGACGCCTGGGGCATCGACGCCGCCTACAGCGGCACGCAGAAGTGTCTCTCCTGTCCTCCCGGCCTCTCGCCCGCGAGCTTCTCCGAGGCCGCCGTCGAGCGCGTGCGCAAGCGCCGCACCCCGGTCCAGAGCTGGTACCTGGACATCGGTCTGCTCGGCGGGTACTTCGGCAGCGAGCGCGTCTACCACCACACGGCGCCGATCTCGATGATCCTCGGCCTCGCCGAAGCGCTCGCGATGGTCGAGGAGGAAGGCATGCCCGCCCGCATCGAGCGACACCGCGAGGCGGGCGAGGCGCTGGTCGAGGCGCTCCACGGCTTCGGCTTCCGGCCCCTGGTCGAGGCGCGCCACCGCCTCCCGATGCTCACCTCGCTGCGGGTGCCGGCCCGCTTCGCGCCGGGCGAAGAGGCCGCCGTGCGGAGGCGCCTGCTGGATCGCTACGGGATCGAGGTCGGCGGCGGGCTCGGCCGGCTCGCCGGCCAAATCTGGCGGGTCGGCCTGATGGGCGAGAACGCCCGGCTCACCTCGGTCGAGTCGCTGCGCTCCGCGCTGCGGCGCGAGATCCCCTGACGCCGGGAGAGCGACGATTGGGTGTCCCGGCCTGCGTGAACTTCGCTCGCCTTCGGCTCGCTGCGCGCTTCGCTGGCTCGATGAACTTCGCTCGCCTGCGGCTCGCTGCGCGCTTCGCTTGCTAGGCGAGCTCCTCGCGGAACAGCTGCTTCACGCGCTTCCAGGCGTCCTCGGCCGCGGGCTTCTGGTAGGTCGCGCGCTGGTCGCAGAAGAAGCCGTGGTCCGCCTCCGGGTAGACGACCACCTCGTGCCGGACGCCGTGCTTCGCGAGCTCCGCACGGATCGCATCGACCTGGCCCTTCGGGATCAGCCCGTCCTTGCCGCCGAAGAGGCCGAGCAGCTTGCCCTTGATCTTCCCGGTGCGACCGAGGGTCGAGGCAGCGCCGCCGGGCCCCGCCGGCGCCGCGATCCCGCCGCCGTAGAAGCTCGCCGCCGCGCGCACCTCGGTCTCGCAGGCGGTCAGGTACGTCATGTGGCCGCCGATGCAGAAGCCCATCGCGCCGATCCGGTCGCCGCGCACGTCCGGGCGCTGGCGGAGCCAGGCGATCGCGCCCCGGGCGTCCGCGATCATCTCGTCCGCGCGCAGCGCTCCAAGCAGTTTCATGCCGCCAGCCATTCCGTCGTTGTCGTACCCGTACTCGACCCCCGGCCCGGTGCGGTGGAAGAAATCCGGGGCCAGCGCCAGATGGCCCTCGCGCGCGACGCGTTCGACCACGTCGCGGATGTGCGCGTTCACGCCGAAGATCTCCATGTAGACGAGCACGGCGGCGAAGGGCCCGCCGGTCTTGGGACGCGCGAGATAGCCGCCCATGCGGCCGCCGCCCGCCAGGGGGATCGAGACGCGTTCGGTGTTGATGTCCATCGGGCTCCTCCGGGATCTCAGTGCATGCCGCTGTGCAGATGGGCGCTGAAGGGCGCCTCGGCCAGCACGGCGGCTTCGTGCTCGGCGAGCTCGCGCAGCCGCGCCATCACCTCGGCCTCGGGCGCGATGCGGCGGGCAAGCCCCAGGTAGATGCCGTGGTGGCGGGCCTCGGCGTCGAGCAGCCGCGCCCAGAAGTCGGCCAGCGCGGGCTCCGGGGCCGCGTCCGCCAGCAGTCCGAATCGCTCGCAGCTGCGGGCCTCGATCAGCGAGCAGCACAAGAAGGTGTCGAGCAGGCGCTCGGGCTCGCGGGTGCGCTCGCGCTCGCGCAGCCTTCCGGCGTAGGGGCTGGCGCGGTGGCGGCCGAACGCGAGGCCCCGCTCCGCGAGCAGGGCCAGCAGCTGCTCGAAGTGCACCAGCTCCTCGCGCGCCAGCTTCGAGAGCGGCGCCAGCAGGGCGGCGTGCTGCGGATAGCGGAACAGCAGCTGCACGGCGGTGCCGGCGGCCTTCTTCTCGCAGTGCGCATGGTCGACCAGCAGCTCGTCCAGGTGCGCCAGGGCCCGCGGGGCCCAGGCGGGATCGGTGGCGGCGGCGAGCTCGAGCATGGCGGAACAGGGTAACCGGCAGGCTAGGGCCGGGTAGTCCCCGCGGTAGAATGCCGCGCCATGGAATACCGGCCGCTCGGGCGCAGCGGACTCCACGTGAGCGAGGTCTCGCTCGGCTCCTGGCTCACGCTCGGCTCGAGCGTCGACCGCGAGGCGACCCGCGAGATCGTGCACCGCGCCTACGACCTCGGCATCAACCTCTTCGACACGGCCGACGTCTACGCCTCGGGGCAGGCCGAGGAGGTGCTCGGCCAGGCGCTGCGCGCGATCCCGCGCCGCTACGTCGTGATCGCCAGCAAGGCCTTCTTCCCGATGTCGGAGCACCCGAACGACCGGGGCCTCTCGCGCAAGCACCTGTTCGAGAGCGTCGAGGCCTCGCTGCGCCGCCTCGGCACCGACTACCTCGACCTGCACCAATGCCACCGCCCCGATCCCGCGACGCCGCTCGAGGAGACGGTCTGCGCCTACGAAGACCTGGTCCGGCAGGGGAAGGTCCTCTACTGGGGCGTCTCCGAGTGGAGCGCCGCGCAGATCGGCGACGCCTGTCGCCTGGCCGACCGCCGGCTCGCCTACCGCCCGGTTTCGAATCAGCCGCAGTACTCGCTGCTGCGCCGCCAGCTCGAAGCGGAGGTGCTCCCCGCCTGCGAGCGCGAAGGGCTCTCGCAGATCGTCTTCTCTCCGCTCGGGCAGGGGGTGCTCTCGGGCAAGTACTCCGGCGGAGCGAAGCCCGCCGGCAGCCGGGCGACCGATGCCCAGCGCAACCAGTTCATGCGGGCGTACCTCGCGCCCGAGACGCTCGCGCGGGTCGATCGCCTTCAGCCGATCGCGAACGAGCTCGGGATCACGCCGGCCCAGCTCGCGCTGGCCTGGTGCCTGCGCCGGCCGAGCGTCGCGAGCGTGATCGTGGGCGCCACCCGCCCCTCGCAGCTCGAGGAGAACGCCAAGGCCTCGGGCGTCGAGATTCCCGCCGAGCTGCTGGCCCGGATCGACGCGATCGCTCCCGCGTGACGGCGGCCGCGGGCCCCGTGCTGCGCGCCGACGCCGTGGTGATCGGATCGGGCGCGGGCGGCGCGCCGGCCGCGGCGCGGCTCGCCGAGGCGGGCTTCGAGGTGCTGGTGCTGGAGGCGGGGCCGCGCGTCGAAACGCCGGATTTCGAGCCCGACGAAGCCGCCATGACGGCGCGCCTGGGCCGCACCACCGCCACCGCCTCGGGCGCGCAGAATCTCTACGCCGGCGCCTGCGTGGGCGGATCGACGGTCGTGAACGACGCGCTCTGCTGGCGCACCCCGTCCGAGGTGCTCGAGCGCTGGCGCCGCGAGCACGGGCTCTCGGATCTCACCGACGCCGCCTTCGCGCCCTTCGTCGAGTTCGTCTGGGAGGCGATCCATGCCGAACCGACGCCACGCAGCCATCTGAATCGCAATGCCCACCGCCTCGAGCTCGGCGCGCGCCGCCTCGGCTGGAGCGGCGAGGCGATGGCGCGCAACGTGCGCGGCTGCGCCCGGCTCGGCCGCTGCAACTGGGGCTGCCCCACCGGGGCCAAGCAGTCGGCGCTGGTCGGCTACCTGCCGCGCGCGGAGCGCGCCGGGGCGCGCGTGCTGGCCGGGACGCAGGCGACCCGCGTGCGGGTGTCGGCGGGCGCGGTCGCCGGCGTCGAGGCGGTGCAGCGCGGCGCCTCGGACGAAGCGCCCGTGACGGCGCTGCGCGTCGAGGCGCCGCTGGTGCTGCTGGCCGCGGGCGTGCTCGAGACGCCGGCGCTGCTCCTGCGCAGCGGCCTCACGGGCGGCGGCGCGGTCGGCCGCGGCCTCCAGTTCCATTCGAGCGTGATCGCCGCCGCGCGCTTCGCCGAGCCCGTGCACGGCTACTTCGGCCCGACCATGTCGTGGGCCGTGACGGAGTTCAGCGACGTGAACGGGCACGCGGGCCCCGGCTTCATGCTCGAGAACACCGCCGTCCACCCGCTGGTGACGGCCACCTCGCTGCCCGGCTTCGGCGCCGAGCACCAGCGCGCGATGCAGGCGCTCCCTCACCTCGCGCGCGCGGTGGTGGTGCTGCGAGACCAGACGCGGGGCCGCGTCACGATCGACTCGGAGGGCCGCGCCCGTTACGAACACGCGCTGGACGCGCCCGATCTCGAGCGCATGCGGCGCGCGCAGCGCGAGCTGGCGCGCGCCTACCTGGCCGCCGATGCGCTCGAGGTGTTCCTGCCCGTGCACGGGCTCGCGCCGATCCGCGGCGAAGCCGACCTCGCGCAGCTCGCTGCGGCGCCGCTCGATCCCACCCGATTCTCGTTCTTGTATGCCGTGCATCTCTTCGGCGGCGCCTGCCTGGGCGGATCGCGCGAGGCCGGCGCCTGCCGGCCCGACGGCGAGCTCTGGGACGTGCGCGGGCTCTACGTCGCGGACGGCTCGGCGCTCCCCAGCAACACCGGCGTGAACCCGCAGGTGACGATCGCGGCGAATGCGCTGCGGATCGCCTCGGCGCTCGCCGAGCGGGGCCCGCGGGCATGAGCGACGCGCGGCGCGCGCAGGCGGTGGCGGCGCTCTCGGCGCTCGATCGCCGCTCCTTCCTGCGGCTCGCGGGCCTCGCGGCGGCGTCCGGCCTGCTGCCGACGGGCTGCGGCGCCGCCCCGGCGCCGCTCCTCCCGCCGCCCGGCCTCGAGCTGCGCTTCCTCACGCCGCGCACCTTCGCCGTCTTCACCGCCGCCGCCGCGCGCCTGGTCGGCCCCGCCGGCGCCGAGCGGATCGCCGCGGGCCGGATGCAGCCGGGAGTGCGCGCGGAGGCGTTCCTCGCCAGCGCTCCCTCGCTCGCCGGCACCCTGCGCCAGGCGCTGCTCGCGCTCGAGTTCGGGATCCCGCCGCTGCTCGCGAAGCTGCGCCCCTTCACGGCCCTCGCGGCGCCGGACCAGGAGGCGATCCTGCACGAACTGATGGACTCGCGCTTCGAGATCAAGCGGCTGCTCTTCGGAGGCGTGCGCTCGCTCGCGCTGCTCGCCTGCTACGGAGATCCCGTGAGCCGGGAGTGGTTCGATTACCCGCCCGAGCGCCCTCGCGCCGGCGCCGACATCCAGGCGGCGCACGACTACCCGAGCGATTCCTGAGCCGCCGCGCGAATCGCTTCCATCGCCCCCTCGCGAGCGCGTAGAATCGCCGGAGCGGACCCGTGCTCCGCTCTCGAACCCACTCGAGGGATGACGCGCCATGTACCCGGGAACCCTCGCGAAGCTCCACCCCGACAAGCCTGCCTACCTGATGGCGGCGAGCGGCGAGGTGGTGACCTACCGCGAGCTCGACGAGCGCTCGAATCAGGGCGCGCAGCTCCTCCGCTCGCTCGGCCTCCGACCCGGGGACCCGATCGCGATCCTGCTCGAGAACCATCCGCGCTTCTTCGAGATCTGCTGGGCGGCGCAGCGCTCCGGCCTCTACTACACGCCGATCAGCCATCGCCTGACGCCGCCCGAGGTCGAGTACATCGTGCGCGACTGCGGCGCGAAGGTGCTGATCGCCTCGGCCGCGACGCGCGACGTCGCGATCGCGCTGGCGCCGCGCCTCGCCGATCTCGCGGGCCGCTTCCTGGTGGGCGGGAGCTGCGAGGGCTTCGCGAGCTGGGAGGAGGCGACCGCGCGCCAGCCCGTGCAGCCCGTCGCGGACGAGCTGGAGGGCGCCGATCTGCTCTACTCCTCCGGCACCACCGGCCGGCCCAAGGGCGTGAAGCAGCCGGTCTGGGGACAGCCGATCGGAACGCCGCCGACGCTGACCCTGCTGATGAAGGGCCTCTACGGCGTCGACGAGCGCACGGTCTATCTCTCGCCGGCGCCCAGCTATCACGCCGCGCCGCTGCGCTTCTGCATGTCGGCCCAAAGGCTCGGCGCCACCTGCATCGTGATGGAGCACTTCGACGCGCTCGCGGCGCTCGAACTGATCGAGCGCCACCGCGTGAGCGTCAGCCAATGGGTGCCGACCATGTTCGTGCGCATGCTCAAGCTCCCCGAGGCGGATCGCAAGCGCTTCGACGTCTCCAGCCTGCGGGTCGCGGTCCACGCGGCCGCGCCCTGCCCCGTCCCGGTCAAGCAGCAGATGATCGAATGGTGGGGGCCGGTCTTCTACGAGTACTACGCCGGCACCGAGGGGAACGGCTTCACGTCGATCACCTCAGCCGAATGGCTCGCGCATCAGGGCTCGGTCGGGCGCCCGCTCAACGCGAAGATCCACATCCTCGACGACGAGGGGAAGGATCTCCCGCCCGGGCAGCCGGGCGCGATCTACTTCGAGGGCGGCCCCACGTTCGAGTATCACAACGCCCCGGAGAAGACGGCCAGTTCGCACACGCCGCAGGGCTGGAGCACGCTCGGCGACATCGGCTACCTCGACGCCGAGGGCTACCTGTACCTGACCGATCGCAAGGCCAACATGATCATCTCCGGCGGCGTCAACATCTACCCGCAGGAGGCGGAGAACCTGCTGGTGACGCACCCCAAGGTCGCGGACGTGGCGGTCTTCGGCATTCCGAACGAGGACTTCGGCGAAGAAGTGAAGGCAGTGGTTCAACCCGTCGACATGCGCGATGCCGGCCCCGCGCTCGAACGCGAGCTGATCGCGTTCTGCCAGGGCCAGCTCGCCAAGCTGAAGTGTCCGCGCAGCATCGATTTCGAAGCCGAGCTGCCGCGGCATCCGACCGGCAAGCTCTACAAGCGCCTGCTCCGCGACCGCTACTGGGGCAACCGCGCGTCGCGGATCGTGTGAGGAGCGGGCCAATGTCCCAGGCGAAGTCCCCGGCCGGACGGTTGGGCCGATACGAGAACCCCTGGCTGGTGGCGGAGTGGCATCGCGCGCCGCCGCCGGGCACCTCGTGCACCCCCCTCCAACTCCCGACGGAGGACCGCGCCATCGCGCATGGCTGGCTGTACGCGCGCGGCGGCGAGCAGACGGTCGTGTGCCTGATGCACCCCCGCGCGAACTTCTCCCGTCACTACCTGGTGCCGGGCCTGGTCGAGGCCGGCTTCGCCGTGCTCTGCATCAACAGCCGCTGGCTCGGCAACGATTCGAGCCTGATCCACGAGGTGGTGCTGCTCGACGTCGCCGCGGCGCTCCGCGCGGTCCGGCCCCGCTATTCACGCGTGGTGCTGGTCGGAAACTCGGGCGGCGGCTCGCTCTTCACGTTCTATCTGAGCCAGGCGCTGGCGCCGCCGGGCGGGCGTCTTCAGGACACGGCGGCGGGCGATCCCGTCGACCTGAACCGCTTCGACTTCCCGGCGGCCGACGCCATGATCTACCTGGCCGCGCATCCGGGAGAGGGGCATTACCTGCGCAACGCGATCGATCCATCGGTCCTCATCGAGGGGGACCCGGTCTCCTGCGATTCCACGCTCGACCTCTACGACGCCGCCAACGGCTTCGCCGAGCCGCCCAAGCAGAGCCGCTACACGCCCGCATTCCTGGCGCGCTATCGCGCGGCGCAGCGCCAGCGGATCGAGTACCTCGACGCCGAGGCGCGCAGCCGGGTCGAGCGGCGACGCGCGGCGCGAGCGCGCTGGCAGAAGACCGGCGCCACCGAAGACCGGCGCCTCTCGATCGCCACCGACTTCCTGATCGTCTACCGCACCGACGCCGACCCCCGCTGCATCGATCTCTCGCTCGACCCTTCGGAGCGCAGCTACGGCTCGCTCTGGGGCGTGCGGCCCGACGCCATCAACTACGGCGCGGTGGGCTTCGGCCGCATGCTGTCGCCGGAGGCCTGGCTCTCGACCTGGTCGGGCCTCGCCTCGCGCGCCGAGATCGAGAAGACCGGCCCGCGCATGACGCTGCCCTGCCTGCTGGTCGCCTACCGGGGCGACAACGGCATCTTCCCCTCCGACGAGGACCTGATCGCGAGCTCGCTCGGCACGCGCGAGCTCACGCGCGTGCGCGTGCCCGGCGATCACTACGGCTTCCCGTCGGAGACCGGGCGCGAAGCCGCCACCGCGGCGATCGTGGACTGGCTGAAGCAAGCCTGAAGGATCTGCGCTCGCCTTCGGCTCGCTGCGCGCTTCGCTTGCTCGATGAACTCCGCTCGCCTTCGGCTCGCTGCGCGCTTCGCTTGCTAACGGCGGTGATCCCGCGCCTTGAAGAACTGCGTGCGCGGCGGCGTGCTGGCCCGCTCGGGGCTCGGGTCCGCGAGCAGGCGCTCCGCGTCCTTGCGATCCTGCGCCGTGAAGGCGCGCGTCGTGGTGCAGAACTCGACCAGGATGCCGTTCGGATCCGTGGTGTAGATGGAGGTGCACCAGACGTGATCGATCTCGTGCACGTCGTGGCCGTGATCGAGCCAGCGCTTGCGGCGCGCTGCGAGGTCCGCGAGATCACGCGCCTCGAAGGCGAGGTGGTTCGCCCAGCGCGGGAGTCCCAGGCCCTCCGAGATCGCGCTCGACCAGCTCTCGGGCAGATCCGCGTCGTGGAAGTCCCAGAACGCGATCATGCCTCCGCCGCCGGTGTCGTAGAAGAGATGCTTGGCAAATCCCTTCTCGCCCGCCGGCGCGACCTCCACCTTGGCCAGCGTGAAGCCCATCGCGCCGCTGTAGAACTCGTGGGTGGCTTTGATGTCGCGGCTCGCGATCGCGACGTGATGGAACGCCATGCCATCGATTCTAGCCAGGATTGACCCGCTCGCCGCCGGGGTGTATCAAGGCTCCCGACAAACGCGCTCCGGTGCCCACCACGGGTGAAAAGGGAAGGCCGTGTAATTCGGCCGCGGTCCCGCCACTGTGATTGGGGAGCACCGCCTGCATTGCCACCGGGCCGAAAGGCCGCGGGAAGGCGCAGGCGGGGCGAGCGCGGCGGGAGCCCGGCGCCGCCGCGCAAACCCATGAGCCAGGAAACCTGCCTGGGCGCGTCAACGCGATCTGCTCTTCGAGGAACGAGAGCGGTGCGGCGACGACCCGGCCACCAGAGCGCTGAGAGCCCGGCAGGGACGCTTCTTCACCTTCTTCTTTCGCGAAGGGCCCTGGAGGTCCCGCGATGCGTGCGCCCGGCTTCCGCCGCGAGGAATCGGCGGAGCGACTCTCGATCTCTCTCTTCGTGGCGGGCGTCTGGCTCGCCTTCGGCGCCGGGCTGGCCGGCGCGGAAGACCCGGATCCCGCCCCCCCGTCCCCGCCCACCCCGCCCGCGCGGTCGGTCGGCCAGGTGACGGCCACCGCGACGCGCGCCGAACGCGACGTGCTCGACGTCGCCGGCAACGTCACGGTGATCGACCGCGAGACGATCGAGAAGAGCGGCGCGCGCGACGTGCCCGAGCTGCTGCGCCGCGAGTCGGGGCTCTACGTCAGCAACGACATCGGAAGCCCGGAGGGCTATCGCGTCGAGGCGCGCGGCTTCAACAACGGAGGCGGCAACGGTTCGGCGCTGCTGGTGCTGGTGGACGGCCGGCGCCTCAACGAGGCGGACTCGAGCTTCGTCGACTGGTCGCTGGTGCACCTCGACCGCGTCGAGCGGATCGAGATCGTGCGCGGCCCGGGCAGCGCGCTCTACGGCGACAACGCCATGGGCGGCGTGGTCCACATCATCACCCGGGACGGCGCCGGCGCGCCCAACGCCACGCTCGCGGGCCGCTTCGGGAGCTACCAGGAGGCCACCGGAAGCCTGCTGGCAGGGGCCAGCCAGGGGCCCTTCACGGGCAGCTTCTACGTCGACGGCTACACCAGCGACGGCTTTCGCAAGCACAGCGATTACGACTCGCACATGTTCTCGGGGAAGCTGCGCTGGACGCCGAACGACGCCTCCTCCTTCGAGCTCTCGAGCGGCTACTCGGCCGATCACCGCAAGCGGCCTGGCACGCTGACACAGGACGAGATCGACGACCTCGGCCGGCATGCCCGGGAGCCCTTCTCGAACGATTACGACTCCGCGCACGAGCGCTGGGTCCAGGGCCTCAGCCAGATCGTCGTCGCCGAGGACGTGAAGCTCGAGCTCCTCCCCTACTGGCGCAGCCGCAGCGACAGCGGGGCCTTCAAGGACGAAGACCCCGCGGCGCCCTTCGACTTCGGTTTCGACACCGACACCAACTCCTGGGGCGGCAGCGGGCAGATCGAGGTCGATCGGCCGATCGCGGGGTTCCAGAACCGGGCGATCCTGGGCTTCGAGTTCCTGCGCGACGACGTCGATCGCACCAGCCTGGCGACCTCGGCGTTCTGCACGCCCGGCTGCACGGGGGACACCGACGTGCACCGGAGCATCTGGAGCGGCTTCGCGCAGGAGGAGTTCAGCATCCTCGAGAGCCTGCTGCTCTCGGCCGGGCTTCGCTACGACACCGCCTGGTACTCGGGGAACAGCCTCAGCGCCACGCCGTTCGGCACCACGCTCGAGAACCTCAAGCGCACGCCCACCGCGCTCAGCCCGCGCGCGGGGCTCACCTGGCGCTTCCTGGACGCGACCGCCGCGTACTTCTCGTACACGCGCGGCTTCCGCTTCCCGAACTTCGACGAATCGATCGGCTTCGATGGGGACCTCTTCGACCTCTCGCCGCAGCGCTCGAACTCCTACGAGATCGGCCTGAAGCAGCGCAGCGAGACCCTCTCGGCCAACCTCGCCTTCTATTGGATGGACGTGAAGGACGAGATCTTCTTCGATCCCCTGGTCCTGGATCCCGTCTTCGGCTTCCTGTCCGCGCAGAACACCAACCTCGAGCGGGTCCGACACCGGGGCATCGAGCTCTGGACCGACTGGCGCCCGCTGCCATGGCTCGAGCTGTATGGCAGCTACACGCTGAACGACACGCGCATCGAGAAGGATCCCATCACGCAGCTCGAGGGAGAGCGCATGCCGCTCGAGCCGCTGCACCACGGCACCACCGGCCTCTACCTGTTCCTGCCCTGGCGCTTCGAGTTCGGCCTCAACGCCAACCTGGTCGGCCGCCGGCACGTCTCCAACAACTTCGGCGACGGTATCGACAGCCTCCCGTTCTATTACACGCTGGGCGCGACCCTGGCCTGGCGCATGCCGGTGGGCGAGCACCTCGAGATCGGATTGCTGTTCCGGGCGCTGAACCTCACCGATCAGAAGTACAGCGAGGTCGGCGGCGCTCCGAGCTTCGGCTCGGGTCCGGTCGGCTTCAATCCCGCCCCGGGCCGCAATTTCGAGGGCGGCGTCACGGTGTCGTGGCAATGACCGCGCGCGCTTACGCTGCTGCGCTGCTGATGCTGCTCGCCGCCGGGCCTGCGTCCAGCGACGGCCCGTCCTCGCAGCACGAAGCCCGCGCGCCCGCGGTCGATCTCGCGCCCACCGGCCCCAGCGTCGAGTCGCGCCTGGCCGAGATCCGGCGCCGGATCCAGGCGGCGCTCGAGTACCCGCCGATTGCCCGCTGGCAGGACCTCCAGGGCGACGCGCTCGTGCGCTTCGAGATCGGGGCGGAAGGCCGCGCGCGGGACGTGCGCGTGGTGCGCTCGTCCGGGGTGCCGCTGCTCGACGCGGCCGCCGCCCGCGCGGTGGTCGCGGCGGGCGAGCTGCCCCGCGTCTACGGCCCGCTCGAGGTGCCCGTCTCCTTCGAGCTCGCCACCCGCTGATAGATCACCAGGGCCTCGCCCTCCTCGCGCGGCACCGCGGTGCGAAAGCGGTGGGGATCGGGCAGGAAGCGCGAGCGCGAGAGGGCCGGGATGTTGTTGTAGTGGAGGTCGACCACCGGCAACGTGAAGCGCTCCCAGCGCCCGCGATGCAGGAATGCGACCACCTCGGGCAGGCTGCTCCGCCAGCGCCGGCGCGGGATCACCAGATCGGGCTCGAGCCCGCGATCCTCGGCGAGGTTGTTGAGGGCGAGCCCGATGATGACCCGGCTTCCCAGGTAGTACATCAGGGCCTCCTCCTCGTAGTTGGTCGCGATCACCAGCCGCTCGGGCTCGGGATGACGCTCGCGCACCCAGTCCACGACGAAGTCGATCGGGCCGCGCACCGGCGTCCGCAGCGATGCCACGTGCCCGGCGAGCTCGCCGGGGGCGGAGAAGCGCGCCGCCAGCGAGATCGCGATCAGCGCGGCGACCGCCGCGCGCACGGCGAGGGTCCGGCGCGCGGGGGCGGCGCGCTGCGAGATGGCGGCGACCAGCGAGAAGGCGTCGAGCAGGAAGAGCAGCGTCAGGATCGGGCTCAGCACCACGAAGTACCGCTCCAGCGGGAGCGGGTTCGCGCAGCCGACCAGCGCGTAGCCGGCCGCCAGCAGCCAGAGGAAGGCCGAGGCGGCGCGCGCCGGGCCGCCGGGCGAGGCCGCCCCGGCCCGCCGGGCCAGCGCGTCGCAGACCAGCAGGGCCGCGCGGCAGGCGAGCGCCGGCAGCAGGAACTCGTGGCGCAGCAGGTGGGCGCCCACGGTCCCGAGATTCTCGAGCAGGCCGCCGGGCCCGAGCGCGAGCTCGCGCGAGAAGGCGGCCGCGACCCGGAAGGTCTCGAAGTAGACCAGCAGCGGCGCCACCGCGACCAGCGCGGGGAGCAGCGGGAGCAGCGCGCGGGGGCCATGCCGGATCCGGTCGACCGCGAGCACCGCGAGCACGCAGAAGAACGCGGCGAAGAAGGTGTTGAAGAGCAGGAACAGCAGCGCCGTGATCGCCGCGCTGTACGCACCCAAGCCGAGCCTGTGAAAGACCGCGAAGCGCAGCTGCACGAAGACGAGCGCCCCCACCAGCAGCACCACCAGTGGGTAGTAGCGGGCCTCGCGCAGGTGCAGCACGAGCGAGATGGAGAGACAGGCACAGGCAAAGAAGAGCGCGCCGAAGAGCGCGCGCCGGCCGCGCGGCAGGGCCGGCCAGACCGAGGCTGCGAAGAGCACGAGCCCGAACGCGCCCGCGGCCGCGAACGGCAGGCGCACGCGGGCCGTCTTCGCGCCGGGGTCCGCGACGCCCTCGGCCCACGCCACGCCGGGCGCCGCGAAATAGAACTGCCCCCAGGTGGTGCCAATGTAGGCGTCGCTGCGCTCGTCCACGCCGAGCGCGATGTTCGACCCAAACTGGTACACGACGTTCCGGCCGTCATGGACCTTCGGGTAGCCGAACTCGATGGTTCGACGGGCGAACATCGCGGTGTCGGCTTCGTCGGACCAGAACAAGGGGTGCGCGAGGCCGCTGAAGAGCAGCACGGCGAAGCCGCCGGCGCTCGCCAGCAGCAGCAGCCAGCCCCCCCGGCTCAATCCATCGCTGGGGTGCGTTCCACCCGACATTTCAGCGCCTCGTGGCCTCTCTCCGCCGGGCATGTTATTGAAAGCGTGCTTCGGGAGGGGGAATGGGCCGGATCAAGATCGCGATCGTGGGCGTCGGCAACTGCGCGAGCTCGCTCGTCCAGGGTTTGGAGCATTACGCCCGGAAGCCAGCCGAGGAAGCCATCGGGCTCCTGCATTGGGAGATCGGAGGCTACCGGCCGCAGGACATCCAGGTGGTCGCGGCCTTCGACATCGACGTCCGCAAGGTCGGCAAGGACATCTGCGAGGCGATCTTCGAGCCGCCCAACTGCACGGCGGTCTTCTGCTCCGAGCTCCCGAAGAGCGGGGTGCTGGTGCGCATGGGGCGCCTGCTCGACGGCGTCGCCGACCACATGCGCGACTATCCGGACCAGCGGACCTTCCTGGTCGCGGACGCTCCCGAAGCGACCCACGCCGAGGTCGTCGACGCGCTCGAGCAATCGGGCGCCGAGATCCTGGTGAACTACCTGCCGGTGGGCTCCGAGCACGCCGCCCGCTTCTACGCCGAGGCCGCGCTCGAAGCCGGGGTCGCGGTCGTCAACTGCATCCCCGTCTTCCTCGCGAGCGACCCTGCCCTCGCCCAGCGCTTCGCGGACCGCGGCCTCCCGATCGTGGGCGACGACATCAAGGCGCAGCTCGGCGCCACCATCACGCACCGCACCCTCACCGATCTCTTCCGCAAGCGGGGCGTGAAGCTGGAGCGAACCTACCAGCTCAACACCGGCGGGAACACCGACTTCCTCAACATGCTGAACCGGAGCCGGCTCGCGTCCAAGAAGGAATCCAAGACCGAGGCCGTGCAATCGGTGATGGCCACCCGCCTCGCGGACGAGAACATCCACGTGGGGCCGAGCGACTATGTGGCCTGGCAGAACGACAACAAGGTCTGCTTCCTGCGCATGGAGGGGCGGCTCTTCGGCGACGTGCCGATGCACCTCGAGCTGCGCCTCTCGGTCGAGGACTCGCCGAACTCGGCCGGCGTCTCGGTGGACGCGATCCGCTGCGCCAAGCTCGCGCTCGACCGCGGCGTGGGCGGCGTGCTCGAATCCCCCTCCGCCTATTTCATGAAGCACCCGCCGCGCCAGTGGCCGGACGACGAGGCCTACCTGCGAATGGAAGCCTTCATCGCCGGAGAGATCGAGCGGTAAGCGGGCGCCAGCCCGCGCGCAGCCAGCCGCAGGCGAGCGAAGTTCATCGAGCTAGCGCTCCTTGTCCCCGCCCTTGCGGCGGGGGACGGGGCAGAGATCGTCGGTGCTCAGACTCTCGAGGGTGTGCCCCTGCGCGAGCACCTCCTCGACCCACTTCGGCCGCTTGCCCTTGCCCGACCAGGTCTGCGCCGCGTTGTCCGGATTCTGGTACTTGGGCGCGTCCGTCTCGACGATCCGGGCCCCGTGCTGCTCGAGCCATTCGCGCCCGGCGGCGCGCTTGCGGGCGATCTCCTCGGCGATGCGCTTCGCGAGCTCCTCGAGCTGGCTGACCGTGAGCGGACCGAGATCGATGAGCTTGGGCGTCGCCATGCTCCCTCTCACGCGTCGCCGCGCGCGTGGACATTCCCGGATCGGCGGAATCGCGCGATCGGCTGAGCGTCGCAGCGCTTCGCGCCGCGTCTGCATCGGAAACATCGACTCGAATTGTGAGCGCCATCACGTTGCATCGCCGTTGGAACTTTCGCTTCCCAGTGTGAGCACGATCACCTTGCCTCTCTTCCGTCTGCCATAGGCTCCCGTCCGGAAGAGGGGTGATGAAAATGCTTCTGTCACAAAATGCTGTCAGTTCCTGGATGAGCGCGCTCGCACTTGCATCCGTCCTCGCGGCGCCCGCAGCCGCAACCGTGCGCACGGCGACCTTCACGTGGGCGCCGGCGACCGGCCCCGTCGCGGGATACCAGCTCTACACCACCGTCGACGGCGGCGTGGAGAGCGCCTACAGCTACGTCTCCCAGCCGAGAGCGGTGATCTCGATGAACTCGGCGGCGTCGGTGACCGTGGTCGTCGCGGCCTTCGACGCGGCGGGGCGCCTGGGTCCCCGATCCAATGCCTCGCCGCCGCTCCGGCTCTGCCCTGGCGATTTCGACGGCGACGAGCTGATCGAAACGAGCGATGTGAACAGCGCGCGGAGCTGCGTCCTCAAGGCGGCGACGGGCGCCTGCGCCGGCGCCGACATGAACAACGACGGCAGCGTCGCGGTCGGCGATTTCCTGGCGCTCGAGGTCGGCGCCGACGCCTGTCCGAACGCGGGACCCGACACTTGCGGCGGCGACATGGACGGCGACGGCTGGATCTCGGACGCGGACGTGCAGGCCATGAGGGTCTGCATCGGTCTTCGGGCGCTGGGCAATTGCGTCGCGGCCGACTTCGACGGGAACGGCTTCGTCTCCGTCAGCGACGTGGGCGACGCCAACCGGGCCGTCGGGCGCTGCACCGACTGATCCCGGACCGAGCCCGAATCGGCACGCTCCCGCGCGCGGACGCCTGCGACTTGCGCAGGCCTTGCCCGGATCCCGGGCAAGGCCTGCGCGTTCTGCTCGTTCCAGCGCCCCCCGCTCGCGTGCGGGAAGCGGCACGCTCCTTGCTTTGCTGGCCCGCGGCGGCGGGAGTCCATGGCACCCGACCTGTTCGAAGGCTACGAGCGCGGCCCCTTCTTCGATGAGATCTTCGATTCGGAAGACGGCGTACGCACCCACTACCGCTCGCTCGCCGAGCGGCTGCGTGGACTCTCGCCCGGCGACCTCGAACGCACCGAGCGCCTGCGCGACTCGATCTTTCGGAGCCGGGGCATCACCTTCGCCGTCTACGGCGAATCGCAGGGAATCGAGCGCACCTGGCCCCTCGACCTGATCCCCCGGGTCATCCCGGCGGACGAATGGAGCCACGTCGAGCGGGGCCTCGTCCAGCGCGTCACCGCGCTCAACCGCTTCCTCGAGGACCTCTACGCCGGCGAGCGCGCGGCGCTGCACGACGGGGTCGTGCCGCGCTGGCTGGTGCAATCGTCCGCGGGCTTCGTGCGCGAGGCGCACGGCATCCCGGTCCCGCGCGGGGCGCGCTGCCTGGTCTCCGGCATCGACATCGTGCGCGACGGCGACGGCGTCTACCGCGTGCTGGAGGACAACGTCCGCACGCCGAGCGGCATCTCGTACGTGCTCGAGAACCGCTCCGCCATGACCCGCGTGCTGCCGGTCGCCTTCGCGCAGCTGCGGGTGCGGCCGGTGAACCACTACGGCTCCTCGCTGCTCGCGGCCCTGCGCAGCGTGGCGCCGCCGAGCGCGGGCGACCCGCCGCGGGTGGTCGTGCTCACGCCCGGCGTCTACAACTCCGCCTACTTCGAGCACGCCTTCCTGGCCCGTCAGATGGGCGTCGAGCTGGTCGAGGGGCGCGACCTCGTGGTGGAAGACCACGTCGTCTGCATGCGCACCACGCGCGGGCTGGTCCGCGTCGACGTGATCTACAAAAGAATTGACGACGACTTCCTCGACCCCGTGGTCTTCCGCAGCGGCTCGACGCTCGGCGTCCCGGGCCTGCTCGCCGCGGCGCGCGCGGGCAACGTGACGATCTCGAACTCCGTGGGCAATGGCGTTGCGGACGACAAGGCGCTCTATCCCTATTTGCCGGCGCTGATCCGCTTCTACCTGGGCGAGGAGCCGATCCTGCCCAACGTGGAGACCTACCTGCTCTGGGAGCCCGAGCAGCGCGCCGCCGCGCTCGCGCGGCTCCACGAGCTGGTGGTGAAGCCGGTCGACGCCTCCGGCGGCTACGGCATCGTGATCGGGCCGAAGGCGTCGGAAGAAGAACTTGCCGCCTGCCACAAGAACATCGAGGAGAACCCGCGCGGCTACATCGCGCAGGAGGTGGTCGCCCTCTCCCGGCATCCGACCCTGATCGAATCCGGCGCCGGCGCGGGCACGGCCCGCCTCGAGGGCCGGCACATCGACCTGCGCCCATTCGTGTTGTCCGGCGAGCGCGTCGAGGTGATCCCGGGAGGCCTGACGCGGGTGGCCCTGCGGCGCGGATCGTTGGTCGTGAACTCCTCGCAGGGCGGGGGGTCGAAGGACACCTGGGTGCTGGCCCAGGACGAGGAGGCCGGCTGATGCTCTCGCGCCACGCCGAGGACCTCTTCTGGGCCGGCCGCTACATCGAGCGCGCCGACGACACGGCGCGCCTCCTCGACGTCACCTATCACGGCCTGCTCGAATCGCCGCTGGCCGACGCCGCCACCAGCTGGCGCGAGCTGCTCGAGGTGCTCTCGCTCGAGCACGCCTTCGACGCGCGGCACCCGACCGTCACCGGAGCGGCCGTCTCCGCCTTCCTGGTGCTCGACGCCGACAATCCCGGCGCCATCACCTCGGCGGTCTCGCACGCGCGCGAGAACGCGCGCAACGTGCGCGAGCGGATCTCGACGGAGCTCTGGGAGGCGATCAACACCTTCCACCTCGAGCTGCGCGGCCGCAATCTGCGCGAGGATCTCGAGCGGCAGCCGTATCAGCTCTACTCGCTCGTGAAGAGCCGTTGCCAGGCGATCGCGGGCGTCGCGTCCGAGACCATGTCGCGCGACGACGGCTGGCGCTTCCTGCTGCTGGGCCGGATGCTCGAGCGCGCCGAGATGACCTGCAGGCTGCTCTCGGTCCGCTTCGGCTCGCACGCCAGCACGGGCCTGCACGCGGACGTCCACTACTGGATGGCGGTCCTCAAGTCCGTCTCCGCCTTCGAGGCCTACGTCAAGGTGAACCGGGCGGAGATCGACCGCACCGACGTGCTCGAGTTCCTGCTGCTCTCGCGGGAGTTCCCGCGCAGCGTGCTCTTCTGCCTGCGCGCCAGCGAGCGCGAGCTCGCGAGGCTCGGCGCGGGGCTCCAGCCCTCGCGTCCCGAGCGCCTGCTGGGACGCCTGCGCGCCGACCTCGAGTTCGCCGACGTGCACGAGCTGCTGGAGGCCGGGCTGGTGGAATCGCTCGAGACGGTGCAGGACGGGATCCGCTCCGCGGCCGACGCGGTGGCCTCGCACTTCTTCCTGGGCAGCGCGAGCCCGACGCTGCACGCCTTCGAGGCCGCCTGATGCGCTTCGCGATCCGCTACCGCAGCGAGTTCCGCTATCCCGATCCCGTCTTCGAATCCCACAACCTGCTGCGCGCCTGCCCGACCACCGACGCCCGCCAGACGCTGCTCCACTACGAGGTGACGACGACCCCCGCGGCTCGCCTGCACGGCTACCGCGACTATTGGGGTACGCGAGTCGACGCCTTCGGCGTGCGCGCGCCGCACACCAGCCTCACGATCCAGGCGGAGGCCGGCGTGGAGACGCGCCCGACCGGCCCGATGGCGGTCTGCCCGCGCCGCGCCGACCTCACGGACCCGGACTTCGTCGACGCCCACCTCGAATTCCTGGGCCGCTCGCCGCACACGGCCTGGAACGAAGCCCTGCGTAAGGAAGCCGAGCAGCGCTCCGCCTCGGCCGGCGACGACGTGGTGGGCATCGTGCTCGCGCTGCACCGCATGGTGGGGACCTCGCTCGAGTACGTCCCCGGATCGACACAGATTGGCGTCGACGTGAACGACGTCCTGCGCGGCCGCAAGGGTGTCTGCCAGGACTTCGCGCACCTGCTGGTGGCGCTGGCGCGCAGCCTCGGAATCCCGGCCCGGTACGTATCGGGCTACCTGTTCGAAGCGGGCGCGGAGGGCGACCTGCCGGCTCCCGTGCCGGACGGCGAGCGGCTCGCGATCAAGACCCACGCCTGGGTCGAAGTCGCGATCCCGGGCGCCGGCTGGTGGGGCCTCGACCCGACCAACCGCCAGGAGGTCGGCGAGCGCCACGTCAAGATCGGCCACGGCCGCGACTACGACGACGTGCTGCCCCTGCGCGGCGTCTACCAGGGCGCCGGCGCGCAGGCGCTCGAGGTGGCGGTGCTGATCCGCCGGGAGTCGGGCTCGCAGCAGCAGTAGGTTGGCGTCCCCAACGGGATTCGAACCCGTGTTGCCGCCTTGAAAGGGCGAAGTCCTAGGCCACTAGACGATGGGGACACGAACGAGCCGGGCTGCGGGCGGCAATATCGCCCAGCTCGATGGGCTTCGCTCGCCGCGGCTCGCTGCGCGCTTCGCTTGCCGGGTCAGGCGTCATCCATCACCCGCCAGAGATACCAGGCGGCGACGCTGCGGTAGGGCCGCCAGGGCTCGGCCAGCGCCTCGAGCTGCGCGCGCTTCGGAAGGTCGGGCAGGCCGTAGAGCCGCTGCGCGCCCTTGCGCACGCCGTAGTCGCCGAAGGGCAAGACATCCGGGCTCGCGAAGCAGGTCATCAACAGCATGTGCGCGGTCCATTCTCCGATGCCGCGGATCTCCGTCACCGCGGCCGTCACCTCGTCGTCGCTCATGCGGCGCAGACGCCGCGCGTCGAGGCGGCCCTCGGCGAAGGCGGCGGCCACGGCGCGCACGGTCTCGCTCTTCTGTCGCGAAAGCCCGGCTTGCTTGAGCTCCGCGTCCCCGGCCGCCGCCAGCACGGCCGGGGCGGGGTAGCGGCCGCGGTGGGGGGCGCGCAGGCGGGCCTCGATGGCGCGCGCCGCGGCGCCCGCGAGCTGCTGGTGGAGCACGCTGCGCAGGAGGCTCCGGTAGGGATCGCCGGTGGCGCGCAGTCCGCAGGGGCCGACGCGGCGGATCACGGGGGCGAGCCGGCGATCGCGCCGGAGCAGGCGGCGGCGGGCCGCCTCGAGGCCGGAGGCGTCGAGTGTGTCGGGCATCACGGCAGCTTATCCGGTGGCGGGGCACGGCGGACCTCTGGGGCTTCCTCCCCCCTCCGATCCAGGTCGATTTCCGGCGGCGGACGGCCGATACGAAGGCCTCGGAGGGTCCCCATGGCCTCGGACCAACGTGCGGGGGGGCGCGGCGCGGTGGTGCGCCCGGAAGCCCGTACCGCGCTCGATCTGCACGAGCTGCTCGAACTGCTGGTGCGCGAGAAGCTGCTCGCGCCCGAAGGCGCGACGGACATCGAGGGCCGCGCCACCACCCTGAAGAGCCGCGTGCTCAAGGAGAAGGTCGGCTCGGTGCGCTCGCAGGCGGCCGCCCGCTACGACGTCTCGCCGGCCGAGATCGTGGCGGCGGCAAGCTTTCCGTATCCGGACCGCCCCCACCGCAAGCTGGATGAAGACGCGATCGCCGAGGCGCTCGGCAAGGCGTCCGGGGTTCCCTACCTCAAGATCGATCCGCTGCGGATGGCCAGCGACCTGATCACCAAGACCCTCTCGCGCCCCTTCGCGCGCCACCACGTGGTGGTGCCGGTCTCGCGCCAGGGCGAGACCGTGACGCTCGCCGTCACGGACCCCTTCGACACCGCGCTGCGCGAATCGCTCGAGAGCCTGCTCCAGAACCCGCTCGCCTACGTGGTCTCCTCCAAGTGCGACATGCTGGCGGTGATCGACCGCGTCTACGGCTTCCGCTCCAAGGTCTCGCAGGCGGAGCGCGAGCTCGGCAACGTGACGCGCGGCGGCGCGCTGGTGCAGCTGGTCCAGCTGCGCAGCAACGACGAGCTCGCCAACACCAACGACGAGCACGTGATCGCGGCGGTCGACTACCTGCTCAACTACGCCTACGAGCAGCGCGCCTCCGACATCCACCTCGAGCCGCGCCAGGACGACGCGGTGATCCGCTTCCGGATCGACGGGATCCTGCACGACATCGAGACGCTCCCGATCTCGGTGCACGGCGCCATCACGTCGCGCATCAAGGTGCTTGCCGGCATGAACATCGCCGAGCGCCGCCGCCCCCAGGACGGGCGCATCAAGACCCGGCGCGCCGACCGGGAGGTCGAGCTGCGCGTCTCCTCGATGGCGACCGCCTTCGGCGAGAAGATCGTGGTGCGGATCTTCGATCCCAGCGTGTTGCTGGCCGATCTCCAGGAGCTCGGCTTCAACGACGTCGAGCGCGAGCGCTTCGAGAAGTGGATCACCTGCCCGAACGGCCTGATCCTGGTCACCGGGCCCACGGGCTCCGGCAAGACCACCACGCTCTACTCCACGCTGCGTTACCTCTCGGGCCCGGAGGTCAACATCACCACCGTCGAGGATCCCATCGAGATGGTGGATCCGCGCTTCTGCCAGGTGCAGGTGAAGCCGCAGATCGACGTCACCTTCGCGACCGCGCTGCGCACGATCCTGCGCCAGGATCCCGACATCATCATGGTGGGCGAGATCCGCGACGGCGAGACCGCGCAGATGGCGGTGCAGGCGGCGCTGACCGGCCACCTGGTCTTCTCCACCGTGCACACGCGCAACGCCGCGGGCGCGGTGACGCGGCTCGTCGAGCTGGGCGTCGAGCCCTTCCTGCTCTCCAGCGTGCTGCGCGGCGTGATGGCCCAGCGCCTGATCCGCCGCATCTGCGTGCGCTGCGCCGTGGAAGGCGCCCTCACGCCCGATCAGATCGCGGCGCTCGGGCTCAAGGTGCCGGCCGAGCGGCGCGACCGCCTGCGCGTGCGCTGGGGCGAGGGCTGCGTCGAGTGCCGCCACACCGGCCTCTACGGCCGCGTGGGGGTCTTCGAGATGCTCGACGTCGGGCGCCGCGTGCGCGGCCTGATCAACGAGGGCAAGGACGCCAGCGAGATCGCGAATGCGGGCCGGATCGAGGGCATGGAGAGCCTGCGCGACGCGGCCCTGCACAAGCTGGCGGACGGCGTGACGCCGTACGAGGAAGTGGTGCGGCTCGCGGTGGACGTGGAATGAGCAAGGCGACCGCCGACGAGCTGCGCCTGCTGATCCGCTCGGGCTGGCGCCTGATCGCGCTCGAGACCTTCGAAGAGGATCGCGCGCTCTCGCTGCTCGAGAAGGTCGCGGTCGCCAACGAAGCGCCGCTGGTGCGCTGGTCGCTGGCGAGCGGCCTCTCCGCCGGGAAGTCGTCGGCGGGGCCGCTGGAGGCCGGCCTGCGCGCGCTCGAGGCGCACACGGGCCCGGCCATTTTTGCGCTGCTCGACGTGCATCGCCTGCTCGACGATCCGCTCGCGGTGCGGCGGCTGCGCGACCTGCTGCCGGGCCTCGCCTCGCGCCAGCAGGCGGTCGTGCTGCTGGGGCCCGCGATCGATCTCCCGGTCGAGCTGGTGCGCGAGGCGGGACGCCTCGAGCTCCCGCTCCCGACCGCCCCCGAGCTGCACGCCCTCTTCGAGCGCGCGCTCGAGAAGACCGCGCGCCGCGAGCCCGAGGCCCTCGACGACGCGGTGCGCGCGGCGCTGGGTCTCACCGCGGCCGAGGCGGTGCGCGCGGTGCGCCGGGCCTGCCGCGTGGCGGGCGGCCTCGACGGCAAGGCGGTGGCGGAGATCGTGCGCGACAAGCGCCGCGCGCTGCGCCGCACGCCCGCGCTCTCGTTCCACGACACCGCGGCGGATCTCGGCCAGGTGGGCGGCCTCTCCGAGCTCAAGCGCTGGCTGGGCGAGCGGCGGCGCGCCTTCGGCGAGGAGGCGCGGCGCTTCGGCCTGCCCACCCCGCGCGGCCTGCTGCTCTTCGGGGTGCAGGGCTGCGGGAAGTCGCTGTGCGCGAAGGCGGTGGCGCGCGAGTGGCGCTTCCCGCTGCTCCGGCTCGACCTCGCCTCCGCCTTCGGTGGCGCCACCCAGAGCCCCGAGGCGGCCATGCGCGAGGCCGTGCTGGTGGCGGAATCGCTCGCCCCCGCGGTGCTCTGGATCGACGAGATCGAGAAGGGCTTTGCCGCCACCTCGAGCGACGCGCGCGCCAGCCGCGTGTTCGGCTCCTTTCTCACCTGGCTCGCGGAGAAGCAATCCCCGGTCTTCGTGGTGGCGACCGCGAACGACGTGGCCGGCATCCCGCCCGAGCTGCTGCGGCGCGGGCGATTCGACGAGCTCTTCTTCGTGGACCTGCCGAGCGCGGCGGAGCGCGCCGAGATCCTCGGGATCCACCTGCGCCAGCGCGGCCGCGATCCGACTCATTACAGGCTCGACGAGCTGGCCGCGCAGGCCGAGCGCCTGACCGGCGCGGAGCTCGAGCAGGCGGTGGTCTCCGCGCTCTTCAAGGCCTTCGAGCAGTCGCGGGAGCTCGAGGAGGAAGACCTCTCCAACGCGCTGCACGAGACCGTCGCGCTCTACGACACCTACGAGGAGCGGATCAAGGAGCTCCGCGACTGGGCGCGCGTGCGCGCGCGGCCGGCCTCGGTGGATCCCAAGCTGGTCGACCTCTTTACGCGCGTTTAACGAGCGCCGGCGCCGACCAGCGCGGTAGACTCCCAGCCCGATGGAAGACCGCGCGATCCGCAAGGAACGCAGCCAGAACATCTGGACGAGCTTCGGACGCAAGTTCGAAGCCGTCGCCCAGGCCACCAGCTTCGACCCGATGCCGGAGCTGGATCTCGCCGAGATCGGCGGGCTCGCCGGCCCCAAGGAAGAGATCCAGACCTACGCCTGCGCGGCCACCAATCCCGAGGTCTACCAGCACTGGGGCACCTTTCCGCCGACGGGGATCCTGCTGATCGGAAACCGCGGCGTGGGCAAGCGGCTGCTCGCGAAGGCGCTCGCCAGCCTGACCGACACCGCCTTCCTCACCGTCAACGTTCCGCGCTTCGTGATCGAGGTGATCCACCGGGGCGGCAAGGTGGGCGAGCTGGTCGCGGGCTGGTCGCAGGCGCTCGACGAGATGCCGCCGGTGACGGTGCTCTTCCACGAGCTCGAATTCTCCCAGACCTGGGAGTTCGGCGGCCGCCGGACGGATCTTCCGGTGGGGCCGGTGATGGATTTCCTGCTCGACGTGATCGACCGCTCGATCGCCGCCGAGCGCGCGCTGGTGGTGGGCTCCACCAGCCATCCGAACACCCTGCGCCAGGCCTTCGCGGATCCGCGTCGCTTCGAGCGCGTGGTGGAGGTGACGCCGATCTACCCCGACGACATCGTCGACGCGCTCACCATCCACGCCGCCGAGAGCGAGAAGCGCGCGGGCCGGACGCTCTTCGCCGGCGTCGACTGGCGCGCGGTGGTGGCGCAGCACCGCGACCCGCCGACCGGCGATTGGATCCGGATCCTGCACGGCGTGCTGCGGCGCAAGGCCCGCCACGAGGCCTGCGGCGAGACCTCCACCCGCGTCACCACCCAGGACCTGCTGGACGAGGTCACCCGCTACCGGCAGGTGAGCCGGCACCTCGTGCTCCCCGAAGCCGGGAACTACGTCTGAACATGGACACCTGGATCGTCACCGGCGGAGCGGGGTTCATCGGGTCGAATTTCGTGCGGCTCGCGCTCGCGCGCAGCGAGGCGCGCGTGGTGGTGGTCGACAAGCTCACCTACGCGGGCAACCTCGAGAGCCTGGCCGACGTGGCCGAGCACCCGCGCTTCCACTTCGTGAAGGCCGACATCGCGGACCGCGCCTCGGTGGATCAGATCTTCGGCGAGCACCGGCCCTCGGCAATCCTGAATTTTGCCGCCGAGACCCACGTCGACCGCTCGATCGACGGGCCCTCCGCCTTCATCCAGACCAACGTCTGCGGCGCCTTCGAGCTGCTCGACGCCGCCCGCCACCACGTCGCCCAGCTCGATGGAGACTCGCGGCGGCGCTTCCGGTTCCTGCACGTCCCCACCGACGAGGTCTACGGCTCGCTCGGCCCGACCGGCGCCTTCTCCGAGACCACGCCCTACGACCCCAACTCCCCGTACTCCGCCTCGAAGGCCGCCGCCGACCATCTGGTGAACGCCTACCACGCCACCTATGGCCTGCCGACGCTGCTCACGAACTGCTCGAACAACTACGGGCCGTACCAGTACCCGGAGAAGCTGATCCCGCTGATGATCCTGAACGCCGCCGAGGCCAAGCCCCTGCCGATCTACGGCGATGGGGGCAACGTGCGCGACTGGCTGCACGTGGCCGACCACTGCGAAGGCTTGCTCCAGGTGCTGCAACGCGGACAGCCGGGGGAACGCTACAACCTGGGCGGGGGCGAGGAGCGCACCAACCTCGAGATCATCGACGGGATCTGCGCCCAGCTCGAGGCGGTGCGTCCCGCAGCCAGCAATCCCGCGCTGCTCGCGGCTCGCGTCGGGAGCTACGCGGCGCTCAAGAGCTTCGTGCCCGACCGCCCCGGCCACGACCGCCGCTACGCGATCGACGCCGCCAAGATCCGCCGCGAGCTCGGCTGGCAGCCGCAGCGCGACCTCGGCAAGGGGCTCGCCGAGACGGTGCGTTGGTACCTCGAGCACCGCGAGTGGTGCGCCGAGGTACAGGCTGGACGCTACGCGCGCGAGCGCCTCGGCCTCGGGGCGCGCTCCGCCTGACGCCGGTTCCCGCCTCCGGGAATTCCCGGATCCGGGAAGGATTCGGCCGCCGAACGATCCTGCCTGCGCCCCGACGGTGCGGCCCCCCGAGAGTTCGCGAGCAGAAGCGGAGGCGCAGCCGCTCGGCTGCCGGTGCGAGCACCCGCGCGGCATGCGCAGCGCCTCGGCAAGCTGCGCACGCGCTTCCGACGGGCTTCCGGAAGCCATCCCAGAGAGGGGACGCGCGCCCGCGCAGTCCGTTTCGAGGCGTCTGCGCAAACCGCTGATTCGACACGTGTTTCCGACGGACGACGGCTTGGCACGAAGCTTGGAAGGGAACCCCCCCGAGCGCTCTCGCTCGGAGGCAGCATGCGCCACGCGCACACCGTGCTCTTCGTCGACGACGAGGTGAACATCCTCAAGGCCTTGCAGCGGCTGCTGCGCAGCGAGCACATGAACGTGCTGTGCGCCTCGCGCGCGCAGGAGGCGCTCGAGCTGCTCGACAAGCAGGCCTGCCAGGTGGTCGTGACCGACCAGCGCATGCCCGAGATGTCGGGCGTCGACCTGCTCTCCCAGGTGCGCCAGCGCTTCCCCGACATCGTGCGCATGATGCTCACCGGCTACACCGAAATGGACGTCGCCGTCGACGCCATCAACCGCGGCGAGATCTACCGGCTGATCACGAAGCCTTGGAACGACGACGAGCTGCGCGCCACGATCCGGCAGGCCTTCGACCACTCCGACCTCAAGAACGAGATCAAGCGCCTGAACCAGGTGACGCGCGAGCAGAACTTCAAGCTCCAGGACATGAACCGCAACCTCGAGGGCAAGGTCCGGGACCGGACCAAGCAGGTGGCGGAGAAGCACCAGGAGCTGCGCACCGCCTACATCCAGACGATCCGCGCGCTGGCCGAGGCGGTCGACGCCAAGGACGCCTACACGCGCGGCCACTCCGAGCGGGTGGGCGTCTACGCCTCCAAGATCACGCGCGAGATGGGCTTCCAGAAGGAGTTCATCGAGCGGGTCTACATCGCGGGGCTGCTGCACGACGTCGGCAAGATCGGCGTGCGCGACTTCGTGATCACCAAGCCCGACCGGCTCACGCCCGAGGAGTACGCGGAGATCAAGCAGCACCCGACGATCGGCGCCAAGATCCTGGAGCCGGTCGACTTCCTGTCGGACGTCGCCCCCTGCGTGCGCCACCACCACGAGTGGTTCGACGGCTCGGACCGCGGCTACCCGGACCGGCTCTCCGGGGACGCGATCCCCCTGCCCTCCCGCATCATCCTGGTCGCCGACACCGTGGAGGCGATGACCAGCGATCGCCCCTATCGCAAGGCGCTCCCGCTCGACATCGTCTACACCGAGCTCACGAAGTACTCGGGGAGCCAGTTCGACCCGGCCTGCGTCGACGCCTTCCTGCGCCTGCTCGAGCGCGAGGGCGAGGGCTTCCTGCGCAAGGACCAGAAGTTCGACATCTACGCGTTCATCGAGGGCTGAAGGTGAAGGCCACGCGCGCCGAGCCCGCGGGTTCCGGGCTGCTCTTCGATCCGGAGGCCCTGCTCGTGCGCGAGCCGCGCGTGCTGCTCGATCCCCGCTTCCTGGGCGCCTTGCACGCCGAGCTCGAGGACGAGATGGGGAGCGCCCCCGCCGCCGTCACGCTGCTCCAGATCGGCTTCCTGCACGGGCTGCGCGACGCGCTCCAGGCCGTGGTCCAGCTGGTGCAGGCGGAGGACGACGGCCGGCTCGCCGCCCTGCCCTCGCCGCTGCCGACCCAGCTGCGCGCCACGCCCTCGCCGCAGCCGCGCGGCGCAATCGAGCTGCACGGCTCCTGGCCCGAGCGCTGCGAGGCCTCGGCGCGGCTCGCCAGCCTCGGGCGCTGCGCGCATACCGCCTGCGCCGTGAGCGCCGGCTACACCTCGGGCTGGCTCTCGGGCCTATTCGACGCCGACATCGCCGTGCTCGAGACCAGCTGCGCGGCCACCGGCGCCGCCGCCTGCCGCTTCGTGGCGCGCGAAGCGGAGGCCTGGCGCGCGGCCCCGGACGCCGAATCCACCGCCCTGCTGGCGGCGCTTCCCTTCGCGGCCCTGCGCGAGGCGCTGCGCGGCGAGAGCCCGCCGCCCCCGCAGCCGACCGGCGGCTTCGACGGCGAGGCGGCGGTGATCCACATCTGGGGCCCCGTGATGGTGATCCCCTTCTGCGGGCCGGACGAAGCCCTCCAGGCCCTCGACCTGATCGGCCGCGACCCGAGCGCCCGCCAGGTCTCGGTGGTGGTGGTCGATCTCTCGGGGGCGATCGTCGATGAGGCCTTCGGGGCGATGGCCCTCGAGCAGCTGATCGAGGGCGTCGAGGCGCTCGGGGCCGAGATCGTCTTCGCCGGGGTGGGGGAGCTCTCGGCGCCCGTGATCGAGGGCCTTTCGAACCCTCCCCTGTTGATCGTGAAGGACCTCAACGCCGCCATCGCCACCGCCTTCCAGGTCGCCTCCGCCCAGCGGAAGCTGGTGTAAAGGAAGCGGCCGGGAAGCCCGAACATCTAGCCGATGGAACAGATCCCGGAGCACGGCCGGCTCGACGAGATCCCGCTCCCGCGCCTGTTGCTCGGGCTTCAGCGGCAGCATTTCGGCGGCGCGGTCACCATCTCGCGCGAGCGCGTCGGCAAGCGCTTCCTGTTCCGCGAGGGCCTGCCGATCTTCGCCGAATCGAATCTCGCCAGCGAGAGCCTGGGCGTCCAGCTGATGGACGCCGGCCGGATCACGCGCGCGGACTACAACCGGCTGGTCAGCCACGTCGAGAGCGAGAAGTGCAAGGAAGGCAAGGCGCTGCTCGACCTCGGGCTGCTGGACGCGAAGGGCCTCTTCCTGGCGCTGAAGGAGCAGGTCCGGATCCGGCTGCTCGAGTGCTTCGGCTGGCCGCACGGGGATTTCTTCGTCGACCCCAGCTCCGAGCCGCCCGCCGACGCACAGCCCTTCCGCGCCGAGATCTTCAGCCTGCTCCAGGAAGGCATCGAGACGCACTGGAGCAGCGACCGGGTGCTCAGCGACCTCCACACCCGCATGGAGCTCTTCCCCGAGCTGGCGCCGCGCAGCGAGAAGATCACGGCCCGGCTGCGCAGCGATGAATCCGTGCAGTCGTTGCTCGCGGCGCTGGACGGCACGCGCAGCCTCTGGAAGGTGGTCCAGGCCGCCCGCACTCCCCGCGGCCTGGCGGCGCTCTGGGTGCTCGACGCCGCCGGGGCGCTCGCCTACCGCGATGCCGCCAAGCCGGATTCCGAGCTGGATCCGTGCGAGGCTCCGCAGATCGAGATCGTGACGACGGCCGAGCCCGCCGCCCCTCGCGCCCGTCGCGCCGCAGCGCCCGCCGCCGCGCGCCGGGAGCCGAGCGAAGCCGAGTCGCAGGCGACGGCCCAGCTTCGCCGCGAGATCGGCGCGAAGCACGCGCGGCTCGCCGAGCTCGACTTCTACCAGCTGCTCGAGCTCCCCGCAGACTGCGATGCGGCCGCCATCAAGCACGCCTATCACGTCGCCGCCAAGACCTATCACCCGGACACGCTGGCTCGCTCGGGTCTGGACGCCGACGCCCGCGCCGAGGCGAACCGGGTCTTCGCGGAGATCAGCAAGGCG
>DATBRV010000041.1:0-25979 GCA_036560145.1 Myxococcota bacterium
GGCGTGGTGGCGGGCGTGGTCCCCGCCGTGCGCGCCGCGCGGATCCCCCCGGCCGAAGCGCTGCGCGCCAGCTAACCCCGATCCGACATCCGAGGAGCGAGCGGCGGGAGACGGCGCGGATCACGTGCCCTTACTGCACCAGGCTGATCTGCATCCCGTTCAGGTCGAGCGTGACGCCCGCGGCGAGCTGCTTTCCGAGCAGCTTGAGGCTCACGCCCTGGGGATTCTCGAGCTGCGCGATCTTGGGGCCGCCGCCGAGCACGGCGCCCGCCGGGGCCGCGCTGTAGGTGCCGGCGATGTCCTCGACCCGGAACAATTGCTGGACCTGGCCCACCATCTCGGCCTTGGGCGCGCCCGCGTCCGCGGGCAGGCTCACGCCGGAGACCGTGAGCGGGTAGCTCTTGCCCTGGAAGCTCAGCGTTCCGCTTCCGCCGCTGCCGGCCTCGGGCGATCCCGCCGCGAAGATCTCGAGGTGGATGCTCGCCGGCTGCGCGACGGCCGCCGGTGCGGGCGCCGCCGGCTGCGCCGCGGCGGGGGCTTCCTCCGCGGGCGCGGCCTCCGGCGCCGCGGCGTCCTTCGACTCTCCGCAGGCTGCGAGCGCGGCGACGAGAAGCAAGAGGATCGCGAGTCGAGAGATGCGGGCAGGGCGCATGGAAGGATCTCCTCCGAAGGCGTTGCGGGAAGTCTAAACCACCCGGTGGCGGCGGCAATCCAGGGGCCTAGAGATGGATCACCGTGCGGATCACCTCGCCCTGGTGCATCAGCTCGAAGGCCTCGTTGATGCCCTCCAGCGGGAGCGTGCGGCTCACCATCTCGTCGAGCTTGATGCGGCCGGCGAGATACCGGTCGACGAAGCCCGGGAGCTGCGTGCGGCCCTTGGTCCCGCCGAAGGCCGAGCCGCGCCAGGAGCGCCCCGTCACCAGCAGGAACGGGCGCGCGTGGATCTGCTCCCCCGCCCCGGCGACGCCGATGATGATCGACTGGCCCCAGCCGCGCTGTGTGCAGGCGAGCGCCTGGCCCATCAGCTCGACGTTGCCGACGCACTCGAACGAGTAGTCGACGCCGCCGTCGGTCCGGTCGACGATCGCCTGGGCGAGATCCTTCACCTCCGCGGGATTCACGAACTCGGTGGCTCCAAAACGTGCGGCGAGCTCGAACTTCTTGGGATTGAGATCGATGGCGAGGATCCGCTCGGCCCCGGCCATCACGGCTCCCTGGATCACCGAGAGTCCCACCCCGCCCAGCCCGAAGACCGCCACCGAAGCCCCCGGCTCGACCTTCGCGGTGTGCAGCACCGCTCCGATCCCGGTGGTCACCGCGCAGCCGAGCAGGCAGACCTTGTCGAGCGGGGCGTCACTCCTGATCTTGGCGAGCGCGATCTCGGGCAGCACCGTGCGCTCGGCGAAGGTCGAGGTGCCCATGTAGTGGTGCAGCATGCGGCCGCGGTGCGAGAGCCGCGAGCTGCCGTCCGGCATCAGCCCCTTGCCCTGGGTCGCGCGTAGCTTCACGCAGAGATTGGTGCGCCCCGAGAGGCAGTAGCGGCACTCGCGGCACTCCGGAATGTAGAGCGGGATCACGTGGTCGCCCGGCGCGAGCGAGCGGACGCCCTCCCCCACCTCCTCGACCACGCCGGCTCCCTCGTGCCCGAGCACCACGGGGAAGAGGCCCTCGGGATCGCGCCCCGAGAGGGTATACGCGTCGGTGTGACACACGCCGGTCGCGGCGAGCTTCACCAGGCACTCGCCCTCCCGCGGCCCCTCGAGATCGATCATCTCGATCTCGAGCGGCTTGCCCGCCTCCCACGCCACGGCTGCCTTGATCTGCATGCAGGAGCTCCTGTGCTACCGGGTCACAGCCAGCGGCGGACCGACGCCCGATAGCGGGCATACGAATCGCCGAACTTGCGCGCGAGATAGGCCTCCTCCTTCTCGATCACGCCGCGCTGGAGAATCACGAGCGTGGGGACGAGCAGGAGCAGGATCCAGGGGTTTCCGAGGGCCACGCCCACGCCGGTCTGGATCAGCGTCATCCCGCCGTACATCGGATTGCGCGAGTAGCGGTAGGGGCCGTTCGGGATCAGCTCGGGCGAGGACGTGCGCGGATCCGGGTCCTGGTGCGTGCGGCGCATGGTGACGAACGCCCAGCTGATTTCGGCGAGGCCGAGCACGACCAACGCGAGCCCTGCCGGCACGCGCAGCCCGCTCTCCGCGGCGAAGCGCAGCGGAAGGGCGAGCCCGAGCAGGATCCCGAGCGCGATCGATCCCAGGAACAGCAGCGGAGGCAGGATGCGGACGTCCGCGTGGTCCTCGGCCGTAGACGCTTGCATGCCGGGCCCTCCTCAGCGCCGCTCGCGCACCCGCGGCGCGAACACCACCGGCATGCGCTCGACGCCGGCAATGAAGTTGTTGGGGCGCAGGGGAAGCCTCTCCTCCGATTCCAGCTCGAGATCCGGAAGCCGCCGCAGCAGCTCCTCGAACATCACCCGCAGCTCGAGGCGCGCCAGGCTCGCCCCCAGGCAGAAGTGCGTGCCATAGCCGCCAAAGGCAACGTGGTCGTTCGGGCTTCGCTCGACGTCAAAGGAGTCCGGATCCTCGAAGACGCGCTCGTCGCGGTTCGCGGACGGGTAGAGGAGCAGCAGCTTGTCGCCCTCGCGGATCTTCTGCCCGCGCAGCGTGGTGTCGCGTGTCGCCGTGCGGTTCATGTTCTTGATGGGCGACACCCAGCGCAGCATCTCCTCGACCGCGACCGGGATCTTCGAAGGGTCGCGCAGCAGCCGCTCGCGCTGCTCGGGGAACCGGATCAGCGCCTCCATGCCCTCGGTGATCACGTGGCGCGTGGTCTCGTCGCCGCCCACCAGGATCAAGAGGCTCTCGTGCACGAGGGCCTCGTCGTCAAGTCGTGTGGAGTCGATCTCGGCGTGCACCAGCACGCTCATCAGGTCGTCGGCGGGGGGCTTCGCACGGCGGTCCGCGATCACGCGCAGCGCGTACTGCGCGTACTCGAGGCCGGCCTTCGCGGCGCGCCCGGCCAGCTCGGGCGAAGCCGTCGCGGTGGCGGCCGCCAGCATCTCCTCGGACCAGCGCAGCAGGCGGTCGCGGTCCTCCGGCGCCACGCCGAGCAGGTCGCCGATCACGATCATGGGCAGCGGCGCCGCGATCTCGCGCACGAAGTCGCAGCGGCCCTTCTCGCAGACCGCGTCGATCAGCTCCGTCACGATCCGCCGGATCTTCTCCTCGTGGTCCTCGACCCTTCGCCTGGTGAATCCCTTGTTGACGAGCGCGCGGCGGAGCTTGTGCTGCGGGTCGTCCATGTTGATCATCGACGGCAGCGCCGGGGCGTCCGGGCGCGAGCTCTTGCGCGAGCAAAACAGACCTGGTGATTTCGAGACCTTCATCACGTCTTCGTGCAACGCGATTCCCCACAGACGGCTCGACTCGTCCCAGTAGACGGGGGCGTGCTCGCGCATCCAGCGGAAGTGCTCGAGGGGCTCGCCGACGTAGAAGAAACCGTCGAGGAGCCGGATCGCGGGGTTCTCGGGATGATCGGGCACGTCGCTCTCCGGTCCGTCAGCCGCCGATCTGGTCGCGCAGCGCGCCGAGCGAATCGAGCTCGACGACGGCGGCGCTGCTGCGCTCGAGCCCGGTCCGCACGATCGCCTCCCGCTGTAGCGTGGCGGCGGCGGCCGTCACGACGCACGAGATCCACGTGTACAGCGCGTGGAGCCGGTGCTGCTCCCATGCCACGCTGAACGGGACGGGCGGCGCGCCCGCCTCGGCCAGCGCCGTCAAGTATACGCGGATCAGCTCCTCGCCGTGTGCGCGCCGCGTCTCGACCGAGAGCGAGTTGGTGAGGAAGTAGGTGACGTCGCGGAGCCCCTGGCCCCGCTGCACCACCTGCCAATCGAGGAAGCCGACCTCGGGGCCGTCGAAGAAGAGGTTCCCGAGGTGGGCGTCGCCGTGGATCAGCGTAAGCGGAGGCCGCGCCCAGAGCGCCTCGAGGGCGAGGCGGTTCTCGCTCACGAAGCCCGCCGCCGCCTTCAGCTCGGCGGGGACCAGCTCGCCGAAGCGCGTGAGCGCGGGACGCAGCGCGAGGTCCGAGAGGATCCTCCCGATCCTGAAGACCGGATCCTGCGGCGAGCTGGGCCGCCAGGCGAGGTCGCCGTGCAGTCGCGGGCTCGCCCAGTAGGCGGCGTGGAGCTTCGCGAGGGCCTGCATCACGGCGCGGGCGCGCACGGGATCGCTCGGGGTCGTGATGTCCGCGAAGCGGCAACCGCTCGCGACCAGGTCCTCGAGCAGCAGCACGAAGCGCGTCCCACGGCGCGCGGCGGCCGCGAAGTAGACCCGCGGCGCGCGCACGGGCAGGCCATGGCGCGCCGTGCGATAGAAATCCACCTCGCTGCGGCCGAGCCCGAGCAGGCCGACGAAGAGCTTCGTCCCCAGATCGCGCGGCGCGAGCTTCACGAACATGGCGCTGGGCAGGTCGGTGCGCTGGCCCGGCCCCTCGAAGCGGAGCGCCAGGCGCGCCCGCTCCGTGGTCCCGGATTCGAGCCCGATCGCGTCGACGCGGGAGACGACGACGCCCTCGGCACACGGCTGGAGCGCGCGGGTGAGCCAGGCAGGTGTCACGTCCGCGACTCGGAGCGGGATCGCACCGGCGCGGATCCGACCGGCGAACGTCTCGATCCCGTTCCAGCCGAGCTGGACTGCCGCCCGGCCGGCGAGCAGGGCGGCATCTCCCATCGAGACCGCCAGGAGCCGGCGCCGCGCAGGCGGCGATCTCCTCAAGGCTTCATCGCTGCCCGGATCTCGTAGCCGGGGTCCTGCTTGCGCGGCGGCTCGCGGCGCGCGAGCGCCGCGGCGATGGCCGGCGCGAGGCGCTCCTGCTTGCGCCGCTCGCGCTCGGCTTCGACGGCGTGGAAGCGCGGCATGACTTTGTTTGCGAAGAGCTCGAGCGCCTCGCAGATGTGATCGTGGCGGTTGCGACCCGCCTGCAACACGAAGATCAGCTGGTCGACCCCCGCCTGCTCGTAGCCCGCGACCAGATCTTCGAGCTGCGCGGGCGTCCCCACGGCTCCGCGCAGCGCGCCGAACCCGCTCCTCATCATTCTGGCGCCGAGCGACTGGCCGGTCTGCGAGGCGATCTCGCGGTCGAAGCCGAAGAGGGACCGCTTCGCCTGGAACTCGTCCCAGATGTGGGTGACGCCGGGCCGGTGGGCTCCGAACACGTAGTAGTGCGCGAGCGAGAAGCCGAAGAAGTGCCCGCCGTCGAGGCCGCGGTCGATCGCCGTCTGCTCGTCCTCGTGACACATCATCGGCAGCACCACCGCGAGGTTGGGATTCACGGAAAAGCCGCCGGGGACGCACTCGGAGGACGAGAGGATGCGGTAGTAGTCATCCACCCAGGTTTTTGCCTCGGCGGGCTCGATGAAGGAGAAGGACAGCGCTCCAATCCCTTTTTTGGCCGCCAGATGGATCGTCTCGTGCCGGCTGCACGCGACCCAGAGCGGCGGGTGCGGCTTCTGCAAGGGCTTGGGCACGACGTTGCGCGGCGGCATCCGCAGGTGCTTGCCCTGCCAGCCCGCGAACGGCTCCTCGACGAACATGCGCGTGACGGCGTCGAGCGCCTCGCTCCACTGCTCCCGCTTGCTCTCGCGGTCGATCCCGAAGCCGCCGAGCTCGGCCTCCGACGAGGCTTCCCCGGTGCCGAACTCGACGCGCCCGTCGGAGATCAGATCGAGGGTCGCGATCCGTTCCGCGACGCGCGCCGAGTGGTTGAAGTTCTGGGGGAGCTGCACGATGCCGTGGCCCAGGCGGATGCGCCGGGTCCGCTGGCTGGCGGCGGCGAGGAAGACCTCCGGCGCCGACGAGTGGCTGTACTCCTCCAGGAAGTGGTGCTCCACCTCCCAGACGAAATCGATGCCGAGGCGGTCGGCGAGCTCGACCTGCTCGAGCGCATCCTTCAGCAGGCGGTGTTCGTCGTCCGGCTGCCAGGGCCGCGGAAGCTGGTGCTCGTAGAAGATCCCGAACTTCATGGCTTCCTCCGGCCCTAGCGCGTCGTCGACAGTCCCCCATCGACGGGGATCACGGCGCCGGTCACGTAGGCGCCCGCGCGCGAGGCCAGGTAGATCGCGACGCCCGCCATGTCCTCGGGCTCGCCGATCCGCTTGAGCGGGCAGCTCTCGATGATCAGCTTCCCGAAGCTCTTCAGCGTCTGCGCCATCATCTTGCTCTCGAACGGCCCGGGCGCGACGGCGTTCACCGTGATCCGCTTCGGAGCGAGCTTCTTCGCGAGCACGCGCGTCATGTGATGAACCGCTGCCTTGCTCGCGGAGTACGCGAAGGTGTCGAGATCGGGCACGCTGAGGCCGTCGATCGACCCGATGTTGATCACGCGGGCCGGATCCTCGCTGCTCGCAGCCTTCTCGAGCTGCGGGAGCAGCGCGCGCGTCAGATGGAAGATGGCCTTCACGTTGAGGGCCAGCACCTTGTCCCACGCCTCGTCGGGGAACTCCGCCAGCGGCGCGCCCCAGTTCGCGCCCGCGTTGTTGACGAGGATGTGCAGGGCCGGCTCGCGCGCCGCGAGCTGCTCCGCCAGGCGCCGCGCCGCGGCTTCGGTCGAAAGATCGGCCGGCAGCGCGATGCAGACGCCGTGCTTGGACAGCTCGGCCGCGGCCGCCTCGCAGGCGTCGGCCTTGCGCGCGCTGATGTAGACCCGGGCGCCCGCCTCCACGAATCCGCGCGCGATCATGAATCCGATGCCGCGGGATCCCCCCGTGACGAGCGCCACCTTGCCCGCGATCGAGAACAGATCCTTCACGTGAACCTCCTTTTCAATCCACCGGCCGGGCCGGGACCTGCGCCGCGGCCACCGCCCCCGTCGCTTCCTCCCAGGCCCGGCGGATCACGAACTCGCGATCGAGCTTGAACACCAGCGGCACGGCGATCGTCTGGTACCCGGCGTCCGCCGTGAGGCCCGGCAGGGCCTGCGTCTCCGCCAGCGACTTGCCTTCGCGCGCTCCCTGCTCGGCGAGGCTCCAGAGCTCGCGCAGGAATCCCTGGAAGGCGCGCAGGCCCTCGCGATCGGTGACGGGCCCGTGCCCCGGGATCACGCGGTCGAAATCGAGCGCCATCACGCGATCGAGCGTGGCGATCCATTCGCGCACCGAGCCGCCGGCTTCGAGGTCGATGTTCGGGTAGCGCCCGTTGAAGAAGAGGTCGCCGGTGTGCAGCACCCGGTCCTCGACGAAGAGCACCACCAGATCGCCGCCCGTGTGACCGCGTCCGAGGTGCTGGAGGCGGATCGTCTTGTCGCCGACGGAGAGTTCGTGCGCCTCCTCGAAGGTCTGGTTCGGGAGCGTGCCCGCGGCGGCGCCCTCCCAGTAGGGAGCGTCGAAGTGCAGCAGGTAATCGCGCGTGCGCTGCGTCGACCAGACCTGGGTTCCCGCGGCGAAGGCCGGGTTCCCGTGGGTGTGATCGCGGTGGAAGTGGGTGTTGATGATCGCCTGGGTGGGGCCGCGCCCGACCTTTTCGGCCAGCTCACGGATGTGCGCCCCCTGCATGCGGAACGTCATGCTGTCGACGATCACCGCGCCGCGCCCGGTCGCCAGCACGCCGACGTTCCCGCCGAGCCCGAAGAGCACGTGCACGTCGTCCGTCACGCGCTCGGTCTCGAGCGCGGTGACCTGCTGATAGGCGTAGATGGCGAGAACGGCGAGCAGCCCGATCAGGGCCAGCGCGATCCGCACCAGAATCCGTCGCATGCGGCCTCCCCTCGAAGGCCGCAGTATAAGCCGCCCCCGGAGTCGATTTCTCGGGTCCCGGCGCGCGGGCGACCGCGCGCCAGCCGTGCTTCGCTCGGCTACGCCTCGCTGCGCGGCCGCTGCGCGGCCTTGCTAGACCTCACATTGCGGGTCTTGCAAGCCGCGCAAAGCGCGGTGCGCAGCGAGCCGCAGGCGAGCGAAGTTCACTAAGGCTTGAACGTCTGGTGCTCTTCCTCGATCAGGCCCTTGAACGAAGGCCGCGCGAAGACGCGCTGGAGGTACGCCGCCAGCCGGGGCCAGCGCTTCGCGTCCACCGTCTCTCCGGCGTGGCCGAAGTTCACGAACGGCGACGCCATCGCGATGTCGGCGATCCCGAAGCGCCCGCCCACCAGCCACTCGCGGTCTCCGATCTGGCTCTCGATCCAGTCGAACACCTTGGGCGCCTCCGCGTCGATCTTGTTGCGCACGATCGTCTCGTCCGACTCCTGCTTGAAGACCAGCTTGCGCACGACCCGCTGGAAGAAGACGGCTCCCACCGTCTCGATCAGCTTGGAGTCGGCGTACTCCTCGAGGAAGAGCGCACGGCCGTACTCCTGCGGGTTCTCGGGATACAGCGCGGGTTTCGGATGCGTGCGCTCGAGGTAGGCGATGATGCAGGACGAATCCGGCAGCGTGAAGTCGCCTTCCTGGAGGCACGGGATCTTGCCCAGCGGGCTGATCTTCATGTACTCCGGCGGCTGCCCGAACGGGATCTGCGCCTTGAGCTCGTAGGGGACGTTCTTCTCCGCGAGGGCCACGCGCACCTTGCGCACGAACGGGGAAGCGTTGATTCCGTGGATGACGATGGACATGGGTCTCTCCTGATCGGCTAGTGGCGTTGAGGGAATCCGGCCTCGGTCGGCTCGGATCGGGCGGCATCGGAGCTGAAATCGAAGAGGGCGGGGAGATCGCGCAGCGCGGCGACGTCTCCCTCGACGCGGATCGCGCCGGTCTTCACGGCGGCTTCGGGGTCGAGCCCGCCGCTGACGAGCCCGAGCACCGCCACCGGCGGAGCGAACACGGTGGCGTCGGCGTCGCCGCCGGAATCCCGCAGCACGGTGCCGTCCGGCCCGCCGGCGACCTGGATGCGAAGCTCGCGCTCGCCGTCCGGCATGCAGAGCGTGAAGACGCGCGGCGGTGTCGGGCCGCGGCGGCGGAAGACGTCGAGGCCGAGCCGCAGCCAATCGGGCTCGTTGTGGTCGCCGGGCCGCGGCGCGTCCATGAAGCGCAAGCCGAAGCGCGCCAGCTCGTAGAGCAGGGGCTTGAGACCGCGCCCGGATTCGGTGAGCTCGTAGAGCGCGGCCGGCGTCGGCGGCAGGAGCTCGCGGCGCGCGACCAGCCCTCGCTCCTCGAGGCTCGCGAGGCGGTCGGCCAGCACGCTCGAAGAAAGACCCGGCAGCCGGCGCAGGAGATCCGAGAAGCGTTGCGGGCCGATCAGCAGCTCGCGGCCGATCAGCAGGGTCCAGCGCTCGCCGAGAAGCTCGACGGCGCGGGCGACCGGGCAGAACTGGGAGTATCGGAATCGAGCCACGCCCCTAGTTTGACAGGCTCGAATTCGAAAATCAAATCGATGATTTCTAATTTAGAATCGACTGGACTCGGGACCGAGAAGAGCTGGGCCGCACGGCGCCCCGGAGGGCCAGGCCGAGCAGGCCGAACCCGAGCAGGAGCGCAGTGTCGGGTTCGGGCACCACCTGGGCGCCGGCGAGTACGAAATTCATCGAGAATCCAGACACGGGGTCGGCAGTACGAACCTCGAAGGAGAAGTCGAGCTCCAGGAATTGATTCTCGAAATTGATTTCGGTTTCCTCCGGAAGCATGCCCAGATCCAACAGCGCGTCATCGAAGAATCCGATCGCCTCCTCGGCATCGAAGAAGCTCTGATCCACGACGACGAAGTCGTTTCGCTCGATCAGGAAGCGAAGTGACTCGAATCCGGAGCCCGAGGCCTCCGGATCCAGGAGTCCGAGCATTAGGCGATCGGAACCCAGGATCTCGGTGACGTCGATCGACATGGTGAGAGAGCCTTCGAAGAGGATCGAGTCACCGGAGCTCGGAGCGCTCGACCTCATCTCGACGAGCGCGAGGTAGTCGGCCGTCTCACCGAATCCGGCCTGCACGTTAGGGTCATCCGCGAGCTTCTGGGCCACGATGGCCGCCTGCGGCAACGCCGTTCCGATCACGGCCATGTCGACGCCGAGCAGATCGATCGCCGCTTCCTCGCCCCCGACCCTGGCATGGGCGAGGACCTTCGACTCGCCCCCGACTTCCCCAGAGCTGATTGCGGTCATCCAATGGTCGACCGGGCTCAGCGCCGAAGCTTCCGCCAGCACCAGGCCCGAGCCGCCATTCGCGCTCGCGATCGCCGTCGCGCCTCCGGAAGACTCCGAGCCCATGCCCGCATGGGCTCGCGCGGACGAGATGACGTCTTCGAGTCCGATTGCGTCTGCGGTTGCGAGCGCATCACCTCCGATGTCGACCCCAGGCGTCCAGTATGGGGTCCCCGAAGCCCCCCCTGTGGCCGAGGCTGAAACTTCGACGGTCCCCGTGCCCCCGGCGCCGAAGGCGGACGCCACGGCGTCCCCGCCGACTCCGGGATTTCCGCTGATGCTTGCGTCTCCGCCCTCCGCCGTCGCTGAGACCGACACCAGAGCGTTCCCCTCGCTGATTCCCGTCGCGTCAGAGGAGGCTCCGCCGCCGCCTCCTCCAGCGCCAATTCCGCCGAAGGCGTGATCGAAGACCACGACGTCACTCGCGCCAAAGGCCCTGGCCGTGGAGCGGCTGCTCGCGCTGCCGCCCGCCGCGGCGCCCAGGCCATAGGGACTCGCATGGCCCGCGAAGGCCCCGATCAATGGACCGCCGAGGCCGATCATGATCGGGTTGCCATCTCCGAAAGTGACGGCGGTGGCATTGAGCGTGGCGTGCCCTCCCGCGCCTTTCTCTCCTGCGGTGCCCAGCCCCTCTCCTCCGGACCCCGCTTGGGCGGTGGCGTCGATGCTGGCGCCACCCGCTTCATTGACGGCTGAAGCGGAGGCGTCAGCGTGGCCTCCGCGCACCGATCGCGTAGGTGTGACCAGGCCTCTGCCGCCCGTCGCCTCCACGTCCAGCCGAAGGGAAGTCGACGCGGTGTGCCGGGTGAGCCTGCTGACGGCATCGCCTGCCGAAGCCGCGCCCTCGCTGCCGCTTCCGCCGTCGCCGGCGATGGCGACCTGACGCAGGGAAAGGTCGCCGGTGGTCTCGCCCCGGACGGCATCGATCAGCGTCACACCGAAGCCGGTTCCGGAGAGAGCGGACGGGTAGCCCGAGCCACCAGAACCGCCTCGGGCGATTCCCGTGACGGCCACCGCGCTCCCGCTCGACGAGCTTCCGGAGGCATCGATCTCCACGGCACCCCCGGATCCCGCCTCGCCCGTGCCCGCCCGGCCGCCATTTCCGCCCTGCGCCTCGACCCAGACGCCGAGGTCGCCGCCTTCGGGATTCGTGGCTGCCAGCCGCGACGATGCCGCACCACCATTCCCTCCGATCCCGGAGAGGAAGCTGGATTGGTTGCCTGCGTCGCCGGCGTGGGCGATCTGTACGAGGGTCAAGGCGCCGCGAGTCGAACCGGAGACGGCATCGGTCGCGTGGGATGCAGCGCCGTCCCCTCCCTGCTGGCCATTTGCTCCATCGCCGCCGCTCTGGATCGCGGAGATGGTCACGTCCCCGCCGCCCGCGGACTCGCCCCGAGCGCTCGCGCTGGCACCGCCCCCGTCGCCGCTCGGGTTGCCCGACTGCCCGAAGCCGCCCGCTCCGCCCTCGGCCTCGGCGAAGACGTTGACCGGCTGCCAGCCGGAGTTTCGTCCTTCGGCGTACGAACTGGCATCTCCGCCGTCGCTTCCCTCTGCTCCCGTGCCTCCGCGGGCGAGATCGCGCACCAACACCGCGCTGTTTCCGTTGGCGACGCCGAGAGACGTGCTGATGGCGTCGCCTCCACCGCTGATTCCGGAGCCGCCCAGCGCGTGGGGAACGCCGTTTGCGACGAGTCCGATCGTGATGGGGTGGCCGTCGCCTTCGGTGATCGCGAGCACTCGGGCTGTACCCGTCCCCGGGGTCTCGCCGGGGCCGCCCACTGCTTGCACCGTCGCGTTCGCGCTCCCCGCGGAGTTCGTCGCTCGCACCTCGGCGAGAGCTGGGGCTCCGATCGAGCTGGAATCCCCCGCAAAGGCGCCCGCGTGAACGGTGAGCGATGCGGACGCCGATTCCTGATCGACGATGCTGGTGGCTCTGCCCGCCTCGCCGTTGTCCGAGAGGCCGGTCCCTGCTCCGGAACCGCCAGGCCCTCCTCGGGCGATCTGGCTCAAGGAGAGCGCCCCCGTGGTCGACCCGCTGACCGCGTCGATCAGCTCGACATCGCCCCCGTCGCCACCCCCCGCCGTGCCGAACGCACCGCTCCCTCCCCGTCCACCGCGAGCTTCCACGCCGACCCGGACCGCTGCTCCGAACTCGGAGATCCCGACGACCTCGCCGAGTGTGGCGTCCCCTCCCTTGCCGCCCTGCCCTGCAAACTCCTGTCGCCCGCCTTGTCCGCCCTCGAGGTCCAGCTTGATCTCGAGGCTTCCGCCGCCGGGGTTGTCCGCGGTCAGAGCGGCGTGCGCGTCCCCGCCGCGTCCGGCCGTCGCACCGGATCCTCCCTGGCCGCCGCGCAGCATCTGATCGAGCACCAGGTGTCCAGCCGTGGAGCCGCTCACCCCATCGATCGCTCGGGGGTCTGCGCCGTCGCCTCCGTCGGCGAATTCGAACGACTCCGACAGCCCGCGGCCACCGGAACCGCCCGATTGCTCGGTCCGGACGTAGACGTCGCCCGAATCCGACACTCCGACGCCAGACGCCTCGGCGCTGCCGCCGTCCCCGCCCCGGTTGCCTGCCCCCGTGCCGGGCTCCCCTCCGGGAGCCACCGCCACGGCCTTCACCGTCACGCTGGCGTGTCCTGTGGTTCGACCCTCGGCATGCGCGGTGGAGCTGCCGCCGTCGACGCCGTCATGAGCCCCATCGTCAACGGAGCCCGACCCCCCACCTCTCGCGGACGCCAGCACTTCGACCGGGCTGATCCCCAACGCCTCTCCGACGGCAACCGCTTTCGCAGAACCTCCGGCTCCGCCCTCGAGAACCGGCGACGGTCCGTCGCTCGGACCTCCCTCGGCGATCGCGGAAGCGACGACGGCTCGGCCGTTGCCGCTGGTCCGGGCGAAGGTTTCGGCCTCCGCTCCGCCACCGGACCCGGCGCCCGACCCGCCCGCGCCTCCGGTTGCACGCGCCGTCACGGTCGCGATCCCGCCGAGGTTCGACCCCGAGGCGAACGCGCGCGCCTCGCCGCCAGACCCGGTTCTGCCGCCCATGCCACCGAATGATTCGGTCGTCAGCGACAACGAGTTGGACGTGACCTCGCGGGTGAGCTGGCTGATGGCGTCCCCGCCCCGACCGGACTCGGCGGCTCCGAAGGGCATGAAGGTCGAGCCGCCGGATCCCCCGCGCGCGATCTGCCGCAGCTGAAGCGAGCCCGAAGTTGCTCCCCCGACCGCGTCGACGACCTGGACGCTGGCGCCGGGAGAGGCATCGAAGCTACTGAGGTTCCCCGTGCTCCCCCCGTCGCCTCCGATCGCTTCACCCCGAACGCTGACACTGCCTCCGCCCAGGGATTCGCCCGAGACGACACCGAGGTTGGCGCCCCCCCCGCCGCCGGGTGGCCCCAACCGCAGGGAGGCGGCTCCAAGGCCTCCGCGGGCCAATGCCGTCACCGTCACCGCGGCACTCGTCTGGTTTAGGGCGCTTGCGCTTGCCACTGCGTCTCCGCCGCTGCCCCCGATTCCTCCAGAGACCGTGCCGGGCTGCGCTCCGCCGTTACCCCCCCGCGCCTCGGAAGCCGCTATCGCGCTCCCCTGCGTCTGCGTCTCTGCGGTCGCGTTCGCATCGCCGCCGTCTCCCGCGACGGCACCGGAGACGAAGAGGGAATCGCCGCCGTTGCCACCGATCGCTGTAGCGGAGTTGCTGGAGTCGCCGCTCTCTGCGCTGGCGACGACGGACTCCCCGTCCTCTCCGCGCGCTCCCGTGAATCCGTTCTTCAGGATCGTAAGGGAGGAGGCGGGGAAGGGGAGCAGCAGGCCGAGCAGGGCCAGGAACGAGACCGAAATTCGGGTGGAACGCCGGCCGCTCCTGCCGAGGCTGGGCATGTGGAACTAGTGGTGCCAGGCAGCCGATTGTGTCGGAGGGGCTGGGGCGGCCTGCGCAGGTGTCGCCTCGGTCCGCTACGCGGGCGAGTAACGCTCGAAGGGCGCCCTCCTGGAATCGTTCCTCGCCGCCCTCCGCCAGAACGCCCGCCCGAGGACGCCCGCTACCAATCGATGCGGGATCAGATGTCCGAGCGCAGCGGCGTGGGCTTTCCGAACAGCCAGCCCACCCCGAACGGGATCCCGAGCTTGCCGAGCATCTGGAGCTCTTCGAGCGTGTCGAGCCCCTCCGCGATGATGCGCGATCCGATCCGCTCCGCGACCGAGCGCAGGGCCCGCAGCAGCTCCTGGCGCGCCGGGTCCTCGTCGATCCGGTGGATGAAGGTCCGGTCGACCTTGATGTAGTCCGGCGAGAGCTCCATCACCGCCTCCAGGCTCGCGTAACCGGATCCGGTGTCGTCGAGCGCGATCTGGAAGCCGAGCTTGCGGTAGTAGTCGCGCACCTCGCGGAAGATCGAGAAGTTCCCGATCGACTCCTGCTCGCTGATCTCGAAGACCAGGTCCGAGGGGCGCAGCTGGCAACGCTCGAGCGTGCGACAGAGGGCCTCGGCTCGGAAGTTCGGATCGTGGATGGTGGTCGGCCGCACGTTAAGGAACAGCTTCGCTCCGCCCGGCAGATCGCGCGCGCCGTGGAGCGCGCTCTGCCGGCAGAGGCCGTCGAGCTGGAAGAGCAGGTCTTCCTCCGTCGCCGTCGCGAAGAGGGCGAGCGGCGAGTGCAGCTCGGAGCCCTCCGGGCCGCGCGCGAGCGCCTCGTAGCCGAAGACGGTGCGCGTGGCGACATCCACGATCGGCTCGTAGACGGAGGTGACGCGCCCCTCCAGCACCAGCTCGAAGAGCTGGCGGCGGCGGCGACGGCCCGCGAGGCGCGCGTTCAGCTCCGCCTCGCTGCGGGCCTCCTCGAGCGCGGCCCGCACCTGCGTCTCCGCGCCGATGGTCGGATTGCGCAGGGAGGCGCCGGTCCCGATGTGCAGGACGGCCGGGTTCTTCAGGTAGGGATAGCCGATGCGGGCGGCGCGGCTGCCGAGCCCCTCTGCGAGCGCGGCGCGCAGATCCGGCAGCTCGCGCTTGTAGAACTCGACCTCGTCCGCCTCGCGGAAGATCAGGATCAGGACCTCGTTGCGCCCGGTCTCGCCGGCCAGCACCAGATCATTGAGGCCGAGCCGGTGTCCGATCAGCCCGCCGACCAACGAGCCCAGGCCGCTCATCGCCCGCTGATGGGCGTCGGCGCCATAGGCGCGCTCGATCTCGGCGAAGCCCCCGGCGTCGATCAGCAGCAGCCCGAGAGCCCCCTCGAGCGTGAAGTGGGCGGTGATCCGGGACAGCGCTTCCCCGAAGCTGGGAAGCTTCGGCACCCGCTGCCCGGGCGCACCCGTCCCGTCGTCAAGCTCTGCCATGCCTCACCCATCGGCAACTCGGGGGGTGGGTCTTAGTCTCCGCTGCCTCTCCAGGTATGGCCGTGTCGCGCCGATTCGAAGGGGGCCCCCTCGGAGGAGAATCCCGATGCGCCTCTCGCGCTCCCTCTCGCTGGCCCTGCTCGTCGCCTTGCTCGTGCCCGCGCTCGCCTGGAAGGGCGGGAGCGCCGCAGGCGTGCTGCCGATCGCGCAGGTCCTCGAGAAGGCGGAATCCGGCGACGTGGTCAGCATCGAGGGGACGGTGGCCAACTCGACCACCGGCTCGGGCTCCCTCCTGATCGCGATCTTCCAGGACGCGAGCGGACAGGTCCCCGTCGCGGTTCCCGACTCGCTGATGCGCAAGCTCGAAGTGCGCACGGGCGAGGCCGCCGGCGGCCAGCGCTACCGCGTGACCGGACGCTGGGGTCACAAGCACATGGACGAGGGCACCTGGGGCATCTACGCCCAGGAGATCGAGCGGCTCGCGGCGAACTGAGCCTCGGCTCGAACGCCCGGCGCCGAATCGCCGGAATCAGTCCCGACCGGTCTTCCCCGCTCGCACCGCGAGATCCGCCAGCATCGTCTGCGCAAGCTTCGCGACGCCCGCGCAATCGGGCCGCGTCCGCGCGGCGAGCAGCGCCTTCGCGAGCGCCGGGCCGTCTCTCGCCGGGCTGTGCAGCGCCTGCCCGCCGATTCCGTGCGCGACCGACGGGTCCGCACAAGCGAGCCCCACGAGGTAGGCGTCGATCGCCGCGCGCTCGGGCCGTGCGGCGCCCAGCGCGGAGAGATCCGCGAGCTCGACGTTCGCTCCGTCGAAGTTCGCTCCCTGCGTATTTGCGCCGCGCAGCACCGCGCCCTGGAGGCGCGCGCCCGTGAGATTCGCCCCGGCGAGGTCCGCCCCCGAAAGATCCGCGCCGCGCAGGTCGGCCCCCGCGAGGTTCGCGGACGCGAGCCTCGCTCCCCGCAGGCTCGCGCCCTGTAGGTGCGCGCGAACGAGAACTGCCTGCTGCATCTCCGCTTCGCCGAGGTCCGCGCCGCAGAGCTTCGCGGCCTCGAGCCGCGTGCCGAGCAGCCTCGCGGAGCGCAGGAGCGCGCGGTTCAGATGCGCGCGGCCCAGCGAGCCGTTCTGGAGCTTCGCCCAGGAGAGATCGGCCTCGTCGAGGATCGCCTCGTCGAACATGGCGCCCTGCATGGAAGCCCAGGCGAAATTGGCGCCGATCAGCTGGGTGCGCTGGAGCCCGCGCTGCTCGCACTCGGGAGGATCTTCACAGCCGCGCCGCTCTTCACAATCCGCGGGCAGGGGCTCCGCGGCCTTGGCTTCGTCCGTGCGTACCGCGCGCAGGTCGAGCCGCGGAAGCACCGCGTTGTAGAGATCCGCGTAGCGCAGGTCGCGGCCCTGCAAGGCCTGGAACGGCATCACCTTCGCGAGCACCTCGCGCAGCTGCTCCGGCTGCGTGGCGTCGCGCAGGGCGTTGATGTCTTCCGGGGTGAGGACGTTGGCGGTCAGCACCCGCTCGCGCAGCTCGATGTTCTTCGTGAACAACGAGGCGCTGCCGGGGCGGTCCGGGATGGTGGCCAGGAACAGCGCGGCGAACACGGTCGCGACGCAGGCCAGCACGATGAAGACGGGCACGGAGACCGCCTGGCGGAGCGGAGCCAGCCACCCGGAAGCCTTCGCCATCTCGCGCATCCGGGGCCACAGACGCGGCAGCAGGATGAACAGGATCAAGACGGCGTCGACGACCACGGCGGCGCGGTGCAGCCAGGTGTCGAGCGGGCTGTGGAAGGGGAGGAATCGGATCTGGATGAAGAGCAGCAGGCCGAGGGGGAACATGACCGCGGTCATCCAGGTGATGAACGCGGACAGCAGATGCAGGATGCGCGAGGGCGCCCCGCCCGTCAGGTAGAGCACGTAGTAGAAGTTCGCGACGCGCTGGCGCAGCAGCGTCCGCTGCGGCTCTTCGAGGCGATCGACCTCCTCGTCGAAGCGAGCCAGCTCGTTGCCGAGGATCGAGAGCTGGAGGAGCAGATCCGAGTGCAGCAGCACGATCAGCCACGGGGCGATCGTGTAGAAGCCGAAGGGCCCGATGATCGGGATCTGGGCGTTCAGCAGCGGGAGCGTCACCAGATTCGACGCCCGCAGCAGCATCTCGTGGGTCGTCGACGCGACCGTCACCGCGACGTAGGCGCCGACGCTGACGAACGTCACGAAGCGCGTGCTGACGGCGCCCGCCGCCTCGTTCACCGAGTCGAGCAGCTTCTCGGCGTAGTCCTCGCTCGCTTCCGCCATGGCGTCGCTACCGCACGGGGGTCAGCGCGGCCGGAGCAGGACCACCGGGATGTCGCGGGAGGTCTTCCGCTGGTACACGTCGTAATCCGGCCACTGCGAGGTCATCACCGGCCAGACCCGCTGCTTGTCCGCCGCGGTCCCGGTGCGCGCGGTAACCGGGATGACGTCACCCCACACCTGGATCTTCGCGTCGGGGTGCGCGAGCAGGTTCTTGTACCAACCCGGGTGATCCGGCGCGCCGCCCTTCGACGCCACCACCACGTAGTCGGCGCCGTCCCGTCCGTAGATCAGCGGGAACTTCCGGATCTGCCCGGACTTCCGACCGCTGGTGTGCAGGATCAGGATGCTGGTGCCATTCCAGGCGTGGCCAACCTTGCCGGCGGTCGCCTCGTACTGGCGGACGTGTTCGTCACCGAACAGGCTGTAGTCGGGCATGGGCACGAGTGTGCCACGCCATGCGGGGGGTGGAAAGGAATGGCATAGTGGCCCGCCGCAGGCGATCGATCGAGGAGACGATCCATGCCGCTGACCTATTCGTTCGACGCGTCCTGGGATGGCGAACGCCAGCGGCTCGCGCTGATCGAGGCGTGGCTCGATCCGCACTCGATCCGCTCCTTCGAGGAGCACGGCGTCCAGCGCGGATGGCGTTGTCTCGACGTCGGAGCCGGCGGCGGGTCGATTTCGCAGTGGCTCTGCGATCGGGTGGGGCCGGAAGGCTCCGTGGTCGCCCTGGACGCCGATACCCGCTTCCTCGAGAAGCTCGGCGCTGCGAACCTCGAAGTCGTGCGCGCCGACGTCCAGCAGGAGGAGCTCCCCGACGCGGCCTTCGATCTCGTCCACACCCGCTTCCTGCTCCAGCACCTGCCCGAACGCGACCGCGTGCTCGAGAAGCTGACGCGGGCGCTCAAGCCCGGCGGATGCCTGCTGATCTTCGATGCCGGCGGTGCGCCGCCCCAGGCCATGCAGCAGGTCGAGCGCTTCGACCGCTTCGGCCGCGCCTTCCTCGAGTCGGCGTCGAAAAACGGCTGGGATCTCGGCTGGGCGCCGAGCCTTCCGCAACGGCTCTCGGCGCTCGGACTCGAAGAGGTTCGAGCGCGCTCGTTCCGCGAATACACGAGAGGGTCGCCGGGCGGATTCGCGGGGTTCTTCGCGGCGAGCATCGACCGGCTCCGTGAGCGGCTCGTCGCCACCGGCCACGTCGATTCCGCGGATCTCGACGCGACGATCGAAATGCTCCACGAGCCCTCGAGCGCGTTCCTGAGCTTCGAGTGCTGGATCGCGTCGGCGCGCCGCCCGGCGGCTGCGCCTCGCTGAGAGGGACGCCGGGGACGATCCCGGCCGGTGTCGCTGCGCTCCCTCCTCTGTCCGCATTCCCCGCGCTCGACGAGCCCAACCAACAATGGGCTCGCTACAGAGCCGGACTTCGGAGAGAATCGGGGCCATGAGGCCCCTCCCTCCGTGGATCGAGATTCCAAGGCGCGATCTCGAAGCCGTCGGGGTCCATCGGCTGCCCGTCGTCTATCGCGTCGGCATCCTGATCTTCACGCTCGGCCTCCTCGCGGTCTTCGTCTACGCATTCTGGTTCGAGGCGCGGCCCGAGGCGAAGAGCTTCCGGTACGGCGGCGGCGCCTTCGTCGGGGCGCTTCTCGCCTTCCTGCTGTCGGTCTCCATCCGATGGTGGGATCGGGTCGAGACGACGCCCGAGGAGCTCCGCTGCTGCCGACCGTTCGGATCCGTCGCCTCGGTCCGCTGGCCACAGATCGATTCGATCCGCTTCCGACCCGTCCTCCAGCGGTTCGACATCGGCTCCGCGGCGCTCTCTCGCCCGATCCGTCTCGAGATGCAGCTCGAGCGCATCGAAGCCCTGCTCATGCTGCTCGGCGAGCGGACCATGCACCTGGAAGACGCCGCGATCCGGCCCGGTTCGCTCGCCTTCGACGCGGACGGCATCGTTCTCGCGAAGCGACGCATCGCGTTCTCCGATGTCGCCGACGTGCGTATCTTCAGTATCGGCGGGGTGCAGCGGCCCCTGCTGGCCCTGGGCGCGCAGCTGCGCGACGGCTCGTCCAGCGTGCTCGACCACGAGACCGGCGCCGTGGTCGAGCGCTACCGGCGGGTGCGGCGCGCGCATCGCGATTGGGCGGCGCGCAGCGACGAGGCAGCGCCCGCGCCGATGCCCGATCGGCTGCCCGCGCGCCCCTCCGGGCTGCGGAGCGCGCTGCTCGTCCTGGTCCCCATCGTTATCTCCATTTCGGTGGGCGTCATCGCGCGACAGTGGCGAAACCCCAGTCCGCGGGAGGTCGAGCGCGGGTGGACGCTCTACAAGACGCATCGCTATCCCGAGGCGATCGCGGTCGCCGAACGATACTTCGCCAAGCACGAGCCAGATGCGAAGAACCTGCCGCTGCTGCACCTACAGGCGTCGGCGTACCGGAAGCTCGGACGCCGGGACGAGGCCATCGCGACTTTCGAGAGAGGCGCTCCGGTGGTGCGCAGCCTCGACAGCGTCCAGGCCGAGCCTCGAGCCATGCTCTTCTACGAGCTCGCGGCGCTGTACGACGCGAACGGCGACACGCGGGCCGCGATCGCCAGGCTCGAAGAAGGGCTGAAGCTCCGTCCCTACAGCACCATGCACCGGGCGCTGCTGGCGTCCTGGTACCAGGATCTCGGCGAGCGCGAGCGGGCGGAAGAGCTGTTTCGCGAGGTTCTCGAGGCCGCGCCACAAGGGAGCGAACCGTACGTCGTCGCCGCTCTCCGACTCGCGAACGGATCGGGCGGCGACGGGTCCGCGAGCCGCGACCCCGCCCCGCTTCCCCCGGCGAACCTGACGCGGCGCATGGCGATTGCGGTCATCCCCATCAACGACGTGGACCCGCGCATCGATCTCGCCCAGGTCTGCCTCGTGATCGAGTCCCAGCTGTGGATGCCGTGCGCTGTGACGCCGCCGCAACCGCTCGACGAAGACCTCGTGCTGGATTCCGAGCGCAATCAATACGAGGCCCGCCGCGTTCTCGGGGCGCTCGGCTCGGCACGGTCGAAGCTCAGGGCCTTCGAGCCGGGCGGCGAGACGTTTGCTCTCGGCGTGATCTCCCGCGACCTCTTCGACGGCGACGCGAACTTCGTCTTCGCCTCGGGAGTTCCCACGCTCCGGGTCGCGGTGCTCTCGTCCCATCGACTGCTCGAGGATCTCCCGCGCTACTGGGCCCCCGAGGCGCTCGCCGGGCGGCGGATCTCCATCCAGGCGATCTCGGCGATCGGAAACGCGCTCGAGCTCGGGCGTCCGGTCAGCGAGCACTGCCCGCTCGCCTACCCCAACGGCGTCGAGGCGTTCGTGCTCAAGGGCGGCGCCCTGTGCGCCTCGGAGCGGAGAGCGCGCGATGCCTTCCTGGAGGGGCTCGGCGGCGAGCGAATGCAGTTCGATGCCGTGCGCAGCGCTGCGGTGTCACGCGCGCTCCAGGCCTTCCTGATCGGGGACGTTGCCGCTGGGATCACGTCCGCGCGCCCATAGCCCCCGCACGAGGGGGATCTGCTTCGCGCCGTCCGATCCCGAGAACAGGGGCCGGCAGGAGGAGGGCCAGGTAGCAGGCCGCCCCGGCGAGGAGGCACGCGCGGATTCCGAACGACATCGAGATCACGATGGCGACGAGGCTGCCCAGTACGCCCAGCGCTCCGTTCAATCCCCACATCCACGACCGCGCCGCCGCGCTCCTGCCCTCCAGGGAACGCATGCCGAGAGGGAAGAAGAAACCGAGCAGGAACGCGATCGGGAAGGTGAAGACGACGACCGTGAGCGCCCTCGCCCCGAGCGAGGCGCGCATGGTCAGGTCGATGGCGTGCTGCACGGTGATGGCGGCGACCGCGACCAGCATGGCGGCGCCCGCCGGGAGCAGGTACGAGCCCCAGCGCGACGCGATTCGAACCCGCTCGGACGCGAGGCTGCCCAGACCGCTCGCCAGGATGATCGCCATCAGCGTGATGGCCACCGAGTGGATCGGGTGCCCGAGCAGGATCGAGAACTTCTGCATCAAGCCGATCTCGATCAGCATGAATCCCAGACCGATCAGCGAGAAGTAGCCGGCGGCGGCGGCGAAGCGCCTGGGCTCGAGCCCGTGGCTCCGGCCGCGCCAGAGCAGCGGGCCGAGGATCGTCACGGGAACCAGGGCGAGGATCAGGGCGATCATCACGACGAGCGTCTGCGTCGCCTTCAGGTTGCCGCCGATCACGCCGCTGTGCAGGTACTGCTTCGCGGGCACCCGCCAGGCGGAGAGCTTCAGCATGTTGAAGAAGAACGGCCGGTCGTCGTTGCTCGGCTCGAGATCGAAGAGGGGATGCCGCGTCGCGAGCTCGAGCGCCGCGGGGGTCGTGGCCGCGAGGATGCCCGCCAGCAGCGGATTCTCCGGCGGATGCTCCGGCGCCGCGACCCGGGTGAAGCCCTCGGCTCCGATGGCGCGTTCGATGCGTTCGAGGTCTTCCGCGGAGAGCGGGTCGCGCGCGACGATCAGGGTCGAGACGTTCTGCGAAGTGACGAGCACGATCTGGTCCGCCGGATGCTCGATGCCACGCCCCAGAAGAGTGGCCGCCGCCAGCGAAAGGGCCCGCGCGGTCTCGCTGACGCGCTCCGGGTGGTAGTAGCGCGAGACCGAGAAGACGCCGCCCGGCTCCAGGCGGTCCATCAGCACGCTCCAGAACTCGAGGGTGTAGAGGCCGTTCTCCGTCAGCGTCATCGCGCCGGCGCTGGTCGCGGCGAAGGTGTCGATCAAGGACATCTGGATCAGGTCGAAGCGCTGATCCGTGCGCGTGAGCCAGCTGCGCCCGTCGTCGTGCACGAGCCGGACGTCGTCACGGGCGCCCAGCCGCGCGAAGTCCGCGAAATCGTCCTTCAGGAACTCGATCAGCGTCCCATTCACTTCGATGCCCGTGACGTGCGCCGCCCCGAAGCCGAGCGCGGTCAGGACGTCCCGCCCGCCGCCGACGCCGATCACGGCGACCTCGCCGCTCCCCCGGATCTGGTAGGGCAGGCTCGTCACGTCGTGACGCACCCAGTCGAGCGCTCCGGTGTCGCCATCGAAGCGCGTGATCGGCGTGAACGCGGCTCCGTCGATCTGGACGCCGATCGATTCCACGGTCCGGGGTCTCGCTGCGGAGGCGCTGTTTCCCTTGCCCCAGAAGTGCGGCTGACCGCGAACCGCCTGCAATGCCACCACGCGCGAGTGGCTGTTCCAACGGTCGATCCGGATGCGCTCCACCGGGATCTCGATTCCCTTCATCCGGGACACGAAGATCAGGTCCGGATAGACGACGCCGTTGACGACGGCGAAGCCCAGCAGGGCGAGGGAGAGCAGCGCCGGGAGCCACGCGATGCGCCCGGTGGCTGCGACGGAGAACGCGAGGCCCGCCGCCGCGGCCAGGAAGGCGACCGCCAGGCAGACGGTGCTCGGATCCAGCGCCTCGAGGAGCAGGACCGCGGCCAGGCAGCCGAGTCCCGCCCCGAGCAGGTCGACGCCGTAGATGCGGCCCACCGGCAGGCCCGTGCGCGTGAGCGCGATCGCCATGACGACGCCGGAGAAGAAGAACGGAAGCGCCGTGAGCGCGACCACCGCCGCCGCCACCCCCAGGTTGCCCGGGCGCAGCTCGAACTGCCCCGCCGACACGATCGAGATCAGCACCAGGTGGCACGCGGGCAGGCTGAGAGCGAACAGGATCGCATGGGTGACGAGCCTGCGGCCCGTGTGCTCCGGGTCCCGCTGGGGTCCGCCGAGATAGACGTAGAGGCCCGCGGCGGTCATCCCCAGCATGGCGAGCGAGATGGCGAGAAACGCCAGGTGATACCAGAGCAGGACGCTGAAGAGCCGCGTGGTCGTGATCTGGTAGACGAGCGTGCAGAGGGCGGTGAGGAAGACGCCGAGATAGAACGCCGCCGGGTGTCGCATCGCTGTTCAATCCTCTTGCCCGGGATCCGGTGCGCTACTGCGCGTAGCGCCGGCGCCTCCGAACGGCGGCGATTCCGAGCACGAGCAGCGTCCCGGCGAGCCCGAGGGAAAGCGGCTTCGACAGCGCAGGAACCCGGTAGTGCACGCGGTAGCGCTGCCCCTGGATGCTGAGGCTGTCCGTGTCGTTTCCCGGCCCCGCACGGTTGCTGTGCCACACCACCAGGAAGTCGTTGCCGGGAAGACTGATCGCCGCAGGCATGCCCTGATCGTGTGAGGTGTACGTATTGACCTGGAACTCGCCGCCCTGCGGCGAGCCGTCTGCGCCGAAGTGTTGACCCTGGATGCTGTAGAAGAACGAGTCGGTCCCGCTCGACCCCCAGCTCTGCCAGACCACGACGAAATTGCCCGCCGGCGACGCCGCCACCGCGGGGTAGGTCTGGTTCATCGTGGTGTAGGTATTGACCTGGAACTCCCCACCCCGCGGCGATCCATCCTGGGAGAAGCGCTGGCCCTGGACGCTGAAGGAAGAGTACGCATCCGTCCCGTAGGAGCCGACGCTGGTCCACACGACGACGAAGTCCCCCTGGTAATCGGCGGCGACGGACGGATAGAACTGGGCGCCGGTCGTGTACGAATTGACCTGGAACTGGCCGCCCTTCGCGGATCCATCCGAGGCGTAGCGCTGGCCCTGCACGCTGTCATCGCCGAAGATGCCGACGTCCGTCCCGAAGCCCCCGTAGCTCCTCCAGACCACGACGAAGTCCCCATTCGGAGCCGCCGCCACCTCCGCATGGCGCTGGAGCCCGGTCGTGTAGCTGTTGATCTGGAACTCCGCCCCCAGCGCCGATCCGTCCGAGGCGTAGCGCTGGCCATGCACGCTCTCGAGGTTGCTGTCCGTCCCGGAGGAGCCACGGCTCTCCCAGACGACGACGAAATCGCCGTTCTCCGCGGACGCCACCGAGGGGTAGCGCTGGTAATCCGTCGCGTAGCTGTTGACCTGGAACTGGACAGCCTGCGGTGATCCGTCCGAGGCGTAGCGCTGAGCCTGGATGCTCCAGAGGTAGTCCCCGGCCGAGCGACGGCTCTCCCAGACCACGACGAAGCTCCCATCCGGCCCCATCGCCGCGGCGGGGGACGTCTGGAACTGCGTCGTGTAGCCGTTGACCTGGAACTGGGCGCCCAGCGGCGATGTCCCGGAATAGCGCCGAGCCTGGATGCTCTCGCTCCCGAGATCCGTTCCGGGCGACGTCGAGCTCGTCCATCCGATCACGACGTCCCCGCGAGCATTCGCCGCCGCGACCGCAGGAGCTTGGGTGCCGGGCGTGTAGGTGTTGATCTGGAATTGCGAGCCAACGGGCAGCAGCGCCTGCGCGCGCGCCGGATGCGCCACGGCCAGGCCGAGCCCCCATGCCGCCATGCAGACGGCGAGCCGGCTCCCCCAGGTCCACGCTCTGGACGGACGATCGAGCATCGGGCAGACCACGCGGGGGGAGCGAGCAGCGTAGCCGCAATCCGCTCGAGTGTCAGGTCTTCGCCCCCATCGCCTCCAGGACGTTCGCGCGGTGGCCCAGCGTGTGGGCAATCCCGGAGAGCAGCGCGAAGACCCGCCCCACCAGCACGAAATCGCTCGGCACGGAGACGACCGGGTCCTCGCGGATCGCCTCGAACAGCTCGTCGGTCATGTCCTCGGTGAACTCGCCCTCGAAGCGGCCGGTGTCGCTGCGCTCCATCATGCGGCGCGCGATCTGGACGAAGGTGTTCGGATCGCCGGTCCGGGTCTGGAAGCCGAGTTCGCGGAAGGCGCGGATCATCGCCGATTCGTTGAGCGTCATCATCGAGAACATCAGCTCGAAGAGGCCCAGCCCGAAGCCCTCGGGCAGCTCCTTGGCGAGGCCGAAGTCGAGCACCACGATGCGGCCGTCCTTCGTCGCGAACAGGTTCCCGGGATGGGGATCCGCCTGGAAGAAGCCTGCCGCCAGGATCATGCGCACGAAGATCCGCATCAGGTCCTGCACCACCGCGCCCGGGTCGAGGCCGGCCGCTTCGAGGGCCGCCTTGTCGGTCACCTTGAGGCCGCCGACCAGTTCCATGATCAGCACGCGCCGCGTCGACCACTCGCGATGGATCCTGGGGATCACCACGCGGTCGTCGTCGGCGAACATCGCGCGCACGCGATCCGCGCTGTCGGCCTCCCGCAGGAAGTCGAGCTCGAAGCCGATGTGGGTGGTGAGCTCCTCGAGCAGCGGCATCAGCGGGAGCGGCTGCGGATCGAAGAACTCGTAGACGCGGCAGGCCCGCCGCATGTTG
>DATBRV010000042.1:0-12577 GCA_036560145.1 Myxococcota bacterium
ACGGCGTGCGTTGAGCAGCACGTAGGCGATCGCATTCCGGACCTCGCGCGGCGATCGACTTGAGCCCGCACGCAAGGTCCCGTGCGCTATTCGCCTCGACGATCATGTGAATGTGATCGCTCTGGATCGAGTAGTGAACCAGGCGAAAGCGGCCGCGCTCGCACGCCTCTCGCGAGCTTCGCTCCAGCTCCGCGACGAGGCCGGCGGTCCGGAGCGGAAAGACGTTCTTCTCGACCTTCAGCGTGACATGACATGGATGCCGCGATGCGAACGGCGCTCTGCGCCGATGCGGATCGCGTCGAGTCGCACCGGGCTTGCGCCCCGCCCCGGCCCGCGCGCCGCCCCACCGCGAAGGCGACTCGAGGTCCAGGTGCAACTGTCGAGATCGCAGCGCCATTTCTGACAATCTCGCACTACGTTGTGTCAGATGCGGTCACACGACTCTCGAGGTCGATCTTGAATTACGCGATGTTCGATGTCGACTGGGTCGGCCGCGACGCGGTCTTGGGCGGTGGTCTCTGCGAGCTACGAGTTTGGGACGAGGCCTTCGAGCTGCCTCTTGAATGACAGATGGTGACCGGCATGGCGCTCGAATATCTCGGTCAGGTGCAGTTCGAGGTACGCGATGAAATCCGTGCGAGTCGTGTGGTCGAAGTCGCGAAGCGTGACGCTGAGATCATCGAGGTCGACGGCGAGGGTGACGTGAGCGTTCGAACCGACGAGCGAGACGACTCGGGTTGCGCAGGGCCGATGTACCGACCAGGCCAGAAAGGGGACGGCGTCGATTGGCTCCATGCAGCACGTCTTCATGAACTCGCGAAGCTCGCGTTCGATCGCCGATCGCGTCTCGGCATTCAAAGCATGGTCGCGATTTCCGAAGCTGACGGCCGTGTACGTGGTGTAGCACGCCGACTGCACGAGCAACGGTAACAGGAGCGCCGCGCTGCGCACGGATATCGGCATCGCTCAGCCGCCTCCTGCCGGATCGGCGCTCAGCTGCAGCCAATTGCTGGGCAGCTAGCGCGTGAGGTACGCCCGCCCGAATTGCGTGATGGCTCCGGACACGACGACAAGAAGTACGAAGTACCACCAACGGAAACCTCGATGCGACCACGCCAAGGCGAGCGCGATCATGCATGCAAAGGCGAGGGCGATGACGACGGTTGCGGGAACGACGAGCGCGTCGTGTAGTAGCTCGCGAGCCAAGACGCAGGGACTCGAAAGGATCGCGGTACTGAAGAGGATCAGCAGCGTGACGAGCCAGATCGCGTCCAGCGCATCGAGGATGCTTACGAGGGCCTTGAACCAGCCTTGGGCGGTATCGAGGGCCCTGCGATACATCGTTACTTCGCTCGCCACACTGCCCAATAGGTAGATTGATGGCTCGGTGTCGGTTCTCGGTCGATTCCGCCTACCCCAGCCCGTAGAACCGCCGCGCATTCTCCGCGAGGAGCTTGCGCCGGTCCGACTCGCTGATGTCGGTGCGCGAGCGCAGCGCGCGCGTGCTCTCCGGGAACTCGCCATCCCAGTGCGGGTAGTCGCTCGCGTACATCACGAAGTCCGGGCCGAGCGCCTCGAGCACCGCCGGCAGCACCGTCTCGTCGGGCTCGCAGGAGACGTAGATCTGGCCGCGCTCGATGTACTCGCGCGGATCGCGCTGCCAGCCGTTCGGGATCCACGAGCCGCGCTTCTCCCAGTGCTCGTGCAGGCGGTCGACGAAGTACGGCACCCAGCTGACGCCCGCCTCGAGGAACGCGACGCGCAGGCGCGGGTGGCGGTCGAATACGCCGCCCGAGACGAGCGAGGTCATCGCCGTCATCTGGTCGAACGGGAAGCTGACGCAGTGGACCTGGATGTAGTTCGTGAAGCGGTCGACGCCGATCTTGGGCAGATGGATGCCGGGCGCGCCGTGCACGCCGAGCGGCATGTCGAGATCCGCGGCGGCGGCGTAGAAGGGATCCAGATCCGGGTGGTCGAGGTTGCGCTCCCGCAGCGCCGGCGGCACCAGCGTGGCGACCAGCCCCTGCTTCTTCGCGTCGGCCATCATCCGGATGGAGGTCTGCACGTCCTCGATCGGCACCGCCGCGACGCCGTACAGGCGTCCGCCCGAGCGCTTGCACCAATCGGCGATGAAGCCGTTGTAGAGCGCCGAGAATTCCGCCGCGAAGCGCGGGTCGTGCAGGGTCGGCGCGGCCAGGCCCATGCTCGGATATAGGACCATGCGATCGATCTTCTCGCGATCCGCGTCGCGCAGCATGCCCTCGATCGTGTGCGGATCGATCCCCGCCGCGTCGCTGAGGCCGTGCTCGGGCGGGCAGCCGGCGCCCGGGCCCACGGGCTCCGGATAGCGGCGCCCCTCGATCGTAAAGCCTCCCTTGCCGTCCGCCCCGACCTGGTATTTCACGAGCTCCGGCCAGCGCGCGAGCGCCTGCCGCGCGAAGCTCGCGCCTTCGACCACGTGCGCGTCGGCGTCGATGATCTGCGGCATGGGGACCTCTGTTCGCCGGCCTTATGAACTTCGCTCGCCTTCGGCTCGCTGCGCGCTTCGCTTGCCGGGGACCTCGACCGTCTCGGTGTCGCGGCCGGAGCGCAGCACCGTGCCCGGCAGCGCGCCCGTGAAGCGCTTCCCGCGCACGATCTCGATTCCGTTCACGAGCACGTGCTCGATGCCCTCGGCCTCGGCGTAGAGGCGCGCCGCTCCGGCCGGCAGGTCGCGGCGCGTGTGGATGGGGCCCGGGCCGACGCAGCCCTCGTCGAAGACGACGACGTCGGCGCGCCAGCCGGGCGAGAGGCGCCCGCGTTCCCGGATCCCGTACAGGCGCGCGGGCACGTCGCTGAGCTGGCGGACGGCCTCTTCGAGCGGGAGCAGCGCCTTCTCGCGCACGCCGGGGCCGAGCAGCGAGGTGGTGCAGGTGAAGGTATCGATCATGTCGAGGTGCGCGCCGGCGTCGGAGGCGCCGATCACGGTGCGCGGATCCCGCCAGACCTTCGCGCGCAGCTGCCAGCTCGCCTCGTCGTCGCCCGGGATGAACGGCGAGAACGAGGTGCGCAGCTCCTCGGAGAGCGCGAGGTCGAGCATCGCGTCGAAGGGGGTCTTGCCCTGCTCCTGCGCGATCGCGCCGAGCTTGCGTCCCTTCAGGGCCGCATTGGCCGGACTGAAGGTCTCCTCGACCGTGACGTTCTCCCAGACCGCGATCGCGCGCATCGCCCCCGCCGCCTCGGAGTGGGCGCCCTTGTCGAGCTGCTCGCGCACGGCCGGGTCGCGCAGCGCGCGCATCCGCTCGGGGAGCGGGAGCCCGAGCACCGCGGCCCATCCCGGCAGCGCATCGAAGATGAAGCCGGTGGCGAGGTTGATGCGCAGCTTCATCACCTGCGAGGGCGTCAACGCGATCACCCGGGCGCCGCGCGCGGACGCATAATCGGAGGCCGCCAGCTGCGCCTCGCAAGCCTTCTCCGAATAGGCAGCGACGCCGAGCACGTTCCAGTTGAGCGGCCGGTTCGCGGCCAGCGACATCGACGCCATCAGGTCCTGCTGCGCGTCGCTGAACTTCCCGACGGTCGGGATGAACTCGAGCGTCGTCCCCGGGAAGTCGCGGACGACCCGCGAGAGCGCCAGGAATTCCTCGCGCGTCGCGAAGCGCGACGGCACCGGCCGGCCCTCCGAATCGTTGTGGGTGGGGGCGGCGGAGGAGGAGAAGCCGAGCCCTCCCTGCGCGAGGGACTCGCGCAGCAGATCCTGCATGGCGCGCAGCGCCGCCTCGTCCGCGGGCCCCTCGATCGCGGCCTCGCCCATCACGACGCGGCGCAGCGCCGAGTGTCCGACCAGGAAGCCCGCGTTGACCGCCAGCCGGCCGTCGAGGCGGGCGAGGTACTCGCCGAAGCTCGTCCAGTCCCAGGGCACGCCGGCCTCCAGGCTTTCGAGCGGCATGCCCTCGACGCGCGCCAGCATCCGCTTCATGTAGCCCGCGGCCTCGCGCGAGAGCGGCGCGATGCTGAAGCCGCAGTTCCCGCCCACCACCGTCGTCACGCCATGGAATGGAGAGGGGCTGAGCGTGCCGTCCCAGAACGCCTGCGCGTCGTAATGAGTGTGGATGTCGACGAAGCCCGGGGCGACCACCCGCCCGCGCGCGTCGATCGTCTGCTTCGCGGGCGCGCCCACGCGGCCGATCTCGGCGATCCGGCCGCCCTGGATCGCGACGTCGGCTGGCCGCCGCGGCGCGCCGGTGCCGTCGACGACGCTTCCATTTTTGATGAGGCAGTCGAACATCCCGCACCTCGAGCGCGCGGCCCGCGCCGCTCGGCAAGCCTACTCCGACGGCTCGCGCTTGCCTACCGGGAATCCAGGGGCGCGCGCCTTGACCCTTCTGCCGGAGGAGGCGACGATACGGCCAGCGAGGTGCCGATGTCGCAGGAATCGACGCAGGCGAGCAACGCCGCGCCCGCCGACGAGAGCTGGGACCCCTTCGAGGTCTTCGACCGCGCGACGGGCGCCGACACCTGCCGCGATCCGTACCCCGATTTCGCGCAGATGCGAGGCCAGGCCCCGATCCAGAAGATCGACCTCGCCAAATTTCTGGGCGACGCGGTCAAGGCGCTCGGCCCGAATCTGCCCGAGGTCTACGTCGCGTCTTCGTATGCCGCGGTGTCGGAGGTGCTGCGCGACGGCAAGCGCTTCTCCTCCAGCACCTACAAGGCGACCATCGGGCTGGTGATGGGGCCGACCATCCTGGTGATGGACGAGCCCGAGCACGGCCGCTACCGCAGCCTGGTCCAGATGGCCTTCCGGACCAGGGCGCTCAAGCGATGGGAGCACGAGCTGGTCGGCCCGATCGTGAACGGCTACATCGACGCGTTCGCGGGCCGCGGCCGGGCCGAGCTGGTGCGCGAGCTCACCTTCCCGTTCCCGGTGTACGTGATCGCGGGCCTGCTCGGGCTGCCCAAGGAAGACCTGCCGCGCTTCCACCGCTGGGCGGTGGGCCTGATCAGCGTGGGATTCGACTTCGCGAACGGGCTCGCCGCCGCCAAGCAGCTGGGCGAGTACCTGACGCCGATCATCGAATCGCGCCGCGCGGACCCGCAGGACGACATCATCAGCGTGCTGACCCAGGCGGAGCTGGAGGGGGCCCGCCTCGACAACGAGCACGTGCTCGGCTTCCTCCGCCTGCTGCTGCCCGCGGGCGCCGAGACCACCTATCGCTCGTCGAGCAACCTGATCTTCGGCCTGCTCACGCACCCGGAGCAGCTGGAGGCGGTTCGGAAGGATCGCTCGCTGATCCCGCGCGCAATGGAAGAGGGGCTGCGCTGGGAGACGCCGCTCACGGGGATCGGACGCCTGTGCACGGAAGACACCGAGGTGTGTGGCGTGCCGGTTCCAAAGGGCGCGATGGTGCAGGTGAGCCTGGGCTCGGCCAACCGCGACCAGACGCGCTGGGAGCGCCCCGACGAATTCGACATCTTCCGGCCGCCCAAGCAGCACATGGCCTTCGCCTTCGGCCCGCACCGTTGCCTGGGCATGGATCTGGCGCGCATGGAGACCGAAGTCGTGCTGAACGCGCTCTTCGACCGGCTGCCGAACTTGCGCCTCGACCCCGCGGCCGAGGACGTGCACATCACGGGCCGGATCTTCCGCGCGCCCCGGAGGCTTCCGGTCCTGTTCGGATGAGCCCAGCGCGCCGCCCCGTGTCGATCGCCGGGTCGGATCTCGCGCGGCGCCGCGCGCGTCAACGAGAGGCTCTGCTGGCGGACGGCGCGAACCGGGGCGAGCTGCGGGCGATCGTCTCCCCCTACCGCGTCTGCCCGCTCGGCGCCCACAGCGACCACCAGCATGCGCCGGTGCTGGCGACGGCGATCGACGCGCACACGCTGCTCTCGTTCGCGCCGGCGTCCGGCGCGGAGGTCGAGCTCCGCAGCGAGAACTTCCCGGGCACGGTGCGCTTCGATCTGCGCGCGCTCGACGCGCAGGGCGGCGCCGAGTGGGGCCGCTACGCGCGCGCCGCCGCGTGGGCGCTGCGCGAACGCCTGCCGGATCCGCCCCGCGGCCTGCGCGGCGTCGTCGGCGGGCCGCTGCCCGGCGGCGGCCTCAGCTCGTCCGCATCCGTGCTGCTCGCCTACCTCGCCGCGCTCGCGCACGTGAACGAGATCGCGCTGGCGCCGCGCGATCTGGTGCTGCTCTCGCGGCGCGCCGAGAACGAGTTCGTCGGGCTCGCGAGCGGCGTGCTCGATCCCGCCGCCATCGTCGGATCGCGCCGCGGGCAGCTGCTCGCGATCGACACCCGCGAGGTCCGCTGGGAGCCGGTCCCGTCCGCGCCCGGGGCCCCGGCGGTGCTCTTCCTGGTGATCTTCACCGGCACGCCGCGCAGCCTGACCGGCACCGGCTTCAATCAGCGCGTCGAGGAGTGCCGGCGCGCGGCGCACGCGCTGGCGCAGCTCGCGGGTCTCCCCGCGACGGGTTTCCTGGGCGAGCTCCCGGACGCGGTGTTCGAGGCGCACCTGCCGCGGCTCGAGCCGGCGCTCCAGCGCCGCGCGCGCCACGTCTTCAGCGAGCGAGCGCGCGTGCTGCGCGGGATCCAGCGCTGGGGGCGCGGCGAGCTGGCCGAGTTCGGCGCGCTGATGAACGAGTCGTGCGCGAGCTCGCTCGAGAGCTACCAGACGGGCTCGCCGGAGCTGGCCTGCCTCCAGCAGGTGTTCGAGGCGACGCCCGGGGTGCTCGGCGCGCGCTTCAGCGGCGCAGGCTACGGAGGCTGCGGTGTGGCGCTGGTGCTGGCCGAGGCGGCGCAGGAGGCGCGCGACCGCGCCCTCGCGGCCTTCACGCAGCGGCTGCCGGCGCTCGCCGGCCGCGCCACGGCGCTGCTCGTGCAGGGCGAGGACGGCCTGCGGCTCGAGGGCGGGGTCAGGCCAGGCGCTTGAGCAGCGCCGCCTTCAGCTTCGTGTAGGGCGGGTACATCAGCTTCGGATCGAAGCGCGTGCCGCGCGTCAGCACGCTCTTGTGATGGCTGAAGAGCTCGAAGGTCGCGCGCCCGTGGTAGGCGCCCATTCCGCTGGGGCCCACGCCGCCGAAGGGGAGCTCCGGGTTCGCGATGTGGAAGAGCGTCGAGTTGACGCAGACGCCCCCCGAGCTGGTGCCGGAGAGCACCTGCTCTTCGGCCTTCGCGTCGTTCGAGAACAGATAGAGCGCGAGCGGCTTCGGACGCTGGTTCACGTACTCGATCGCGGCGGCGACGTCGTCGACCGCGAGCACGGGAAGGATCGGGCCGAAGATCTCGTCGGTCATCAGCGGGGAATCGGGCTTCGGATTGCGCAGCACGGTGGGGGCGATGTAGCCGTCGGCCTCGTCGGTCTGTCCGCCCACCGCGACGTCGCCGTCCTTGAGGAGCGCCGCGAGCCGGCGGTGATGGCGCACGTTCGGAATGCGCGCGAAATCCTGGCTGCGGCCCGGGTCCTCGCCGTAGAACTCGCGCAGGGTGCGCCGCAGCGCCTCGATCAGGTCGTTCTCCCGCTCCCGGTGCACGAGCACGTAGTCCGGCGCGATGCAGGTCTGCCCGGCGTTCATGAACTTGCCCCAGGCGATGCGGCGCGCGGCCACCTCGAGATCCACGTCGCGATCGATGATGCAGGGGCTCTTGCCGCCCAGCTCGAGCGTCACGGGCGTGAGGAACCGCGCCGCCGCCGTCATCACCTCGCGCGCGACGCTTCCGTTTCCGGTGTAGAAGACGTGGTCGAAACGCTCCGCGAGGATCGCCTGCGTCTCGGGCACGCCGCCTTCGAAGACCGCGAAGCACTCGGGATCGAGGTAGCGCCTCACCAATTTTGCGAGGACGCCCGAGGTGTGCGCGGCGACCTCCGAGGGCTTGAGCACGGCACAGTTGCCGGCGGCGATCGCGCCCACCAGCGGGCCGAGCAGGAGCTGCACGGGGTAGTTCCAGGGCGCGATGATCAGCACCACGCCGAGCGGCTCGCGCACGATCCGCGACTTCGCGGGGCGCAGGTGGATCGGCGTCGCGACGCGCTCCGGCCGGGTCCACTTCGCGAGCTTCTTGAGGGTGAGCCTCACCTCCTGCTTGACGAAGCCGACGTCCGCGCTCCACGCCTCCAGCGCCGGCTTGCGCAGATCCTGTTTCAGAGCCTCCAGGAGCTCACCTGAGCCTTCGCTCACCAGCTGGTCGAGCGCCTGGAGCTGCCCGCGCCGCCACGCGAGCGGACGCGTCTTGCCGCTCTCGAAGCTGGTGCGCAGCGCGGCGACCTGCTCGGGGATCAGGGAGATGTCGCTGGCAGGTGCGGGCTTGTCGGTGGTTTCGATCAACGTCATGGGGGACCTCATTCGCTTCACAGCGGCGAGGTCAGTCTAGCGCTACCCATCTCCAGATGGGCTCAAGCCTCGCGGCTCGGCTTCTCGTCTGTTGCTTCGTCGCGCTCGCGGCCCCCGGCGCGCGCGCGCAGGGGGTGTCGTCCGACGAAGTTCCGCTCGCCGAGCTGCTCGACGTGCTGATCGTCGACCGCGATCTGCTCGCGATCTCGGGGCGGCGGGGCGGCCAGGTCACGGAGCGGCTGCAGCTCGACGAATCGCTGCTCTGGCTGGGCGCCCGCGGCAAGGTCGGGGTCGCGATCACCACCCGGCGCATCCTCTCGGTTGCGACCGGCTCGGGGTCGTGGCAGGAGACCACCTATCTGCGCGGCGAGCAGCCGCCGCTCGCCCCGATCCTCGGCGACCGCGTCGCGCTGGTTCTCACCGACCGACGCGCGCTCGGGGTCGACGGGGGCAGCGGCAACCTCGTCGAGTACCGGCTGGGACCCAAGGAGCGGCTGATCGCGAGCCAGGTCGGCCGGAACGTGGCCGTCTGCGCCACCGAGCGCGCTGCGCTCGGACTCTCGCCGATCAAGGGCGGCTTCTTCCCGGTCAAGCTGAGCGCCGCCGAGCGCATCGAGGCGATCGACACCGGCGCGAATCTCGCGACGCTGACGACGAACCGCCGCGTCCTGATCTTCCGCACCCCGACCGGCACCTGGGAAGAGCGCAACCGCAATCTGAACTAGGCATCTAGGGCGCGGGCTGCTCGGGAAGAGCGTTCCAACCGAGCGCTTCGACCATCGCGTGATAGAGATAGTTCTGCTCGCGCACGCCGCGGAACAGCTGTGCGCCCGGCCCGGTCGCATACACGGGGACGTCCTCGCCCGAGTGCGTCTCCCCGGAAAGCGGAACGGTCGACTCCTGTAGATAGCTGGGGGCGGCGGTGTCGACCGGGCCGAGGTCGGGCCTGCCCTTGGTGGCCGGGCGGTAGCCGGAGGGGCGGTGCGGGAAGCGCTTGGGGCCTTCCGGCTGATCGGAGGAGGCGCCCGTGTAGCCGGGGCCGTTCTGGTAACCTAATGTAGTGTAGGGTCGCCCCGTCGCGTCGAGCGCGGGTTTCCCCGTCGCCCCGCCCCGGTGGTCCTCGGATTGGACCACCTTGCCGAGGATGTCGTTGCCGCGCTTCGCGTAGCCGCCGAAGGTGAAGACGTGGCCGTGATCGGCGGTCACCACGATCAGCGTCTGCCGGGGATCCGTCTTCTCGAGCGCGACGCGCACTGCGTCCGAGAACTCGATCGTCTCGCCGAGCGCGCGATAGGCGTTGCCCGCGTGGTGGCCGTGGTCGATGCGGCCGCCCTCCACCATCAGGAAGTAGCCGCCGGAGTTGCGCGCGAGCAGGTCGATCGCGACCCCGGTCATCTGCGCGAGCGAGGGCTCGCCCGCGGCGTCGCGGGGACGATCGGCTTCGAACTGCATGTAGCCGGGCTCGAAGAGCCCGAGCAGGTGGTCCGTCGCCGCTGGATCGATGTCGGCCAGCTGCTGCTGGTTCCAGACGTAGACCGAGCGCGGCCGGCGCTGCTTCCACTCCTCGGTGAGATCGCGGCCGTCGAGCCGGGCGCCCTTCTGCGCCGGGTACTCGGGGTCGGGCGCCGCTCCCGGCCGGAAGCTCGCGCGCCCGCCTCCCAGCACCACCTCGACGCCATCGCCGTAGGGGAGCTCGAGCAGCTGGCGCGCGATGTCCGGGAAGCCGGCCGCGCGCGCCGCGGGCGGCAGCCGCGAGTCGTCCTCCCAATCGCGGTCGGGCGAGTGCGCGAAGGTCGCGCCGGGTGTGGCGTGCGTGACGGTGGTGGTGGTGACGATCCCGGTCGCCAGGCCCCGCTGCTCCGCACGCTCGAGGATCGTCGCCAGCTCGTGTCCCTTGACCGCCCGGTAGTCCCCGCGAGCCACCGTCTCGTCCACCGAGAGCACCGCGGAGCGGGTCTTGGCGCCCGTCACGATCGCGCTCATGGTTCCGGCGGATTCGGGCGTCTGGTCGTCCGTCGTGTAGACCTTCGAGAAGGCCGTGTAGGGAAAGCTCTCGAAGGCGAGCAGATTCCCCTCCCCGGACTCGCCCCGCCGCTGGCCCTCGAGGATGCGCGCCGCGGTGACGGTGGCGAGACTCATGCCGTCGCCGAGGAACAGGATCACGTTGCGCGCGGGTCCGGGCATGGGCGATTCGACGCGGGCCTCCGCCACCGCCTTGCGGCCCGCCTCCAGCCAGGTGTTGCCCGCCGCCGCCGGGCCTGCCAGCCACGCCGACGCGAGCGCCAGGGCGGTGCAGAGGAATCGCGACCCCATCGCCGGAAGACTAGCGGCCTTTCCCGCGGCAGAGGCCGAGCGCGGCGAGCTCGCGGGCCGTGGTTCCGGCCCAGTCGCGCGCCGCGCGGGGATTGGCGGGGCTCGGGTGGGTGATGCGCCCGATCCGCGGTCCGTCCTCGCCGAGCGCGGCGGCGGCTCGCCGCGCGGCGAAGGCGCCGACCCCCACCACCCACTCGGGCTCGAGTGCGTCGACCAGCCGGCGCAGATGCCGGTCGCAGGCGGCGAAGAGCCGCGCCTGCTCGTGCGGCGGCAGGCGGTCGGGCGTGCGGTTGCGTCCGCTCGCCTCCAGGAACAGGATCGGGCAGTAGTTCGCGATGTAGTGCTGCGCGAAGAAGCGCTCGGGACGGCCCCAGTGCGCCGCCACCGCTCCCCACAGCCGCGCGCCGCTCACCTCGCTGCGGCGGCAGGCGAAGCCCTCGACCGGCCGCTTCGGATGCGGGCGCGGCGGGCTCCCCACCGGCGCCTCGATCCCGAGCCAATCCCGGACGTGAGCCACCTCACCGAAGGGGACCCCGGTCTGCGCCATCCCGAACGGGCCGGGGTTCATGCCGAGGAAGATCACCCGCTTGCGCGACGCCGCGTGGCGCGCGACGTAGAGGCCGTGCGGGCGGCGCGCGTAGTCGAGCGGGTTGTACACGCAGGCGACCGGCGGCCCGAAGCGCAGCGGCGCGACCTCTCGCGCGAGGTCGCGGGCGGCGGCGGCGACCCGGCGCGAAACGGCGGCCGAGGCCCCCGTGATTCGAGGGCGTTGGCCGGCGGCGATTCGGGGGGCTCGGGTGCGCATCGGCTCGGGGCGGGTTTCGCTCGCACCCGCAGCCCTTTAGAATGCTCGGCTGGGAAGCCGATGGCTACCTCTGGGGGGCAAAGGGCCATGGACGGCGGGCCTGCGGACGAGTTCCGGGTCCGGTTCGACGGCGTCCATCTGCGGCGCGGGGAGCGGCGCGTCTTCGACGGCCTCTCGTGCGGATTCATGCGCGCCCAGATCAATGTGGTGCTGGGGGGCAGCGGCGCCGGCAAGACCACCATGCTGCGCCTGATCGGCGGCCTCTCGCGGCCCGAGAGCGGCAGCGTCTACGTGGCGGACGAAGACGTCACGCGCCTCTCCGAGCGCCAGCTCTTCCGCACCCGCGCGCGGATCGGAATGCTCTTCCAGGGCGGCGCGCTGCTCGATTCGATGACGATCTTCGAGAACGTGGCGCTGCCGCTGCGCGAGCACACCGACCTCTCCGAGCACGACATCGCCCAGGAGGTGACCCGCCGGCTGGTGGCGGTGGGGCTCCCCGACACCGAGAACCTCTATCCCCGGCAGCTCTCCGGCGGGATGAACCGGCGCGCGGCGCTGGCGCGCGCGATCGTGACGGATCCCGAGATCGTGCTCTGCGACGAGCCCTTCTCGGGCCTGGATCCGATCAACGTGCGCCGGATCGAAGCCCTGCTGGTCGACCTGAACCGGCGGCTCGGGCTCACCATGATCATCACCTCGCACCACCTCGCGTCGTCGCTGCGGATGGCCGACCGGATCGTGTTCCTGGTGGGCGGCCGCGCGATCGCCGGAACGCCCGAGGACCTGCTGCGCAGCACCGACCAGCGCGTGGTCGAGTTCCTGCGGGCCGACTCGGACGGTCCCGAGGCGGCGCCGCGGACCGAGCCGACGGCCGCCTCGGCGGGGCGCGCATGAAGAGCAACTCCGTCTCGAAGCTCGGCTTCGGCGCGCTCGAGCTGGTCGGTCACCTGGGAGGGGTGGCCCTCTTCCTCGGCCACATCGGCCGGGTCACCCTGAAGAAGCCGTATCGGATTCGCCGGCTCGTGAACGAGGTCTTCGACAGCGGCGTCCTCTCGCTCGCCATCGTCTGCCTCTCCGGCGCCACGGTGGGCGCGGTGCTCGGCCTTCAGGGCTACACCACGCTCTCGCGCTTCGGCGCGACCGGCTCGCTCGGC
>DATBRV010000043.1:0-4690 GCA_036560145.1 Myxococcota bacterium
GCCGTCCTTCGCCGCGGGATTCAATTGCGTGCCGCCGAACTGGCTCACGTAGAGCACGCCTTCGCGCGCGTCGCAGCCGACCGACTCGGGGAAGGTGAAGCCCGTCAGGGTCCGTTCGCCGGCCGAGCGGAGCGGACCGCCATGGTGGAGCTGGTGGGTGAGTCCATCGTGTTGCATGTCGTGCGTGGGGTAGGCGCAACCGGCCAGCGCCATCGCCACTGCGGCAAATAGGAATTTCGTTCGCATGTTCTGCTCCACCAGGAAGGACCCTTCAGGAAGACCGCAGAAAAGTTTGCTCGTTCACCTACAGGCCGAGTCCGGCCAGCAGGCCCTCCAATCGCTGCCGTAGCGGCAGGCTCGCGAGCGGATAGCTCGATAGCCAGCGGGATGCCGAAAACCCGCGCTCCAGCGAGCGTATCTCCTGGGCTTCCCATTCGGCGGCCGCGCGGTCGCCCGATGCCGCCAGCAACGCCGCAAGGTAGATTCGCGTTTCGATGTCGGCGGCATTGCGCGCCAGGGCCGCGCGCAGGTTGATCTGTGCCTGCTCCAGGTCGCCCTGGAAGAAGTACGCGCGCCCCAGCAGCAGGAAGTAGAGGTAGCCGCCCTCGGGCTCGAGGCGCATCGCGGTGCGCAGCAGCGGAATCGACTTGGCGGGCTCGCCCATATACGTGTGCACGCCCCCCATGAGCGCATAGGCGTCGGCGAACGAGGGATTGAGCTCGATCGCGCGCTGCAGCGAGGCGATCGCCTCGGCGTGCCGGCGCGCCTGGGCGTGGATGAAGCCGAGTGCCCAGTGGATCTCTGGGATGTCGGGGTCGATGGCGCGGGCGCTCTCGGCCAGTTCGAGGGCGCGCCGCAGGCCCGCTTCGCCGTCGGCGTCGCTTCGCAGGCGATGCTCGATCGCATGCGTCATGGCGAGACCCGCGTAGGCCCTTGCGAAGCGCGGGTCGATCTCGATCGCCTTGCGATAGGCCTCGCGCGCTTCCTCGTTCTCCCGCGCCCCGCGCGCGAGGAAGAGCGCCTGGCCGCGCAGGAAATGGTCGTAGGCCTCCAGGCTGCGCGTGTGCGGCTTGGCGAGCCGCTCCCGCTCCGACGCGCTCATGCGCGCGGGCAGCGTCTCGGCGAGCTTGCGGATGATCTCGTCCTGCACCGCGAAGAGGTCGTCCGCAGGGCGCTCGAACTGTTCGGACCACAGCTGCTCGTTGCTGCGCGCGTCCACCAGCCGCACGTGGATGCGCAATCGCCCGGCCTGCCGTTGCACGCTGCCCGTCACCAGGTAGCGCGCATGCCGCGCGGCTTCCCCCGCCGCGAGGCTTTGCACGTTGATCAGCCGCAAGCCGGACAGGCGGCCGAGCTCGGTCATCAGGCTGTCGGCGATGCCGCGGGCGAGGTAGGACTGAGCTTTCTCGCCGCCGGAAGCTTCGAAGGGCAGCACCGCGACGGTCACCCACTCGGCCGCGGAGCGCTCCGCTGCCGCGCTTGCAGCCGCGCTTGGCGCATCGCGGTACCACCAGGTCGCGAAGGCGCCCGCTGCGAGAAGCATGACCAGCGCGGCGCCGGCAGCCCATTCACGCGCGTGGGAACGCGCGGAAGGCGATGGGAGCCCATCGCGATCCACCCGGGCCTTCAGCCGGTAGCCGCGCTTGGAGATGGTCTCGATGTAAGCGGGCGAGCGCGGATCGTCGCCGAGCGCGCGCCTGAGCTTGGTGATGCTCTGGGTCAGGGCCTCGTCGCCGACCACCACGCCCGGCCACGCCGCCGCAAACAACTCCTCACGGCTCACCACCTCGCCCGCGCGGGCGGCGAGCGCCACGAGCACGTCCATCGAGCGGGGCTCGATGCGGACCGCCTCGCCGCCCCGGCGCAGCTCGTTGGTCGCGGGGTCCGCGAACCATTCGCCGACGTGCAGCGGCTTCGGATCGGGCATTCGTCCGGAAAACGTCACCGTTTCCTCAGGATTTCAGCGGCATCGTTGGGGGAGGCTCCATCGTACCGGCCGCACTGTGCGTCGGCCAATCCACCGGAGACCCTAATGAAAGTCTTTCTCATCGCAATGCTCGCCCTCGCCTGGACGCTCGGCCAGCCGGTCCAGGCCCAGGCGCCCCTCAAGATCAAGCCGCTGGTGGAGAAGAAGGTGTCGGCCCTGCCCCCGGGGACTTTGTACTGGCGCGTCGAGAACGTGGGTTCGCTTCCCGCGGCACAGGCGGCCGCCGGTGAGTTCGGGCTCGCCACCGAGTCGGCGGGGAAGGTGTGGCTCTTCACGCTGGGAGAGCGGGGCGGATCCACGGGCGCCGGGACCAAGGTGACCGAGGTCGGGCCGATTCCCCGTTTCGAGGCGGCGCAGTACCTCCTGCGGATCAACGAGGCGACGGGCGCTCCGGGCAGCATCACGCCGGTGCACTCGCACCCCGGCTCGGAGGCCTTCTACGTGCTCGCGGGGGAGCAGAGCATCCGCGGCGCGCACGGCACCATGAAGGTGAGGGTGGGGCAGCCCGAGGCGGGGCACGGCGCCGACATGGCGATGCAGGTGTCGAGCAGCGGCACCGTCGACCTGCACTCGCTGGTCATGTTCGTCGTCGACGCGAACCGGCCGTTCTCGACGCCCGGGAAGCTCGACTGACTCAGTGCACCGTGCGATTGGCGAGCGCCTTCGATTCCTTGGCGGTGGCGACGCGCGGATGCAGCATGGGCGCGTGGCGCGAGCGGCGGGCGAGCGCCGCGCGCAGCGGCTCGTCGCCGAGGTCGGATGCAGCCAGTCGCCGCAGCTCGCCGGCCTCGAGCGCGGCGATCGGCAGGCCGTCCAACAGGAGGACGCGGTTCGTGTGGATCGCGGGGACGCGCGCCTCGGGGGTGACGATGCCGACGAGGTTGAGCGGGTCCGCGGCGCTGAGCGTCGCCAGCTCGCCGATCTTCTCCGTCTTGCGCACGGCGCGCAGCCGCCCGACGGCATCCGCTGACGCGAACTGCTCGCCGCCGAAGCCCGCGACGAAGCGCCCGCCGCGGATCTCGCCGCGCGCCTCGAGGCGGCGGTAGATGCGGACCAGGTCGCGCCAGGGCGGGAGATTGGTCTCGCGCTGGAGCATCGAGCGGAAGACGACGCCGTAGCGCTTGAGGAGGGTGCGGGCGAAATGCTCTCCCTCTCCTTTGGGAGAGGGCTGGGGAGAGGGTTCCTCAGACGGCAACAGCAACGACCACCGTCCCGCAGCCTCGACTAGATCCCGGCGCTTGTCCTGGCGCGCGAGGAGGGCGCGCAGGCCGGCGAAGCTGTCGGCAGTAGCGATGCCGGCACCGGCGAGCTCGGCCAGGCCGCGCTCGACCAGCGTGGGCAGGAGACCCGTCGCTTTCACGAGCTCGTGGAAGAAGGAGGCGCCGCGCTGGCGCAATGCGGATTCGACCGCGTGCGCGTCGGACGACAGCTGCGCCTCTGGCTGGATCCCCGCCCCCGGGTTAGTGATTCCCGGGGCAGGCTTCGCGGGGATGACGTTCATGTGATCCCGGAGAAACAGCGCGATCGGCGACGTGCGCAGCGGCGCCTTGGTGCCGGGCGTGAGGCGGCCCCAGGCGACGCGGCCGCTGAAGCACAGGCGGTCGAGCTGCTCGGCGCCGTAGTCGGCCACGCGTGCCGGAAGCACGTCGTGCTCCCAGGCGGTCGCGGCGAGCTCGAAGCCCTCGAGCTGCTCGATGACGGCGGCGAGTCCCTCGGGGCCGCGCACCTGGTCTTCGCTGGCAACGTGCTGCCAGTGCATCAGGAAGCGGTAGTAGTCCGCGGCGCTGACCGGCTCGATCTCGGCACGCAGGCGGCTCAGCGTGTAGCGATGGATGCGGGCGAGCAGGCGGCGATCGCACCACTCGATTTCGGCAGTGCCGGGCGTGAAGCGGCCCCGGAGGATGCGGCCCTGGCCTTCGAGAGCCAGGAAAACCTCGCTCGCAGATTGGGTCCCGGCCTGCGCCGGGACGACGAAGGTGCGTTCGGTCACGGGGCCCAGAACCTCGAGCCGGCTCGCTACAAGCTCGATCAGCTCGTCGTCCTTCCGGTCCAGCGGGAACCACGCATCGTCCTTCCTGACGGCGCGGGCTCCCAGCTGCTCGAGCAGCGAAGGCCAATGGTCGGCGAGCTCGCCTTGCCTGATGTAGCCCGCCACCATCAGCGCGTCGTACATCTCATCGGCGGTGTTGGCGATAGGCCAGGCTTCCTCGCGCACACGCTCGATCGCCGAGGCGTCGAGCGCACCAAGGTCGTCGGCATTGCGCACTTCGGTGGCGCGGCGGGTGTAGACGGCGCGCGTGCGCCGCTCTTCCAGCGGCGCATCGTCGAGGAACGTGTAGACCGCGGAGTTGAGGAGCTCGTGGCTCAGCACCGAGGGCTCCGGCGTATCGCGCGCGAGGGCCTGGATCTCGCCGGCGTAGAGGCGACGCAGCTGATGCTCGAGGCCCTTCGAGTCCACCGCCTCTTCCATCGCGTCGCGCAGCGCCTGGAACACCAGCGGGTGGTCGGGAATCTCGCGCTCGCCCTGGAGGTTGTCCTGGCAGGCCACGGCATCGGGGAAGACCGCCTGCAGCAGGTCCTCGCCGTACATGCGCTGCAGCTGGTTCGGCACGCGTCCGCCGCCACGATTCCGCGGGACCGCGAGCGCGAGCGTGGAGCTCCAGCGCCAGCGGGTCTCGAAGATCGGCGACTGCAGGATCGCCT
>DATBRV010000044.1:0-43803 GCA_036560145.1 Myxococcota bacterium
ACCGACGCACTCGATGGCGTAGTCGAAGCCCTCGCCGCCGGTGACCGACGCTTTGGTGCTGTCGACCGCCTCGGGCTTGATCGCGTGCGTGGCGCCGAACTTGAGCGCCAGCTCGAGCTTCGAATCCACCTTGTCGACGGCCACGATCTCGGCAGCGCCCGCGATGCGCGCGCCCTGGATCGCGGCGATGCCCACGCCGCCGGCGCCGAAGATGATCACCGAGGAGCCCGGCTTGATCTGGGCCGTGTTGATCGCGGCGCCCACGCCCGTCATCACGCCGCAGCCGATCAGCGCCGCGACGTTGAGCGGGATCGAGGCGTCCACGGGGATCACCGCGTTCTCGGGAACGATCATCTCGTCCGCGAAGGTGCCGCAGCCGGCCATTCCCCCGACGGGCTTCCCATCGATGACGAAGTGCGGCGTCAGCATCATCTGCATCACCGTCGCGCACAGGTTCGCCTGACCGCGCAGGCAGGGCTTGCACTTCCGGCAGGCCGGCGTGAACGCGATGATCGCGTGATCGCCGGGCTTCACGTCGGTGACGCCGGGGCCGACCGCCTTCACGATGCCCGCACCCTCGTGGCCGAGCACGCACGGCAGCCCGGTCGGGATGGTGCCGTTCTGGGCGGAGACGTCCGAGTGGCAGACGCCGCTCGCGACCAGCTTGATCTGGACCTCGCCGGCCTTGAGCTCCGCGAGTCCGACGTCGTCGCGGATCTCGAGGTCCTTGTTGAGCGCGTACAGGATCGCGGCCTTCATCGATCGACTCCTTCGGGGTGAGCACGCGTTGAATCACGGCTGCCGCTGGGGGGGCGAACCTCCACGAGCCGGCCCCGGAATTTACACAACTTCACCCGCCGCTCACACGCCGGAAAAGGCCGGGTGCCAGGCTGCCGGGGCGCCCGAGGGACGAGGAGGATCACATGAGCGGGATCGAGAGGGACGAGTTCGGAGCGGAGCCGATCGGGGAGCGCCAGGCGCGCCGGCGCGCCTTCTGGCTGGGGCTCGCCGCCGCGGGCCTGGCGGCCGCGGTCGCCAGCGCGATCGCGCTCGGGGCCGCCGGCGAGGCGCGGGCGACGCGGGGCTTCTTCGGACGCGCCCACGGCCCGCATGGCCACGGCGAGGGGCGGCTCGAGGCCGCGCGCGAGCACGCGGAGCTCGCCGCCGAGTGGCTGCTGCGTTCGGTCGACGCGAGCGAGCAGCAGCAGGCGCGGGTGCGCGAGATCGTGGGCGCTTCGCTGGGCGCGCTCGCGCCGCTGGCGGACCAGCACCGGGCTCACCACCAGGCGCTCGCCGAGCTGCTCGCGCAGGAGACGATCGACCGCGCGGCGCTCGAGAGCCTGCGCGCGCAGGAGCTCGGGCTGCTCGAGCAGGCGTCTCGGACGCTGACGGCCGGGGTCGCCGACGTCGCCGAGACGCTCACCGCCTCGCAGCGGGCGGAGCTGCTCGAGTTCGCCTCGCGCTTCCACCGTTAGAAAGCTGGAGTAGGCTGGTCCGGCGGGCGCCGTGCCCGCCGGACCCGCGGGCCATGGCCGAGCGCATTCTGCTGATCGAGGACGACGAGCGGCTCGCCGCCATGCTGGTGGAGTATCTCGGCGAAGCGGGCCTCGAGGTGACGGCCTGCGGCGACGCCGCCAGCGGTCTCGCGCGGGTCGCGCGCGGCGGGGTGGATGCGCTGGTCCTCGACGTCATGCTCCCCGATCTCGACGGCTTCGAGGTCTGCCGGCGCGTGCGCGCCGGCTCGGATCTGCCGATCCTGATGCTGACGGCGCGCGGCGAGGAGACCGATCGCATCGTCGGGCTCGAGCTCGGCGCCGACGACTACCTCGCAAAACCGTTCAGCCCGCGCGAGCTGCTGGCGCGTCTGCGCGCGATCCTGCGCCGGCGCGCGGCCCCCGCTCGCGGCGCCTGCCTGCGCTTCGGCCGGCTCGAGATCGACCGCGACGCGCGCACGCTCAAGCTCGGCGGCGAGCCGCGCGCGCTCACCAGCCACCAGTTCGAGCTGCTCTGGGCGCTGGCGCAGAACGCGGGGCGCGTGCTCTCGCGGGAGCGTCTGATGGAGCTGGTGCGCGGGGAATCGCTGGAGGCGTTCGACCGCAGCATCGACGTCCACATCTCGCGGATCCGCGCCGCGATCGAGGACGATCCCGCGCATCCGCGGCGCGTCCTCACCGTGCGCGGCGTGGGCTACGTCTTCGCGCGCAGCCCGGACGAGCGCCCGGAGGCCTGATGCGGCGCCTCTATCTCCAGATCTACGCCGCCTTCCTCGCCATCCTCGCGCTCTTCGCCGTGATCGCGTCGCTGCTCTGGTGGCTCGCGCATCCCGACGCCGAAGAGCGTCGCCTGCTCGAAGCCGTCGCCGGCGTCTTCGCCGAGCTGCTCCCGGGGCCCGGCGCGCCGCCGGCCGAGCTGGAGCGCTCGCTCGGCAAGCTCGCGGCGGACTTCGCGGTGGACGTCGAGCTGCGCGGCCCGGGCGGGGAGAAGCTCGCCTCCGTGGGCGAGGCCCTGCCCGCGCTGCCGGAGGGCCTGCGCGAGAGCGGATTCCTGCGCACCCACCGAGGGCCGCCGGCGGTGGCGCTGAGGCTTCCCGACGGCCGCTGGCTGCTGGCGCGGCGGCCGCACGGCGAGCACGGATGGGGATGGCTGCTGGTGGTCGCGGCGCTGGCGGCGGCGATCGGCGCCGGCGCCTACCCGGTGGCGCGGCGCATCACGCGGCGCCTCGAGAAGCTGCGCGCCGAGGTCGAGGAGCTCGGCGCGGGCGATCTGGGCGCGCGCGCCAGCGTCGAGGGCAACGACGAGGTCGCGGCCCTCGCGCGCAGCTTCAACCGCGCGGCGGCGCGCATCGAGGCCCTGGTGGGCGCGCAGCGGGGTCTGCTCGCGAGCGCCTCGCACGAGCTGCGCTCGCCGCTCGCGCGCATCAGGATGGCCGTCGAGCTGCTGGAGAAGGGCGCCCGCCCCGAGCTGCGCGAGCGCGTCGAGAAGGACATCGCCGAGCTCGACGAGCTGATCGGCGAGATCCTGCTCGCGAGCCGGCTCGATGCACGGATCCAGGTGGACCGCCCCGAGGAGATCGACCTGCTGGCGCTGGTGGCCGAGGAGGCGGCCCGCACGGACGCGACCGCGGGCGGCGAGCCGGTGCGCCTGCGCGGGGACGCCCGCATGCTGCGCCGTCTGGTGCGCAACCTGCTCGAGAACGCGCGGCGACACGCGGCCGGTTCAGCCGTGCAGGCGAGCGTGGGGCCAGCCGAGGGCGGACGCGTGCGGCTGCGGGTGGAGGATCGCGGGCCGGGCGTTCCGGCGGCCGAGCGCGAGCGGATCTTCGAGCCCTGGTACCGGCCCGCGGGCCTCTCCGAAGCCGGCGCCGGCCTGGGCCTCGCCCTGGTGCGTCAGATCGCGCGCCACCACGGAGGCGACGCGCGCTACCTGCCGCGCGAAGGCGGCGGCAGCTGCTTCGAGGTGGAGCTGGCGGCGGAGCCCGCGAGCAGCTCGCCCGCCAGCGCGTCGGGCTTCTCCCCGCGCAGGTAGAGGCGCGCCCACAGCTCGAGGCCGACCAGCGAGAAGCGCAGGCCGTCGCGGCGCCGCGCGAGCTCGATCATCGCCTGCTGCGTGCGCTCGGTCCAGTGCAACAGCTCGCCGGCAGCGCCGCCGGACAGCAGCATCTCGCTGCCGAGGTCGTATGCCTGCGGCATCGGGAAGGCGCGCTTGCGGGCGTGGACGATCTCGGCCGGGAGCCGCTGCTCCGCCACCTGCTTCACGACCCACTTGCTCTGGCCGCGCTGTAGCTTCGCGCGGCGCGGGAGGTGGATGCCGAAATCGATGACGCCGTTCTCGAGATAGGGAACCCTCATCTCGATGGAGGCGGACATCGCCATCCGATCGTGGCGGCGCAGCAGCGGATCGAGGGTGCAGTACAAGTCGTCCAGGCAGCGGACCAGCTGGGCGCGGTCGGCGTCGGAGCGGACCGGCGCGAGCTTCTCCCACAACGCCCGGTATCGCAGCTCGCCATCGCCATCCAGGACGGCGAGCCCCCGGGAGCCGAGCTGGTCCAGCTTGGGGAGGCGTCCGAAGCGGGCGGCGCGCAGGCGCCGCAGCTCCTGCCGTTGCCACGATCGGGACGGGACGAGCCAGCGCGCGACGCGCGCCCGCCAGCCCCAGGCACGGTAGGCGTTCCCCGGCCCTGCATAGCCGCCGAAGAGCTCGTCGGCTCCTTCGCCGTTGAGCAGCACCTTCACGCCGTCCGCAGAGCAGGTGCGCGCAAGGGCGAGCAGCGCCACGCTGCTGCGGCCCGGGAGCGGGCTCCCCTCGAACCAGGCCGCCTCGGGCCAGAGCCGCAGGTAGCTCTCGCGATCCAGGGGCACGCGCGTGAGGCGCACGCCGAGGTGATCGGCCACGCGCTGCGCAGCGGCTCCCTCGCCCCGTCCGAGGGGCACGTCCGCGACGTAGCAATGCAGGTCCTTCCGCTGCCGACTGGCGCAGGCCGCGATCAGGCTCGAATCGACGCCGCCGCTACAGATCGTGGCGAGCGGCACGTCGCTCGCGAGGTGGAGGCGCACGCTCTCGTCGATCAGCTGCTCGAAACGGCGGGGCGCTTCGTCGGGGTCCGTATCGAGCAGGCGGGCCACGTCGAGCTCGCCGACCAGGTCGAAGTAGCGGCGCCGCTGGGTGCGGTTCCCGCGAACGCGCCACCAGCTCCCCGGCTCGATCGCCTCGATGCCCTCGAAGAGGCTGACGCGCGAGTCGGCGCGATCGAGCATCACGAGCCTCGCGATCGCGAGCCGATCCGGGCGACACGGCATGGCCGGATGCGCCAGCAGCGCCTGCGGCTCGGAGGCGAAGAGCAGCTCGTCGGCGCGCTGGGCCACGTAGAGCGGCTTGATCCCCAGGCGATCCCGCGCCAGCCAGAGCTCGCGCGCGCGCCGGTCGAAGTAGGCGAAGGCGAACATGCCGTTGAAGCGCGGGATGGCGCGCTCGGGGCCCCAGCGCAGCAGGGCCTGGAGCACCACCTCGGTGTCGCCGCTGCTCGCGAAGGCGGCGCCCTCGCGCTCCAGCTCCGAGCGCAGCTCCCGGTAGTTGTAGACCTCGCCGTTGTAGACGAGCACGGCCTCGCCGCCCGCCGTCGCGATCGGTTGGCCGGCGCGTTCGCTCAGGTCGAGGATGCTGAGGCGGAGATGACCTACGGCCAGCTCGTCTTCGGCCCAGCTGCCGCGGCCGTCGGGTCCGCGGTGCAGCATCGGCGAGAGCATGCAGTCGATGTTTCGCGCGTCGGCCGGCTCGCCGTCGAGACGCAGGATGCCCACCAGACCGCACACGCCGCGCGACTATATCAGCCGGCGCGCGAGGCGGGCAGCGAGGATGGCGTCCACGAGCTCGGAAGGGACGTCCGACGGGAGCTCGGCGTCCGGCTCGCAGGCCCGTTTGCCGAGGCGGATCGTCTCGCGGTAGCCCGCGAGATAGTCGACGCAGCTCGGGCAGAGCGCGAGATGCGCGTCGAAGGCGGCGCGCGGATCGGGCGCGAGCTCGCCGTCCAGGTAGGCGGCGAGGAAGTCGATCAGCTCGCGACAGGTGAGCAAGGCGGTCTCCGTCCGCGGGATCCGATGCCGGCCGTCGCCGGGAGGTTACCCCGGGGCGCCCCGCGGCATCGGAGCCACTAGCTTCGGGACCGCGCCGCGAGGACGGCCCCCACCAGCGCGGCCGGCACCTCCTCCAGGATCTCCGCCTCCGCCGCGAACGCCTGCTTGCCGAGGTGGATCGTCTTCCGGTAGGTCGCCAGGTAGTCGACGCAGTAGGGGCAGACCGAGAGATGGAGCTCGAAGGCGGCGCGCTCCCCCGGCGCCAGCTCGTCGTCGAGGTAGGCGGCCAGGAACTCGATCAATTCGCGGCAGTTGAGCGTGCGCGCGGTCATGCCGCCTCGCCGGTGAAGTGCGGATCGAGCAGGGCGCGCAGGGCCTGGCGCGCGCGGTGGAGCCGTACCTTGACCGTGTCGGCCTTGATGTCGAGCAGCTGCGCCGTCTCCTCCGTGCTCAGCTCTTCGATGTCCCGCAGCAGGAGCACGCTGCGGTAGATCTCCGGCAGGCGGTCGATGCTCTCGCGCACGAGCGTACGGGCCTCGCGGCTCTCGACCGGATCCGGGAGGTCGCTCTTCCAGGGCGGCCCCGGGTCGATCCGGTGGCCGTCGGCGTAGAAGCGCGGCAGCAGCTCGTCGATCGACCCCTCCGGCTTGCGGCGGCGGGTGCGCAGCTTCATCAGGCAGGCGTTGATCACGATCCGGTGCAGCCAGGTCGAGAGGCGCGCGCCGCCCTCGAAGCGGTCGATCCCGCGAAACGCCTGGAGGAAGGCGTCCTGGAGCGCGTCGCGCGCGTCGTCCTCCGAGCGCAGCATGCGGCGGGCCACCGCCAGCAGCCGGCCCGCGTTCGCGCGCACCAGCTCGGCGAAGGCCGCCTCGTCGCCGGCCCGCAACCGCAGGAGCAGCGATTTCTCGTCCTGCTGCTTCCGCTCCGGTTCGTGGTCGTCCCGGTCCATGGTCGGGCGCAGGATATCAGAGGCGCGGGTGATCGACGTAGATCGGCGAAGACCAGGCGCGCTCGGCGACGGGGGCCAGGCAGTCGTCGCCCGTCGGGGTGCGGGGATCGCCGTAGCAGGGCGTGACCTTGATCGCGCGGCCCTCGGCGTCGAACTCGGTGCGCAGGTTCGCGCCGTTCACGGCCGGAGTCGGCTCCTGGAGCGCGCGCGCGTAGTAGACGGCGTCGTGCTCCGACTCGGCGAACTCCGGATCGTCGAATTCGAATGAGCAGCCGGCGGGATCCGGGGGGCAGTCGAAGCTGCGCCAGGGATCTTCGATCAGGGGAGCCACCGCTTCGCCGCGGCGGGCCTGGGGCCGGATCCGCACCACCTCGATCCGGGAGATGAGGTGGCGCTGGTCTCCTGGGTGATAGCACTGGCCGTGACACAGATAAGCCAGGCGCTCCTGCGAGAGCGCGGTCTCGCTCTCCTCGGGGCAGCCGTCCTGCTGGACGAAGGAGCCGATGGCGCGGACCTGGAAGCGCGGCGCTGCATCGAGCATCACCTGGCCGCCCATCGGCACCGGGCCGGCCGGGCCGTCCAGCAGATCGAACCAGAGCAGGATGCGGGGGCCGCTGGTGGCGTAGACCTCGCGGCGCCCCAGCGCGTCCCAGATCGCGCGGCGGTCGCGGCCGTCCGAATGAACCGCGACCAGGCCGCCCGGGTACATGAAGCTGGCGCCGCGCTCGACGTCGAAGAGCTCCCGGAAGCCGGGCGGGGCGGGCACGACTTCGACGGCGCGCTGCGGATCCTCGGGGCTCCCCAACGCGATCCGGCTGATCCGGCGCGCGATCGCTTCGGAGGCGGCGCCGCGGGCGTCGCTCATGTCGAGCCGCGCCAGTTCTTTGTAGCCGGGGCCGGCGCGGCCGCTGTGGTTGTCGCTGGAAGCGATGAAGCCCCAGCGAAAGCGGAGCGGGCGTCCGTCCGGTTCGATTTCGTCGAAGTTCGCGAGCGCGGCGCCGTACTGCGCGCTCATGCCAGGGCGCAGGGTGTGCGCGGGCTTGAAGCAATCGCGGCACTGGTCGCAGTCGAGCCAGTCCTCCTGGCTGGCGTCGGGCACCACCCAGTGCGGCTTGGTGCCGGCCTGCATCACCAGGCGCTGGGCCTCCTGGACGCGGCGTTCGCACTCCTCCGCCGGGAGATCGCCGCAGCGCTCGCGGATCAGCTCCCCGGCGCGCCAGCAGCAGGGCAGGTATTCGGCGCTGGGCTCGGGGCAGATGCGTTCGCCCGACGCGTCCTGCTCGAACTCGGGGACGTTGCGGAACTCCTCGCTGTTGCCGTGGCCCGAGAACGTCTCGAGCAGGATCTGGCGCGCGGGATCGTGCTGGGCGCGGGACAGCTGGGCGCCCAGGTTTCCGCCCTGCGGCGCGTGCACGCCCCAGGCCAGGCCGTGCGGGATCACGATCGTCTCGAAGCCCCACTGCGCCAGCTTCTCGAACAGCTCTGCGGGGGTGGGAGCGTTCTCGCGGCAGTCGCCCGGCAGCTCGCGGGCGTCGCGCCCGACCTCGCAGCTCGGAAGGTTCGCGAGCTGCTGGACGCGCCAGAGGAAGTCCGCGTACTCGCGCAGCCCGACGTAGCGCAGCACCTGCAGGCCGGGCAGGAACCAGAGGCCCTTGGCGCGGTCCATCACGTTGTGCTCGAGCGCGCTGATCGGCCGCCTCGGGAGCTCTTCCTCGGCGAGGCCCGGAAACATCACGTTCTTGTGTCCGAAGTGGGTCTCCGGGGTGCGTCCGACCTGCGTCCACTCCCAGCCTACGAAGGCCACCAGGTCGGGGTCGGCCGGATCGCCGGCCCGCTGATTGCACTCGCGCAGGCTCTGCTTGGTGGTGGCCCACATCGAGGGGGTCAGCGCCTCGGCGTGATCGTTGAGCGAGAAGAAGTCGAGCTGTGAGCAGTAGCGGGCGAAGTCGCAGGCGTCGGCCGGCGGGTGGGCGCCCTCGCCCGCGAAGATCGGCAGGGCGTAGACGAAGGCGTCGATCGAGTACGTGGTGTGGACGTGGAGGTCGCCGAACAGGATGCGCTTGCCGGGCGCCGCGGCCGCGCCGCCGGCCAGGGCGCGGCCCGCCTCCGCCTGCGCGTCGGCCTGCGCGTGGCGCGGGCCATCGGGGCGCCGCGCGCCCTGGATCTCGCCGGGGGTGGGCTCGTCGCCGCGACAGGCGAGGCCGGCGAGCAGCGCGAGGGCGAGCAGGGCAGGCCGGATGGGCACGGCGGCCAGCTTACTCGAAGCCGGCGGAGGCGTCCGGGCGGCCCGCGACAGCCCGGGGCCGGGTCTGCCGATGAAAAGGCCGGGAGGGGACCTCGATGAGGCATTGCGTTCGCATGGCCGGTTGCGTGACGCTGCTGGCGCTCGCGACGGCGCCCGGCAGCGGCGCCGAAGACCTGATCCAGATCGACATCCCGTCGCTCGCGATCAGCGCTTCCAGCAACGACTTCAAGTCGCTCGGTCAGGATTTCCTGCTCCAGGAGGGGGACTTCAGCGGATTGATCGGGCAGTCGGCCTACACCGCGACCCTGCGCTACCTCGAAATGGACAGCGCGCTGGTGCTCGCCGTCACGGGCTTCGGCAGCGATGCCACGCTCACGATCCCTTCGACGGGCCTGGTGGTCGCCTTCAACGCCGTCTCTCCCGACGATCTCGAGAACCAGATCGAGGACTACCTCCAGGACACCGGCGCGAAGGAGTGGGCCAGGTTCCTCGAGCAGACCAACGCGCACAGCAAGCTCGCGCTGCTCGACGGCAACCCCCGCGCGACCACCGCGCTCCTCTCGTCCGGCGCGTTCCGCCGCTTCGGCCTCGGCGCCAGCCGTTCGCGCCTCGGCTATCGGGAAGAAGAGGTCGGGCGCTGGGGCGCCTTCCAGCTGCGCGCCGAGGGCGGCGGCGGCGTGGTCGACGTCGATCATTTCGACGACCTCTACACCGCCGAGGGTTCGCTCACGCTGGCCGGCCATTTCGGCAGGTACGTGGGGCTCTCGCTGGCGATGATGGGCGGGTACCGCAGCTACCAGACCGCCGACTCCTGGGACGCGGGGATCGAGCTGGGCCTTCCGATCACCATCCTGCGCCCCGACGAGGGCTCGAGCCTCTACTGGGCGATCACGCCCTTCGTCCAGAGCGCCGCGGCGGCCTCGATCGACCTCGCCGCGGGCGGCCTGCTCCTCGGCGGCGGGGGCGTGAACACCCTCGCCCTCGAGCTCGGCATCTTCGAGCTCACCCTGGCCAACCAGCTGGCCTACTACGGCGGCCTGCCGATCGACGAGATCCAGGGCTACGACTTCGACACCCAGCTGGATCAGCTGATCCTGAAGAACGGCCTCAAGGCCGGCGTCCACCTCGGCATCTTCTACCTCGACGCCGGCTCCGCCTTCACGAACTTCCTGACCTCGGACGCGGCGGTGGACTTCTACGCCACGCCCTTCGTGGGCGTCGGCCTGGCCCTGGGGCGCTGGGCCAACCTGCGGGTCGGGTACGAGGCGGACCTCGGCAGCGGCTACACCGCGCAGAGCGGAACCCTGAAGCTCGACTTTCATTTCTGAGTCTGCGTATCCTGGGCCGCTTTGGGCGCCCAGGATCGATCCGCGCAAGCCCGGTCGCCGCTCGCGGCGCGCATGCTCGGGCCGCTGCTCGTTCTCGTGTTCGTCGCGATTGCCGCGCTGTACCTCTTCTTCATCTCGGCGGGCCTCGTCACCGAGATCCCGCCGCAATCGCACTACTTCACGGTCCTGGCGGACGCCTTCCTGGACGGGCACCTCTACCTCGGCATCGCGCCGTCGCCCGAGCTGCTGGCCACGGCCAATCCGTACGATCCCGCCAACTCCCGCCTGTGGGTCTGGGACGCCACGCTGCACGACGGCCGGTATTACCTCTACTGGGGTCCGGTCCCCGCCCTGCTGGTGGCGGCCGCCAAGGCGGTGGCGGGGCGGGAGCTGTTCGTGGGAGACGAGCTGCTGGTGCTCGCCTTCGTGCTCGGCCGTCTGGCCGTGGGCATCGCGATCCTGTCGCTCGCGTCGAGAAGGCTCTTTCCCGGGCTGCACCCGTGGCTGGCGCTGCCGGCGGTGGCGGTGTTCGGTCTCGCCAATCCGTATCTGTTCGGGCTCGGCCGCGCCGGCGTCTACGAAGCGGCCATCGAAGGCGCTCAGTTCTTCCTCCTGCTGGGCCTGCTGATGGGCGCGCGCGCGATCGGCGTCGTCGGCTCCCGGCGAAGCCAGCTCGCGCTCTCGTCGCTGGCAGGCTGCGCCTGGGGCGCCGCGCTCGCGTGTCGCATCAGCCTGGTGCTCGCGATCGGGGCGCTGGCCCTGCTCACGGCATGGATCTCCAGCCTGGGAGCGGATCGCAAGCGCCGCGAGCTGGTGCTCCAGCTGCTCTGCGTCGGCGCGCCGGTGGTCTTCGCGGCGCTCGGGCTGGCCGCATACAACCAGGCGCGCTTCGGGTCGTGGACCGACTTCGGGGCCGAACATCAGCTCGGCTACCTCCCGTACAGCTTTTCGATCGCCCGCTTCCCGTCCACCCTGCATGCCTATCTGCTCCGGGAGGTCCTGGTCACCTGCCGGTTTCCCTACATCTTTGCGCCGGCCGGGGCCGGCGCGATGCCTCCGGATTGGATGTTCGCGAAGCAGACCGGCTACCTGTCGCTGGAGCCGACGGTCGGGATGCTGATCGCCGCGCCCTGGGTGCTGTTCGGCCTGGTCGCGCTGGGGTCCGCCCGCAGGATCTACCGGCAGGCCTCGCGCGCCGCCCCCGGCGCTGCGATCGACGCCCGGGATCGGCTCTACCTATGGCTGGTGACCGCCTGCTTCGCGAGCGCGCTGCTGGCCGGAGTCCCCGCCTTGGGGATGCAGTTCTCCACCATGCGCTTCCTGGCGGACTTCACCTCGGCCGCGCTGCTGATGGCGGCGGTCGGATTCTGGACGCTGCTCTCCCGCGCGGGCTCCGCGGGCCGGCGCCGCGCCGCGCACGCCGCCGGCGCGCTGCTCGGGCTCTACACCGTCGTGTTCAGCATCCTGATCGGATTCCAGGGGGGCTACTACGACTCCTTCCATCGCTGGAATCCAGCGCTCCGGGACCGGCTGCTGGCGGGCCTTTCGCTCTGCGATGCGCGCGAAGACCGGCGCTCTGGCCGACGCGACCCCGCGGTCGCGCCAGGCGAGCGGCCGGTCCAGCGCTCCGCGCGGAGCGGATCGCTTCGGAGGCCCAGCCATGGGCCTCGGCGAAGCTTCGTCCCGCCAGCGCGGCGAGCCGGGTGTCCCAATGCATGCTCGCGTGGCTGGTGTCGGCTTCCGGCGCGCAGATGGTCTCGGCCGCGGCGGCGATCACCTGCGCCGCCCGGTGCGCCTGCTCCCGCGCGCCGCGCAGATCGCGCGGCGCCACCTGCCCCAGGCATTCCCAACCCAAGGGGAGCTCCGTTCGGCTGGCTACTTCCCGAACACCTGCTTCAGCAGATCCGTCGCGCGGGCGGCGGGGTTGGTCCGGATCTGCTTCTCCTGCTCTCCGACGACGGTGAAGAGGCCCGAGAGGGTCTTCTCGGTGACGTAGCCGGACAGGTCGAACTTGGGCGCCGAGGCGAGCGGTAGCGAGGTGTAGCGGCCGACCAGCTGGTCGTACTGCTTCGCCAGACCGACGTTCTGCATCGCCCGATCGACGATCGGACGGAAGCGCTCGCTCAGCGGCTGGCGGGTGGTCTTCTCGAAGTAGTCGGTCGCGGCGGTGTCGCCGCCCGACACGATGGCGGACGCGTCCTGGAAGCTCATCTTCTGGATCGCGTCGACGAAGACCGGCGTCGCCTCACCGGCGGCCTTCTCGGCGGCGCGGTTCATCGCGACCTCGAGCTCGTCCACCTGAGCGCCCATGCCGATCGCGCGCAGTCCCTTCGTCATCTTGCTCAGCGACCCGGGCAGCCCGATCCGGATCTTCGAGTTGTCGAGGAAGCCGCCCGATTGGGAGGTCGCCTTCACCGCGCGCTCGGTCGCGAGGCGCAGCGCCTCCTTCAGGCCGGAGGTCTCCGTCGCGGCGGGGAGCCCGCTGGCGCCAAGCCCGAGGAACACGGCGAAGAGCAGCGCGACGAGCGACGAGGCGGGGGCGAGCTTGCCCGGCATGGCGGCCTCCGATCGACGGTGGGATGGCGCTAGCGGCCACGCGACGATCGTCGCTCACCTCCGCCGCGCTGGCCACCTCCGCCCTGGCGCGGCTGCGCGTCGCGCGAGCGCCCGCCGCCTGACTGCGTGCGAGCCTGCGCCTGCGGCTGCGAGGCACTCGGGCTCTCGCGCTGCGTCCACTCCTGGCCCCCTGAGCGATCTGCGCGTTCGGTGCGCTCGCTGCGCGGTCGGTAGACGCGGTTCGCGGGCTCGCCCGGAAGCTCGCGGGGCGGCGCCGACGCCTGCTGGCGCCTCGCGGAGCTTCCGCCGCGCTCGGGCCGCGCGCGCTGGGCGCGCTCCGGCTGCGCCTCCGGCCGGGAGACCTGGCGCTCCGACCGCGCCTCGGGACGCGAGACCCGACGCTCCGGAGGCGCCGCTCGCGATCGCTCCGTGCGCGGCGAGGCTGTGCGCGCCGAGTCGCGCGGCGATCCGCGCCCCGATTCCCGCACCGAATCGCGCGCGGCATCGCGCGCCGCCGGGGGCGCCGCCTGCCGGGCGCCTTCCCGGGGCTCGAAGCGCGGCGCGGGCGCCGGCATGCGCCGCTCGCCCTCGCTCTGCCTGCCGAAGGGCGGCCGCCTCGACGTCTGGACGCGCCCGCCCTCGCGCGGCGGCTGCACCACACGCGCGCGCGGAGTGGAATCCGGCGCAACGGTCTCGGCGCGGTCTGCGCGGCCCCGCTGTTGCCCGTTCGCCCGGGAATCGCGGCGCGTTTCGATCCCGGGTGCGGGCTCCACGCGCGGCTCGCGCGTCGCCACCACCGAGCGCTGTCGGGCCTCGCGCGGCGGGCGCCTCGCCGAGCGCCCGTCGGCCACCAGGCTGCTGCGGTCGGGCCGCACGCCCGGGTCGCCGTGCAGGGGCGAGAGCCGGTCGGGCCGGCCGCGCGTGAATTGCCCGCCCTCGCGCGAGCGGCGTCCGAAGTGATCGCGATCCACCGCCACGATCGCGTCGCGGACGCGCGCGTTGCGGTAGACGTTGATCTCCTTCACGTTGTACACCGTCCTGTGATGGTACGCGACGTCGTTGACGTAGCGCGGTCCGCCCCAGCCCGCCCAGCGCGGATGGCTGCGGAAGCGCGCCGGCCCCCACCAGGGCACCAGCGGCTCGCCCCAGCCGAGCGCCACCCAGCCGACGTAGGGGGTGCCGATCGTCACGCCGACGGAGAAGCCCCCGCCGCCGTAGAAGGCGACCAGCGCCGGCGCGTAGTACGGGCGCGTCACGATCGGCCCCGGGCACCAACCCCAATAGCCGGTGAAGTTGACCCAGCGTCCGTAGTGATACGGCGCCCAGCCCCAGCGCGCGTCGTCCACCCAGGTCCAGCCATAGTAAGGATCGTAGGTCCAGCGGCCCGTGCTGTACGGCGCCCAGCCGGCGGCGACGCCGCGCGGCACCCAGACGGCGCCGTAGGTCGGGACCACCCGCCAGTCTCCGTAGTGGTCGAGATCGTCCGCGCCGTAGACCCCGGACGGGACGTAGCGCGCGCTCACGGCGTCGATCTGGTCGTCCGTGCGCGCGTAGTTCCAGCGGTCCCAGGCGTCCAGCTCCGGCGCGGCGTAGGTCTCGACCTGCGCCGCGTCGCCGCCGCTCACCACCACCTGCTCGCTCGCCCCGATCGCCGCGGATTCCCCCGCGGAGGGCGTCACGATGGCGCGTCCGCCCCGCCGGCTGGTGAAGGTGGTCACGTCTCCATCGACCGCCACGCGGTAGTAGCCGCTGCGCTCGACCGTGAAGGCGGCGTTCGGGGTGTCGATCTCGAAGGTCTGGCCGGTCTTCAGGCTGCGCAGGTCGAGCGAGAGATGGCCCGACGTCACGCGCAGCTGCAAGAAATCGGGCTCGAGGCTGGTGAGCCCCAGCTGCGTGTTCTCGCCCGCGCGCGCGAAGGCGCGCGCGCCGATCTGGAGCTCGAGGTTCGCGCTCGCCGCGGTGTAGAGCTCGTCGCCCGGGGCCAGCGCGGTGTTGACCTGCGCGGGCGACCAGTCGGCCGCTCCCGGCCGCAGGAAGGAGACCTCGCCGTCGGTGAAGCTCAGCCGCGGGGGCGTGCGCTCGAAGCCGAGCGCTTCCTCGTCCTCCGCGCGCGCCGGCGCGGCCGACGCGAGCAGCCCGGCGCAGAGCGCCACGGCAATCCAGCCCGAGGACCTGATCGACATGGGAACCTCCTTCATCGCGAGCCGTCGTCGGGATCCCGCGCGACGCCGCCCTCGACCCCATAGCCGAGCGTGCGGCCGAGCACCTCGAGGGGCGCCACGAACACGTAGTAGACGCCGTACCGGAGGATCAGACCGGTGAGGTAGAAGGGTGCGTAGATCACGCGCATCGCGACCGGCAGCGGAGGCGGGGGCTTCGGCTGCGGATGGTAGGCCGGGGGGCCGGGCGCCGGGGCGTAGACCGGCGGCGGCGGGGCGCCGTAGTCCGGCGGCGGAGGCGGGCCCTGGCTCGCCGGCGGCGGGGGAGGCGGCGGCCCGGCGAACGCCGGCCCGGCGGCCAGCAGCCCCGCCAGTGCCGCGGCCAGCGCGGCGCTGCGCAGAGCTGGTCCGGATTCGGGCCGGGAGCGTCGAGCCTGCGGATGCATGGCGAACCTCGCTGCCTTCGACGCGGGGGCCCGCGAATTGCTTCAATCGGCTCGCGAAAAGGCCCTTCCGAGGGCGGATGCAGCCCCCCGCAACTCCTCCAACCCGCCACGGCCCTCCGAGTTGCGCAACCATGCGGCCAGTCGGGGCCCTTGGAGTGGGAGCGTCCAGCGTGAGCGACGAAGACTGGCGGCCCGGCCCGCGGCCGGCGTGGGTGCGCTCGCTGCACGCCGCGACCGATCCCGACTGGATCCGGCTCGACCCGGACGAGCTGCTGGACGAGGCCGTGCGCCGCTCCGGGCTCTCGGACTTCGGCGGCGACGCCTTCCTCGAGCCCTTTCGCCTCTTCGTGAAGGCCCTCGCCGAGGAGGCGAAGCTCCACCCGATCGGCCGCATCCTCGCGCGCGGCGACCTGCGCAATTGGCTCGAGAACCGCCTGCGCCTGGCGGAGGCGCGCAAGACCCGCCCGGAGATCGCGCGCGAGGAGGTGCGCGCGCCGATCTTCATCACCGGCCTGCCGAGGACCGGCACCTCGATCCTGCACGAGCTGCTGGCGCAGGATCCCGCGCATCGCGCGCCCCTGCACTGGGAGGTCCGCAGCCCCTGCCCGCCGCCCGAGGCGGCGAGCTTCGAGACGGACGCGCGGATCGCGCTCGCCGAGGAGGAGCTCCAGCTCTGGAATCAGGTGGTGCCGGAGTACGCCGCGATGCACGAGCTCGGGGCCAGGCTTCCGGTGGAGTGCATCCAGATCACCGCCCACGAGTTTCGAAGCGACGAGCTGAGCGGTCGGCACCAGGTGCCGAGCTACGCCGTCTGGCTGGCGCGGGCCGATCTCGCGCCCGCCTACGCCTTCCACCGCCGTTTCCTCCAGCACCTGCAATCGCGCTGCCCGCGCGAGCGCTGGGTGCTGAAGGCGCCGTCGCACCTGGGCGCGCTCGCGAGCCTGTTCGGGGAATACCCCGACGCCCGCGTGGTGGTCACGCACCGCGATCCGCTGAAGGTGTTGCCTTCCGTCGCGAGCATCCTGTACTCGACGGCCTGGGTGCGTTCGGATGCGGTGGATGCGCAGGCCGTCCTCGGCTGGTTCACGCCGGAGACCTGCCTCGCGCTGCTGGGCGCCATGAGCGGGCTGCGCGACGCGGGGGCGGTGCCGGCGGATCGGTTTTGCGACGTCCGCTATGCCGACCTGATGGCGCGCCCGATCGAGACCCTGGCCGCCGTCTACGACCATTTCGGGATTCCGCTGGGCGCCGAGGCCGAGGCGCGCGTGCGCGCCTATCTGGCCGGCAAGCCGCGCCACAAGCTCGGCGTGCACCGCTATGCCTTCGAGAACACCGGGCGCGAGCGGGCGCGGGAACGCGAGCGGTTTCGCGGCTATCAGGAGCGCTACGGCGTTCCTTCGGAGGCCTGAGGCATGGCCGAGACGCGGCGCCGCGCGGCGAAGTCCGCAAGTCGGCAGCGCGAGCGGGCACTCGACGGAAGCGCCTGGCGGGAGTTCTGCCGCGATCTCGAGGCCGCCGGCCGGCACGTCCTCGAGTTTCCGCTCGGCGGCGCCGAGAGCGAGGAGCTGCGCGCCGAGGGCTTCCGCTACCTGCTCGGGCTGCTGCGCTCGGGCCTCGCGCAGGCGCTCGAGCTCTCCGATCCCGACCAGCCGCGCTGGGTGCGCAATCCCGACAGCCAGGCGAAGTGGGGCGCGGAGAACCCGGACAACCAGTACCTGTGGGCGCGGATCGCGCCGCAAGCCGCCTACCGGATCCGCGGCGAGCGCGGCAGCGCCTTCGACTTCCTGATCGAGGTGAAGCAGGGCTACCTCCAGCTCGGCGGGGAAGGCGTCTACGCGAGCTGCACCGCCGCCGATCTCGCGCTGGACGCGAATGGACGGTTCGAGCTGCTGCTCGCGGCCGAGCGCCCCGGCGACTGGCGCGGCGATTTCCTTCCGATCCACGCGGACGCCCGCTACGTCGCCGTCAGGCAATATTTTGTCGACTGGGAGCGCGAGACGCCGGCGCGCTTCGAGATCGAGCGCGTCGGCGGCGAAGGCGCGCCGCCCGCACGGCTCTCGGCGGCGGCGATCGCCGATCGGATCGACGCTGCCGCGGACTGGACGCTCGCGACTACCAGCTACTGGACGCAGTGGGTGGATCGCCTGCGCGAAGCCTGGCGGCCGGGAGTGATCGCGCCCGCGCGGCGCTATCCGGGAGGCGCGCCGGACGTCTTCTACGGCAATGACTGGTACCGGCTGGCCGCGGACGAGGCGCTGGTGTTCGAGAGCGAGCTGCCCGATGCGCGCTACTGGCAGATCCAGCTGTGCGACGCCTGGTTCCGCAGCCTCGACTACGCGACGCGCCAGAGCAGCTTGAACCCCGCGCAAGCCAGGCTCGACGCCGACGGAAGGCTGCGCGTGGTGATCGCGCACCGGGATCCCGGCGTGCCGAACTGGCTCGACACGGCCGGGCACGCGGAAGGCATGCTCCAGTATCGCTGGGCGTGGACGCGCACGAATCCCGCCCCCACGCTGCGGAGCGTCCGGTTCGCGGACCTCGCCCGGGCGCTGCCCGAGAGCACGCCGCGCATCACGCCCGAGGAGCGCCGCCGCGTGCTCGCCGCCCGCCAGCGGCAGGTCCTGCGTCGCGAGCCGGTGTCATGAGCTCCGCCTCCGAGGCCGGTTCGCACGGCCCCCGCTGGAAGCTGCTCGCGTACGCGCTCTTCACCGCGCTGCTGCTGGCCGGGCAGGTCGCCTTCTTCCTCGCCGGGAGGCCGGACGGCGGGGAACGGATGCGCTCGCGGGAGACCTTCTTCACGGACCAGCTCGCGACCGCCTTTCTGCTGGGCCAGACCCACCTCACCGTCGCTCCGGCGCCCTGGCTGGCGGCCGCGCCGGACCCGTACGATCCGATCCACCGGCCCTTCTGGTACTGGGACGCGGTCCTGTATCAGGGCAGGTACTACTCGTATTGGGGGCCGGTCCCGGCGCTTTTCCTCGCCGGCATCGAGGCGCTGAGCGGCGTCCGAGGGGTTCCCGACCGCTTTCCCATGCTGGCCTTCAGCCTGCTGCTCACGCTCGCCGCCAGCGCGCTGCTGGCCCTGCTGGCGGAGAGGCTCCCTTCGCGCCCGCTCCTGCCCGCGGCGCTGGGCACCGCCGTGGTGGCCTTCGGGAGCCCGCTGCCGTTCATGTTGGGGCACCCCCATGTGTACGAGCTGGCGATCGTGGCGGCGCAGGCGTTCCTGCTGGCCGGAATCGCGTTCGCGGCGCTGGCCCGCGAGGCCACGGGGCGGCGGCGGATCGCCTGCGACCTCGCGTGCGCGGCCTGTTGGACGCTGGCGGTGGCTTCGCGACAGACCGTGGTGTTCGCCGTCGCGGCGCTCTGGCTGCTCACCAGCTTCGGCTGGCTACAGGCCCGTGGACGGCGTGCGATCGCGCGCATCGCCGTCTTCGCGACGCCGGCTCTGCTCGGCATGCTGCTGCTCGGCGCGTACAACCAGGTCCGCTTCGGCTCGCCGTTCGAGACGGGCCACCGCTTCCAGCTCGGCCACGCCGTGTCGATCGGGCCGGAGCACGTTCCCGCGAACCTGTATTCGTACCTGCTGCGGCCTCCCCGCCGCCTGGAGCGCTTCCCCTTCGTGGTCGCCCGCTGGCAGGGGCGGCCTCCGTTTCCGGCCTGGCTGCCGGTCTCGGAGGGCTACTTCTACCGGGAGCCGGTGGCGGGCCTGCTCTACACGTCGCCGTTCTACCTGTTCGCGGCGGCCGCTCTCCTGCTCGGGCTCCGCCAGTGGAGCGTCCGGGCCGCGCTGGTGGCGTCGACCCTGCCGTTCGCGGTTCCGGCTCTCTACTTCGCGTCGACCCAGCGCTACTTCGGCGACGTCGCGCCCGGTCTCGCGGTCCTCTCCGTCCTCGGGCTGTGCCAGCTGCTCGAGCGGCGGCGGGGATCCCGCTGGATGCGCCGCTGCCTGCTGGGCGTCGCCGCGCTCGCGGCGCTCTACACGACCGTGATGGGGCTGCTGCTCGGCACCACCAGCTACTTCGGCTTCCTGCCCCACGCCAACCCGGAGCTCTGGCACCGGCTCGAGCGGCTACTTCCGGGCTTCGGACCCTAGCAGGCTCGCCCCGTCCTCGGCGTGGAAGGAGTCGGCCGCGATCAGCCGTTGATTGCGCCCGAGATAATCGCGCGAGGGCTCGAGGATCTCGATCGGCTCGCGGCGCAGCACCCGGACTTCGCCGCCCGGCTCTTCCATCTCGAAGGCCCCGATTGCGATGAAGCCCGCGCCGGGCGCGAGCACGAACTCGATCCACAGCTTCTGGCGGCGATCCGCGGCGCGCTGGTCCGCGGGCAGGCGGCCCCAGATCGTCTTCTGCACCCGCTCGAGCGCCGCGAGATAGGCGGCGGCGTCGGGGTTGCCCGGCCAGTTGGCGCGTTCTTTCTTGCGGATCTCGGCGACCACGCGGGAGAGCACCTTCGAGTAGAGCAGTGTCTGCACCACGGTCGCGTCGCCCCGCCGCAGGATGCGCACTTCCCCGACCCTCCGCTCGGGGGAGGGGACGTAGGCGCGCCGCACGAGCTGGTCCCGGGAGGCGTCGAGCCAGGGCGCGAGCCGGGCGGGGACGGCGACGTCCGCGCGCGCGGTGGCCGCGCAGGCGAGCAGCGCGAGCGCGAGGCGCAGGGCTCCGCTCACGAGGTCGCCGCCCGGCGGCGATCGAACACGCGGAGGCAGGCGGGGGTGACCAGCAGATCGCAGAGCAGCGCGCTGAGGATGGTGATGCCCGAGAGCAGCGAAAAATAGATTGTCGGCTTGAAGCTCCCGAAGCAGCCCACCCAGAACCCCAGCGCCAGTACGAGGTTGTTCACCAGCAGCGCGGGCCCGATCTCGCTCGTGGTCCGCCGGATGGCCTCCGCCGCGTCGCCCCGGAAGATGCGGGTGTAGTGCGTCATGTAGTGGATGGTGTCGTCGACGATCAGCCCGATCACGGCGGAGGCGATCATCGCCGTACCGATCGAGAGGTCGATCCCGAAGCTCCCCATCAGCCCGCCGGTCCAGGCGATCGGCATCAGATTCGGGACCAGCGCGATGAAGGTGAGGCGCAGCGACCGGAACAGCACGCCGATCGCGGCCACCACCAGCGCCAGCGCGAGCCCGAAGCTGCGCAGCTGGGAGTCGACCAGGCGGTTCGAGTCCCGCGCCACGTGGTAGAAGGCGCCGGTGGCGGCCACCGTGTAGCCCTCGCCGAAGAGCAGCTGCGCGTCGGCGAGGATCGCGTCCGCGAGCGGCGCGGCAACCGCGGTCCCCACCGCGCGGACGCGGACGTTGAAGCGCGCGCTGGTGAAGCCCTGCGCGATCAGCTTGCGGATCAGATCCTGCTCGGGGGCGGCCTCCAGCAGATCGAACGCGTACGCCGTGGCGCGCTCGTCGGCTGGCAGCGCAAGCGCCTCGCCGCCGGACTCGGCGCGCTGGAGCTGGCGCAGCACGGGCAGGATGCTGCCCACGCCGGTGACGTGCTCGCGCGCCAGCACCGCCTGCTCGAAGGCCGCCATGCGGCTCACGTCGCGGAGGGACGTGAGCGGCGCGCCGTCGCCGCGCGCCACCACGAACTCGAGCGTGTTCGAGCCGCCCAGGTGCTCGTCGATGAAGAGCGTGTCCTGGTGGAGCGGCGCATCGCTCTTCAGGAACCGGATCAGGTCGGTGTTGTTGTGCACCAGCGGAAGGCCGGCGAGGCAGGCGGCGGTGAGAGCGCAGAACACGCCGAGCACGCGCCGCGGATGCCGCGTCGCCGCGCGGTCGGAGGCGGCCAGCAGACGCCCGATCAGCCGGTGCTGCCGCGAGCGCGGCGCGCTCGCGGGCGGCGAGAGGAAGCTGAGCCCGACGGGGACCAGCGTCATCCCGACGGCGAACGCGAGCGCCACCCCGAGGGCGGCGAAGACTCCGAATTGTTTGACGGCTGGCATGTTGCTGGTCGCGAGCGAGGCGAAGCCGAGCGCCGTCGTGAGCGAGCAGAAGAAGCAGGGGAAGAGCAGCCTGCGCATCACGCCGAGGATGCGCGAGGCGCGGTTGTCGGGCTCCCCGGACGCGTCGAGCCAGCCCTGGATCAGGTGCACGCTCACCGGGAGCGAGAGCACCATCAGGATCGGCGGGAGCAGCCCCGTGATGGCGTTCAGCTGGAAGCCGGCGAGCGCGTAGGCCCCGAGCGTCCAGGCCGTCGTCACGCCCGTCACGCCTAGCGGGAGCAGGACGAGGGGCGCGCTGCGAAAAAAACTGGCCAGCACCAGCGCCAGCACCGCCACCGCGAGCGGAATCAGCCGGCGCTGATCGCGCTCGATGTAGGCGCTCACGTCATGTTTCTGGACCGCGATCCCGGTCAGGTGGAGCGAGACCCCCACCGCGCGGGGCTCGGCGACGATCGCGCGCAGGGCGTCGATCAGCGCCGCGCGATAGTTCAGGTCTCCCGCGCGGTCCTCGATCTCGATCAGCAGCCCCGCCGTGCGGCCGTCCGCCGAGACGAAGAGGCCCGTGAGATCCGGATTGCGGGCGAGCGCCGCCCGCACGCGGGCCGGGAGCGCGGGATCCTCGAGGGGCGGCGCGACCACGGGGGCCATCTCCGCGCCGCCTTCGCCGGCGACGACCTGCTGCGCGTTGCTGAGGCTGTAGACCCGGCGAACGCCGTCGAGGCGCGCGATCCGGGTGGTGAGCTGGTCCACGAGCGCGAGCCCCTCGCCGCTCACCAGATTCGGATGCGCCACGGCGAGCAGCAGATCCTCGTCGCTGCCGAAGGTGGCGCGGAAACGGTCGTAGACGGCGGTCTGCGCGCTCTCGCGCGTATTCAGGGACTCGTTGTTCCGCTCGACGTCGATCCGCGCGGCGTGCAGGCCGAAGAAGGCGGTGAGTGCGAGCAACAGGCACAGGAACGGCACCCGCCCGCGAGTCAGCAGCCACGCCATGCGACGGGCCCGGCCTACACGCGCTCGAGCGTCACGCGGACCGTGACGCGAACCGTGTCGCCGACGCTCAGGAAGAACGTCTCCGGCGCCTCGAGCTGGAAGCTCTCGAGCGAGACGTCGAAGGCGGCGTCGAAGCTCGCCTCGCGTTCGGTCTGGCGCCAGTTCCGGACGGCGGCCTGCACCGGGCGCTCCACGGTCCGGATCTGGAGCAGGAACGGGAGCAACCCGCTGCTCCGCACCTTCTCCGGGTCCAGGTCGCGGAAGCTCGCGCGGATCCGCGGGTGCTTCGCGGAGTCGAACATCTCGCGCATGTCCCCGTCGCGCCAGCGGTTGCCGGTCTTCAGGTCCGCCACCGCCACGTTCACGTCCGCCGACCAGGCTCCCCCCGCGCCCTGCGAGAGGGAGAACGCCACCGAGCCCGCCGTCCCGGTGAAGTCGTGCAGGGTTGAGGTCGCGGAAAACGAGACCCGCGCCGAGCCCCGCACCTCGCCGGCGGCCGAGATCGCCGGCGCGAGGGCGAGCGCGAACGCGCAGGCGCAATGCAGCAGGATCCCGCAAAGGCGCGGAGGCATGCCGGCGAGGATACCGCGCCGACATGGCGGGGCTGAGGGCCGGGGAGGGTGCAATCAAGCTGCACGCCCCGCGGGCCGTTACATTTCCCGCATGCCCCGGAATCTCGCGCGGCTGGCTCTCGCGCTGCTGCTCACGATCGGACTGCCGAAAGTTGCCGCGGGCGACTCGTTGCCCCCGGACGAACCGGCGCCCGCCGATCGCTTCGCGCCGCTCGCGCCCCCCGCGCTCGGGGACGCCGATCGCGCGCGGCTGGGCGCGGGCGAGGTCCTAATCCGCGATCTCGAGCCCAGCGCTCCGGACGGAATCGGTGTTCTCCTCATGGGACTGGTCGATGCGACGCCGGACCAGGTCTGGGAGGTGATGCAGGACTGCGAGAAGCAGGACGAGTTTCTGCCGCGAATCTCGCATGCTGCGGTACAAGACCGCGAGGGAGACAGCCATACGTGCGATCTCGTGGTGGACCTGCCGCTCCCGCTGGGCGACCTGCGGACCGAGACCCGCCACCAGGTGCGCCGGCTTCCCGACGGCGGGCATCAGCGGCGCTGGGACCTACTGCCCGGCGATTGGAGCTACCTGCGCAACAGCGGATCCTGGACCGTGCACCCGTATTCGGGCGGCGGGCGCTCGCTGCTGATTGGGCGCATGGATCTCCTACCCAAGGCGGTGATTCCGACCTGGGTCATGCGCGCGGCGCAGGTGCGCCAGGCGCCCGAGACTTTCGCCGCGATCCGCGCGCGCGTGCGGCAGGTTCTGTCGCGCGCGCCGACGAGCGGCTGAGGCCTGGCGGGCGCGCCGCTGTACCCGCGCATCACCGGCGAGATCGACAACCACTTCGGCTGGCTCGACTCCGATCTCGCGGGCCGGGATTCATTCGTCGGCGATTCTTAAAGCTGCCGACATCCCGCTCTCGCTCCCGATCCAGTGCTGCAATCGGACGTACGGCATCGACGAGGCTCCAAACCTCGACGGCTTCCTCGACCGCATCCAGACGCAGCGGCGCTGGGGCCGCTTCCGAGGCCCTTCGGGCACCCCGGACGCCTGATCCGCGACCCCCTTGATCACGACGGGTAGCGCGACCTGTGTCGACCTACTCGCCGGGAGAGTCTGGTTCCCATCGCAATGCGATCGAATCCGAATGCCGATGCTCAGCGCGCGGGGCGGCGAGTACGGATCCTTTCATCCGCCGGGCTGCCCCCACTCGCCGGTGGCCCCGGCGGCGGCACGTCGACACTCCGGTCGATGACGGGCTGTAGCTTTGGCCCATATCCCTCGCCGAGAGACTCGGTTTCACCGGCTCGATTGAGGTCTACCTCGTGGATCGTGTAGACCTCGCGGATATACACGTAGAAAAATGCAAACGAGAACAGGAGAATGAAGAGGCCCGCCATGGATGATCTGAAGACTACCTTGCCTTGCTCGATCGCGAACTCCCCCTCGGAGGAAAACGCCTGGCCAGCGCGCGCCAGACGGTAAGCCGCGCCAAGTTGTAATCCGGCGAGGACCACACCAGATAGAGTTAGAGAAACGACCATCCAGAGAATTACCAGATCGGATGACTGTTGCATTGCAAATTTTGCTCGGCGAGTCTGGAAGTCGTTCAGAAGGCCTTGGAGATAGAGTCGGTCATAACACGTGGTCGTAGCTTGGGATGTGTCCGCAGCGAGTCCTGCCGGTAGACCCGCGATGCAATCGGACAAACGTGGGAGCTCATAGCCAAGCACGAGAGATTGATCGCTCTTGAGATTCGACTGCATGTCTCGATAGATTCGAAGAAACGCAGCTACCGACACCGACGCAAGTGCAAGAATCAGCGCCCAGATAGCTATCGACCGCCTGATTGCCGACATGATTAAAATACGTACCCCGGATCTACGTAGGGACCATCCAAACACTCACAATAGGCCCCCTCTCTTCGCGGCACGCGCTGCACCCAGCTGCACCAGCCGTAGTCAGTTTGGCAACGCACCTCGTACAAGCGTTGGGGGGGCGGCCTCGGCCGCCACGGTGGCGGTGCGTTGGGCACTCCGAGGGATGGCCGTCGCGGCGGCGGAGCCGGCGCTTCCGACGGAAGATCCGCGGAACCTCTCTGGCTTCGTGCGTCTGTCGACGACGCGAGCAGAAGCAAGAGCCCCAGAATCACGATGACGGTGCGGTGATGTCGCTTCAATTCACACCTCAGCGAAACGATCATTCAAGGCATACCTCGTAGGGCGGGAGATCGTGTCTACCGCGTTCGCTAGGGCAGCGCGGCCGCGAGCTTCGCTGCGACGGCGGTGAAGCCTCTCGGAGTGGGATGCAGCTCGTTCGCCCACCACTCCTTGTAGGTCTCGTCGGTCTTGAGGGTTTCCCGAAGGTTCACGTGCCGGACGTGCCCGAGCCCCGGCACGTCGGGAAGCGCTTGCAGCATCTCGTTGAAGCGATCGATCAGCTGCTTGACGATGTCCCGCCGCAGCGCCTTGAGCGGATCCGCGGCGCCCTCCTCGGGCACGTATCCCTTGGCCCGAAAACCGGGCTCGAGCCAGGGTCCCGGGAGCGGCCCCCAGCCGCCCCAGAAGCCGCGACCGTCGGGAATCGAATAGTCGTAACCGTGGACGAGGATCGGCAACGGCGCGCCGATCTGATCCGCGCAGACGCTGGTGACCTCCGTCAGCCAGGTCACGTAGGCAAGTCGGATTCGCACGTCGATGAGTCCGGAGACGACCTGCTCGTTCAAGCCGGGCTCCGCGCTGCCCGCGTGATTCAAGAGCATCGCGAACTCATCGCCCGCAAGGTCGTTGCCTCCGCCCGAGAGCAGGATGGCCTTCGGAAGCGTGCCCCTGCGGATCAGCTTCTCGAGCTTTTTGACGAACTTGCCCAGCTGCCCCTCGCCATAGGCCATCTCCTCGATGGTGTCGCCGTGATGGCTGACGGCCTCCACGTCGTAGCCGTGTCGATCCTCGAGCTCTTCGAGAACGTCCGTCCAGGGATAGTCGAACCACGAATCTCCCTCGGCCAGGAGTACCCCCGTGCTCGCGGGCCCGAGTTCGGCCGCGAGCGCTTCGCGGACCAGGCCCCTGGCGCGGGAGGGCGGGGCGGCAGCTCCGAGCGCATCGCGCCGGATCCGCCGCCGCTCATGGCGGTATTCGATCACGCGCTTCGCCTGTCTCCGTCCGATCTCGATCGCCACTTCGGTGGGTTGCGCCATGGTCCTCCCTGGATGACGCGCAGAGCATCCCGTCTGGGCGTCGCTTCGTTTCGACACTAATCGGAGCGAACGCGGAAGGGAACCAGATTCGACCGGCGCGAATCCAGATCGACGCAATCCCCGTTGCGTGGGAAAACGACAACTCGGTGTTTATACCTATGCGCCGACACGAGATTGTTCTGCTGTCGTCGACTCGAGCAGGATATGATCGAGGCGATTCCCGAAATCTCGTGGGAGGCAGGCATGGCGGATCCGGGCCCGCTGGCTGGTTCGAACGGTGCGCGCCGCGGCGCGCAGCATTGGCTCGTTCTTCTCGTCCTCGCATGCGCGGCCGGCGGCGGTCGGCCCGCTTGGGGAGCTCCCGAGTCGGAGGTGATCCATCTCGAACAGGGCTGGAGCGCTGAAGTCCGCGATCAGTTCTATTTCACCCCCCAGGGATCTCGCCTGATGCCCTACGCGTGGTTCGTCGCCCTCGAACAGGCGGGAAGCACGGAACCGTTCACCGCTGCATCCAACCTGGCGAAGTTCGGATGGTTGATTGCTGCGACGAAGTCACCGCAGCTCAATCCCGATGGCCTCCCGGTCGGATTCACCAGGGACGTGGTCGACCTCCCCGAAACCGGGAAGTGGGTGGGCATGACCTGTGCGGCTTGCCATACGAATGACGTCGTCGTCGCCGGCAAGACCGTGCGAATCGACGGAGCGCCGACGCTGGCCGACTTGAGCGGCTTCACGACGAGCCTCAACTCCGCGGTTCAGGCAACCCTCATCGACGGCAACAAGTTCGCTCGGTTCGCGGCGAAGGTGCTGGGTGGGAGCCCGAGTCCGGATCAAATCGCCCGCCTGAAGCTCGCCTTCCTCTCCTATGCGACGACGTTCGCCGGGCAGACCTGGATGCGGACGCCCGCGTATCCGGAGGGTCCCGGTCGCGTCGACGCGCTGGGGCTGATCATCAACGCGATGTCCGTTTCGGATCTCGAGGTGCCCGAGAACCTTCGCCCCAACGCGGCGCCCGTCAGCTACCCGTTCCTCTGGTATACGTCGCGCCTCGCGTGGGTGCAGTGGAACCCGGTCGCGGCCAGTCCGATCGCCCGCAATGCCGGCGAGGTCCTCGGCGTATTCGGGACGGCGGACTTCACGAGTCGCCCCGAGGAGACCGTGAAGCCCAGCTCGCGAGCGGGCATGAGCAGACGGCAGGAGCTCGCCCGAGACTACGTGCCGCTCCGGATTCGCGAGCAGGTCGCCGCGGGCGTACCGAGCGCTCCCGAGGACGGCGGAACCGGGAAGTTGCTGTCTTCGAGCGTGCTCTACCGCAACCTGCACCAGATCGAGCAATGGGTCGCGACCCTGACCGAGCCGCGTTGGGACGACGAGCTGTTCGGAGCCGTCGACGAGGCGGCGGCGAAGAAGGGCAAGCAGCTCTTCGACAACGACTGCCGGGCCTGCCACAACATGCCGCCCTTCGACCTGACTCCGAAGGAAGAAAACCACGACAAGAAGCAGTTCATCAAGATCGGTCGAGTCGGTTACAAGGCCGTGGGGACCGACCCGGTCTACATCGAAAGCCTGATCTCGCGCTTCACGAAGACGGGGAATCTGGCGGATCTGTTCGAGGGGAAGCCGGTCGTTCCGACGGCTCAGTTCTTCCTCGGCACCGTGGGGGTGATGGTCGAGCAGGAGCTCGATGACCTCGGGTTGTCTCCGGAACAAAAGCGGCTGTACGCCGACTTCCGGTTCAGCCCTTCGGTAGCTGGCGCGCCGCCCGAGCCCTACCGGCCCCCCGGCGCGACCGACCTCAAGGCGGGTCCGCTGCTCGGAATCTGGGCCACGGCGCCCTTCCTCCACAACGGTTCGATTCCGAATCTCTATGAGCTCCTCTCGCCGCCAGAGGGGCGGTCCAAGGAGTTCTGGGTGGGGAGTCGGGAGCTCGACCGCGAGAAGCTCGGCTTCGTGTCGAAACGAGACGAGCGCTACTTCCGCTTCGACACGTCGATCCGCGGGAACGGGAATCAAGGCCATGTGTACCCCGCGAGGGACGCCTACAAGCACGAACAGAAGCTCGCGCTGATCGAGTACCTGAAGGATCCCCGGCGTTTCAGCGGTGAGGAGGCGACCCCATGAGCATCGGTGAGATGAGCTTCCTGGAGCAGTACGAGAAGGCTCCCAGCGAGAAGAAGTTTCCGCTGGTCCGGAACTGGATCGACAACTCGCCTCTGCCCTTCTTCAAGGAGCTGCGCGCGAAGCGCCCGATCTTCGAGACTCCCCTGTGCACGCTGGTCGCGCACTTCGACGACATCGTCGAGGTGCTTCGGCTCCCGTCGATCTACACCGTCGCGCTCTACGAGCCGATGATGGGCGACTATCTGATGGCGCAGGACGATACGCCGCTTCACTACCGAGAGAAGTCGATCATGAAGGCGATGCTCAATCGCGACGATCTTCCGCGGATTCGCGCGTTCGTCGCCGAGCGCGCCAAGCGGGTGCTCGAGAAGAGCGGTGGACGCCTCGAGATGGCCTACGGCTACGGCCGCGCCCTGCCGACCGCGCTCGTGCAGGACGTCTTCGGTCTGGACGGCGTCGAGCCCGAGCGCCTGATCGATTGGTCGTACTGGAACCAGTACGACGCGTTCCACAATCAGCCCTTCGATGTGGTCGGAGACCCGGATGGCATTCGCGCGAAGTCGGCCGCGGCCCGCCAGTCGCTCGCTGAATACGTCGCGGAGCTGATTCCGCGCCGGATCGGGGAGATCAAATCCGGACGGAATCCCCAGGACGTCGTCGCGCGGATGCTACAGACCAGCTATCCCGGCAGCGTGGGATTCCCGATCGAGCGGCTGGCGCGCAACGTCGTGGGGCTGCTGATCGGGACCGTGGAGACGTCCTCGCACGCCGCGCTGAACGTCCTCCAGGAGCTCCTGCGCCGCCATGACGTGCTGCCCCGAGCAGTCCACGCTGCGAAGGCCGACGACCCGACCGCGTTCGATGGATTCGTCTGGGAGGCGCTGCGCTTCGCGCCGATTCTTCCCTACCTGTTTCGCAAGTCCGCCCGCGACTACCTGCTCGCGGCAGGAACCCCGCGTGCGACCCGGATCCAGAAGGGCGCCCACGTACTGACGCTGACGCTCTCCGCGACGTTCGATCCCGGGCGCTTCCCCAATCCTGATTCGTTCGATCCGACGCGCACGACGGAGAACACCTTCCACTTCGGGTACGGCACCCACGAGTGCCTCGGAAGGCACATCGCCGCGGTGCTGGTCCCGGAGATGGTCCGTCAGGTCCTCAGGAGGCCGGGCGTCAAGGCCGAATCCGCCATCGACTTCGGCGGAACGCCCTTCCCGGAGCGCTACTGGGTCTCCTTCGATGCGTAGGAGAACCGAAACCGGCGACCGCGCAACCACCCGACGGATCTGGGGAATGGAGCCGACGACCGGATTCGAACCGGTGACCTGCTGATTACGAATCAGCTGCTCTACCAGCTGAGCTACGTCGGCGAACGGACCGGAGGGGCAGGGCGGGGCGCGATTCTAGCGTCCGGGGTCGGGGGTGCCATCGAGAGGCCCGGGCAGCGGCGTTGACCTGCGGGGCGATTCCGCCTTAGGATGCTCGTAGCCAGTCCGTTTCCCCCCGCGCGCCCGGCGGGGCACGAAGCACCCGGGAGCCACCATCGTGCCGATCCTGCCGCTGATCGATCTGATGATCCTGATGGGGTCGCTGAGCCTCGTGATGGGCTTCGGCATGAAGGCCATCTCGATCACGACCCACTACCAGCCGAGCATCTTCGGGTTTTCCTCGATCGACATGGTGATCATCGCGGGGATCTGCCTGGCCTTCGCGCTCACGCTGGCGGCCCGGACCTGGGTCAAGTTGAACGAGCCGCGGCTACTGGCCCTGCGCCGGCGCGCCTCCGAGGCGGAGCTGCGCTGGCAGGTCGGAGAGCTCGAGCAGGAGGCGGAGGAGAGCCGGGCGCGAAGAGAGGCCTCGGCGGCGTCCTAGCTGCGGCCGGGCATCAACCGGAGCGCGTTCAGCGTCATCTCGCGGTAGAGGCCGGCGGCGGCGGTCACGACTTCGGCTGCCTTGCGGATCACGATCTTCATTTGGGGTCCTCCAGCTACCCGGGAAGTAGCCGTCTCCCCGGGGCTGGTGTCACGCATCGGCAACTCCCGGCGGAACTTTTGCCCCTGGAGGGCCATCCCGCGGGGGCGTGATACATTTTGCCGCCATGCCGGGGCCGCTTCCGCCTGCATCGCCGTCGCCGAGGGTCGATCGCCGCATCTGGGTCGATGGGGAGCTGATCCCCTGGGAGCAGGCCACCGTCCATCTCCTGTCCCACAGCCTCCAGCGCGGCTCGCTGATCTTCGACTACATGAGCGTCCATGCCACGCCGCGGGGCCCGGCCCTCTTCCGGCTCGGCGATCATGTGGAGCGCTTCCTGCGCTCGGCCGAGCTGGTGGGCCTGCCGCTCAGCCACGACGCGAAGTCGATCTCGGACGCGATCGTGGTCACGGTGCGCGCGAATCCGGGCGCCACCTCCGTGAAGGTGAGCGCGTATCTGCCCTCGATCGAGGTGGACGTGGTGCCGCTCGACGATCGCGTCTCGCTGGCGGTCGCCGCCTACGACCCCGGCGCCGACATCATCGCGCACAAGGCGGTGAGGCCCCGCATCAGCCCGACGCTCAAGATCTGGATCGAGAAGGATCGGCGCAACAGAAGGCCTGACATCGTCCCGCCGCAGGCGAAGGTCGCCGCCAACTACACGTCGTCGATGTTCGCCAAGTGGGCCGCGCGCCGCGCCGGCTACGACGAGATCCTGCTCATCGACCAGGACGGCTACGTCGCGGAGGGCCCCACCACCAACGTCTTCTGGGTGGACGCCGCGGGCGTCGTGCGCACGCCGCCCGAGGCGAAGGTGCTGCTCGGTGTCACCCGTCGCTCGATCCTCGAGATCGCGGGGCACGACGGCCTTCCGGTCGCCGAGACCCGCGTGCGCCCGGAGCAGCTGATGGCGGCGCACGAGGTCTTCCTCACCGGCACCACCGCCGGCGTCTGGCCGGTCGCGAGCGTCGACGACCAGCGGATCGGCGACGGCCAGCCCGGCCCCGTCAGCCTGCGCCTGAAAGCCCGATTCCAGAAAGTCGTCTCCGGGGGCGACCCCGCCTTCGCACACTGGCTGCACGTGGTGGGCCCGGCCTAGTCCAATGAACTTCGCTCGGCTTCGCCGCGCTGCGCGTCGGCCGACTCTCGAGTCGGCCTCCTAGCCGATGCGCGTCCTCTCGGGCACGCAGCCCTCGGCGAGCCATCTCCACATCGGCAACTACTTCGGGGCGCTGCGCCAGTTCATCGCGCTCCAGCACGAGCACGAAGCGCTCTACTTCATCGCGGACTACCACTCGATGAACAGCGTGCGCGACGCGGGCGAGCGCCGCCGCTACACGCTCGCGGTGGCCCTCGACTATCTCGCCTGCGGCCTCGATCCGAAGCGCGCGATCCTGTTCCGCCAGTCCGACGTGCCCGAGGTCTGCGAGCTCGCCTGGCTGCTCTCGACGGTGACCCCGATGGGCCTGCTCGAGCGTGCGCACGCCTACAAGGACAAGCTGCAAAAGAAGGAGTCCGTCGATCACGGGCTCTTCGCCTATCCGGTGCTGATGGCGGCCGACATCCTGCTCTACCGCGCGGATCTGGTGCCGGTGGGCCAGGACCAGAAGCAGCACATCGAGATGACGCGCGACATGGCGGCGCGCTTCAACCACGTCTACGGCGCGGACGTGCTGAAGATCCCCGAGCCCTACATCCTGGAAGGGATGGCGGTGGTGCCCGGCACGGACGGGCGCAAGATGAGCAAGTCGTACGGGAACTTCGTCGCGATGTTCGCGCCCGCGGCCGAGATCAAGCGCGCCGTGATGGGGATCGTCACGGACTCGACGCCGGTGGAGGCGCCCAAGGACGTGAAGTCGCCGCTCTTCCAGCTCTGGGCGCTGTTCGCGAGCCCGGCCGAGCGCGAGGAGACCTTCGAGCGCGCGCGGCGCGGGGGGCTCGGCTACGGGGACGTCAAGAAGGACCTGCTCGCCCGCCTGCTCGCCCACTTCGAGCCGATGCGCGAGCGGCGCGAGGCGCTCGCCAGGCAACCGGACGAGGTGGAGGACGTGCTCGCTTCGGGGGCGGCCCGCGCCCGCGCGCTGGCCGCGCCCGTGCTGGCTGCCGCGCGCGAGGCCGCGGGCCTCGGGGGTTCGCGCAGCGCTGCTCCGCGGCGATGACGGCGGGCCGTCGCGGGGTCTCGCTCACGGTCGCGGCGGCCGGTGTCGCCACGCTCCTCGCGCACGCCTACTACCGCCTGCCGTACTTCGTCGACGATGCCTTCATCTCGCTCCGCTACGCACAGCGGCTGCTGGACGGCCACGGCCTGACCTGGAGCGATGGCGAAAGGGTCGAGGGCTACTCGAACCTGCTCTGGGTACTCGCCTGCGCGGCGGTCGGCGGGCTGGGCATCGATCTGGTGGGGGCCGCGCGCGCGCTCGGCGTGCTCGGCAGCGCCGCGGCCCTGTTCGCGGTGGTCGCGGCGGCGGCGCCGCGCGCGGGGTCGGGCGCCGCGCCGGCGCTGGCCGCCGCGCTCGCGTTCGCGCTCTCGGGGACTGTCGCGATCTGGACGATCGGGGGGCTCGAGCAGCCGCTGCTCGTCGCGCTGCTCGCCTGGGCCTTCGTGCTCGTGTTCCCGATGCTGGATCCCGGGGAGCCCCTCCGGCGCGAGCACTGGCTCGCGCCCGGCGCGCTGCTCGGGCTCGTGTGCCTCACGCGGCCCGACGGTGCGCTGCTGGCGGGCGGCGCCGCGCTCGGTCTCGTGCTGGTGCGGGGACGCGAGCCCGCGAGTCTCCGGCTCGCCGCGCGGCTCCTGCTGCTTCCCGCGCTCGCCGTGCTCGGCCAGCTCGCCTTCCGGCTCGCCTACTACGGCGAGTGGGTTCCCAACACCGCCCGCGTCAAGCTCAGCTTCGGCCTGCTGCACCTGCGCTACGGGCTGATCTACCTGACCGGCGGGATCGGGTCGCTGTTCCCGCTGGTGGCCCTCGCCGCGGGGCTCTTCCTGGCGGTGCAGCGCGGCGGCGCCGCGGACCGCCGGATCCGCTTCGTCGCCGTTCCGGTTTTTCTGTGGTGCGGCTATCTGGTCGCGATCGGCGGCGACGTCAACGCGGCCTGGCGACACTTCATGGTGATCGCGCTCGGGCTCGCGCTGGTGATCGGCGTCGGCCTCGCCGAGCTCGACGCGCGCGGGGGCAACCCGAAGCTCGCCGCCGGGGCCGCCGCGGCGGGGGCGCTCTTCCTGCTCTGGTCCGTGCAGCTCTCGGATCCACAGCTCGATCGCGCGCGCAACGAGCGCTGGCCATGGGACGGAGAAGTGGTGGGGCGACTGCTCGGCACGGCCTTCGCCACCGAGCAGCCGCTGCTCGCGGTGGATGCCGCGGGCAGCGTGCCCTATTTCTCGCGGCTGCCGGCGCTCGACATGCTGGGGCTCTCCGACGCCTTCCTCGCTCAGCATAGACCGCCGGATTTCGGATCCGGCGCCCCGGGGCACGAGCTCGGCGACGGCGCCTACGTGCTCTCGCGCGAGCCCGATCTGGTCCTCTTCTGCCACCGCTTCACGGAGCCGGAGCCCTGCTTTCGCAGTGGCGTCGAGATGATGCATCGTCCCGAGTTCGCGGCCGCCTATCGCCTGATCCGGCTGGAGGGGAGCGACCCGTATCTGTTTCGCTCGCTGATCTGGGCGCGCGCAGAAAAAGGCCGGATCGGGATCCGGCGCAGCCCGTCCGAGGTCGTGGTTCCTGCCTGGTTCGTGACCGACGCCGGGGCGAGCGCGGCGCACCTCGGATTCGATCGCAAGCTCGTCGTGAGCGTGGCGGCGGCGTCGCCGGCGGGCCTGGCGGCGCTGCCCCTCGCGGCGGGCGACTGGACCGTGAGCGCGATCGGCAAGGGGCGCCGCCCGCGCGTGCTCGTCACGGAGACGGGGTCCAAGCGCTGGCGCAGCGGCGAGGGGAGCGCGGCGTTCTCGCTGCCGGCGGACGGCGACCCGCGCGTGGACGTGCTCGTGAGAGCCTCGGGTCCGTCGGAGGTCTTCGTGCTAGAGGCCCTGCGCTTCGAGCGGGCGGCGTCCCAGGTGGAGGGCGGTGATCCACGCCAGTAGCACGGCCAGCAGCCCGAGGCTCAGCCAGTAATTGTTCACCAGCGCGAGCGAGCCGCTCGCGCGATGCACCGCGAAGGCCCCGGCCGAGAGCAGGTAGAGCAGCGAGCGGCCCAGTCCGGCCGGTACCTCGCCCTCGTCCTTCACCACCAGGAAGAGCAGCACCAGCGTCGCGAAGTAGTAGTGCACCGGCGTCGCGACGTAGAGCGCCGTGGTCGCGAACAGGATGGCGAGCTCGAGCGGGCGAAGCTTCGGCGCGAGCGACAGGGCGGCGAGCAGCAGCGCGCCCGCGCAGCCCAGGTAGAGCGCGTGGCGCGCGCGCAGCTCCGCGAGCTCGCTGGCGAACGGGAGCCAGCCGCCCGGCGGGATCGGCCAGTCGAGCACGAGCGGAAGCTTGAGTCCGACCCGGTACTCCGAGAGCATCTCGCCGTGCAGCGCCAGCTTCTCGGCGAACTCGCGCCAGATCCCGGGAGTCACCACCAGCAAGCTCGCCGCGAAGCCCGCGACGAGGGTGGCGGCGTAGGCGGCGGCGAAGGGGATCGCCCAGTCGGGAAGGCGCCGGGTCCGCAGGCCGCGGTACCCGGCGGCCAGCGCGAGGCCGAGCGCGTAGAGCGCGGGGAACACCTGGAAGAGCGTCGCCAGACCGAGCGCCACGCCGGCCGCGCGCGGCCGCGCGCGCTGCGTTTGCGCGACGGCCACCAGCAGCAGGGCGAGATAGGCGAAGCGCAGGATCGAGCCACCCATCGCGGCGAACTGGTTCGAGAAGCTCGTGAAGAAGAAGATCGCCGCGAGCAGCGTGGTGCGAGCGCCGAAGGCGCGCCAGAGGAACAGGAAGGGAAGCAGCTCCAGCGCGACGTCGACCAGCGTGAGCGCCAGCAAGAAGGGGTATCCCGGCGCCACGCGCTGGAAGAGCGGCGCGGTGAGGGCCGTGAAGAACGGAGACTGGTTGTAGCCGTTGTCGGTGAACCAGGCGGCCGTGTCCGGGCGCTCCGGCAGGCGCTGGAAGAAGCCCAGGTCGCGCAGGAATTCGTCGCGGCGCTCCGGGCGGAAGCGCGCCTCGCAGTCCGAGCGATTCCCCGCGGTCCGCGCCGGCATCCGCCCGAGCGGGGTCCGCAGGTCGCTGATCACGCGCACGTCGCGGTAGAGGCCGCCCGCCTGCGCGTCGAAGACGAGCAGGCACTCGTAGATCCGGAAGTAGCCGAGCTCCGCGGCGTACTTCGATCCGAACCAGGTGTGTTGCACGTCCCAGGCCTTGACGAACTGCGTGGGATGCCGGCCGAGCAGGAAGTAGTTGGCGGCGCTCACGAGCGCGACCAGGCCGAGCAGCGCGCTGGCCAGGCGCCGCGCGTCCGAGCCGGGCGCCGCGCGCGGACGCCCGCGCCGGGCGAGCGAGAACAGGCCCGCGAGCCCCATCGCGGCCGCGATCAGCATCTGGACGTCCGCGGCGCCAACGACGAGCTTCACGCCGCCGCGCAGGATATCACGCGAAGCTAGGGCTCGGTCTTGGCGCCGTTGGCTTGTGTCAGTTGCGTCAGGCGCTCGCCCACGGCGGCGGAGGAGGCGGGACGCGCCTCCGGATCCTTCGCCATCATCTGGAGCACCAACTCCGCCCAGGCCGCCGGCAGATCGGGGACGATCTCGCGGGGATCCGGCACCGGCGTGTGACGGTGGTGGAAGGCGACGTCGCCGTCGCGGAAGGGGACGCGGCCGGTCAGCAGCTCGTAGAAGGTGACGCCCAGCGCGTAGAGATCGGCGCGGTGGTCGACCGCCTCGCCGAGGCTTTGCTCCGGCGCCATGTAGTAGGGCGTGCCGCCGATCACGGTGGAGGCGCGGCGCACCTCCTCGACCATCTTGGCCAGGCCGAAATCCATGATCTTGATGGTCTTGCCGCGCGTGAAGAAGAGGTTCCCGGTCTTGATGTCGCGGTGCACGATGCGCTGCTCGTGCGCGTACTGGAGACCGTTCGCGATCTGGAGCCCCAGCTTGGCCGCGTCGCGCGGGCCCAGCCGCCCGCGTTGGCGCAGGATCTGCTGGAGCGGCATGCCCTCGAGCAGCTCCATCGTGATGTAGTACATCTCGCCGTCCTGTCCGGCGTCGAACAGCGTCACGATGTTCGGATGATTGAGCGCAGCGGCGGCGCGCGCCTCGCGCAGGAAGAGCTCCACCGCCTTTGGGTGGTTGCGCAGGCTGTCCGGCAGGCGCTTGAGGGCGATCACCCGCCCCAGGCGGCGGTCGCGGGCCTTGAAGACGATTCCCATCCCGCCCCGGCCGAGCTCCTCCAGCACCTCGTAGCGCGCGGCCTCGCCGAAGGGATCGCTGGCCGCGGGGACCCCCGCGGACCCCGAGGCGGATGACTGATTTCCGCTGCGGCGCTTGCGCAGACCCTCGATCCGGGTCGCAACGTTCGGCCAGGTCGCGTCGTGGCTGCGGATCAGCTCGAGCACGTCGAGCGCGCGATCGAAGTCGCCGCTGTCCTCGAGCTGGTGCGCGAGCTGGTCGCAGGTCTCGAGCGGCATGCTCTCGGCGCCCTTGTTCGCGACCACCTCCTCCACCTTGCGGGTGGCGAGGTCGAGATGGCCCTGGCGCTGGTAGGCTTCGACCAGGAGCTGGGCCGCCTCCAGGTATTCGGCGTCGGTCGCCGTCACCAGCTGGAGGCTGCGGATCGCGCGCGCCCAGTCCTCGCGCTCGATCGCGACCTTGGCCGCCTCGAAGGGGCGGCCGGATTTCTCCAGCGATTCGACCCAGCGCGGCAGGTCGCCCGCCTCGCGATAGGAGTCCGCGGCTTCGTCGTGGCGTCCGGCGCGCTGATACGAATCCCCGGCCTGGACGTGCTCGCCCGCCGCCTGGAACATCTCGGCGGCCCGCTCCAGCTCGCCCGCGCTCTCGAAGAGGTGCGCGGCCTGCTTCCATTGCGAGAGCTCCGCGTGCAGCTCGGCGGCTTCCAGGGGCAGGCCGGCCCGCTCGAAGTGCTGCGCGGCGGCCGCCCGCTGGCCGCGATCGCGGGCCAGCCGGGCCAGCAGCCGCTGCGCCACCGCGACGTGTCCGTCGCGCTCCAGCTCGCGGGCCGCGGCCTGGACGTCGCCGTGCAGGTAGGGCTCCACGGCAGGCGGGCAACCGACGAAGACCAGGTGCTCGCGCGAGCCGAGGTCGATCACCAGGCTGGTGGGCTGGAACGAGGCCACCTCGATGGTCTGCTCGGCGACGCGGTCGCCGCTGCCGACGACCAGGGTGTGGCGCCCGCGGCCGACGCCGACCCGCACCACGCCTCCGCGCGTGTAGCGCAGCGAGTAGGGCACGCCCTGCACGGCGACCAGCGCATCCGGCACCGGCTTGCGGTCCCAGATGACCTTGACGTCGACCGGGCAATCCTTTGGCCGGAAGTCGAAGTCGAGCCGGTCGGTGGAGCCACGTCGCACGCGCAGCTCGCGCTCCTCGAAGTGGGTCGCGATCACCTCTTCGCCGCTCGGAGATTGCAGGTATCCGTCGACGGTGATCCACCAACGCCCGGCGCGGATCCGCCGGAACTGCGTCTCGCGCGACACCATGTAGTGATGGCTGCGGCTGGAGGCGCTGGCGCGGCGCTTGGCGCGCATCAGGGCGCTCGGGCTGCTGGTGCGCGGGAGCCGGCGCGCGGCCTCCTTGGACCGCGAGAGGTGCACGCTGAAGGCGCCGCGCAGCTCGCCGGGATATTCGATCGCGATCACGGCGTCGCCCCAGCCGCGCAGCAGCGAGATCATCAGCAGCACCAGCAGGCCCGCCGCCGTGCCCGGCAGCACCTTGACCTGCGCGGGCTCGGTCTGCGCCCAGGCCGCGAAGGCGTGGGCCGTGCCGAGCGGGTCGGCGATCGCCCGGTCGATGGCGCGCTTGGCCGGCTCGAAGGGCGCGAGCAGCGGGGGCAGCAGCGCCTCGGTGCGCCCGGCCCAGACCCGGACGTCCTTGCGCAGCGCGCGCAGCGTCTCCGAGCCGTCCGACTCCGCCGGGGCCGGCTCGCTCGCCGCCGGCGCGGGCGGCGCTACCGGCGCCGCGGGCTCGGCGGCCTCGGCGATCGGCTCTTCGGCCTTCGCCTCCGGCTCTTCGACCTTCGCCTCCGGCTCCGCAGGCTCGGCGATCTCCGGCGCGAGGTCCGGCTCCGCGGCCGGCTCGGACGCTTGGGAGGCGGGCTCGAGGCCCGTTTCCAGCTGCGCCACGGCCGGCGCCGCTCCCGCCAGCCACGCCGCGGCGAGAATCGAGAACAGGGGTTTTCCGAATCGTTCGACGCGCATGGGTCCGGCGTCTTCATCGGCCCTGCATCGAAACGGGTTGAGGGTGCGCGTCGGCGATTCGGCCGCGAAGTTGCCGGTTCCTGAGGGGCCGCCTGGGCGGCCCTCGCCTCAGTCCGAGGCCCTCACCGCCTGCGCGATCTCGCCGAGCAGCGCCTCGGTCTCGGTCCAGCCGATGCAGCCGTCGGTGATCGAGACGCCGCGCGCGAGCGGCTCGCCCCGGCGCCAGGTCTGCCGGCCCGGCTCGAGGAAGCTCTCGATCTGAAGGCCGAGCAGCGGCTGGGGGCGGCCGCCGCCGAGCTGGGAGAGCACCGCGCGGCACACCGCGCCTTGTCGCGCGGGATCCTTGCCCGAGTTGTCGTGCGAGCAGTCGACCATGACCCCCCGCGCGATGCCTTGCTCCGCGACCAGCGCGGCGGCCTGCGCGATGTCCTCGCGCGCGAAGTTCGTGCGCCCGCCGCCGCCGCGCAGGACCAGGTGGCGATCGGGGTTGCCGGTCGTGGTCACCACCGCGGAGCGGCCCTCCGGCGTGATGCCGAGGAAGCTGTGCGAATGGCTCGCCGCGATCATCGCGTTCTGGGCGGCCGGCAGGCTCCCGTCGGTGCCGTTCTTGAATCCGACCGGCATCGAGAGGCCGCTCGCGAGCTGTCGGTGGGTCTGGCTCTCGGCGGTGCGCGCGCCGATCCCGCCCCAGGAGAGCAGGTCCGCCACGAACTGCGGCGTGAAGGGATCCAGGATCTCGCTCGCGCAGGCGATCCCGAGCTCGCCCAGCTCGAGCAGCAGGCTGCGCGCGAGCTCGAGGCCCGTTCCGACGTCGCAGGAGCCGTCGAGGTGCGGGTCGTTGATCAGGCCCTTCCAGCCGATCGTCGTGCGCGGCTTCTCGAAGAAGGTGCGCATCACCACCAGCAGGTCCTCGCGCAGCGCCTCGGCGGTCTTGGCCAGACGGCGGGCGTACTCGAGCGCCGCGTCCGGGTCGTGGATCGAGCAGGGGCCTACGATCACCACCAGGCGGCGCGCGTCGCGGCCGTGGATCGCGTCGCGCAGCGCGCGGCGGGCCGAACGCACGGTGCGCGCGGCGGCCTCCGTGGCCGGGAGCTTCGCCTTGAGCTCGCGCGGCGAGATCAGGGGCACGAGCCCCTCCAGGTGGAGGTTCTCGAGCGGCTCGGGGCTGTGCGCGGGTTGCTTCTGGTTCATCGGAGCAGCGCGAGCTGGCGCGACTGCGCGACCAGCATACCGTCGCGGGTCCAGATCTCGCCATCCTCCTCGACGAAGCCGCCGCGCGCCAGCCGGGTGCGGAAGACGGCGAGCGTCCAGGCGTCGGGCGGATTCCCCGGCCGCGGCAGCGGAGCCCGGAAGTGGACCGTGAGGTCGATGGTCGGCACGCCGCCCGCGAGCGCGGGACTGCGCTCGCGCGAGTAGATCGCGGGTGGAAACGAGTCGGCGAAGGCGGCCACCGCCAGGGCGTCGAGCTCGCGAGGATCGGGAAAGCGGATCCAGCCGCCCGCGAGGGCGTGCTCGCCTCCCGAGAACGGCGGCGCGCCGATCGCCCAACGCTGCTGGTAGCGATCGTGGATCTCGATCCGCTTCTCGAAGGCGGGGCAGTCTTCGGGAGGCGGCGCCTCGGGCATGCGCAGCTCGGCGAACTCCGGCCCCTGGCGCTCGGTCGAGAAGGCGGCGAGGGCGAGCGCGCGAAGGGCTCCGTCCTGGAGCAGGCGGCCGCTCACGGTCGTGAGCGAGCGGCCGGTCCGCTCGACACGCGTCTGGATCGACGCGGGCCCCGCCTGGGGAGGCGCGGCGTAATGGATGGTGAGCGAACGCACCGCGCGCGCCGGGTCGCCCTGCGCGAGCGTGAGCGCGCGCAGCAGGATCGCGGCGACGTAGCCGCCGTTGGGTCCGGACACCACCCACCAGCCCGGGTCGATGCGCGTCTCGAAGCCGCCCTCGCCCGTGGGCCGCGCGGCGGTATCCGCGTCGAAGCGGTGGCTCACGCGTCCTCGGCGTGCCCCAGCAACCGCTCGCGCTTCGCGGCCTGGGTGGCGGTGAGGCGCGTGACGACGAAGTAGGCCAGGCTCGCGCTTGCGCCGGTCGCCGTGTCGGCGACGACGGCGACGGCGTTCGCGACCAGCGACTTGAACGCGTCCACCCCCGCGGTCTGGCCGAGGCCGAAGGCGGCGAGCTCGAGCGTCGCGGCGATCACCACCGACGCCCACCAGAGCGTGAGGATCCGGGGCGGCTCGAGGTGCGTCCAGTCGAACGGATCCAGGACGGACGGGTCGCTCGCGCGCCACACCTCCGCCATCACCTGGTAGGGGCGCACGAAGTTGAGCGCGGGGATCAGGAAGCCGAGCACGCTCCAGTGGCGCGCGTAGGCGAATTTGCGCACGCCGAGCGCGCGCGCGTTCACGCGCAGCCGGTAGAGCCAGGCGAAAAAAAACAGGGCGGTCACGCCCAGGACGGTCGCCTGCACGCCCTGCGCGATCCGGAGCGTCAGCCAGATCCTGTGCCCGTGCTCCGCGTCGACCGCGGCGCCCGAGAGCTGGCTGCGGAGCTGGATCACCTGCGCGAGATGGACCCCGACCGAGAGCCACGCCACCAGCGCCGAGACGATCAGTCCCGCCGCCACGCCGAGCGTGAGGGCGCGCGGTGAGATGAAGAGGGGCAGCTGGCTCGCGGCGGCGGGGCCCAGGTCCGGGGAAGGGGTCGTTTCGCGCGCCACGGGGGCGGGAGACTGCACCGCCGGCAGCGGGGCAGCAAGCCCCTCGCGCCCCGGGACGCGGGTCAGGCCTTGCGGAACTCGAGGGCGTCGCCGGCGAGCCGCGCATCGACCTGGATCCGCGAGCCTTCGGGGAACTCGCCCTCCAGGATCTTCATCGCGAGCGGGTCCTGGAGCATGCGCTGGATCACGCGCTTGAGCGGCCGCGCTCCGTAGTGCGGGTCGTAGCCCTTGTCCGCGAGCAGCGTCTTCGCGTCGTCGCTCACCTCGAGCTCGATGCGGCGATCCTCGAGCAGCTTGCGCACGCGCACGAGCTGGATCTCGACGATGCGCGTCAGGTGCTTGCGCTCGAGCTGGTGGAACAGGATCGTCTCGTCGACGCGATTCAGGAACTCCGGCTTGAACTGCGCCCGCAGCGCCTCCATCACACGCCGCTCGATTTCGTCGCGGTCGCTCGTGCCGACCTCGACGAGAAACTGGCTTCCGACGTTCGAGGTCATGATCAGGACGGCATTCTTGAAGTCGACCGTGCGACCCTGACCGTCGGTGAGGCGTCCGTCGTCGAGGATCTGGAGCAGCGCGCCGAACACGTCGGGGTGCGCCTTTTCGATCTCATCGAAGAGCACCACGCAATAGGGGCGGCGCCGGACGGCCTCGGTGAGCTGTCCGCCTTCGTCGTAGCCGACGTAGCCGGGCGGCGCTCCGATCAGACGCGAGACCGAATGCTTCTCCATGTACTCGCTCATGTCGATGCGGGTCATGGCATGCTCGTCGTCGAACAGGAACTCGGCGAGCGCGCGCGCGGTCTCCGTCTTCCCGACACCCGTGGGACCGAGGAAGATGAACGAGCCGATCGGCCGATTCGGATCCTGGAGCCCGGCGCGGGCCCTGCGCACCGCGGCCGCGACCGCGCGCAGCGCTTCGTCCTGGCCCACCACGCGCTGGCGCAGCTGGTCTTCCATCGCGAGCAGCTTCTGCTGCTCGCCCTCCAGCATTTTTGCGACGGGGATTCCGGTCCACTTCGAGACGATTTCGGCGATTTCTTCGGATGTGACCTCTTCGCTGAGCATCGAACCTGCCGCCTGCACGGCCTGCAACTGGCTTTGCTGTTCGCCGAGCTCCCGCTCGAGCTGGACCAGCTCGCCGTAGCGGATCTCGGCCGCGCGCTCGAGCTGCCCCCCGCGCTCGGCGCGCTTCAACTCCGCATTCAGCTCCTCGCGACGCTCCTTGAGCTCGCGGGTGCGCGCGATCGCGTTCTTCTCGTTCTCCCAGCGCGCCTTCAGCGAGCCGCATTGATCGCGCAGCTCGGCGATCTCCTTGCCGACGCGCTCGAGTCGGCGCGCGCTCGCGTCGTCGCTCTCCTTCTTCAAGGCCTCGCGCTCGATCTCGAGCTGCATGCGCTTGCGCTCGAGCTGGTCCAGCTCTTCGGGCATCGAGTCGATCTGGACCCGCACGCGGCTCGCCGCTTCGTCGACGAGATCGATCGCCTTGTCGGGCAGGAAGCGGCCGGAGATGTAGCGGTTCGAGAGCGTCGCGGCGGCCACCAGCGCGGCGTCCTGGATGCGCACGCCGTGGTGGACTTCGTAGCGCTCCTTGAGGCCGCGCAGGATCGAGATCGTATCCTCGACCGTGGGCTCTCCGACGAGCACGGGCTGGAAGCGTCGTTCGAGCGCGGCGTCCTTTTCGATGTGCTTGCGGTACTCGTCGAGCGTGGTGGCGCCGATGCAGCGCAGCTCGCCGCGCGCGAGCGCCGGCTTGAGCATGTTGGCGGCGTCGGCGGCGCCCTCGGCGGCGCCCGCGCCGACGATCGTGTGCAGCTCGTCGATGAACACGATCACCTGGCCTTGCGCTTCGCTCACTTCGCGCAACACGGCCTTGAGACGATCCTCGAATTCGCCGCGGTACTTCGCGCCGGCGATCAGGGCTCCGATGTCGAGAGCGATCAAACGGCGATCCTTGAGCGTCTCGGGAACGTCGCCGGCGACGATGCGTTGGGCGAGCCCCTCGGCGATCGCCGTCTTGCCGACCCCGGGCTCACCGATCAGCACGGGATTGTTCTTGGTGCGCCGCGAGAGCACCTGGACGACGCGCCGGATCTCCTCGTCGCGGCCGACCACCGGATCGATCTTGCCCTGGCGCGCGGCTTCGGTGAGATCGCGCCCGAACTTCGCGAGCGATTGGTACTTCGACTCGGGATCGGGATCGGTGACGCGCGCGCCGCCGCGCACGGAAGCCAGCGCCTTGAGCAGCGGCTCGCGGCCGGCGCCCGCGCCGCGCAGCAGCTTCGCGGCGGGGTCCTGCTTGTCGTTCGCGAGCGCGAGCAAAACGTGCTCGGTCGAGACGTACTCGTCCTTCAGCGCCGTGGCTTCGCCGAAGGCGGCCTCGAGGATGCGCGAGGTGGCGCGCCCCAGCTGTGTCTGCGCGCCGCCGCTGACCTTCGGAAGCTTCTCGAGCAGCTGCTCGACGTCGGCCTGGAGCGAATCGATGCGAATGCCGAGCTTTTGGAGCACGGGGACGGTGCTGCCCTCGGGCTGGGCGAGCAATGCGCGCAGCAGGTGCGCGGGCTGGATCTCGGCATGGCCGCGGGAGCCGGCCAGGTTCTGGGCCTCGCTGAGGGCCTCCTGGCTCTTGATCGTGAGCTTGTCGAACCGCATGAGAGAAAAAGCTAGTCACCGGCCCCACCCCGGCAAGCGCCGGGGGTGGCCGAAGCGGGCTCAGCTCGGGGCGCGC
>DATBRV010000045.1:0-57185 GCA_036560145.1 Myxococcota bacterium
GATCTGAATCGACCCGCCCCGGCTCGGGAACGAGAATGGTCCGATCACCTGGCCTAGGCGAAGATCCGCCGCCGCATGGTGTAACCGAACGCCAGCAGGATCAGCGCGACCGTGGCCGCGAGACCCGGCAGCGACATCGACGGCACCGGGAAGTCCGGCGAGAGCACCAGACGGACCCAGCCGCGGTTCGCGTTGGCGCCCGAGGCCGCGCGCGCGCTCACCGAGCCAGCAACCATCTGGATGGTTCCACCACCACCCGCCGTTCGCAGGTCGTTGCCCGACAGCGTGAACGTCTCGCCACCGCCGGGAGCGGCCGGGTTCGCGATGATCACCTGCCCCGTCGTCCAGGGGCCTGCCTGGCTGGTCGCCATGTTGGTCGGAATGGCGCCCATCGCAGCCAGAATCGGCGGAGCCAGCAGCGTGCCGAGCGGAGTGGCGCCCATCTTCATCGCGCCGATGTTCAGCCCGGGAATCACGACGCCCGGGGTCATGACCGTGATGGTCGAAGCCGCGCCGATGGCGCCCAGCGGACCGGGGACGGCGAGGATCGCGCCGGCGACGCAGCCTGCCATCGCGCCGCCCTGAGCCGGGTGCGTACACGGCGGAGTCGTGCCGTTGATCTTGATCCAAACCGTGACGGGAGCCGCCGGGAAGAGGTCCCCGCCGACCGGGTCACCGCTGCTGAGCGCGAACTGAGCCGCACCACCGAACCGCGAGCCGAGCGAGTTCGAGTACGTCATCGTCCCGCCGAAGGCCGGACCGATCGTCGTGGTGGCGACGGCTGCGCCCGTCGAGAACACGGCCGGAGCGGCCGGCCAGGTGGCGCGCAGGTTCGTCTGCACAGCGAAGACCGTCGGGTTCGAGAACTTCACACCCACGGTCGTCTTGGCGGGCGACTTCTTGAGGACGCCGGCGGGCAGGTTCAGGCGCCGCTGATAGCCCTGCTTCGGACCGGCTACGAGCAGCGTCGTCTTGGTGACCGTTCCCGTCACGATCGGGGCGCCGTTGACCGGAATCTTCAAGCTCGGGAACATGGTCCCGGTGGTCCCGGGGCCCGCGGCGGCCTGGATCGGGATCATGAGGCCGTTTCCGATGTGCGTCTGACCGCCTCCACCGGTGACCGAGAATCGCTTTACAGCCTGAGCCGACGTGGCCAGGCCGAGAGTCGAGAATAAGAACGCGGCTGCGACGAACACCGCGAGGCGCTTGAGCGGCATGAACTGTTCTCCTCTTACACCGTTGTGCCTAGGTGAAACCAATCTCGGGCGCCTTGCGCCCCGTCGCTGGTAAAGCAATCTTTGTGCCTTCCCGCTGATCGCGGGTGCGTTCTTGGAAATCGAAATAAATCCAGGTACTTGAGAAGATCCGAGGAAGCTGCGCGCGGGATCCTTGGAGCGATTTCCGGGAAACTGTTTTCCACTTACGCGGAAACGGGTTTCCCCGACCCCCCGTGGGGCGTCGAGGGCTTTAGCCCTTGTCCTCGGGGGTCTTTACCTCTCGGAGAGCGCGCGCCTCTTTGGCAGCGCGCGCGGCGAGATCCGGCTCCTGGCGCTTCTCGTGGACCCGGCTCAGCAGATCGAGCGCATCGGCCCCGCCGCCGAAGCGCACGGCGCGGCGCGCCCGCTCGAGCGTCTGCGGCGTGGCGACGCCCTTCTCGAGATCGAGCCGCGCGCGTTCGGCGGCGGCGGCTCCCTCGAACGGGTGCTCGATCAGAAGCGCGTCGAGGCGCTGTTCCGCCTCGCCAGGCTTTCCCGTCGCGATCAGGATCCTGGCGGCAGCGAGCTTCGCGTCAGCGTCGGAGGGGTCCGCGGCCGCCGCCCGGTCGAAGAGCGCGAGCGCCTTCTCGGGCTCTTCGCCCGCGGTGAGCCGGCCCAGGGCGGCCAGCGCCCGGGCATTGCCGGCGTCGAGCTCGAGCGCGCGTGCGTAGGCGGCCTTCACGTCCTGCGGGGGCGCTCCGGAGAGCTCGAGATCGAGCGCGTGGATTTCCTGGTACACGCTGGAATCGGGGTGAGCCGCCCGAATCTTCTGGACCACGCGCCGCGCCTCGTCGGCGTGGCCCACCCGATGCGAGGACTCCACGATCCCGCGCAGCACCGGCGCATTGCTGGGATCGCCGAGGTCGACTCCCGGCGTCGTGGTCAGCATGCTGAGCGCCAGCGCCGGGGCGTTTCGCCCGACCAGACCCTCGGCCGCCTCGGCGATCGCCTGCCCGGCCCGGCTGGGATAGCGCGCCTGGATCACCGCCAGGATCTCGTAGAAGCCGGTCACGTTCCCGGTCAGCCCGCACAGCCGCATCCCCAGCAGCAGCCCCTCGATCTCGAGCGGCGCCTTGTCGATCGCCGTCTGGAGCAGCAACAGGCCGCCGCCCGGGTTGCCGCTCGCCGACAGCAAGGCCGCGCCGCGCAGCCGCGCATCGGTGGCCCCCGGCTCGACGCGGATCGAGTTGCGGTACTCCTCGATCGCGCGCTCGAAGTCGCCCAGCTCCTCGGCCGCGGTGGCTGCGTAGTACCGCGCCCCCGCGTTGTCGGGCCAGAGCTTGAGGCTCTTGTCGAACTCTTCGAGCGCCTGCGCAGGCTGGCGGCGCTCCTGCGCCACGCGCCCGCGGATCAGATGCTGGTGGGCCGGCACTTCGAGGTCTTCCGCGACCTCGAGGGCCCGATCGAACCGCTCAGCGAGGATCAGAGCATCCGCGTATTCGAACAGGAGCTGCGGGCTGACCGCCTCTTCGTCTTCCTTTCCCAGCTCGACCACGCGCTCGAGCGCGTCCGCTCCTCCACCGTAGTCGCCGGTCTCCTGGCGGAACTTGGCGAGATCGATCCAGGCGGATGCCGCGGCCGCGGCATCCTGGGTCTCCGTCGCCTCGCGCAGGATGGCCTCGGCCTCGGCGGATTCACCCGAAGCCTGTAGCCGCTGCGACAGCGCGACCCGGAAGGTCCGGTTGGCCGGAGCGCCCTTTTGCGCCGCGCGCAGGATCTCGAGCGATCGCTCCCGCTCCCCTTGCGCGTCATGGAAATTGACGGCGCTCGACACCACGTCGACGCTGGTCGGGTACTTCTCCAGACACCCGTTCATGGTCTTGCGCGCCAGCTCGAGGTTCCCCTGCTCCTGCTGGAAGACGGAGGTGGTGACGCAATGCCAGGCCGCGACGTCGTCCTTCAGGCCGAGCTCGGCCACGCGGCGCCCCGCCTCGTCCAACGCCTCCCCGGCTTCCTTCAGCTTGCCTTGGCCGAGCAGCGCCAGGATCAGCGGCTCGTAGGCCTCGGTCGCGTCGCGATCGATCTCGAGGACGTGCTTCGCGTCGGCCAGCGCGAGCTCGGGATTCTGCTTCGAGTGCGCGTAGGCGTTGGCGCGCATCAACAAGGCCCGCACGTTGTCGGGGTCCCGCTCCAGGATCCGGCCGGTGATCTTGATGACCTCGTTGAAGTCGTCGCCGGTCAGCGCCAGATAGGCGAGCTGCGACCCGGCCGGAATCAGCCACTCGGGATCGTCCATCGCCTTGCGGAGCGACCACACGGCGAGGTTCGGCTGGGTGAACGAGAGCGCCCGCCCGTACAGGAAGTTGATCTCCCCGTCGTCCGGGCGCGTCTTCAGCAGCTCCCGCAGCGGCTCCACCGTCGACTTGAAGTCCCCCGCGGCCTGAAGCTGGCGGATGCTCTCGACGGGATCGGATTCGCCGCAGGCGGCGAGCGCGAGGCAGACCAGCAGCGCTGTCGCAAGCGCGCGGAAGCGAACCGGAAACGAGGTCGTGTGATTCGTGGTTTCCACCTCGCAAGCATAGACGACGCCGCGGAGCCGGAACCAGTCCTGCTGCGCTAGCTTGCGCGCCGTGTCGAAGCGGGTGCTCGCGCAGCGTTGGCCGTGGCTGTTGGCCGCAGCTCTGATCGTGATCGGATTCCTGTCGACGATCGTCCGGATCCGGCTGCCCGGCGATTGGGATCCCCGGCCGCGCGGCACCCTCGAGGACATCGCGCGCCTGCGCGAGCGCCGCGACCTCAACGTGCTCTTCATCCTGGTCGACACGCTGCGCGCCGAGCATCTGGGAAGCTACGGCTACGCGCGGGACACCAGCCCGTTTCTCGACAGCATGGCGGGCTCGGGCGTGCGTTTCGCGCATCACCTCTCGCAGTCGACCTGGACCAAGTCTTCGATGGCCTCGATCTGGACCGGGCTCTACCCCGTGCGGACCGGTGTCACGCGCTACGACCACGTGATTCCGCCAGCCGCGCGGATGCCGGCGGAGATCCTGCGCGAGGCGGGCTTCCAGACCCTGGGGCTGTGGCGCAACGGCTGGGTCTCTCCGACCTTCGGGTTCGACCAGGGCTTCGACGTGTACCAGCGTCCGCTGGCGCAGGTCCTGCCGCCGAACCTGCGGCGCGCGAACCCGACCCTGACCGACCGGGGAACCGACGAGAGCGTGACCGAGGCGGCCGTGGAGTTCCTGCGCCTGAGCGGCCGTCAGCGCTGGTTCCTCTACCTGCACCTGATGGACCTGCACGAGTACATCTACGACGCGGAGTCCGCGCTCTTCGGCTCGACCCATGCGGATCTCTACGACAACTCGATCCGCTGGACCGACGGCTCGATCCGGATCCTGCTGGAAACCCTCGGCGAGCTCGGCCTGCTCGACAAGACGCTGATCGCGATCGTCTCGGATCATGGCGAGGCCTTCCTGGAGCGGGGGTACGAGGGACACGCGCGCGAGGTCTACCGGGAGACCACCGAGGTTCCCTTCCTGCTCTTCCTTCCCTTTCGCCTCGACCCAGGCGTGGTCGTGAAGGCGCGCACGCAGAACGTCGACGTCTGGCCGACCCTGCTGGACCTGCTGGGCATCCAGCCGCCGGCAGGGATCGACGGCCGCTCGCTCGTGCCGGACATCCTGGCGAGCGCGTCGGGCCAGGCGCCGGGCGACGACAAGCGGATCGCGGTCTCCGAGCTCGACCAGAGCTGGTCCCAGCGGGCCGCCCAGCCGAGGCCCACGATCGCGGTGGTCGAGGACAAGCTCCGATATGTGCGCATCGAGCGACCCGATAGCGGTGGCCGCAGCGAGCAGCTCTTCGACGCGAAAGATGACCCACGCGAGCTTCGCGATCGGTCCGCCGAGCATCCGGAGACGGTCGAGCGGCTGAGAGCGGAGGCGGATCGCTACTCCGAGGGCAAGCCGCCCTGGGGCGAGACGCCGACGCGCGAAATCGACGAGCTCGAGCTGAACCTGCTGCGCGCGCTCGGCTATCAGATCAAGTGACGCGGATTCAGAACGTGACGGTCAGGGTACCGCCGAAGGTGCGCGGGTCGCCCACGAAGTAGATGCTGGTCTCGTTGAAGGTGCTGGCGTCGAAGGCGAACGTCTTGTAGCTCTGGTTCGTGAGGTTCCGCACCCAGCCCGCGATCTCGATCCGCCCGCCGGGCGGCCGATAACCGACCCTCACGTTGTGCAGCCAGTAGGAGCCCTGGGCGGTGGTGCCCTTCGGCAGGTACTGGATGTCCTCGTTGTTCGGGAGCCCGGCTCCCTCGGTCGCGTCGTAGAAGGTCGTGTCGGTCCACACCCCGTCGTAGCGAGCCGTGACGGAGCCCCAGCGCCCGAGCGGAATCGTCTGCTCGCCGGTCAGGCTGACCTTGAACTCCGGAGAGTTGAGCAGCGAATTGCCCGTGTTCTGGAGCTCGCGGTTGACGGTCACCTGAGAACCGTTCTGGATGATGGTCTCCTGCTGGATCTGCGTGAAGTCGAGGAACTCGGTCTCGAGCCAGCCGAAGCGGACATTGGCAAATGCCCCGGGCCAGGGCCGCGCGACCGCGTCGACCTCGGCGCCGTACACCTCGGCCGCATCGGCATTGATGATCACGAACTCGGGCTGGCCGCCGGCGAACTGCTGCGCCGTGAAGATCTGGTAGTTCTCGTAGTTGTAATAGAAGAGCGAGAAGTCGATTCCGACGCGCCCCTCGAACCAGCTGCCGCGCATGCCGGTCTCGAAGGCGTTGATCGTCTCCGGCTCCGCGGTCGAGACGCCCGTGACCGGCGAGCTGGTGGCGTTGTAGGTCCCCGGCTTCCACCCGCGCGTGTACTTCCAGTAGGCGTGGGTGTCCTCGCGGAAGCGGTAGGTCAGCCGGATGGTGCCGGTGGGAGCCGTCCAGGCATCGTTCAGGAACTCCGCGCAAACCCCTCCGGGTAGGGCGGAGCATCCCGCCGAGGCGAGCTCGTAGTCGAGCTTCTTCTCCTCCCAGTTGTATCGGACGCCGCCGTCGAGCGTGAAGTCGTCCCAGAAATCGAAGGCCAGGCTCGCATAGCCCGCCGAGCTCCAGAGGTCCTGGACGTAGTCGCGTTCTCCCACCCCGATCCCGCTGAGCGGGCCGAGATCATTCGTGACCACGACGTTGAGCTGCTCGCGCAGGAGCCAGCCGCCGATGTCCCAGCGCACCGCGCCTTCGTTTCCGAGCGCGCCTGCGAGCTGGACGCCCTGCGTGACCTGCCAACCGTCGTCGTCGGTCCGGATCTGGAAGAGGGTCTCGGGCGAGAAGTCGAGGTCGATGTCGATCATGCGGTCGTAGTGGTCGTAGCCGGTGATCGAGGTGAGCTGAAGTCCGAAGGGCAGATCGACGGTGCCCTGGAGGTAGCCCCCGTAGGTGTTGTTGGTCGTCTTTCCCTTGTCCTTGTTGCAGTAGGTTCCCGTCCCGTCACGATCGATGAACTGACCCACTCGTGGGCCGCTGTTGAACTTGTTCGTGCCGCAGAGATTGAAATCGCCCTCCCACGGCTTGGAGTCGAGATTCTTGGCCAATTCTTCCCCGAGCGTGACCTTTGCCGCGTTGCTGATGGCGAGGTTTCCCGGAACGAACCTGGCATTGGTGGGGCCCACCTCGCAGTTTCCGCCGGGAAGACCGGGGAGGCTCCCCTGCCTGGAGATGGGCGCATAGCAGGGGGCCAGCTCGATCAGGCGCGTCCGGATCTCGGAGGTGACGTAGGACGGTCTGGCGAGGCCCTGCTGGCCGCCGAGCACGCCATCGATCTCGGTGGTGTCGTTTCCGCCGAAGCCCGCGTAGTTGCAGTTCGCGACGTCGCCGTTCGCGCAGGTCTTCCCCTCCGTGCCGATCGACTGGCCCACGCGGCTCCACTCGCTGCGCATCGAGCCATGTCCATTGATCAGCCAGCTCATGTCGAGCGTCGGCTGGAAGAGCAGGGTTCCGCGCGCGGCCCAGTTGTCGACGTTGTTGAGCCAGCCCGGGAGATCCACCGGGATCCTGGAGATGCTGGGGATGGTTCCGGGAATCCCTTGATAATCGCCCGGTATGCTTGCGTCGACCGGCTCTCCGCAGATCGACCAGGGCGCGTCGGTGCTCGACTTCCCGATGTCCCTCGCGGGGTTCAATCCCGGGTACTGCACCCTGTCGGCCATCGGCGGCGCGTTGCCGCAGCGGTTCTTCATGGTGCCGTCCCGCTCGGTGAAGCGGAACGCGAGGCGAGCCGCCAGCGTGTCCCCCCAGATGGGAGCCTCGACGGCGCCCTCGAAGTCGCGCAGGTCGTAGTTGCCGAGCTCCGAGCGCAGGAAGCCTCCGAACACGCCGGTCGGCTTGCGCGAGTAGATCTTGATGGCCCCGGCCGACGCGTTCCGCGCCAGGCCGGTTCCCTGGGGCCCGCGCAGCACGTTGACGGCCTCGACGTCGAAGAGCGTGGAGAGCTGGAGCGCGGGAGCGTTGACCGGCACGTCGTCCTGGTAGATGGCGACGGCGCCGGTGGAGTTGGAGTTGAAGTCGTTGAGGCCGACGCCGCGGATGAAGAAGGTCGGCGTCGTCGCGCCCGCCGTCACGATTTCCAGGTTGGGCGTGAAGGCGGCGAGGTCGGCGATGTCCTGGGCGCCCAGCGCCGCGAGATCCTCGGAGCCGAAGCCGGTCACCGAGTCGGCGTCGTCGAAGTCGCCGGTGGATTCCGATTCCGCGCCCTGTACGATGATCTCCTCGATTCCCGACGGGGGCGGGCCTTTCAGCGTCGGCTTGGCGCCGAGGTCCGGCTTGGCGGCGGCATCGGGATCCGCGGCGGCATCCGGCTCGGCCGCTCCGGGCTTGGGATCTCCCGCCTGAGCGAGCTGCTCCGGCTCTTCCGCGCCCGCCAGCGGTGCGCCGAGTACCGCGACCGCGAAGACGAGCCGGATCAGGAGAGCCAGACGGCTCCGAATGTCGGATCGCGAAGAACGCACACGGCTACCCCAGTGTGATAATACTACGCCCCCATGCGCATCGATGTCAGCGTTTTCTTGACGGTGGGCGCCCTGCTTGCGCTCCAGGTGCTTTCTCCCTCCGCTGTGCGCGCCCAGGACGGGGCTGACGGCGGTCAGGCGGGGGAGGACCGCTGGGTTCCCTCGTTCTCGATCACCGGCGGAGCCCTGATCCAGAACCAGGACGGGTTCGTCGACTCCTTCCAGTTCGAGGACGGGGGTACGACCCCCGTCGCTCTGCAAGGGGTCGTCGACGGGAACGATCTCAACGTCGCGCCGTTCGTCGGCATGAATCTCGAGGTGATGTCGCCGGCGATTCCGATCCCGACCCGCCCGCGGGTGTTCCTGGGCGGCGAGTTCCTGCCCACCTTCGCGACGGAGCGGCGGGTCGCGCTGGACAAGGATCCCGGCTGCCTGAAAGGTCCGCTGCCCGACGCTCCCTGCATCCAGGACATCGTCGGGATTCCCATTTCACCGATTCCCGAGGATGCCCTCGTCGGCGAGGGCAGCAAGACCACCGCAGAGTTCGATCTGCTCGTCTTCGGCGCGAACCTCGGCGTGTCCTTTCCGGCCCGCATCGGAAAGCGCCAGCTTCGGATCAAGCCTTCGTTCGGTTGGATCAACTACAAGGTCAAGGCCACGGGATTGGTGTCCGATGGGGACTGCAATCCCGATACCCGCTGTACCCCCATTTCTCCGAATCCCCCGACGGTGCAGCCCGGTTTCCTGCGCGAGACGACGCTGGAGGGCAGCGACTCGCTGTACTTCAACGGCATCGGCCCGGGCCTCGATGTCGAGATGGACGTGGGCCGCTACTACGGTTGGCTCGGCGTCTCGCTCTTCCTGGGCGGGCGCGCGTACCGGACTCTCGGTGATCGGACCATCGAGTTCGGCACCTCGCAAGCCGTCGTCGACCAGCTCGGGTCGGACGTCGCCTTTGCCAACTGGGAGGTGGAAGTCGACCCGTGGATGTACCGGGCGCACGTGGGGATCCGCTTCCAGTGGCTGGGATTCCCGGACTAGGCGCGCTCGGCTGCACCGGCGCAGCGCTCGCTCTCACCCTCGTGCTCGGCTGCGCGAGCGAGCCTCGGGCGCGCGAGCGGTCCGTGCTGCTGGGCGCCGAAAACCGCGTCTTCCTGATCCTGCCCCTCAACGTCGCGATCGCGATGCCGCCGGAGCTCGAATTCTTCAGCCCGATCCTCTGGGCGGAGCTCGAGCGGGATCTCCGGGCGCACGACAAGCAGCTCAAGACGGTTTCCCGTCAGGTCGCACGCGACCTCTGGGTCCGCAGCATCCAGCAGGCGCGCGCCGGCGAGAAGGGGGCGCGCGCGGGATACGACGACGCCGCGCGCGCGCTCGTCCTCGAGCTCCAGAAGCACGCGGCATTCGACGCGATGATCGCGCCCTCGCTCGTGCTCCGGGAGGCGCCGCTCTCGAACCGGACCGCGAGCTGGGACGGCGTGGAGCGCGAGCTCGAGTTCGAGGCCCAGGGCCTCGAGGCGCGGACGCTCGTCTCCGAGACGCCGCTCGAGGGCACCGCTCCCGCGGCCACCCTCCACGTCGCGATCTTCGACGCCAAGGGGGAAAAGCTCCACGAGGGCCGGGGGGGGCTCGACCTGCTGGTGCGCGCGCGGGTGGAGGGAACCGATCCGTCGGGCGCGCCGATCTTCGCGTTCGCGCAACGCGCCGACCCCTTCCAGGACCGCGGGCACCTGCGCGAGGGCATTTCCGTGGCCTTCCATCCCTTCCTGCTCCCCCTGCCCGAATGACGCATGCCTCTAGGCAAGGCCGGGGGGCGCGCGCGATACTGGGCGGCCGTTTCGAGGTCTCGAAGGGAATCCGATGAGAGCCCGCGCCCGGTGGCTTTCGATGCTCGTGCTGCTCCTCGCGCTGGCCCTGCCAGCCGCGGTCTCCGCGCAGACGCCGGAGGATCAGCAGCCGATCGATCTCGACAAGATGGAGCTCGCGCGGAAGGCGAGAGCCGCGCAGTTCCCGGTGAGCAAGCGCGTCACGCGCTATCTCGCGGCCGCCGGTGAAGCCTCCGCCGAGGGAGATCCCGCCAAGGCGAAGGCCCTGCTGAACAAGCTCAACCCGAAGACGCTCAACCCCCACGAGCGCGCGCTCGTCTACCGCCTTCAGGCGTTCGTGGCCTACGCGGCCCAGGACTACGACGCCATGATCAAGTACCTCGACATGGTGCTCGCCGAAGAGGTGTTGTCCGTCGAGGTCGAGAACAAGGTCCGTTTCAACAAGGCCCAGATCTACGGCTCGCTCCAGCAGTGGGACAAGGTGATCGCGGCTCTCGACGAGTGGTTCCGCTACGTGAGAACCCCGGCCCCGGTCTCCTACTACCTGCTCGGGATCGCGTACTACCAGCTCGACAAGCTCGACCTCGCCATCAGCAACACCGAGAAGGCGATCGAGCTCGCCAATCCGCCGGCGGAGGGATGGCTTCAGTTCCTCGCGGCGCTCCATATCCAGAAGGAAAACCACAGGGCCGCCGCGCCGATCCTCGAGCAGCTCGTGCTCCGCTTCCCGAAGAAGTCGTATTGGCTTCAGCTCTCGCTGGTGTACGGCTCCATCAACACCACCAAGCACTCGCTCGCCGTGCAGGAGCTCGCGTACCACCAGGGGCTGCTCACCGAAGACCAGGATCTGCGCCGCCTGGCGCGCTCCTACGTCTATCACGACCTGCCCTATCCGGCCGCCAAGGTGCTCGAGAAGGGGATCGAGCAGGGCGTGATCCAGAAGGACGTCGGCGTCTACGAGCTGATCGCCAACAGCTGGATCGCGGCGCGCGAGTACGATCGGGCCCTGCCGCCGCTACGCCAGGCGGCGGAGCTCTCCAAGGACGGGAAGCTCTTCGTCCGACTCGGTCAGGTGTACCTCCAGCGCGAGGAATGGATCGAGGCGGCCGAGGCGCTCGGGCAGGGCCTCCAGAAGGGCGGGCTCGAGAACCCCGGCAGCGCGAACCTGATGCAGGGCATCGCCTGGTACAACGCGAACCGCATCCCCGACGCGCACGCCTCGTTCGTGCGGGCGCAGGGTCACGCGTCGACCCGCGCGGAGGCGGACCGCTGGATCACGTACCTCGCGGGCGCGCAGGGCGGGGGCAGCGCACCGGCCGTCGGCGACAGCCAGGCGGAAGCGAGCGGGGCGCGCGGCTAGACCTCTCCGAGCGGCCGCTGGAAGACGTAGTTGGCCGGGGCGGTGACGAAGAGCTCCAGCGCCTCCTGGACCTTGTCGAGTCCCCCGGGCGCCGTGAGCAGCGCGGCGGGGATGAAGGCCGCGACGCCCACCGGCAGGACGGCCAATCCGAGCGGGCGCAGGATGACGACGTCGAGGACCATCGCCCAGATGGGCGGACGCGGAGCCTCGATCGGGATCTGGGCCTGGGCCCTCGCGCCGGCCGGCATCCACAGGCACGCGACCAACGTCGCGAGCACCGCGCGCAGGCCAGACCTCGTCCGCTTCTTCATGCCGATGATCCTACCAGCGCCGGATGCCCGAAAGCTCTATCCTAATCTGGACCGACCAGGAATTCTCCAGCTCCGGAGGCGCCATGTCGGGCGCGGTCCACGTCGGTGGGAACCACGTCGGTGCGAACCTACTGGGCGTACTGGGCGTACTGGGCGCGGCCCTGCTCGCATCGCTCAGCCTGGCCTGTGCGGCGACGACTGTAGACGTGAAGATCGACCAGCGAAAGGATCTCGCTGGCTTCTGCACCTGGAATTTCCTGCCGCTCGAGTCCGGAAACGTCCGCGGGCCGTACACGCGAACCCGGCCGATCAGCAACTGGATGGAGCGGCTCCTCGAGCGCGGCCTGCTCGACCGGGGCTTCTCGCGGGTGACCGGCCGGCCGGACTTCTACGTCACCTACCTCCTCGACGTCCGGCGCCAGCTCGTGATCATCGAAGAGACCCCGGCCATGCAGCACGTGGCCAGCCTGGACCAGTCCCCGTCCTACGACGTCCAGGCCACCGTGCGCCGGTCCGAATTGCACGAGACGGGAATGCTGACGCTCTTCGTCAGCGATCCGGACGAGCAGGCAGTGGTCTGGCGAGGCGGGTACGAGGGGCGCTTCCGCGGCCAGGTCCTCCCGCATCTGGAGGAGGCGGTCACGAGTCTCCTCGATCGCCTGGCGGCGCCCGCCGCCGCGGGCGAAGCGGCTAGTAGCGAAACGCCGAAAGCTCCAGCTGATGTCGAGCGATGCGCTGGATCCGATCCCGCTCCTCCGGATCCAGCGGCTCTCGCTCCTGCTCCCGCCTTCGCCAGAGCCGGAGCGTCGTCTCCGGATCGATCGGGAAGCTGACGAGCTCGTAACGGCGCTGGAACTCCTCGCTGGCGAAGAGCTCGATGTCCGAGAGGAAGAGCGGCGCCGCCGAGCCGAGGTAGGAGCCGAGCTGGACGTAATCCGGGCGACGCGATAGCACGTAGGCTCCGTCGCCTTTCTCGATTCCCTTCCAGCCTTCCGGAAGATCCCGCCGACGCGCGATGGTTTCGTCGTTCAGGCCCATCATGTCGATGACGGCGAGTCTCGAGTAGTAGGGAATGCTGCCGGCCGTGTTGGTGGCGAGCACCGCGTCGCTCGGGAGATTCTCCCGCATCCACTCGCCGATCCGGATCGCCGTGTACACCAGAGTCGGTCGGGTCGCGACGGCGACGTGGGGGTCGCGGAAGCTGCCCGCGAAGCCGAGCAGGGAAAGCAGCGCCACCGGCGCGGCCAGCGCGGGGACCCCCGCCAGCAGGAAGGGGAGCAGGCTCGCGCTCAGCGCCATCAGGGGATGGAACAGGCGATAGCCGAGCATCCAGTCTCCGCCGACGGCCACCGGAAAGAGGGCGAAGAGACCGGCCGCGCGCAGCAGCAGGCGCTCGCCCGGGCCCGCCGAGCGCCACCTCGAGGCGGCGGCGAGCGGGATCAGAAAATACGCTGGATGGTGTAGGAAGAAGACCGCCGCGTAATGCAGGCCGCGCAGGATCTGCTCCTGCGAAAGCGAAACCTTGGCGTCGATCGAGTTCGGATAGAAGGCGCCGTAGTAGCCCGCCATGCAAGCCGCGTAGACCAGGACCAGCGGAGCGAAGCCCAGCAGCAGCGCGCCGAGACGCCGCGGAAGCGGCGCCACGGAGGAGCTCCGTTCGAGGACCGCGTCGACGAGCAGCAGGCCGAACAGGAAGACCCCCTCTGGACGCGTGAGCGTCGCGAGCGCCGCCGTCAGCCCGGCCGCCACCCCCGGCCATCCGCGCCGCTTCCGCGCCCGCTCGTGGAAGCGCAGGCTGATCAGCAGCAGCAGGCTGAAGAAGCTGGTCTCGAGTCCGCTCCACGCCTGCAACAGGAACCCGCCGCTGATCGCGAGCAGCGCCGCGCCGGCGGGGTTCCAGCTCCGCTCCCCCTCGCGGCCATCCGGTGGACCGACCCCCACCAGCACCAGCAGCGCCAGGGTCGCCGCCAGTCCCAGGGCTCGCGCGCAGGCCAGCGGATCCACGCCGCACGCGATCCCCGGCGCGAGCAGCGCCATCCACAGGAAGTTCGTGAAGCCCCAGACCCGCTCGCCCGGGTTGTAGACGAGGCCCTCGCCCGCAAAAAAGTTGGCGAGGTAGCGCAGCGAGATGAAGGCGTCGTCCGTGAGATGGTGGCGGAACAGCCAGGTGTGGAGGCCCGCAACCAGCAGGATCGCCGCCGCGACCAGGGCGCGCTGTCGGGTCCGAGCGGACATGCGAGGAAGATCCGAGGAGATGGTGCGCGAAGCATACCCGCCGCGCAGTTTCCGAGGAAGATGCCGCCCGGGTATCGGATGCCCACCGCTATGCTCCGCCGGCGTGCGGATCCTGCTGCTCGTCGTCGCCGCCGTGGGCCTGCTCGCCGGGTGGGACCTCTTCTACTTCCTCACGGACGACGCCTACATCGCCTTCCGCTACGTGGCCAACGCCCACGAGGGACGCGGCCTGGTGTGGAACCCGGCGCCCTTCCTGCCCGTCGAGGGCTACACGAGCTTTCTCTGGGTTTGCGTCCTGCGCGCGGTCTGGGCGTTGACGGGAATCGAGCCGCCCGTTTCGTCAAATTTTCTTTCGCTCGGCTTCGGCGCCGCGAGCCTGTGGCTCGCCTACCGATTCCTGATGCGGATGCGCCTGCCGGCGGGCTTCGAGCGGGACCGCCTGCTGCTCGTCGCCGTGGTGCTGGTCGGCGCGCTCAGCAATCGCACCTTCCTGGCCTGGCTCAGCTCGGGGCTGGAGACCGCCCTCTTCAACTTCCTGCTGATCTGGTTCGTCTACGAAGCGCTGGCCCCGGCGCAGCAGCGCGCTTCCCATGGCTGGGTGCTGCGGCTCTCGGCCAGCGCCGGCCTCGCGGCGCTGGCGCGCCCCGACGGAATGCTCGCCGTGGCGTGCGCGCTCGCGATCCTGCTGACCGACCCGGCGCTGCTCGCGCGCAAGCGGCGCCTGCTCTTCGCGCTTCCGCTCGCGATCGTCCCGGTCCACCTGTCGTGGCGTCGCGGATTCTACGGCGAATGGCTGCCGAACACGTACTACGCGAAGTACACGGGGATCTGGCCGGAGAGCGGCATCCGCTACGCGGCCAGCTTCGTGCTCGAGTACGGAATCTGGGTTTGGCTGCTGATCGGCGGCGTCTGGCTGCTGCGCGAGACCCGCGCGCTGCGGCCGCCGCGGCTCGCGCGCCTCTGGACCTCGCGCAACGCCTTCGCCGCCGTGGGCCTGCTGCTGGCGCACTGGCTCTACTACACGTTCGTGATCGGCGGCGACCACTTCGAGTACCGGGTCTACAGCCACCTGGTGGTGCTCCTCTGGCTCACCGCGATCTGGATGCTCCTGCGCATCCGCCCCGACCGCCGCCTGCTCTACGGCGCGCTCGGCGTCTTCCTGGCGGCGTCGCTGCCGATCCCTTGGCTGCACTGGGCCAAGACGCGCGACCTCTGGACCCGGCGGGAGAGCTTCAAGCTGGAGCAGCCGTTGGCGGCTTCCTTCCCGCCTCCCCTGGCTGCCGTCGTCGCCGAATGGGATGAATGGCAGCGCTGGCTGATCGAGCACAACGTCTGCCGCCGCCACCAGGAGCACCGGATCTTCGCGCTGCGCCGCGTCTCCGTGCTCCCCACCCGCGAGAACGGCGCGAAGATCGGGTGGGACCAGCGCGCGGTCTACGCCGAAGGCTCCGTCGGCGTGGTCGGCTGGGTGCTCCCGAACGTCGCGATACTCGACGCGCTGGGGCTCAACGATCGGGTGGTGGCGCGCCTGCCTCCCCCCGTGCGGCCCGAAGGGCGTCAGATGGCGCACGACCGCAAGCCGCCCCGCAGCTACGTCGCCTGCTTCCGCCCCAACGTGTACCCCGTGGTGAAGGAGCGGATCGTGATGATCGAGAGCCGACAGCTGACGGACGACGAGATTCGCGCCTGCGAAGCGCGCGATTGGAGCCACGCGCCTACGGACGACTGGGGCGAGCGGCCATGAGACGCTCGATGCCGTCCTCGACCGGAGCTCGCGGAGCGATGCCGAGCACCGCGCGGATCGCGTCCGCCACCTCGCTCGGCTCCCGCGCGTCCGCGTACCGGCGATCCGAGAGCCGGAGGTCGCCCGCGCTCGTCCGCAGCGCGACGCAGTAGCTCGGGATCGCGCGCCGGCGGCGCATCTCGAGGTCGCGCTCCTGGCGCACGCGCAGCTCGACGTCCGCGATCTCCCCGAACGGCAGCTCGCCCGAAAGCGACCGGAACAGGTTGCGCCGCCGCCAGCGAAGCCGGCGCCGCGCGACGTCGAACTCGAAGCGCACGCGCTCGAGCAGCGCCGCTCCCGCGAACGGAACCAGCGCGCCGAGGCTCCCCAGCAGCACCCGCTGGCCGTCGCGCGGCTGCTGGAGCCAGACGGCGGCCAGCACCGCCGCCCCGAGGACGATCAGGATGGCCCGCAACACCACGGGGTTCTCCCGGACCACGAGCGATCCGTCGGGCTGGCGATCCACCTGCATGCCGATCTGATCGTTCGGCCGCGGCGCAAGGTTGAGCCCGCGCCGCTAGACCAGGCCGGCCGCGAGCAGCGCCGGCCCAGGCGGAGCGCCTCCGCCCGCTTCGAGATCTCGAGCAGCGCGAAGCCGGCGATCAGGACGCCGAGCACGAGCTTGATCGGCGTGATCTCGAACACGCGCGCGCCGAGCGACCAGTTGGCCAGCGGCGCCATCCCGGCGAGCCCCGCGAGCGCCCACGCGCCGGCGAGGGCGCCCGCCGCCCCGGGGACGGCGAAGCGCACCACGACGTCGAGATTGGCGTCGCGGCCCACCAGCGCGAGCTTGAACAGGTTGTTCGCGAGGTGCACGACGGCGGTCGCAGCCACCGCCACCTCGAGCGGGAAGAAGATCGCGAACGCCGGGAGCAGCAGCGTGCCCAGACCGAAGCCGCTGTAGAGCGTGAGGCCGGCTGCGACGAGCGCGACGCCGCAGACCACCAGGTAGGACATGCCCGCCCGGGATCAGCGCGTCTCGAGGACCAGGCCCGAGAAGCCGCGCACGTTGCTCGAGTGCATGCGCTCGATGCCGTCCTCGGGCACGCCGTAGTCCTGCCAGCGCCGGAAGAACTCCTCGAGCGCGACGCGCGATTCCATCCGCGCCAGGAAGGCGCCCAGGCACACGTGCCGGCCGTAGCCGAAGCCCAGGTGGAACTCGATCTCGCGCCTCACGTCGAGCCGGTCCGGATCCGGGAAGCGCCGCTCGTCGCGGCCGCTGGCGCCGTTCACGAGCATCAGCTTGGCTCCCTTGGGAAGCGTGGCGCCGTGGATCTCGACGTCGCGCATGAGCGTGCGCCCCTGGTACTGCGAAGGCGGGTCGAAGCGCAGAAATTCCTCCACCGCGTTCGGGATCACGGCCGGCTCGTCCACCAGCACGCGGCGCTGGTCGGGAAACACGTTCAGCCAGTAGAAGGCGCTCGCCAGCAGCTTGGTCACGGTCTCGTTGCCCGCGGTGGCGATCAGGTTGCAGAAGCCGTGGATCTCGTGGTCGCCGAGCTTCTCGCCGTCGACCTCGGCCTCGACCAGCACCGTCATCATGTCGTCCTTCGGCCGGCGGCGGCGCTCCGTCATCTGCTCGTCGAAATAGGCCTGGAGCTTCAGCATCGACTCGAAGCCGCGTTTCGTCGGCATCGGATTGCCGGGATCGCGGTGGAGCAGGTCGTTCGACCAGCCGCGCACCTCGTCGCGGTCCTGCTTGGGGATGCCGAGCAGCGTGCTGATCACGTCCATCGGCAGCTTGGCGGTGAACTCGCGCACCACGTCGAAACGCGGCCGATCCTGGAGCCGGTCGAGGTATTCGACGGTGATCGCGCGGATGCGCGGCTCGAGCGCGCGCATGCGCGCCGGCGTGAACGCCTTGGAGACCAGGTTCCGGTAGCGGGTCTGCTTGGGCGGATCCATGAAGATGATCAAGGAGCCCGAGAACTCGGAATCCCCCATCAGCTCGAGCACGGTCCCCTGCGCCGACGAGTAGGTCTGCCAGTCGAGGAAGGCGTCGTGGCAATCGTGGAAGCGGGTGAAGGCCCAGAAATCGAGGCGCGGGTTGTAGTAGGCGGGCGCCTCGTCGCGCATGCGCCGGTAGAGCGGATACGGATCGAGATCGATCTCGTAGGAGTACGGGTCGTACTCGAAGCGGGTCTCTCCCATGGCAGGATTCCTCACGACGCTCAGGAAGGATTCTTCAGGCCCGGCAGGACCCGCCTGGCGACCAGCTCGAGATGCTCCCACGCGAGCGCGGGGGAGATTCCGCCGCAGAGGGGCTGCATCAGCAACACTCCATTGCGACGCACGTGTTGGACCGCTTCCTCGGGCGTGAAGATGCGATACGGCCCCTGCTCGGCGCGCAGCTCGGCGACGGTCGTCGCGCTCGACTTCGAGACGGCGCCCGCGGCTCCCAGCCAGGCGGCGTACATCCGCGCGTCGTGGAGCAGGTGGGGGCCGAGCTGCTGCCAGGCGCGGTCGGGATCCTCGGCGACGAAGGCCGAGGTGACCGTGTCGGCGGGGGGCGAGAGGAACAGGCCGGGCGCGCGGCCGTGCAGCGCGCACTCGGCCCGGTACAGCTCGGCGAGCGAGGGATCGCCTCCCTGGGTCAGCATGCCGAGTCCGAAGCGCGCCGCGCGGCGCACCGCGGCGGGGCTGCTCCCGCCCATCAGCAGCAGCGGCCCATTCGGGCTCGCCGGACGCGGGAGCACGCGCACCGGGCGGCCCTGGAACGCGAAGGGCTCGCCGCGGAAGGCCTGTTGCAGCGCCTCCAGACAGGCATCCATCCTTTTTCCGCGCGCAGAGAACTCGAAACCGCGGGCCGCGTACTCCTGCTCGCGATAGCCGAGCCCGAGCACGTAGGACACGCGGCTCCCCGAGACGTGGTCGAGGACGGCGATCTGCTCCGCCAGCTCGATCGGGTCGTGGAGCGGAAGAATCAGGGCGGCCACCTGGATCGGAACGCGCCGGGTGCGTCCCGCGATCGCCGCCGCCATCACGAGCGGCGCCGGTAGGTAGCCGTCCGACGAGCCGTGATGCTCCGAGACCTGCACCGCGAGGCAGCCGTTCGCTTCGCCCCACTCCGCCATCTCGAGCGCGGCGCGGTAGAGCTCCGCCGGCGGCGCGCCGATCTCGGGAGCCCGCATGTCGAAGCGCAGCGTGAACAGGGGCTAGCCCTCCTTGGGGAGCGTCGCGTACCAGTCGAATTCGGAGAGCCGCACCCAGCCGGGCATCTTCGAGCCCTGCGCCATCCGGCGCTGCATCTCCTCGGAGAGCCGGCCGTCCTTCGCCATCGCCATGAAGATGGTGGCGGCGTTGGCGTGGTCGAAGAAGTCCCGCTGCCAGGACCACTGGTAGTTGCCGCCATAGCGGAACCAAGAGCCGCCGGTGCCCGCGATCTCGTAGTGCGAGCCATCCAGCTTTTTGACGGGCGCGATCTGGCGCCAGATCCCGATCACCTCGCCGACCTTCTCGTCGATCAGGACCCGCACGTAGGGGTATGTCCACTTCTCGAGGCCCGCCATCTCGGTGCCGAACACGAAGCGGCGGATCTCGTCGCGGCCGCGCGCCACGAACTCGTGCTTCGGCCCGTTGTTCCAGCTGTAGAGCGCGTCCTCGGCATAGAAGGCCGCCATCGGCCCCCAGTCGCCGGTCTCCCCGGCGCGGTCGTTGGCGGCGACCCAGCGGCGCATCATCTCCTCGATCTCGTCGCGGCGGAAGGCAGGCATCGATCGGACTCCTCTCGTGGTGCTATCGGGCTCACTCCTCGCGGAGCGAGAGCGCTCGCGTGGGACAATGGCGGACGGCGGCTTCGATCCGGGCCCGCAGCTCCGGGGTGACGATCTCGCGCAGCAGCACGAGCGCTCCCGTCTTGGGATCCACCTGGAAGGCCTCGGGCGCCTCGCCGGCGCAGACGCCGTGGCCCTGACACAGATCGCGGTCGACGACCACGCGCAGCGCCCGCACCGCGCCTGCAACGAACGTGGCGGCCTGCGCCTCCGCCGGCCGGGCCACCGCCGGCGCCGCGCGCCGCCGATAGCGCACCCGGCAGGGCTGCTCGAGCTGGACCACCATCTTCGAGTGGTCGTTGCGGTAGCTCTCGGACGGCTGCGCCATCTCGAACTCGTAGCGGCGGAGCAGCACGCTGAAGATCGCCTTGAGCTGCATCATGGCGAAGGAGGCGCCCACGCAGCGGTGGCGGCCGCCTCCGAAGGGAATCCAGGCGAAGCCCTGCTTGTCCTCCTCGCGCGGCGGGAGGTAGCGGGCGGGATCGAAGCGCTCGGGGTCCGGGAAGCACTCGGGCATCCGGTTCGAGACCGCGGGCGACACGGCGACCGTGCTCCCGGCCGGAACCGTCCAATGCTTGTAGTGGAAGTCCTGCTGGACCTTGCGCATCAGGATGATCAGCGGCGCGTGCAGGCGCAGCGTCTCCTTGATCACGCACTCGAGCTGCGGCATCTCGCGCAGCGCCTGATAGCTGACCTCGCGCCCATCCGCGTAGAGCTCGTCGAGCTCACGGGCGACGTCCTTCGTCACCGCCGGATGCCGGAGCAGCTCGATCAGCATCCAGGACGCCGCCGTCGAGGTGGTGTGGTGCCCGGCGAACATCATCGAGATGAACATCCCGGTGATGATGTCGACCGGATAGCGCGGGCTCTCGTCGGGGTTCCGGATCCCTCGCAGTACGGAGAAGAGGTCCTTGGTGTCGTCGCCCGCGGCCTCGCGCCGCTCGAAGATGCCCTGCAGGATCGCGACCAGGCGCCGGCGGGCGGCGTCGCGCCGCCGGAAGCTGGGCAGCGGCAGGTACGGGTTCACGTAGGCGAAGGCGTCGGTGCCCTGCTCGAGCTCATGAAAGATGGGGACCAGCTCCGCCGTCAGCTCTTCGCGGAACGACTTCCCGATCAGGCACGCGCTCGAGGTGTAGATGGTGAGCTCGGCGAAGAAATCCAGCAGATCGATCTCGCCGCGCTCCCCCCAGCTCGAAATGGCCCGCTCCGTCTCCGCCGCGATCACCTCGGCGTGGCCGCGCATCAGCTTGTCGCGCAGGGATTGATTGCGCAGCGCCTGCTTGCGCTGCTCGGGCGTCGCGTCGAAGACCACCCCGCGTCCAAAGATGGGCGTCATGAACGGATAGGCCGCCGCCTGGTCGAGCTGCTCGTCGGAGGCCCGGAAGAACGCCTCCTGCGCCTCCTCCCCGGAGAGCATCACCACGCGGTTGCGCGCCAGCCGGATCTCGCCCAGCTCGCCGTGCTGGTCGCGCACGCGTTGGAAGAGCGCGATCGGAGAGCGGCGCATCTCGAGCAGGTGCCCGAGCAGGGGCAGGCCGCCGGAGACGCGCGGGGGCGCGTCTCCGCCGCGCCACTGCGTCGCGGGCGCGAGCTCCGCATCCTGCGTTCCGATCGGCCCTCCGGCTGCCGCCTCGCTCATGGCTTCACGCCTTCTTTCCCGGCAGCGCGATCACCTTCGTCTCCAGGTACTCCTCGAAGCCCATCAGCCCGTTCTCCCGCCCGACGCCGCTCTGGCGGTAGCCCCCGAACGGCGTGTCCACGTCGAACCACATGCCGCCGTTGACCGAGAGCGTCCCGGTGCGGATGCGCCGCGCCACGGCGAGGGCGCGCTCCTCGCTCGCCGAGGTGACGGCGCCCGAGAGGCCGTAGATCGAGTGGTTCGCGATCCGCACCGCGTCGTCGTCGTCGTCGAAGGGAATCATGCAGAGCACCGGGCCGAAGATCTCCTCCTGCGCGATGGTGCTGTCCGGATCGACGTCGGCGAACAGGGTCGGCTCCACGTAGAAGCCCTTCTTCAGGTGCTTGGGAACGCCGCCGCCCGTCAGCAGCCGCGCACCCTCGCGCTTGCCCTTCTCGATGTAGCCGAGCACGCGCTGGTGCTGCCGGCGGCTCACGACCGGGCCCATCAGGTGCGCCGGATTGGTGGGGTCCCCGTAGGCGAGCCGTTCGAACGACGCCTTCGCGACCTCGAGGCCCTGCTGGTAGAGCGAGCGCGGCAGCAGCACCCGGGTGGTGATCGCGCAGCCCTGCCCGGCGTGGGTGCAGAGCATGCCCACCCCGGCCAGCACCTTCTCGATCCCGGAATCGTCCAGCACGATGTACGCGGACTTCCCCCCCAGCTCGAGGAAGACCTTCTTCACCGTCGCCGAGGCGCATTCCATCACGCGCCGGCCGGTCGCCGTCGAGCCCGTGAAGGTCACCAGGTCGACCCGCGGGTCGGTCGAGAGCATCTCGCCGACGCCGTGGTCGGAGGAGGCGACCACGTTCACGACGCCGGCCGGGATCTCCGTGCGCTCCGCGATGATCCGGCCCAGCGTGGTCGCCGACCACGGCGTGTCGGGCGCGGGCTTGAGCACCACCGTGTTCCCGGCGGCGAGCGCCGGGCCCAGCTTGCACAGGTTCAGGTAGAGCGGGAAGTTCCAGGGCGTGATCGCGCCGACGACGCCGGTCGCCTCGCGGCGCAGCACCCGCCGGTTCGGCTGGCCCATGAACGAGATGTCGCGCATCGGCCGCTCGTAGCTGTAGCTCCCGGCAAGTTCTGCCCAGTACGGCATCGCGTCGATGTAGATGTTGACCTGGACCGCGTACGTCAGCAGGACCGGCGAGCCCGCCTCGGCGACCACGATCGAGCGCAGCTCCTCCTTGCTCTCTTGAAGGGCCGCGGCGAGCTGCGTGAGGCAGCGCTGGCGGAAGGCCGCGTCGGTGGACCAGCGGGTCTCGTCGAAGGCGCGCCGCGCCGCGCCGATCGCCGCGAGCATGTCGTCCTTGGTTCCGTCGGCGCAGACGCCGAGTATTTCTTCGGTGGCGGGATTCACGTTCTCGAAGGTCGCGCCGTTGCTGGCGGCGACGAGCTTTCCGTCGATCAGGTTCCGGGTTTCGGGATTCAGGGGCGCGAGGGCCATGGGATCTCCTATCAGCTTGTGAATTCTTTCTTGCGTCCGCCGGGCATGACTTCGACCAGGTTGGGATAGCTCTCCTCGACGGGAGTCGCGACGACCCGGGCGATCGCCCTGGCCACGCTCTCGGAGGGCATGAAGTGCAGGTGACGCTGCACCCCCCAGTATCGCCAGGCCTCGAGCGCCCGCTTCAGCTTGGCGTGATCCATGCGCGCGCCGAACTCGCTGCCCGTGGGCCCCACCCGCACCACGATCGAGCGCACGCCGGTTCCGTCGAGCTCCATCGCGAGCACGCGGGCAAAGCCCTCCAGACCCGCCTTGGCGGCCGTGTAGCCGGCCTGGTACGGGCGCGGCCGCACCGCGTTCTCGCTGCCCACGAAGACGAGATCGCCGCGCCGGCGCTCCAGCATCCCGGGGATGGCGCGGCGGCAGAAGAGCATCGGCCCGAGCAGGTTCACGTCGAGCTCGGCGCGCAGGTCCTCGACCTTGGCATCCGGGAGCAGGTTCAGGATCGACATGCCCGCGTTGTTCACGAGCAGATCGATCGGCCCGAGCGTCGACTCGGCGGCGGAGTAGAAGGCCTCGATCGAATCGGGCTGCGAGACGTCCAGGAAATGCGCGAAGGCGCGGCCGCCCGCCGCCTCGACGGACGCCGCCACCTCGCGGAGCCTCTCCACCCGCCGCGCGCCGATCGCGACGCGGAAGCCCTGGCGCGCCAGCTCGACGGCGGTGGCCGCTCCGATCCCGGAGGAGGCTCCCGTCACGATCGCGGTGCGAACCTCGCCGCTCATGACGCGAACCGGATCGGAAGCGCGGCGAAGCCGCGCACGTTCACGGAATGGACGCGCTGGCTGCCCGCCGGCTCGAGCTCCCAGCCCGGGAGGCTCCGCTCCACCTCTTCCAGCGCGACGCGCCCCTCGAGACGCGCCAGCGAGGCGCCCAGGCAGAAGTGCGTGCCCTGACCGAAGGCCAGGCTGCGCTGCGTGTTGCGGAGCAGGTCGAAACGGTCCGGATCCGGGAAGGCGCGCTCGTCGCGGTTGGCCGATCCCACCAGCAGCACCACCTTGTCGCCCGCGCGCAGCTTCTCGCCATGCAGCTCGACGTCGCGCGCGACCAGGCGGGCGAGCGCCTGGGTCGAGTTGTCGTAGCGCAGCGTCTCCTCCACCCAGAGGGGGATCAGCGCCGGGTCGCGGCGCACCTTCTCCCGCTGCTCCGGGTTCCGCGCCAGCCAGTAGACGGCGTTGCCGAGCAGCTTGGTCGTGGTCTCGTTGCCGGCCACGATCATCAGGAACAGGAAGCCGATGATCTCGCGGTCCGAGAGCCGGTCGCCGTCGATCTCGGCGGCGAGCAGCGCGCTGGTCAGATCGTCGCGAGGGCTGCGACGTCGGACCGCGATCATCTCCGTGAAGTACTGAAGCATCCGCAGCGCCGCCTGCGCGGCCGCGGGCGGGAGACCGCGCACGCCTTCGTCGCGGTGCACCACCGTGTCGGCCCAGGTGCGCAGCGTCGGCCGATCCGCAGCCGGCACCCCCAGCAGCTCGCTGATCACGTCCATCGGGAGCTTGCCGGCGAAATCCGCGATGAAGTCGCAGCCTCTCCGCTCGCGGCAGGCGTCCAGGTGCTCTCGGGCGATCGCGCGGATCCGCGGCTCCAGCTCCGACACGCGGCGCGGCGTGAAGCCGCGCGAGACGAGCGAGCGCATGCGCGTGTGGCGCGGCGGATCCATCGCCAGGAACGACATGGTGGCGTCGGCATCCGCGTGGAACACGTCCTGATCGAGGGAGACGCCATGCCGGCTCGAGAAGGTCTCCACGTCCTTGAAGGCGGCCAGCACGTCCGCGTGGCGCGAGAGCGCCCAGAAGCCGAGGGCCTCGTTCCGGTAGACGGGCGCCTCGTCGCGCAGCGCGCGATAGACCGGGTAGGGGTCCTCGTGGACCTGGTAGACGTAGGGGTCGTATTCGACCACGCTTGCCTCGCGCCGAGCGGGGACTCTATCAGCATTTACATAGCGAGTCCAATGTAAATTGTGGTAGCCTGGACCGGTCGGAAGGAGGCCCCCCGTGACGTTGCGCGCCGGATTCATCGGTCTCGGCAACATCGGAATGCCCATGGCGCGCCGGCTGCTGGCCGCCGGCCTCGAGACCTTCGTTCTCGACGCGCTGCCGGCGCCCCTCGACGAGCTGGTGCGCGAGGGCGCGAAGCCGACCCGCACCCCCCGGGAGCTCGCGGAGCGCGTCGACGTGATCGGCGTCTGCGTCCGCGACGACGCCGACGTGCGCAGCGTGCTCGGGGGAGACGAGGGCGTGCTGGCCGGCGCCGTCCCCGGCAGCGTGATCGCGATCCACAGCACGATCCTGCCGAGCACCGTGCGCGAGCTGGGCGCCGCAGCCGCCCAGCGCGGGATCGGCCTGCTCGATGCCTGCGTCACCGGCGGCGCGGCGGCCGCCACCGCGGGCAAGCTCACCTACATCGTGGGCGGCGACGCCGCGCATCTCGAGCGCTGCCGCCCCGCCTTCGAGACCTCCGCGGCGAAGATCGTCCACACCGGGCCGCTGGGAAGCGGCGCCGCCTCCAAGCTGTGCAACAACCTGATGACCTACCTCGCCTGGCTCTCGGCCTACGAGAGCTTCAAGCTGGGGCGCGCCGCGGGCCTCTCGCAGGAGAAGCTCGAGGAGGTGACGCGCTCGAACGGGAACCTGACCGATCCGATGCTCGCCTTCCTGGCGCTCCACAAGCTGCCCGCGGAGACCCGCAAGACCGGCAACGTGCAGGCCATGCTGCGCGGCTTCAAGACGCTCGCCGAGAAGGACCTCGCCGTGACACTCGCCTTCGCGCGCGAGTGCGGCGTTGCGCTTCCGGGCACCGGCCTCGCCTCGCAGCTGATGGCGAGCGTGTACGGGCTGGAGGGCGCCGCGGATGGCTAGCGCACGCGTCACTTCTGCGCGTATGAAGCCACAGAGGCGCCCCCGAGCGCGCCGTTCCCACGCCGAGCGCACCGCGCAGACGCGCGCGCTGCTGATGGACGCGGTGGTCGAGAGCATCTCCGAGGTGGGGCTCGCGCGCACCACGGCGCCGGAGATCGCGCGCCGCGCCGGGGTGACCTGGGGCGCCGTACAGCATCACTTCGGCGGCAAGGACGGCATGCTGGTCAGCGTGCTCGACGATTCCTTCCGCCGCTTCGAGGAGGGGCTCGAGGGGATTCCCGTCGAGGGCACCTCCCTCGCCCGGCGCGCGTCGCTCTTCATCGACCGCGCCTGGGAACACTTCGGCAGCGCCCACTATCGCTCGACCCACGAGATCCTGATCCACTATCTCGGGCGCGAGGACACCCGCGCCCGGCGCGACTGGCGGGATCGCATGTCCCGCGACTGGGATCGGATCTGGCGCCGCCTGTTCGCGGACGCGCGGCTGAGCCGCCGTCGCCACTACGTGCTCCAGCAGCACACGATCGCGGTGCTCTCCGGGCTCGCCTCCACGCTGATGCTGGAGGGCGGCGAGCCGACGCTGCGCCCGGCGGTGCTCGAGCTCCTGAAGCAGACGCTGGCGCAGGAGTTCTCGGGTGGGGTCCGCGCCGACCCGCAGTAGAATGGAAGCGGAGGCGTGCCGACCGGCGATGGAATCCCGCAGCGCCGAAGCGAACTGCCTGCTGCTCCGCGACGACCGGGACGGCGTCACCACGCTGAGCCTCAATCGTCCGAACCAGGCCAACGCCCTCTCCGAGGAGCTGATCGCCGCGCTTCAGACGGCGCTCGACTCGGTCGGCCCCGACGCTGGCGTCCGCGTCGTCGTGATCGCGGCCGAGGGCCGCGCCTTCTCCGCCGGCCACGACTTGAAGCAGATGCGGTCGCATCCGGAGCGCGGCTACTACGAGGCCCTCTTCGGCCGCTGCCGCCGATTGATGACCTCGCTGCGCGAGATTCCGCAGCCCGTGATCGCAAAGGTCCAGGGACTCGCCACGGCCGCCGGCTGCCAGCTGGTCGCGAGCTGCGACCTGGCGGTCGCCTCCAGCGACGCGCGCTTCGCGACTTCGGGGATCAACGTCGGGCTCTTCTGCGCCACGCCCGCGGTGCCGCTCTCGCGCGACGTCTCCCGCAAGCGCGCCTTCGAGATGTTGATGACGGGCGGCTTCATCGACGCGGAGACCGCGCGCGACTGGGGACTGGTGAACCGCGTCGTGCCGCCGGACCAGCTCGACGCCGAGGTCGCCGCGCTCGCGCGCGAGATCGCCTCCAAGTCGCGGGTCGCCGTGGAGACCGGCAAGCGCATGTTCCACCGGCAGCTGGAGATGACGCTCGACGAAGCGACGGCCTATGCCGCCGAGGTGATGGCCCGCAACATGCTGGCCGAGGACGCGGGCGAGGGCATCGACGCGTTCATCGGAAAGCGCGCCCCGGTCTGGAAGGGCCGCTGAGAAGCGGCTCAGCCCCTGCGCGCGCGGCGATGGACGCCGAGCCCCAGCAAGCCTAGTCCGAGCAGCACCGCGGTGCCGGGCTCGGGCGTCTCCTCCAGCTGGAAGTAGATCCAGATCCCGTCGGTCGCGAGGTTGCGCAGGCCGGTGCCCGGATAGTCGTCGGCGCTGAACGAGCCGAGGGCGCTGTCGATGCCCATGCGCAGCGCGGCTTCGTCGCCCTCGTTGCCGCCGGGTCCGCCGCCGGCGGGGTCGACGGTGGTCGCGCTGGCGCCAAAGACGAAGTTGAGGATCACGGTCTGCGCGGCGCCGGTGCCGATGCCCGAGATGACCGTGGTGCTCGACTGACTGAAGGGCGAATCCGGGGAGGTGCCCTCCGCGCTGGCGTTCGAGAGCGTCGTGAGCGCGGCGAGGCTCATGCTTCCGCTGCTGATCGATCCTGCGCCGGTCTCGGTCCCCGTGAGCGCTCCCATGGCCACCGACGCATTGCCGGTTCCGTCGCTGACGATCGTCTGGGCGCCGATCCGAAGCACGTCGAGCGTGAAGCTCCACGCGGTGCTCGCGGTCTCCGTCAGCTGGAGCGTGATCGTGAAGTCGCCGGTGAAGTCCTGGGTGGTGGTCCCGGGGCCCCCGCTTCCGCCGCGGTCGGCGGAGACCACCGCCGCGTACCGCGCGTCGAACGTGGTGGACGTGCTCGCGGTCACGCTGGCCGTGCTCTGCACCGCGCTGGTGACGGGAGGAGCGCCGTCGAAGAAGTCCGCCGTGTTTCCGGCGTTCGCGGTGATCGTGACGCTGGAGATCGTCGCGGCCGTGGCGACGGACGGGAGCCCGGCGAAGACGCCGAGGATCAAACCCAGGAGGATCCGGGTCGCGGGACGCATTCCCGTGCGCTGCCCCCGTAGCTACGAGCCCGGCTATCTGATCGGTCGTTCGCGGGGCGAAGCACAGGGGGGCCTGGCGCGGCGTTCCGGATCGCGAGGCGATTCGTGTGAAGCGACGGGCTGGAAGATCCGCCGGTTGCGCGACGGAGATCCCACTGCTGGAGAAGCGGCTGGGGCCTCAGCGCCTGCGCGCGCGGCGATGGATGCCGAGCCCCGCCAGGCCGAGCCCGAGCAGCACCGCGGTTCCGGGCTCGGGCGACTCCACCAGGAGGAAGTAGATCCAGATCCCGTCGGTCGCGAGATTACGCAGGCCAGTACCCGGGTAGTCGTCGGCCGTGAACGAGCTGAGCGCGCTGTCGATGCCCATGCGCAGCGCGGCTTCATCGCCCTGGACGCTGCCGCCGGCCGGGTCGACGGTGGTCGCGCTGGCGCCAAAGACGAAGTTGAGGACCACGTTCTGGACGGCGCCGGTGCCGATGCCCGAGAGCACGGCGGTGCTCGACTGGTTGAAGGGGTTGTTGGCGCTCGGCGACCCGCCTCCGGCGTTCGCGAGCGTCGTGAGCGCGGCGAGGCTCATGCTGCCGCTGCTGATCGATCCCGCGCCGGTTTCGCTTCCCGTGAGCGCGCCCAGCGCGACGGACGCATTCCCGCTCCCGTCGCTGATGATCGTCTGGGCGCCGATCCGCAGCACGTCGAGCGTGACGGCCCAGGGGTTGCCGCTGGTCGCCGTCACGGAGAAGGTGATCGAGAAGTTGCCGGTAAAGTTCCGGGTGAAGGTGCCGGAGCCACCGCCGCCGCCGCGGTCGGCAGACACCACTGCCCCGTAGCGGGCGGTGAAGCTGGTGGGCGTGATCGCGGAAGTCGCCACCGTACTCAGCGCGGCGCTGGCGATGTTGCCCACGTCGTCGAAGACGTCCACGGTGTTGCCGGCGTTCTTCACCATCGAGATGCTCGCGATGGTGGCGGCCTTGGCCGGGGACGGCGCTGCGGCGAAGGCGCCGAGCACGAGCCCCGCGAGGATCCGGACAACCAGACGCATGGGAACGCGACCGCCTCGAGGAACGAAGGTTCGGTGACCTAATCGGCAGTTCGCGGGGCGAAATGAAGGGGTCTGCGTGCAAAAACCGGCTTCTGGAGGCGCGCTTGCATCCGGCTTGAGGATCTCTGCGCCATTGGAAGATTCCGAGCAACGGCAGGCGCTTGGGGGCGTCTGCTGCCGGCTCGGGTAGACTCGGCCGGCGTGAGCTCGCCGGCTCCCAGCGCACCGGTCCCCACCGCCGCTCCGATCGCCGCGGGGCGTGCCGCGCTCGCCCTGGTCTGGCTCGCCAGCGCCGGGGTGCTGGCAGCCTGCGCGCTCGCCGCGTTCCGGCTCGGCTTCGCCGACGACCCCGCGACACTGACGCGTGTGAATGGACCCCGCGTGCTGCTGGCCGCCGCCGCGGGCGGCGCGCTCGCGCTCGCGGGGGCGCTGCGCCTGGCCGCCGGCAGCGTCCGTCCGCTCGCCGAGCTCGAGCTGCTCGCGCTCGCGACCGGCGCCGCGGGGGGAGGCTTCGCCGCTTCGGCGGGCCGCGCGGGCGCGGCGGCGCTGCTCGCGTTCGCGATCGGAGCGCTCGCCGGGGCGACGCTGCTCGCCCTGCTCGTGCGCGCGCTCGATCGACCCAGGCGCTGGACGAATCTCGCGGCAGCGGCCCTACTGGCGGCGATGGCGGGCGTCGCGGCGCTCGCGGGAACCTACGCACGCGCGCGTCGCGACCTGGTGGCTCCGGTCGTCGCCTGGCTGCTGGGGGACCTGTCGGGCGCGAGCTTCGCGAGCGGGGGCGTCCTGCTCGCGCTCACGCTCGGCTTGCTCGCGCTCGCCCGGGCGGCGCTACGCGCGGACGCACGCTCCCGGATGGCGACGATCTCGCTCGTCGCCCTTGGCGTCGGAGTCGGAGCGGCGGGGCCGCTGGCGTTCGTCGGCACGCTGGCGCCGCGCTGCGTGCGCTGGCTGGCGCGCGGCGCCTCGCCGCAGGCTTGGATCCTGGCGAGCGTCGCGGCGGGAGCGGCCAGCGTGGCGGCGATCGACGCGGTCCCCCGTCTGCTGGTCGGGGGGTACGACTTTCCCTTCGCGCTGCCCGCGGCCCTGCTCGCGATCCCGATCTTCCTGGGCTGGAACCGCCAGCGCCTGCGGGGCCTCGCGGGTCCGGCCAGCCGCGGCTTCGAGATCCTCGAGGTCGCCCTGATCGCGGGCATGACGCTCGGGGGTGTCGTGCTCGCCTTCGTGCTCGCGCGCGTGATCGCCTCCGCGACCTGACGGCCGCGGACCTCAGGCGGCGGCGTCCGCGAGACCCCCCGCGCGCAGGTGGGTCACCAGCGCGTCACGCAGCAGCAGATCGCTCCGCTCGAAGTCCTCCGACTCGCCGAAGATCTCCGGCGTCGCCGCGAAGTACTCGAGGGTCGCCACCCGGTAGCTTCGCTCCGGCACGGCCGCGACCCCGGCGGCCGCCAGCCGCTCGCGCAGGGCGGCGCTCATCGCGCGGCCCTCGATCGACGCCACCCCGACGTGGTTGCGATACGGATCCAGCGAGTAGGCGAGGCCCGTCGTGATCTCGCCCGGGCAGAAGCGGCCCGGCACGGGGTCCGCGTGGAACGCCAGCGACTGCCCGGTCGCCCGGCGCATGGCGCCCTCGAGGACGCGGCGCAGCCGCTCCCCTTCGACGCCCCGGTCGGTCGCGCCCAGCGTCTCGCCGAGATTCGCGCGCGCGGGGTCGCGCACCACCTGCAGGTAGGCGTGCACGTGCGGATACCCCTGGAAGTGTAGGATGGTGCCGGGGCCCTCGATGCGCCAGACCTGCCAGTAGGGATCTCCGCGCCGCGCGCGCTCCGCGGGGGCAAGCTTCGACCAGGGCTGCAGGTCGGAATAGAAGCCATGCGTCGCATAGAACGCGACGTGAAGCGCCTCCCGCCCGCCGTTTCCGTCGATGCTGGCGATCGCTCGCGCCCGCGCGTCTTCCGGATAGCTCGCGAGGACCGCGTCGAGGACCCGCGCCGCCGCCTCCTGCGCCGGCTCCGAGAGCGAGCCCACGCGCGCCCCATCGAAGCGCGCGCCCGCGCGCTGCACCTGGAGCACGAGCTCGTGCGGCGGGGCCGGCAGCACCGCGCGCGCCCGCTCCGCGGGCGTCAGGCTCGCGTACAGCCGGTTGGCGGCGTCGCCGTGGGGAGCGAAGGAGTTCCCTGCCACGCGCCAGCGGTGATTCCCGACCTGATGCCCGTAGGCGAGGCCGCCGCCGAAGACCGCCGTCTCGGCGCTCTCGCCGCCGGCCCGCAGCATCACGTGTCCGCCCATCAGCACCGCCTGCGCGCGTCCGCTCTCCGGCTCGCCGTAGAGCGCGAGAACGCAGCCGTCGATCCGGCCCTCGACGGCCAGCGTTCCGGCGAAGGCCTCGCGCCCCTGCTCCGAGAGCATGCTCCCGCAGAGCCCGAGGGCGAGCGCGCGCTGGGCGGGCGAGAGCAGCGTTCCCAGATGCGGGCGCTCGAGCACGGAGATCGTGTTCGCGATCTGGCGGGACGGGTGATCGGCCGGGAGCACCAGCAGCTCGCGCTGCCGCGGCGTGAGCGAGGCCGCGAACGCGCGCAGCAACTCCGGGAAGGCGGCCTGGGAGCCGCCCCCGGCGGCCTGGCGCGGGACGCCGAGGCCGCGCGCGAGCCAGCAGCCCGCCAGCGCGCCGGCGCCGGTCAGGAAGGCGCGGCGGCCGAGGGACGGGAACAACGAGTCGGGCGATGCGTGCATGGCGCGGCCTCGGTGCTGTTGCAGACTAGCAGGCCGAAGGAGAGACGGGCCATGCGGGATCTGAAGGGTAGGGTCGCGGTGGTGACGGGCGGCGGCAGCGGGATCGGCGCCGCGCTCGCCCGTGCGTTCGCCGCGCACGGGATGGACGTGGTGGTGGCCGACGTCGAGATCGCGGGCGCGGAGCAGGTCGCGGCCGAAGCGCGCGCGGCCGGCCGGCGCGCGCTGGCGGTGCATACGGACGTCTCGAAGCCCGCCTCGGTGGAGGCCCTCGCGGAGCGCACCTACCGCGAGCTGGGCGGCTGCCACGTGCTCTGCAACAACGCCGGCGTGTTCGTGATGGGATCGATCGAGAGCCGCACCGCGAAGGACTGGGAGTGGGTGCTCGGCGTGAACCTGTGGGGAGTCGTCCACGGCTTGCTGGCCTTCCTGCCGCGCATGCTCGCGCAGCCGGGCGAGAAGCACATCGTGAACACCGCCTCGACGGCGGGGCTGATCCCGACGCCCGGCGTGGGCGTCTACGCGACCGCCAAGTACGCCGTGGTGGGCCTCTCGGAGCACCTGCGCATGGACCTGGCCGGCCATGCGATCGGCGTCTCCGTGCTGTGTCCCGGGGGCGTGCAGACGCAGATCCTGAGCAGCGAGCGCAACCGGCCGGCGGAGCTCGGCGCCCCCCAGGCCCCGGCCGAGGACCTGCGGCAGAGGGCGGCCGGCGGAACCCGCCATCCGGAGGAGATGCAGCCGCCGGAAGCGATTGCGGCGGCCGTCCTGGACGGCATCCGGGAGAACGACGCCTACATCCTCACGCACGCGCACTACCGGCGCCGGGTCGAGGCGCGCTGCGCCGAGCTGATGCGCGCCTTCGACCGCGCGGACGCGAGGCGCGCGACCTAGATCCGCCCCAGCCCGCCCCCCGCCGCGAGCCGCACCGCGCGCCCGCAGAGTTCCTCGCGGGTGGCGGCTTCGACGAGCGAGAGGTCATCGCTGCTCGCGATCGCTCGCGCGCCGTCTTCGAGATCGGCGATCAGCACCAGGCGCTTCGGCCGTTCGTTCTCGTACACGACCGTGTAGGTCGCGACCCGCGCCGCGCCCTCCGGCGCCTCGGCGAAATCCGCCACGGCGGTATCGCGCGCGGTCGCCTCGCTGACGTCGTCGTGGGCGAAGGGCGCCGCGCCCGGCTCGCCCGACCAGAGGCTCACGCCCTGTTTGGCGAGCACGCCGGAGACGGCCGTCAGCAGGCCCACGCTGCCGGGCGCGGCGCGCAGCCGGCGCGCCATCGGAACCAGCGACTGGAGCACGAAGTGGTTGAGGGGGCCTCCCGCGAAGGCCATCCCGCCCGAGAGACTCAGCGGGCGCTCGTCCGCGATGCCGAACTCGCGCACCTGCACGCGCACGGCGGACGGGAAGCAGGAGTAGAGCTCGCGATGCGCGACGCCCGCGAGGTCGCGGCCGGCGCGCTCGAACGCGCGCTCGGCCGCCCGCGCGAAGCCCGCGCAGCGGTGGAGCATGCGCCGCTCGGTGTAGGGAACCATGTGGTTCGCGTCGGCCACCGCCAGCGGGAAGATCCAGCGCTCGCGCGCGATGCCGAGCGCGCGCGCCGTCGCGACGGAGCAGAACGCCAGACCCGCCGCCTGGTCGACGTTCCAGTTCGAGCAGTGGAGCTTTCCGTACGGGAAGGCCAGCATCGGATTGCGGCCCGGATCCGCGATCGCATCCGCGCTCACGGGCTCGCGAGACCAGGCCTCGGGATTCCCGGCCGCCGTTTCCGAGAGCGCCGCCTGGAGGGCCGCGATCGCGCGCCGGTGCGCGTCCAGGGAGAGACCCTCCGCCGCGCGCAGCGCGTTCTCGAGCAGCGCGTACTGGACCACCGGCAGCGCGAGCCCGGCGCGGATCTCGCGCGCGCTCAGGATCGGCCCCTGCGGCCGAAGGACCGAGTCCGGCGTCACGGGGGCCTGTCGCGTGAGCGGCGCTTCGATGCCGGCCGCGCCCGCCCGCTGGGAGCGATGGCGGGCCTCCGCGCCGACCACCAGCACGACTTCGGCCCGGCCCGCCGCGACGTCCGCCGCTACGCGTCCGAGCAGCGCGGTCTGCAGCACCCCGATCTCGGCGATCTCGGTCCGCGCGCCCGCCGCGCCGAAGCGCTCGGCCAGCATCCGACAGGGATCGGGGTAGCTCCAGAAGCCGCGCGGCGCGCGGATCGAATCGGCGCGCGCGAGCAGTGCGGGGCAGCCGGCGTCCTCCGCCGCGCGTTCCAGCGCGCGATGCATCAGCGCGAGTGGCTCCTCGGCGCGCGCGGGGTCCGCTTCGCGCTGCGAGACGGCCCCCACGCCGACCAGCAAGGGAGTGCGGGGATCGAGAGCCATCAGGCGCGGTACGGTAGCGATCGCCGCAGCAGGAAGCTGAACCCGCCGCTCAGCCCTCCGGCAGCACGAATTCCCGCGACCCCTGGAGGCGCGTGAGCGTGTGCGGGAGGTCTCGCGTGAGCCGCCACGCCCAATAGCGCGACGAGGAGCGCGGAAAGACGCGCCGGAACCAGACGCGATTCTCGGCGCTTCCGCGCGGGCGCTCGATCAGCGCGAGCGCCTCTTCGGCGTCGCGCAGCTCCACCAGACGCAGTCGCCGCTCCAGCGCGCGCGCGACGCCCGGGAACTCCGCCGCGCAGCCCCAGAGCGCAAAGAAGGTGGCCAGCACGTTGATGGAGGGCTTCAGGACGCCCTGCGCGCGCTGGCGTTCGCAGAAGCGTTCCCAGTCGATCCGAGCGTCGAGAGCGCGCAGGATCAGGTAGAGATCCAGGAAGTGCTTGGCGCGGCCGGCTCCGCGGCGGAGATCCTCGCAGAGCGAAACCAGCAGGAACGCCAGCATGTCTTCGTCGGAGAGCGTCTCGAAATCGTGCCCCGCGAGCTGGAAGCGCCGCCGTCCGGTCCACAGGGCCTGTTCTTCCACGCGGCCGAAGGAGCGGCTGTTCAGGCACCAGTGCAGATCCAGCCTGGTGGCGCCGCGGCGCACCGTGATCGCGTGGGGCGCCTTCGCGGGCGCCCACCCCCGGATCTCGCGAAGCCGCGCCGCGACGGGCTTGCCATCGTCCAGATTGGTCTCGACGTCGTAGCCGACCCTCGCCAGCGCGGCGAGCGCGGCTTCCAGCTGGCGCGACCTCACCAGGACGTCGACGTCGCCCTGATGACGCAGATTCGCGTCTCCGTAGAAGCGCTGCCCGACGTAGAGCCCCTTCAGGAACAGGCAGCCGAGACCCGCTTCCGAAAGCGCCGAGCGGACCTCCACGGAATCACGCAGCAGCTCGTGGTTGCGAACGATGCGGGCCGCGCGGTACTCGCGCAGGCGGTCGCGGAATCCGGCGCCGATCAGGCGCTCGGCGCGAACGCTGGTGAGCGCGGGGGCGACCCAGGCGCGGAGCTGGTGATGGGTGACGAATCGCTCGAAGCAGTCCGCGTCGTAGTCGGGCGTCCGCTCGAGCGCCGAGACGAAGGCGTCGCTTCCGCCGGCGAGCGCCCGCACCGCACGCGCGCTGGCTCGATGATCCAACCGGAAACCTCCCCCGCCGCAGGGCCCAGGGTGGACCGGTCGGGCCGGGACTGCAACGGCTAGCGGCTCCCGGGGGGTGGCTGTGCCATGTTGCGGCCCATGACGGCCTCGCGGGGCGGCCTCGCCCTCCTGCTGCTCCTGCTCACGGTCGCCGTCTTCGCGCAGGTGCGCAGCCACGATTTCGTCTCCTACGACGATTTCGCGTACGTCGTCGAGAATCCGATCCTCGCCCTCGGGCTCGGACGCGAGGCGCTCGCGCGGATCTGGCTCGAGCCCTATCTCGCCAACTGGATTCCGCTCACGTCGCTCTCCCTCCTGCTCGGCCATGCGCTGCACGGACCGCGGGCGGGAGGCTACCTGCTCGGCAACCTCGCGCTGCACGCCGCGGCGACGCTGCTGCTCTTCTTCACGCTCGCGCGCATGACGCGCCGGAACGGGCGCAGCGCCTTCGTGGCGGCCGTCTTCGCGGTCCACCCGCTGCACGTCGAGTCGGTGGCCTGGGTCTCGGAGCGCAAGGACGTGCTCTCGGGGCTCTTCTTCATGCTGACGCTCGCCGCCTACGCGCGGCTCGCCGACGCGCCGGGCAGCGTCCTGCGCCAGGCCGCCGTGGCGCTCTGCTTCGCGCTGGGTCTGCTCGCGAAGCCGATGCTGGTGACGGTCCCCTGCCTGCTCCTCCTGCTCGACTTCTGGCCGCTCGGACGGCTCGGCGAGGCCGCTCCGCAGCGCCTGCTGTCCGGGCGGCGCCTGCGAGCCTGCGCGCTGGAGAAGCTGCCCCTGTTCTGCCTCGCGGCGCTCTCCGCCGTGGTCACTTACGTCGTGCAGCACGGCTCCGGGGCGATGGAGTTCGCCGAGGAGCTGCCGCTGCTGCCGCGGCTGGGCAACGCGCTCGCGAGCTTCGCCGTCTACCTCGGCAAGGCCTTCTGGCCGACGGAGCTCGCCCCGTTCTACCCGTTCCCCCGCGAGGGTCCCTCGCCGCTGCTGGCCGTGATCGGAGCAGCGGCGCTGACCCTGATCACGGCGGCGGCGCTGCGCCTCGCGCGGCGCGCGCCCTATCTCGTGGTCGGCTGGCTCTGGTTCGTCGGGATGCTGGTCCCGGTGATCGGATTGGTGCAGGTGGGAATGCAGGCGCGCGCGGACCGCTATCTCTACCTGCCCCTGATCGGGCTCTCGATCGCGGTGGCCTGGGGGGTTCCGGATCTGCTCGGGCAGGGACGCGGCGTGCGCCGGCTGCTTCCGGCCGCGGCCTGCGGGGCGATCGCCGCGCTGGCCGGGGCCGCCTGGCTCCAGGTCGCCGTCTGGCGCGACACGATCACGCTCTTCGAGCACACGCTCGCGGTCACGCGGGACAACTTCGTCGCCCACCATGCCCTCGCCACCTCCTACACTCGGTTGGGTCGACTTCCCGAGGCCCGCGCGCACTTCGAGGAGGCGGTCCTTCTGAAGCCGAGCTGGGCGGCGGCCCAGGTCGAGCTCGCCGCTCTGCTCGATCGACTCGGCGAGCCGGAGGGGGCGATCGCCCACTACCAGCAGGCGCTGCGGGAGAAGCCGGAGCACGCCGCCGCGCAGGGCAACCTGGGGCTGCTGCTGTTCCACGCCGGGCGCCCGGCCGACGCCATTCCCCATCTCGAGAAGGCGCTCTCGCTGCGCGAGGGGGATCCGGGAGGCGACCGCACGTGGGCCCAGATCGCCTACGCGCTCGGGTTCGCCCTGCTACAGACCGGCCGCGTGGCGGACGCAGCGCCGCGGCTCGAGCAGGCGCTCGCGGGCGGAGCCGACACGGCGGCGGTGCACCAGGCCCTCGCCGTGGTGTCGCTGGCCGCCGGGCGTGACGCGGAAGCGGTCGCGCACGGTCGCGCGGCGCTGGAGCGCGATCCGCGCCTGCTCTCCGCGGCCAACAACCTCGCCTGGGTGCTCGCGACGAGCCGAGACCCGAGCCTGCGCGACCCCGCCGAGGCGATCCAACTGGCGGAGCTGGCGGTGCGGGAGAGCGAACCGGAGAATCCAGGCTTTCTCGACACGCTCGCGGTCAGCTACGCCGCCGCCGGGCGCCTCGCCGACGCGCGCCGGACGGCGCAGCGCGCGGCCGAGCTGGCCGCCGCTCGCGGAGACCCGGAGCTCGCGCGCCAGATCCGCGCCCGGGCCGCGGGCTGGGGGCCGGAGGGCGCGCGGGGCCGCTGAGCGGCGGCGCGCCCGTGAATTCCGGAAGTCGCGCTTCACTTGCGGGCTCGCTTGGATCAGGATGAGCGGATGAGCGACGGCTCGGCCCAGCGAGGCGGCGGCGGGAGCCCCGGGTTGGCCTCCGCCCTCGTGCGCGGGCTCGACTGGTTCATCCCCGAGAGCGTTCGCGCCGAGGGCGCTGAGGTGCGGGAGCGCGCGCGCCTGCTGGTCGGCGTCTGCGCGATCGTGCTCGCCTTCTTCGCCCTGGTCGCGGGCTTCGAGTGGACGCAGGGAACCGCCTGGATCGCCGGTATCGCGCTGGTCTTCGGCTCGCTCTTCGCGGGGCTCCCGCTGCTGCTGCGCGCGACGGGAATGCCGCGGCTCGCGGCGAACCTCGCGGCCCTGCTGATCTTCGTCTTCGGAATCTCGATGGTGGCCGTGACGCGCGGCGAGTCGACGGCGGCGCACTACACGGTGGCGATGGTGCCGCTGATCGCGGCGCTGCTCGGCGGGTCCCGGACCGGCATCGTCTGGGCGACGGCGACGCTGGCAGGCCTGCTCGCCGTCAGCTCCGCGATCGAACGCGGCGCCCCGCTTCCGCTGCGCGTCGCCCCCTCGGAGTTCGCCTTCACGAACCTGCGCGCGACCGGCGTGCTGATCTTCGTGACCCTCGCGATCGCGCTCACCTACGAGCGGCTCGAGCGGCGCGCCTTCCAGGAAGCGGCCGCGGCGCGCGCCGAAGCCGAAGAGCAGCGCAAGCGCATCGAGCGCGAGGTGAAGCTGCGGGAGCTGCTCGAGCGACGCGAACAGGAGCGGGGCGCGCCGCCGGTCCGCGCCTAGCGCGCACCCGCTAGTCGGCCTCGTAGCCTTCGTTCACCCAGGCTTCGAGGTCTTCGGGCAGCTCCGCCTTCGAGCTCGCGTAGCGCTCGGCCGCTTCGCGCCCCTGCGTCTCGGTCCACATCTGCTTGAAGAGGCCCGCGGTCCGCTCGCCGTAGAGGCCGAGCGCGCGCAGGGTGGGGATGATGAAGCCCGAAACCGGGCCGTAGCGGCCGCCGGTGCGCGCGAGCTCCTTGCCGATCACGTCCCGCTCCGCGGCGAGCGCCGTCAGGACCTCGTTGGGATCGACGCCGGCGTCGCTCCACATCCGCATCACGCGATCGCGCATCGAATTCGCCGCGCGCGAAGCCATCAGCTTCCGGGTGCACTCGAAGGCGAAGTCCTGGAGCTCCCGGTTCTCGCGCGGCGAGAGACTGGGGACCACGTGGCCGAGGTACTTGATCCCGTAGCCGGTGTGTCGCGCTTCGTCGCGCGAGACGTAGGTGAGCAGCTTCTTGAGCAGCGGCTCCTGGGTCTGGTTGCGCATGTCGCGGAAGAAGTAGAGCGCGAGGCCCTCCGTCACGACCTGCATGCCCACCGCCTTGAACTTCCAGTCGGGCGCGGCGACCACCGCGTCGAGCAGCTCCTGCAAGCCCGGCGTGATCGGGAAGACCTGGCCGAGGAGCTGGATATAGGCGGCGAACACCTCGACGTGCCGGGCCTCGTCCACGGTCTGCGTCGCGGCGTACAGCTTCCCGTCCATGTGCGGCACTGCGTTCACTAGCTGTCCCGCGACCATCAGCGCTCCCTGCTCGCCGTGCAGGAAGTTCGAGAGCATGAAGGCGGCCGAGGTGCGCGAGATCTGCCAGCGCGTCTCGAAGGGGAGACCCTGCCAGAACTTCGTCTCCGCGACGGGGAGACCGCCCATCGTGAAGGTGCGCGTGACCGCCTCGCGGTCGATCCCGGCCTCCCAGTCGAGCTCGCGCAACGCGATCCACTGGCGCTCGAGGGCGTTCGCGTAGAGCGTTCGCAGCTGATCGATCTCGGGCTCGTAGCTCCAGTTGTAGATGGCGGTGAGCGCGGCGCCCACCTCGGTGGTGCGCAGCGTGGGGCGCTCGGGCAGGCTCGGGCTGGGCTCCGGGTTCATCGCTTCTCCGGTCGCGGGCGCGAGCGCACAAGGTAGGCCGGCGGCGGCGTGCGGCCCAGGCCGCTCACGGGCAGGGGGGAGTCCCCGCGCAGGCGAGTCCCGAGGGTCCCGGCGGGCTCAGGTACATGTTGCGGAACAGCGAGAAGTCGACGCTCCCCACCACCCCGTCGCCGTCCAGGTCGATGTCGGCGTCGTAGCCCGGATCGCCCTGCCCCTTCAGGTAGGCCAGCTTGAGCAGCGTGAAGTCCGGGCTCCCCACGGCGTCGTCGCCGTCGAAATCGCCATCGCAGAGGTTCCCATAGCCGTCGAGGTTCGTGTCGAGCTGATCGCCGTTGGCGACCGTCAGGCAGTTGTCCTCGGGATCGCCCACGCCGTCGAGATCCTGGTCGGGCAGCTCGGTGTCGTCGAGCTGCGAGGTGCAGCCGGGATCGGCGGGCCAGTCGACCAGGTTGTCGCCGTCGTCGTCGACCTCGTTCGCGCATTCCGGACGCGTCGCCTCGATCAGCTGGTCTCGATAGACCGCGAGATCGATGGCGTAGGTGATGTTCCCGATGGGCTGGGTGACCTTGCCGTAGAGCGCGGTCGAGTCGGGCTGGCCGGAGTACGGTCCGATCGCGAACAGCACGCCCGCGAGCTCCCAGTTGCTGCCGTTCTTGATGAACAGGGCTCCTCCCGAGTCGCCGGTCGCGCCTTGCGCCTCGTGCGTCGTGCCGCCCATGGTGACCTTGGTGAAGTCGGTCGAGATGGTCCAGCTGCCGCCAGCGAAGCCGGTTTCGTAGACGCGGTTCGTGCCCCAACGCTTCCCGTTCGCGGTGCCCCAGAGATAGCCGCCATGGCCCATCCAGGATGTCGTCGCGCCGCGCCACAAGCCCCGCCCGATCATCGTCACGTTCGTGACGACGGGCGCCTCGGGAGGCGTGGTCGCGCGGATCCGCAACAGCGGGAGGTTCGGGCTCGGGTCGATGCGGAAGACCTTCAGGTCGGCGGGGGTGAGGTCGGGGTTCAGGAGCTGCACGTCCGACCCGGGCACGTACGGATACCAAACTCCCTGGAACTCCGAGTTGCTGGTAGCGACGTGGTTCGCCGTCAGCACCCAGCCATTTCCGAGGTAGATGCCGGTCAGACCGCCGCCGACGTCGCCGACGTGGTTCCAGCCCGGATCATCGGCGGGAGGCGACGTGGTGGGCGTCGGGTCGGCCGAGTCGAGGATCAGCGCTTCCGCGCGAGCGGTGCTCAGCAGCACGAGCGCGAGGAGAAGACGGCGAAACATCGGACACCCCGACGGAAACCAACATTGTCGCAGGCTCGACCGCCTGGATCAACTCGGCGCGGCGCGCCGGCCGCGACGCCGGGCCGCGGCGAGCGCCGCCATCGCCACGCCCATCAGCGTCGCGGACGCGGGCTCGGGAACCACCCGGTAGATCTCGCCCTGACCGTCGAAGCCACCTCCCAGATCGATCAGGTAGAGGTTGCCGGCGGCATCCTCGGCGAACGAGGAGACCCACCGGATCGAGCCCACGTCGGGCGGGAGCAGCTGCGTCCAGTCCGTGAACTCGATGAAGTTGGTGCCGTCGAAATCGGCGGGATCCGAGCCGTCGAAGCGGAGCGACCAGATCCTGGTGTTGGCGTCCTGGAAATCGGCGAAGAAATATCTGCCTTGCAGCTCCTCGATCGGCCCGCGGTACACGTAGCCGCCGGTGATCGAGCGGACCGGCAACGCCGTCGTGTGATCGTATTCGTGGATCGGATCGATCGCGCCGGGCGGCTTCTCGCCGCCGACGGGCGCGCTGGTCGGCGTGGGCGTCGGGATCGTCCCCTCCCGCAGCCGCCAGCCGTAGTTCTCGCCGCCCGGGCTGTCCGCCGGCTGGAAGTTCACCTCCTCCTTCGCATTCTGTCCGACGTCGGCGATCCAGAGGTCGCCGGTCTCGCGGTCGAAGCTCGGCCGCCAGGGATTGCGCAGGCCGAAGGCCCAGATCTCGTCGTCGCCTTCCTTGCCGACGAACGGGTTGCTCTCCGGAATCCCGTACGCGAGGCCGTTCGCGGGATGGTCGACGTCGAGGCGCAGGATCTTGCCGAGCTGGTTGTCGGTGAGGTCCTGCGCGTTGCCGATCCCCTCCGTGTGGCCCGGGCCGACGTCGTTGCCGCCGCCTCCGTCGCCGGTCCCGACGTAGAGGTAGCCGTCGGGGCCGAAGCCGATCCAGCCGCCGTTGTGATTCGGCTGCGGCTTCCCGATCGTGAGCAGCCGGGTCGGCGTGGGGTCCGCGACCCCGCCGTTGCTCGAAACCTGGTAGCGCTCGACGCGGATCGCCCCGGTGGAGTCGACGTAGTCGACGAAGAACTGGCCGTTGTTCGCGTAGTCGGGATGGAAGGCGAGGCCGAGCAGCCCCTGCTCCGCGCCGATCGCGACGTTGTCGATGCTGAGGAAGGGAGTCGGCGAGATCTGGCCCGTCACCAGGTCCAGGATCTTGATCCGGGCGGTGCGCAGCGCGCCGGTGTGCAGCTCGACGATGAAGAGCCGGCCGTAGTCGCCGGGGGGAGCCGTCGCGAAAACCGGCCGCGAGAGCCCCGAGGCGACGCGCACGGTCGAGACGAGAGCCGAGGCCGGGTCCGCCGCGAGCAGGCAGGCCGCCGCCACGCCCCACCGCCAGCGCGATCCCATGGCCCGTGCCGACCTGCGCGCTCCGCCCATCCCGGGTGAGTGGCGCCGGCGGTGCGGAAAGCGCGGCGGAGCCGGCTCAGCCGGGATCGGGGGCAGGGGATCCGGCGCGTTGGCAGCGGCTGCAGATGCAGGCCTTCCCGGCGCTCGCGGGAGCGATCCTCGCCAGCAGCGGCGCGTCGAAGCGTCGGGAGACGCACCAGCATTCGGCGGCGGCGGCTCCCGGAGCGGCCGCCAGCGCGCAGGCGTTCGGCTGCCCGCAGAGCGGGCAGAGGGCAGGATCGACCGGCTGGCTCATGTGGGGGAGGGCCCTCGCGGCTGGATCCCGCGGCGAGACGCTAGCCGCCCTCTTCCTCGCCCGCCGTCGGCTCGTCCGCGGGCGCGTCGCCGGAAGCGCCCTCGCCGGGGGTCGCGGCGCCGAAGAAGTAGCCCTGGCCGTAGCGAACGCCGAGCTCGCGCAGCGCCCGCAGCTCGCCGTCCGTCTCGATGCCCTCGGCGATCACCTGCGCGCCGATCCCGCGCGCCACCGAGGCCAGCGCGCGCACGACCTCCTGGCGCGGCGGGTCGGAGTCGATTCCGCGCACCAATCCCATGTCGGTCTTGATGAAGTCGGGGGTGATCTCCATGATCGCTTCGAGGCTCGCGTAGCCGGTGCCCGCGTCATCGATCGCGATCCGCACGCCGACTTCGCGGCAGGAATCGCTGACCTCGCGGAACACCCCGAAATTCTCGATCGATTCGCTCTCCGAGATCTCGAGCACCAGATCGCTCGGCCGAAGCTCGTAGTTCTCGAGCACCTTGCGCAGACCCTCGACCCGCAGGTTCGGGTCTCCGATCGCCGTCGGCAGGCAGTTGAGGAAGAGCATCTTCCCGCGCGGCAACACGCTCGCCTGCTCGAGGGCGAGCGTGCGGCACAAGCAGTCGAGCTCGAAGAGCAGGCCGGCCGCTTCGGCCTCGTGGAAGAGCTGGACCGGATTCACGAGCTCGCTTCGAGCCGGGCCGCGCGTGAGCGCCTCGTACCCGATCACCTGCGCGGTCTCCAGGTGCACGATCGGCTCGAAGCGCACGTTGAGGTCTCCGCCGAGGATCAGCTTGAGCACCTGCCGCGAGCTGCGCCGCGATTGCAGGCCGGCCTCGAGCTTCGCATCCGCGCGTGCGTGGTCGATCGCGTGCATGATCTGGCGCTCGGTCTTGACGGTCGGGTTGTGCAGCGCGACCGACACGCCGACCGGGAGCTCGAGCGGCTCGCGCAAATAGGGGTACACCACACGACGTCCGTGGCGGCGGACCTGGTTCGCGACGCGGGCGGCGAGGCTGCGCAGGCGGGTGGTGTAGAAGTGCGAGTCGCTGCGCGCCAGGAACATGAAGACCAGGATCGCGCCGCGCGGACGCTCCTCGGTGACCAGCAGGTCCTCGGCCGGGACCGCCTCCAGCGCGACGTCGCGGATCAGGTTCACGAGGCCGTCCATCGCGAGCCGGTGGGCGGAGCCTCCGTAGCGGCGCTCGATGCGCTCGAGCGGGCCGGCTTCGATCAGGAGCAGGCCGACCGCGCCGCGACCGGCGAGGCCGGCCACGATCCGATCCAGCTCCTGATCCGCATGCAGCGAGAACATCGACTCCCCTGCCGGCGCATTCGCCGCCGCTCGGCTCATCGGACGATCGGCCGGGGGTGCTTGAGGGGAGCGCGGCAGGCAGGAGCGCGCGGAGACCCGCGAGAGTGCTTGGAAGCCCTGCCTACTTACTCCGGGCGCGGAACCGGGAAGCTCGCCCGGGCCACGGCGGAGCGGGAGGCGGCGAGCAGCAGATCCCCATCGGTCTCGGTGACGTCGCCCAGCACCGCGACCCGGGACCGGGCGCGCAGCTGGTGCTTCGTCATCTGGACCGCGATCTCGGGCTTGGCCGCCAGACGGCGCGCCCAGTCGTCGACCGCGGCGTCCAGCCGCGCGGCGGGCACCACGCGATGCACGAGGCCCCAGCGCTCCGCCGTCCGGGCGTCCACGCGATCGCAGAGCAGGATCAGCTCGCGAGCCCGCGCCGCGCCCACCTCGGCGATCAGACGTGGCGTTGCACCCCAGGTGAGCGGGAGGCCGAGATCCACCTCGGGCACGTGGAAGACGGTCCCCTGCGCGGCGATCCGGAAATCGCAGGCGATCGCGAGCGCCACGCCGCCGCCCACCGCGTGCCCGTGCACGCGAGCGATCGTCACCGCCTCGCATTCCTCGATCGCGCGGCAGGCGCGCCAGCCGATCTGCGCCGTCCAGCGCCGCTCCCGCTCGCCGGCGCCGGAGGAGGCCGCCATCCGCTCGCTGCCGGGCGGGCGCCCGCGGTCGGCGCCCGCGCAGAAGCCCGGCCCCCGCCCCCCGAGCACCACCACGCGCGTCTCGAAGTCCCGTTGCAAGCCCTGGTAGAGCTCGGTCAGCGCTTCCAGCGTGGCGGTGTCGAGGGCGTTGCGGCGCTCGGGGCGATCGAGCCAGACACGCAACACCGCGCCGTCTCGCTGGATCGAGAGGGGGCTCCCGGTCCGGCCGCGGGCGACGCGCGGGCGCGTCGGGCGAGCTCGATCGCTGCGGGGTCTTGCCATCGTTTTCCTCGGGCGCGGATCGCGACGCATCCTAGTGGCTCGCCGCTCCGGCGTCAGCCCGCGATCCCTCCGCCCCGCGGGGCTCTGCTGCCGGCCGGATTCCTTTCGGTGTCGGTGGGGCGTAGACTCGACCGGGAGACGATGGAGGAGAATCCCATGCAGGGTCGAACCTTCGCCAATCTCGCCAGCAGCCTGCTCCTGTGCCTCGCCTGCGGCGGCGCCGAGGAGAGCGCGGCGCCCGAGGCCGTCGTCCAGGGGGCGCCGATCTCGGGCATGTACGACGTGTCGGGCCTCACCACCGAGACCGCTTCCGGCCATCAGCGAAGGCTCTCCGGCACGATCATCCTGGCCGAGGAAGGGCCTCGCTACACCGCGACGTTCAATCTCACCACCACCTATCCGGGCGGCGAGCAGTCGCTCCCCGCGGAGGTGATCGGAAGAGGCGAGGGGACGATCGAGGGGCGCACGCTCAAGGGGACCAGCCATACCCAGCTGGTGGTGGGGACCGTTCCTGGTGTCGACCCGGGCTTCGCCTTCATCCCGCGCAGGGTGAGCACGCGGATCGTCTCGACGTCGGTGACCCAGATCGGTCCCGACGGGAGCGTCAAGATCGAGCTCGCGAACGCGCCCGAAGGCGACGAGGACTACTCGCCGACCCGCACCGTGTTGACCGGGAAGCGCGTCTCCGCCGCCGGGTCCGGGGTGGCCGCCGCGAAGCCCGACTGATCCGCCGGCGGTCGCGGCCCGCCCCGGCGCAGCAGCCGGCGCAAGCGACCCCGCAAGGCGACGATCGCGTCGTCGAGCACCAGGTAGAAGACGGGCACCACGACCAGCGTGAGCACCGTCGAGGAGAGCATGCCCGCGCCCGAGGCGACGGCCATCGGGCCGCGGGTCTCGGCGCCGGGCCCGACGCCGATCGCGGCCGGCAGCACGCCGAAGATCATCGAGATCGCCGTCATCAGCACCGGCCGCATGCGGACCGGCGCCGCCCGCCGCATCGCCTCGACCTTGTCCATGCCCTCGGCGCGCAGCTGGTTCGCGTAGTCGATCAGCAGGATCGAGTTCTTGGTGACCAGGCCCATCAGCAGGATCATCCCGATCAGGCTGAACAGATTCAGCGACATGCCCCGCACGAAGAGCCCGCCGAAGGCGCCCACCAGGGCCAGCGGCACCGCCAGCATCACGGTGAGCGGATGGCTCAGGCTCTCGAACTGCGCGGCGAGCACCATGTAGATCACGAGCACCGCCAGCAGCAACGCGACGCCGAATTGCGAGACGCCCTCCTGGAACTGCTGGGCCTGGCCGGAGAGACCGAGCGTGACGCCCTCGGGAAGGATCCCGGCGGCGATCTCCCGCGCTTCGGCCACCGCGACGCCCAGCTTCTTGCCCGCCAGGTTGCCGCTGACGGTGACGCTGCGCTGACGGTCGAGCCGCGTGATCGCCGAGGGCGCGGCTCCCGTCTGGACCTGCACCAGATTGCGGAGCTCGACCACGCCGCCATCCCGGGTCCGCACGTAGAGGCGTTGGATCGAGGCCGGGTCGTTGCGCGCATCCTCCTCGAGGCGCACCCGGACGTCGAAGCGCTCGCCGCCCTCCTTGAAGGTCGCGATGTCCAGCCCGCCGATCATGGTCTGGATGGTCATGGCCAGGGAGCGGGCATCCACGCCGAGCGCGGCCGCCTTCTCCCGATCGGGCAGCACGCGGATCTCCGGCAACCCGAGCTTGAGCGACTTGTCGAGATCGACGTATCCGCCGCGCTTCTGGAGCTCCTGGATGAAGCGGTCGGAGATCTCGTCGAGCTCGACCAGCTCCACGTTGCCGCGGATCTCGAACGAAAAGTCGCCACCCGTCGGATTGCCCATCATGTTCGAGAGGTCGAACACGCGTACCTGCTGGCCCGGAATGCTTCCCAGCGCCTCGCGCGCGAGCGGGACGAGCTCCTGGGTGGTGCGATCGCGGTCCTTCAAGCTCTTCAGGATCACGAACATGATGCCTTCGTTCGAGCTTCCGCCCTGGCGTCGATCGCCGACGCCGGCGCCCGCGAACATGCCGACGACCTCGGGGAGCCCGAGCACCCATTTTTCGTTGCGCTGTAGAAATTCGTAGGTGGTGTCGAGATTGGTGCCGGGCGGCGTGGTGAAGCGCACGAAGAACATGCCGTTGTCCGACGGCGGGAAGAACTCGGTGCCCAGCGCGCGGCCAAAGAGGAGCGCCATCACGAAGGAGCCGAGCGCGATCCCGAGCGTCGTCTTGCGGTGATCCAGCGCCCAATCGATCAGACGCCGATATTGGGCATCCAGCCAGCCGAAGCCGCGTTCGAGACGATGATAGATGCTGCCGTGCGCGCGCTCCTTGGGAGCGGGCATGCGCGCCGCGAGCATCGGCGTGAGCGTGAGGGCCACGACCAGCGAGATCATCACCGATGCGGCGACGGTGACGCCGAACTCGGAAAGGAAGCTTCCGACGATTCCCTCGACGAAGATCACCGGCATGAAGACGACCGCGATCGAGACGGTCGAGGCGGTGGCGGCGAACGCGATCTCGCGGGTTCCCTTGGACGCCGCCTCGTAGGGGGCTTCGCCGAGCTCGCGGTGCCGCTCGATGTTCTCGAGCACCACGATCGCGTCGTCGATCACCACCCCCACCGCGAGCGCGAGCGCGAGCAGCGTCATGGTGTTGAGCGTGAAGCCGAAGATCCACATGAAGCCGAAGGTGCCGATCAGCGAGATCGGAATCGCCGCGGCGACGATCAACGTCGGCCGGGTGCGGCGAAGGAACACGAAGACGGTGAGCACGGCGAGCACCGCGCCGAAGATCAGCGCGAACTGCGTCTCGGCGACCGACTCGCGGATCGATTTCGAGAAATCCGCCGCCGCCTCCTGCTGCTTGAACGAGAAGCCGGCGGGCAGCAGCGGTCGCAGCTCGTTGAGGCGCTTGTAGGTCTCGTCGACGACCGCGACCGTATTGGCGCCCGACTGCTTGCGGACCCCGATTCCGACCGTCGGGACGGCGTCGAAATCCGCGATGGTCACGGGGTCCGCGGCGCCGTCTTCGATGCGCGCGATCTCGCCGAGCCGCACCGGCGCGCCCTCGACGAAGGCGACGATCAGCCGGTTCAGCTCGTCCACCGAGCGGAACTCGGCGTCGGTCTTGACCGTGTACTCGACGCGGTCGCTCTCCACCTCGCCGCCCGGCAGCTCGACGTGCTCGCGGCGCACCGCATCGAGGATGTCCGTCGCGGCGAGCCCGCGCGCGCGCATGGCCTCGCCGTCGAGCCAGATGCGGATGGCGCGCTCGCGCTCGCCGAAGAGCACCACCGAGGCCACGCCCTGGATCGTCTCGAGCCGTGGCTTCATGGAGCGGCGGACGTACTCGCTCGCCTCGACCAGCGGGCGGTCCGAGTTCACCGGGATCCAGAGCACCGGCTCGTTGCCGAAGTCCTCCTTGTCGACGACCGGCGGCTCCACGTCCTGCGGCAGCTGGTAACGCGCGCGCGCCACCTTGTCGCGGACGTCCTGCGCCGCGATGTCGATGTCGCGTCCGAGCTCGAACTCGACCCGGATGATGCTGGCGCCCTGGTACGACTTGCTGCTCAGCTCGCGCACCCCGGCGATCGTGTTCAGGTGCTCCTCGAGCACGTCGGTCACGTCCTGTTCGATCACCTCGGGGCTGGCGCCTTCGAGGATGGCCGAGACCGTCACGACCGGGAAATCCATCTTGGGAAACTGGTCGACGCCGAGGCGCTGGTAACCGAGTACGCCGAACACGATCAGCGCCAGCGTGAGCATCAGCGTCATGATCGGACGCCGGATGAAGAGGTCGTAGGAGCTCAGGGCGTGCCTCCAGCCCCCGCCACGTCGGGAGTGGAAGAACTGGGATCGCTGCCGTCGTCGTTGCGGGGTGACACCAGCTCGCCGTCGACGAGTCCGGTCTGGCCGCGCAAGACCACGAGGTCTCCCGGGACGATCCCCTTCACGACCTCCAGCATTCCGTCGTGGTGCGTTCCGAGCTCGATCAACCTGCGTTCGACCCGATTCTCGGCGACCACGCGAAACACCACGGCGCCGTCCGCACGCTGCAAGACCGCCTCCTCGGGGATCATCGGCACGCCATTCCGCCTGGCGATGCCGAGGTCCACCCGCGCGAAGAGCCCCGGGCGAAGCCGCCCATCGGGGTTCGCGAGCTGCGCCTTCACGCGCAGCGTGCGCGTGCGCGAATCGATCGTCGGCGACACGATCGTCACGGTCGCTTTGAACCTCTCGTCGGGAAAGGGCGTGACGCGCACGTCCACGTCGTTGCCGATCTTCACGCGGCTCGAGTCGACCTCCGTCAGCCGGAACTCGACCTCGATCGGATCCAGCGAGACGAGCTCGAAGAGCTTTTGTCCCGGCGTCACGTACTCGCCCCGCGAGACCAGCCGGTCCGCGATCAGCCCCGCGAAGGGCGCCTTCACGAGCGCGTCGGCGAGGGCGCGCTCCTGCATCCCGAGCTCGGCTTCCGCCGCCGAGCGCCGCGAACGCGCGAGCTTGAGCTGCGTCTCGGCCTGGTCGAGCTGCGACTGCGACGCGACACCGCGCTCCTTGAGCTCCTTGATGCGCTGGAAGTCCCGCTCCTGCTCGGTCAGCGCGGTGTGGCTCTCGGTGACGCGCGCGCGCGCGCTGTCGCGCTCCAGCGTCCGGCGCTCGGGGTCGATCGTCAGCACGGCGGCGCCCTGCTCCGCTGCGCTGCCCTCGTCGATCAGGATCTCGGTGACGCGACCCCCGATCTCCGCGGCGATCTGCGCCCTCTCCTTCGCGAGCAGCTCGCCGGTGGATTCGATCCGGTCCGTGATGTCGACCGCAGCGACGCGATGCAGCGTCACCGGCGCTCCCTCCAGCTTGTTCTCGACCGACTCGTCGCCGCAGGCGGCGAGCCCGAGGGCGAGCACGGCGATCAGCGCAGCACGCAACTTCACGAGATCTCTCCGCTCGCGCGGCCGTTGCCCGACTCGGCCGGGCGGATCATTCCGCGCAGCATGGCCGCCAGCGACGCGCGGACCAGGTTCTTCGACCACGCGTAGTCCGGACGCGTGAGGAGCATCGACATCGCGCCGTGCATGGCGATCCACAGGCATTGGAAGGCTTCCTCGGTGTCGTGCACCAGCAGGCGGCCCTGCCGCGCGAGCTCCCGGAGCGGCGCCTCGATCAGCTCCCGCCCCTCCACGGACGACTGCGGCGGATCGGTGGGATCGGGACGCAGAGCGGTGAGCAGCTGGACCTGCGAGGGATTGCGCAGCCCGAAGCGCACGAAGGCCTGCCCCACCGCGAGCAGCGTCTCGACAGGGTCGTCGCTCCGCCGTACGCGCCGCACCGTGTCGACCATGCGCCGGAAGCGCTCCTCCAGCAGCGTATCGAAGAGTCCCTTCTTGTCGGCGAAGTAGTGATAGATGGTGGGCGCCGTGTAGCCGCAGCGCTCGGCCAGCCGGCGCATCGAGAAGGCGTCGTAGCCCTGCTCGACCAGCAGCGCCTCGGTCGCGTCCAGGATGGCTCGCCGCGCGTCTTCGCGGTGCTGGAGCCTTCGGCGCTCGGAGGCGGTCTCGGGGGTCGGGGTGGCCACGCTGCTCTCGAACATCGTGAAAGGGTTGTAACGATGTTATAGCTAACTCGGCGGACCGGCCAGGGGCCTTGAGCGGGCGGGCTACCCTGCCGCCTCGCGCCATCCAGAGAGGGGCTGAACGTGGGGGAGAAGAGCCGAGGGGGGCGGGCGCCGGCGCCCGCCGGCGCTGGCGAGGCGGCCGAGCAGCCGGTCGACGAGCTGCTGCGCAACCTCGACCTCGAACGCCTCGACGCAGACCTCTACCTGGGCGATCCCGGCCCGGGCGAGGGGCGCCTCTTCGGCGGGCTGGTGGCGGCGCAGGCCGTGATCGCCGCCGGGCGCAGCGTCGAGGAGGGGCGCCGGCTGCATTCCCTGCACAGCTACTTCCTGCGGCCGGGACATCATGACGTGCCGCTGCGCTTCGTGGTGAGCCGGATCCGGGACGGCAGGACCTTCACCACGCGCCACGTGACCGCGCACCAGGCGGGCGAGACGATCTTCGATCTCTCGGCGAGCTTCACCCTCGCCGAGACCGGCCTCGCGCACCAGGACCCGATGCCCGAGGCCCCCGGGCCGGAGGGCCTGCTCGATTGGGAGGAGGAGCGCGCGCGCGTGCTCGGCGACCCCGCCGCCCGGCGGCTCGACACGCCGATCGAGGTGCGGCTATGCGACGGCCCGCTCGCGGACGAAGGCGAGAAACGGCGGGCCGCCCAGCGGAACTGGATGCGGGTGCGCGGACGGCTCCCCGACGATCCGCTGCTGCACACGGCGATGCTGGTCTACGCGACCGATCGCACCCTGCTCGGAACGGGCTCCCGGCCTCACGGGCTGCCCTGGGGCAAACGGATGGCCGCCAGCCTCGATCACGCGGTCTGGATCCACCGCGCGCCGCGGCTCGACGGCTGGCTCCTCTACACCAGCGAGAGTCCGATCATGCAGGACGGCCGCGCCATGATCTTCGGCGCGATCCACACGCCGGACGGCCTGCGCATTGCGTCGGTCGCACAGGAAGGCCTGATCCGCGTGATCAAGAAGAGGTAGTCGGCTCTTCCCGCTCGGCGAAGACCGCGTCCTCGATCAGGAAGACGCCGTCGGCGAGCGAGTCGCGCTCGCGCAGGGTATGCGCGCGGCAGCGTCCGGCGCCGAGCACGTCGGCGAGGGCCGGCGCGAGCTCGGCGAGGGTCTTCGCGTTCGCGACGATCGCGAGGCTGGCCACCTCGCGCCCCATCGAGACGGCCCCATCCGACTTCGCCTTGTTGATCGCGCGCCAGCAGTCGGCGGCGCGCTCGAAGCAGCTCCCCGCGCTCGGAGGCCGGATCGCGCGGAAATCCGCCTCGCCCGGCCAGGGCGCGCGGTGGATGCTCGGCTGTCCGGATTCCCCGGCGAAGGCCCACGACCAGACCTCTTCGGTGATGTACGGCAGGAACGGCGCGAAGAGCCGGAGCAGGACGCCCAGCGCGAGGCGCAGCGTGGCCACCGCCGAGCCGCGCCCGGCTTCGTCGCCGCCGTCCTCGCCGCGCGCGCGCAGCTTGGCCAGCTCGAGGTAGGTGTCCGTGAAGGCGCTCCAGAAGAAGCTCTCGGTGTCGGCCAGGGCCTGGGCGTGGTTGAAGCGCTCGAAGGAGCCGGTGGCGCGCTCCACCAGATCGCGCAGCGCGTGCGCGAAGGCGCGGTCGAGCTCGCTCGCGATCGGATGCACCTCGCCGCTCTGCGCGAGCACGAACTTCCCGGCGTTGAAGAGCTTGGTCACCAGCCGCTTGCCGACCTTGAAGACCTGCTCGTCGGCGGCGGTGTCGGTGCCGAGCCGCGCGCTCGCGGACCAGTAGCGCGCGCCATCCGCCGAGTAGCGCTCCAGCATTGGAAGCGGCGTCACCACGTTGCCCTTGCTCTTCGACATCTTCTTGCGATCGGGGTCCAGCACCCAGCCTGAAATGGCGACGTGCCTCCACGGCACGCTGTCCTCGTGCAGCAGGCTCTTCGCGATCGTGTAGAAGGCCCAGGTGCGGATGATCTCGTGGCTCTGCGGACGCAGGTCGGCGGGATAGAGCTTGCGGTGCCGCTCCGCGTCGAGCCCCCAGTGCGAGCCGATCTGCGGCGTCATCGAGCTGGTGAACCAGGTGTCGAAGACGTCGACCTCCGGCGCGAAGCCTCCCGGCTGATCGCGCCGGCTCGCGTCGAACCCGGGCGGGACAGTCGTCATCGGGTCGACCGGAAGCTGGCCGGGCTCGGCGACGATCGGATGCGCGTGATCGGGCCGGCCGCGCGCGTCGAGCGGATACCAGACCGGAATCGGCACGCCGAAGTAGCGCTGCCGGCTGATGCACCAATCCAGCTGGAGGTTCTGGGTCCAGTCGCGGTAGCGCACGCCCATCGATTCGGGATGCCAGGCGATCTGCGCGCCCTTGGCGAGCAGCGCCTGCTTCTGGTCGAGCAGCCGCACGAACCACTGGCGCGTGGGCACCAGCTCGAGCGGGCGCTCGCCCTTCTCGTAGTACTTGACCGAGTGCTCGATCGGCTCGGGCTCGGCCACCAGCGGTGCGCCGCGGCCGGTGGCGCTCGCCGCCGGATCGCGCAGCAGCTCCACGATCCGCGTGCGAGCCTGGTTCACGAACTTGCGCACGAGCTCGGCGTAGGCGCGATTCGCGGCGCCCGCGTCCCGGCTCGGGAAGGCCTCGCTCCCGAACAGGGCCGCCATCAGCCGCCCGTCCCGGCCGAGCAGCTGGCGCAGCGGAAGGCGCTCGTCGCGCCACCAGCGCACGTCGGTGGCGTCGCCGAAGGTGCAGACCATCAGGATGCCCGTCCCCTTCTCGGGGTCGACCAGCTCGCTCGGGAAGATCCGGACCGGAACGCGGAAGAGGGGAGTCACGGCGGTGCGCCCGAAGAGCCGCTGGTAGCGCGCGTCGGCCGGGTGCGCCGTGATGCCCACGCAGGCGCCCAGCAGCTCCGGCCGCGTGGTCGCGATCACGAAGCCCTCGTCAGTCCCGTCGACGGCGAACTCGATGCGGTGGAAGGCGCCGGGGCGCGGGCGGTCCTCCATCTCGGCCTGCGCCACCGCCGTCTGGAAGTCGATGTCCCACATGGTCGGCGCGTCGGCGTTGTAGACGTGCCCCTTCTTCCAGAGATCGAGGAAGGAGAGCTGCGCGATGCGCCGGCAGTGATCGTCGATCGTGGTGTAGAGCTGCGTCCAGTCGACCGAGAGCCCCACGCGACGCCAGAGCTGCTCGAAGGCCTTCTCGTCCTCCGCGGTCACGCGATGACAGAGCTCAATAAAATTTGCGCGCGAGACCAGCCGCGGAGGCTCCTTCTCCTGCTTGGAGGTGGCGGCCTCGATCACCAGCTTCGGGTCGTGCGGGAGCTGCGGGTCGCAGCGCACGTGAAAGTGGTTCTGCACGCGGCGCTCGGTGGGCAGGCCGTTGTCGTCCCATCCCATCGGATAGAAGATGTTGCGCCCGCGCATGCGCTGGTGTCGCACCAGGACGTCGGTGTGCGTGTAGGAGAGCACGTGCCCGATGTGGAGCGAGCCCGACACCGTGGGCGGCGGCGTGTCGACCACGAAGGTCTCCTCGCGCGGTCGCGAGGGGTCCCAGCGATACACCCCGCTGCGCTCCCACTCCGCGCCCCAGCGCGCCTCCGCCTCGGGGGCGTCGAAATGCTTGGGAAGCGAGTCGGGATCGACCGGCTGGACGCGTTTCTGGTCGTCGGCCATGGCGAACAGAGGGGGGTAGCATCGCGTGCTCGCGGCGGCCAGCAGCGGCGTTGCACCTCCCGGGTTGATCCGCCGCTGGGGATTCGGGTACTTTGCGCACTCGAGGAGGGGTCAACGTGAACGACGACAAGCTGGATCTTCGCCAACTCGAGAAGGACGAGCGCGTCCGGCGCCTGGTCGAGGCGCTCGAGAGCGACGACGGCAAGCAAGAGTCGGGGGCGCCCGAAGCCGCCTTCGTCCCGCAGTTCCCGGCGTCGGGCTCCAAGAACTGGTGACCGCGGGGGCGGCGCCGCCGGGTGCCGCGAGCGCCGAGCTGGACCCGTCCCATTTCTTCTGGCTCGACACCTCGATCGTGCAACCCCGCTACGAGAAGGCGGGGGCGGCCCTGGTAGCGGTGCGCGACACATTGCAGCGCGAGCCTTCGCTCTGCGCGGGTGTCGACGAGTTCCTGGACCACTACCGCGTACTTGCGGAGCTGGATCCCGCCGATTTCGACGCGGTCTGGAGGGATCCCTACGCCTACTTCTGGACCCGCCTGGCGTTCGAGCTGACGCGGGCGGCCCGCCGAGGCGCACCCGTGCCCGCCCTGGCGCGCGCCTATGCGACGGCGCAGGGGTGCGGCGACGCCAAGGCCGCCCTGGCCATGCACCTCCGCGAGCTTCAGCGGCTCGTGCTGGGCGCATGCCTTCGCGCCGGGCGAGACATCGCCTTCCGGACGCCGCTCGAGGTCCGGCTGCCCCTCGCGCTTCCGGGAACCCGCTCGAGCCTGGTGGGGAACCGGCGCGTGGCCATCCTCGGATGCACAGCGGGTCGGCTCCACGTGCGCGGGGAGCAGTCGCCGGCGCCGCTCCTCGCGTGCCCGGCGATCGAGGTGCAGGGACTCGAGCTCTTGCTCCAACCCCACGTCCACAACCTGCCGGGTCTCGGGTTCTACCGGGAGGAGTCGGACGAGGGCTTCGAGGTCCAGACGAAGCACGCGCATGTCCTCGAGGCCGCGCTGCGCATCCTGGCACGGCATGTCCCCGAGTCCTTTGCACAGCTGGGCCGGTTCGTTCGCATGATCTCGCTCCAGACCCGCGACCCCGAGACCTACACCAACGTGACGCACTCCGACCTGCCGGGGACCGTGCTCGTCACGGTCGTGCAGCATCCCTGCTACGTCGCCGATGCCCTGATCCATGAGCTCCACCACCACCGACTGTTCTGCCTGGAGGAGGTCGGGCCGTTCCTCGCTGGGCCGCGCGACGATCTCGAGGCCGAAGCGCGCTACCTCTCACCCTGGCGGGCGGATCTCCGCCCCCTGCACGGAATCCTCCACGGCGCCTACGTCTTCATCGCCACCACGCGCTTCTGGCTCCAGCTGCTCGCCGCCAGCGAGGAAGTCGACGAGCCGACACACCTGCTCGCCCGCTCGCGTGTCGTGGGGGGAGTTCTGCAGCTCGGAATCGCCCTCCACCAGCTCGCGCGCCACGCCCGCCTCACCAGCTTCGGGGCGGCCCTGGTCCGCCAGCTCGAATCCGATCTGGCGAATCTGCGCGCCCGGGTAGCGGCGGAGGGGCTCTCCCCCGAGACGCCCTTCGTACGCTGTCACCTCGACGGTACGATCGAGATCGCGGAGAGCCCCGACGCTCGAGGGCCGTGGCAGATTCGCGAGCAGCTCCGGACCCACGTCCGCCGCTTCGCGCCGCCGGAGCAGGCCGAGGACATTCTGCGCAACGCGCTCCAACCCTGATCCGACATCGCCGCCGGACTGCGGGGGAATTCCACAGGAGGGTTCGGGCGGGTGGGGCGCGAATCCGCGGGCGCCGTGGCGAAACACCCGGCGGCGCGTCGCGGAGCCGGCACGACGGTTGCAGCGTTCGGTCACCACGGAGGTGGAACCGTGACGCATGCGTCCCGATTTCTTGCGCGACTCGTCCTGGCCGTGACCGCCCTCGGAGCGCTCGCCGGCTCGCTCCCGGCGCTCCCGGCGGCGGCGCAAGAGACCTGCCCGACCTGGTTCCCCGACCTCCGCTGCGAGCGCGAGGCGCGCCCGGAGGGCTTCGTCGCCCCGGTGTCGGATCCCTATCTATTCGAGGATCCCTTCATCACGACGGGGCTCTCCGCCTGGTACGTCTACCAGGGCTATCCCGGGAGCTCGCTGATGGACGGCGGCCACCTGAACGCGATGGCGCTCCAGGCGCGCATCGCGATCACCGACCGCCTCGCCTTCATCGCGACGAAGGACGGCTTCGTCTGGAACAACCCCGGCCTCGCGATCGTCGACGACGACTCGGGCTTCGTGAACATCGCCGCGGGCTTCAAGTACGCGCTGATCGACATGCGCGAGGACGGCTTCATTCTCACGCCGGCGCTGCGCATCGAGGCGCCGACCGGCGGGCGCGAGGTCTACTCGGGCTACGGGGACGGGGTCATCATCCCGTCCGTGTCGAGCGCCTGGGGAATCGCCGACTTCCATGCGATCGGATCGCTCGGCATCCAGGTGCCTTTCAACACTTCCAAGCAGAGCACGGCGCTCTTCTACAACCTGCACCTCGACTACGCGGTGATCCCGCACTTCGTGCCGCTGGTCGAGTTCAACGGCTACCACTGGACGGGCTCCGGAAACGGCGGCCTCCCCGTGGAAACCGACCTCGGCACCGTGGACCTGACCACCGCGCAGGCCCTGCTGGGCAAGCCCGGCTTCGAGGGGCAGGATCTGCTGAACCTCGGCTCCCGGAACGTCGCGGGCAAGGACGTCGTCAGCTTCGCGGTCGGCGCGCGAATTCCGATCACCAGCAAGATCAGCTTCGGCGCGGTGTACGAGTTCCCGCTCACGCAGCGCGAGGACCTCCTCGACGAGCGCGTGACGGCGAACCTGCTGGTCGAGTTCTAAGGCAAGGCCTCCGGGCCGGACTCCGGCGGCGCCGACCTGGGCGCTTACCTGACATCAGGAGAGGGGTCGTGCGTCGTGGAGGGCTTCTCGAACTCCAGGTCCGCGCGTCGAAATGTCACGAGAACCCAGATGAAGACGGGGGCGATGTAGTACGGGCCCACCCACGTGGTTGTTTCCATCAAGGACCCGATCATTCTGGCTCTCGATGCATATCGCGCCGAGAAGCTCGCGAGCCAGATGCACTCCTGCCAGTAGAACCAGCCTTGAATCCAGATCGCGAGCATCAGGGCCGAGAATCCGCTCGCGAGAAGCACCGCCCATCCCAGTGACCACGCCCGGCGACGCCATGAGATCGGAGTCGCGACGACCAGCGCAATGGCGAATGCCGTGGGCACATAGCCGGTATAGCGGCTGCTTCGCGCGGTTCCGAAGGGTGGCACTTCCTGCAGGCCGATCCTGGCGCCGCGGATCTCGAGCCTGACCGCGGTGTC
>DATBRV010000046.1:0-23031 GCA_036560145.1 Myxococcota bacterium
CGCGTCGCCGCGCCAGCCGGCGGTCCAACGCGCGAACAAGCCCTTCGCCCGCGGCGCCGAGGCCGCCACGCCGCCGAGCGCCGGCCGGAACGAAGCGCGCAGGAAGGCGAGCGTCAGCAACGCGAGCACGCCCAGGATCGCGAGATCCGTCACGTAGACGCGCATCGGGTTGAGCCAGCCCTCCCGGCCGGGAGGCGGGCCATGGATCCAGTTGCTGAAGACGGCCTCGCGCCCGCCGATGCCGACGATCGCGAGCAGGAAGCCGATCGGAACCCACGCCGCGAGCGCCTCGGCCACGTGACGGATCGGACCGCACCAGCGCGCGCCGATGATCACGAACGCGCTCGCGAGCACGAGCCCGCCCAGCGACAGCCCCATGGTGTAGAGCCAGTTCACGTGGAAGGCGCGCCACGCGGTGGGCGCATCCGTCGCGAGGCCGGCGACGAAGGAGCCGATCCCGACGATCACGAGGACGCTGCAGGCGGCGACCAACGCACGCGGCAGCTCGCGCGGGCGGGCCTGCATGCCGGGATCGACGTCGCTCACTGGGCGATCGCCTTCTGCTGGGTCATGTAACGCACGTAGTTGATGATGTCCCAACGGTCTGTCGATGGGATGCGGCCGTAGGACGGCATGCGCCGCCGGCCGTACCGGATCGTGGTGTAGATGTGTCCGTCGCTGCGCGCCGCGGTCACGGCGAGCGGCAGCACGCCGGCGAAGGGGCCGTTCAGGGGGCCCGTGATGCTGACCGGGCCGTCGCCCATTCCGTCCTTGCCGTGACAGGTGACGCAGTAGGTCAGGTACCACTTGCGGCCGTTTTCGAGCGACGCGAGCGACATCGAGCGCGGGTTCGCCAGCTGATCCAGGGCGGGATCCTCGATGTTCTCGACCGGCGCCTCCAGGCTGTCGACGGAGACCGCGCCCTCGGGCGGCAGCAGCGCCGCGTCGCTGCCCTCGAAGTCGAGCCGCTCGAACGCCTGCACCGCCTTCTGCCACTTCATCTGCGGGAACCAGGACTCCGACCACTGCTCCCAGCAGCCGAGCGAGCCCGTCAGCATCAGCGCCAGCGCGGCGAACAGGCTTCTCGAGAGCCTCCGTGCGCTACGCCCCGACAAGGCTCACCTCCTTGGCGTGGTGGCCGCGCATCAGCGCCTCGACCTCGGCGACGTCCCGCTCCCGGCAGCGCACGCGCACTCCGAACTCCTCGGCCGAGAAGCGGGCGCTGTAGGCGGGGTCGATCTTCGTGCTCGGCAGCCGTCCGAAGACCAGCAGGCCGATCAGCGTCATCAGACCGCCGAAGAGGATGGTGAGCTCGAAGGCGATGATCGTGTAGGGCGGGATCGACGAGAAGGGCTTGCCGCCCAGCATGATCTGCCAGTCGTTCGCCATCCAGATCGTCATGGCGTACCCGGTCACGACCCCGGTCAGGCCACCGATCAGCGTGAACAGGCGCACGCGGCTCGGCTTCTCGATCGCCGCGTCGTCGACCTCGGTGAAGGGAGCCGGGGAGTACGTCTCGAGATCGGTGTAGCCGCGGCCGCGCAGGCGCGTCACCGCCTCCGCCACGTCGCCCGGATCGTTCCAGATACCCAGCACGTCCGGCATCAGTGCTCCCCCGCGTGGGCGTGGCTGCGCTCGTGGATCGCGATCTCCTTCACCTCGGCGATCGCCACCACCGGGAAGATCTTCAGGAAGATCAGGAACAGGTGCGCGAAGAAGGCGAAGCTGCCCGCCACGATGCCGAGCTCGTACCAGCTCGGCGTGTAGATGCCCCAGGCCGCCGGGTCGTACTCGCTGGAGAGACCGGTGATGATGATGACGTAGCGCTCGAACCACATCCCGATGTTGATCAGCACCGAGAGCACGAACAGGAAGGGGACGTTCGTACGCAGCTTCTTGAACCACAGGAGCTGCGGGAAGACGCCGTTGCACAGGATCATCGTCCAGGTCGAGATCCAGTACGGGCCGAAGGCGCGCCGGTAGAACGCGGTCTGCTCGGACTCGACCCCGCTGTACCAGGCCATGAAGTACTCGGCGCCGTAGGCATAGGCCACGATGATCGAAGTGAGCAGGATGAAGCGGGACATGTTCTCGAAGTGGTAGTTGGTGATGTACCCCTCGAGGCCGTAGATCCTGCGCACCGGGATCATCATGGTGAGCACCATCGCGAAGCCGGAGAAGATGGCGCCCGCAACGAAGTAGGGGGCGAAGATGGTGGCGTGCCAGCCGGGCACGATCGACACGGCGAAGTCCCAGGACACGACGCTGTGCACGGAGAGCACCAGCGGCGTCGCGAGCCCCGAGAGATGGAGCACGCTGCGGTTGTGGGACTTCCACTGCCTCGAGGTCCCCTGCCAGCCCAGCGAAAGGACCGAGTAGAGCAGCTTGCGCCAGCCGACGGCGCGGTCGCGCGCGATCGCGAGGTCCGGGATCAGGCCCACGTAGAGGAAAACGATCGAGGTGGTCGCGTAGGTCGTGATCGCGAAGGTGTCCCAGAGCAGCGGGCTCTTGAAGTTCACCCAGAGGCCGCGCTGGTTCGGGTACGGCAGGATGAAGTAGGACTTCCAGATCCGCCCGACGTGGATCCCGAGGAACTGCGCGGCCGTGAGCACCGCGATCACGGTCATCGCCTCGGCGCTGCGGTTGATCGCGTTGCGCCACTTGGCGCGGAACAGGAAGAGGATCGCGGAGATCAGCGTGCCCGCGTGCGCGATGCCGACCCAGAACACGAAGGTGACGATGTACGCGCCCCAGAAGACCGGGTGGATGTAGCCGGCGATGCCCAGCCCCTTGTAGACCTGGTAGATCCAGATGCCGCCGGCCAGGCCGACGAAGGCCACCGAGAGCCCCAGCAGCGCCCAGTAGCCGAGCGAAGCGCCTTCCATCACCGCGAGCAGGTCGCGGTTCACCTTGGAGTCCGGCGCTCGCGGAACGGGCCGGATCATGGCGGCGACGGATTCGGCGGGAGGCGGCGTCATGAGTGACCTCCCTCCTCCGGCTCGGCGCCGCGGCTCACCTTCGCCAGGTAGGTGCTGCCGGGACGGGTGTTGAGCACGTGGAGCGCGTGGTAGGCGCGCTTCGGGTTGCCCTCGATGCGCTGGTTCACGCCGCTCTGGGGATCCTTCAGGTTCCCGAACTGGAGCGCGTGGGTCGGACAGGTCTGCACGCAGGCCGGCGTGATGGCGCCGTCGGCGATCGGATGCCCGGCGTTCTTGGCGTCCTGGCGCGCCGTCTCGATCCGCTGCACGCAGTAGGTGCACTTCTCCATCACACCCTGGCCGCGCACGGTCACGTCGGGGTTCAGCATCAGGCGCATCGGCTCGGGCCAGCTCTCGATCTGGTAGTCGAAGAAGTTGAAGCGCCGCACCTTGTAGGGGCAGTTGTTCGAGCAGTAGCGCGTGCCGATGCAGCGGTTGTAGATCATCCCGTTCAGGCCTTCGGGAGTGTGGTAGGTGGCGAGCACGGGGCAGACCGGCTCGCAGGGCGCTGCGCCGCAGTGCTGGCACATCATCGGCGAGTGGCGGACGTCGACGTCGCCGAGCTTTTCGCGGTCCTCGGGGCGGCGGCGGCCGTTCTCGAGGTCCGCCTCGCCGTCGCCCAGGTAACGCTCGATGCGGATCCACGGCATCTGCCGCCCGCGCAGCACCCATTCCTCGCCGACCTGCGGGACGTTGTTCTCGATCGAGCAGGCGACCACGCAGGCGCTACAGCCGGTGCAGCGGTCGAGATCGATCGCCATGCCCCAGCGATAGGGGCTCTCGGGCACCGCGTCGTTCACGGGGTCGTAGGGCCGGCGGATCTCGTGGCTGCCGTGTTCGCCGCCGTGGGCCTCGCCGTGCGCCGCGCCATCGCCCGCGGCGAGCGCCGCGAGCGAGACGCTCTCGGCGAGCTGGCGCTTGCGCTGGTTGTCGGTGAACTGGAGCTGGGCGATCCGCGCGTGCGCGCCGGTGGCGGTGACCTTGGCGCGCGCCGTCAGCCAGGCGCGCCCGCCGCTCTCGTCGGTGAGCGGGGGCAGCAGCGCGATCACGTTCACGCCGCGCGCCTCGCCCGCGCGCCCCTCGGCGTCGTGGGAAGCGTAGTGGCCGACGGTGTGCCCCTGGCCGATCGCGATCGCGATCACCTCGTCGCGGATGCCGCCGCGCGGCAGCGCCGGGAGCTCGAGACGCCCGAAGCCAGTCTCGACCGCAACCACGTCCCCGCGCTCGACGCCCAGCGCCTTCGCGGTCTCGTGGCTGATCTCCGCCCACGACTGCCAGGCCACCTTCGTGACCGGATCGGGTGTCTCCTGGAGCCAGGAGAGGTTCGCGCCGCGGCCGTCGTGGAGCAGCGGCGAGGGCACCGGCAGCACCAGGTAGGGCCCCGCCTCCTCGAACTGCGGCAGCTTGAACTCGATCCTCGCCGCGCTCGCCGCCACCGGGAGCGCGCCGCCGCGGGGCGCCGCCTCGAAGACGCCGCCCCGGATCAGCGCCGCCCGGAAGTCGGTGCCCGACCAGGCCGCCTCGACCAGGGAGCGGAAGCTCCCGGCCGGAAGCTGCGCGGCGACGGAATCCCCCATCGCGCGCCCGACCTGGAGCAGGCTGTCGCCGAGCGCCTGGGTGTCGAAGAGCGGCCGCACGGACGGCTGCACCAGCGACCGGACACCCGGCTGCGGCGCGGCGTCGCCCCAGGATTCGAGCGGCGTGTGGTCGGGAAGGATCAGGTGCGCGCGCTCGCTCGTCTCGTCGGGAAGCGAAGCGAACGACACCACGAAGTCCACCTTGGCGAGCGCATCGGCGAAGCCGGCGCCGGGGGGCAGCGAATGGACCGGATTCACGCCGCCGAGCATCAACACGGCGACCTGCCCCGACGCCATCGCGTCGACCAGCTTCAGGATCTCCCGGAAGCTGGCGGGCTCGGGGGCGGCCGCCGCTTCCGCCGGCAGCAGCACCGTGGTTCCGATCGCGCCGACCACCGCGTCGAGGATCAGCACGGCCGCGGTCGTGGCGGTCGCGCGCCGGCTGGTCAGCGCGACGCCGGGCGGGAGCGCCGCCGGGCGCTTCGCCTGCGCGATGGCGCGCCCGATCCGCAGGATCGTCTCCGCCGGAACGCCGCTGCGCGAGGCGACCGATTCGGCGTCGAAGCCCGCGAGGATGCCCTCGAGCAGCCCCGGATCGCCGCCCACCGGGCGGCCCGCCGAGCGCACCGCGTCGAAGGCCACGCGCGCGATGGCGAGCGCGAGGATGCCCTCGCTGCCGGGCTTGGCGGGGAGCCACTCGTCCGCGTTGCCGGCGGTCATCGAGAGCCGCGGCCCCACGTAGATCAGGCGCGCCTCGCGGCCCTCGGCGCTCGTCACCTCGCGCGCCGACTCGATCTGGCGGGCGTGCTCGACCGGGGAGAGCCAGGTCTCCAGCGAGTCCGCGCCGAAATCGATCACGAAATCCGCGCCCTCGAGGTCGAAGATCGGACGCACGCCCGCGCCGAAGACCGCTCGCGACGCCTCGCGCAGCGCCTCGTAGCCGAAGGGCTCGTAGTGGAGCCGTCCGCCCGAGCTCCCCGCCGCAGCCAGGAAGCGGTCGAAGAGCGAGCCGAGCGTGGGCCCCAGCTCGCCGGTCAGCGCGCGCACCCGGCCGCCCGCGGCGCCGAGCTTCTCCGCGAGCAGCGCGGTCGCCTTGTCCCAGCCGATCTCCTCGTACGCCCCGCCGGCGCCCCGCAGCCGCGGCTTCGCGTAGCGATCCGGGTGATAGGTGCGGCCGATGCTCGCCTGGCCGAGCGCGCAGAGCGCGCCGCGATTGACCGGATGCTCGGGATTGCCCTCCAGCTTGATCGGCCGTCCCTCGCGCGTTCGCACGTGCAAGCCGCAGGCCGCCGGACACTCCAGGCAGGTGGAGGCGTACTGGATCGCCTTCCCGGGGATGATCTCCTCGGGCTGCACCACGTACGGGATCAGCTTCTCGACGTGATCGGAGCAGCCGGCCGCAGCGGCGCCGCCCGCGCTCACGCTGACCAGCTTCAGGAAATCACGACGATCGAGCTCGGCCATGGGCTCCCGGATCCTAGTAGTGGCAGGTGACGCAATCCTGCGATGCGCCGTTCGCCCGGTGACACTGGATGCACCAACCCATCTCGAGCTTCTGCGTCGGAAGCAGCCAGGGCCACCACTTCGTATCGGGCACGAGGTAGACCTTGTCCATCTCCTCGACCTTCCCGTGGCAGCTCTGGCAGGCGATGCCCTTGCGGACGTGGGCCTGGTGCTGGAACTGCACGTACTCGGGCAGGCGATGGATCTGCACCCACTCGACGGGGGTCTGGAGCTTCCAGTGGTCCTTCAGCGTGCGGATGCCCTCGAGCTCGTCGTAGGTCGGCGGGAACTGCTTGTGGCAGCCCATGCACAGCTCGACCGAGGGCACCCCGGCGACCGGCGAGCGGTCCGTGCCGGAGTGACAGTACTGGCAGTCGATCTGGTAGAGCCCGGCGTGGTGCTTGTGGCTGAACTGGATCGGCTGGATCGGCCCGGGCGTCGACTCGTCCATGGCGGCGGCGTGCGAGAGACAGGCCGCGCGCGTCGGCCAGGGCGAATCGAACTCGGGCGGAATCTGGATCTGGAGGCTCGGGTCCTCGGCCTGGCGCGCGCGCAGCTCGTGCGCCTCGCACACGCTCGCCGCGACCAGCGTCTCGTCCGCGTCCGCGCGGTCCGGCAGCAGCGCGGCCAGCCCGACGGCTCCGCCCGCGAGCGCGACGAGGAGACAGGCGAGGAACAAGAATCGAGACGGCGAAGGACTCGGGCTCATGCGCGCAGCTGCGTGCCCCCCAAGCGGCGTCCGTCTCGCAGGAATGCAGAGGGCGCTCTGTCGTCAGTGCAGACTGTCGACAGCGGTTTGGCGCGCCTTCGCCGGTGCCGTTGACGGGCGGTGGAATACTACGGAAGCCGCGTCGCGTCAAGACGCGAAAACGATGCCGATCGGCGCGCCCGGGCCAGTTGACTCCAGCTTCGATTTCTTGAATGATTTCAACGCTTTTTCCAGATGGCAGCGCGGCGGGGTGGAGAGTGATCGACTTCGAGCCCAGCGACGAGCAGCGGCTCATCGTCGAGACGGTGCGCCAGTTCGCGGCGAGCGAGGTGCGCCCCCGCGCGCGCGAGTGCGCCGAGGCCCGCAAGCTGCCCGATGACGTGCTCGCGCGGGCCCACGAGCTCGGCCTGGTCGCGAACGCGCTGCCCAGCGCGACCGGCGGAGGCGGCGAGCGCAGCGCCATCACCAGCGCGCTGATCGCCGAGGAGCTGGCCTGGGGGGATCTCGCCATCGCGATCGCGATCCTCTCGCCTTCCCTGGTGGCGCTGCCGGTGGCGGACTTCGGCACCCCCGAGCAGCAGCGGGCGTGGCTCCCGCGCTACACCGCCGACCGCTTCGTGCCCGGCGCCCTGGCGCTGGTCGAGCCGAGCTTCCACTTCGACGCCTTCCGTCCCGCCACCACCGCGCGGCCGGATGCTGACGGCTTCGTCCTCGACGGGGAGAAGTGCTTCGTCCCCTGGCTCCCAGGCGACGACGGCGTGCTGGTGATCGCGGCCGAGCAGGGCGCCGCGCAGGCGTTCTGGGTGCCGCGCGACGCCGCCGGGCTCGAGGTCGCCCCGGAGCGCAACATGGGGCTCGACGCGCTGCCCACCGTGGAGCTCCGGCTGCGCGGGGTGCGGGTGCCCGCGTCGGCCCGGCTCGGCGGGGCGCGGGGCGCCGACGTCGCGAGCCTGGTGAACCGCGGCCGTGTCGCGCTCGCGGCCGCCGCGGTCGGCGTCGCGCGCGCGGCCTTCGAGCTGGCGCGCGACTACGCCAAGCAGCGGCAGGCCTTCGGCGCGCCGATCGCCACCAAGCAGGCGATCGCCTTCAAGCTGGCGGAGATGGCGATCGAGATCGACGGCGCGCGCCTGCTCGCGTGGGAGGCGGCGGATCGGCTCGACCGGGGCCTGCCCGCCCTGCGCGAGGCCGCGATCGCGCAGCATCAGGCGCAGCGCATCGCGCTCGACGTCGCCGACGGCGCGGTGCAGGTGTTCGGCGGCCACGGCTACATCCGCGATTACCTGCCGGAGATGCACCTGCGCAACGCCCGGGGCTTCGCCTGCTTCGAAGCGCTGAGCCTGGTCTGAGGAGGACGCCGATTCCGATCTGCTTCGAGCCGAGCGAGAACACCCGCCGCGCGCGGGAGCACTACCGGCGCATGGCGCTCGAGCAGATGCGCCCCATCTCGCGCCGCTACGACGTGCACGAGCACGAAGCTCCCCGCGAGTGGATCGACTACTTCTGGCGTCACGGCCGGTCGGGCGCGGCGGGAATCGAATACGGCGGCGACAGCGACGGCATGGTGCAGATCTGCGTTCAGGCGGAACAGCTCTGCTGGGGCGACGCCGCGCTCTACCTGCGCATGCCGACCCCGGCGCTCGGCGGCTCGGCGGTCGCGGCCGCGGGAACGCCGGAGCAGAAGGCGCGCTTCCTGGCCGGCTTTCGCGGCGACGGCCCGCCGGTCTGGGGCGCGATGGCGATCACCGAGGCGAACGCCGGCTCCGACGCGGCGGCGATCCAGACCACCGCCCGGCTCGACGGCGACGAGTGGGTGCTGAACGGGACCAAGATCTTCTGCACCAGCGGCGAGAGCGCGTCGCAGGCCGAGGGCGGCTTCGTGGTGGTCTGGGCCACCCTCGACAAGAGCGCCGGACGCGGCGGGATCAAATCCTTCGTGGTCCCCGCCCGCACGCCCGGGATGAAGCTGATCGGCCTCGAGAAGAAGCTCGGGATCCGCGCTTCGGACACGGCGACGCTCGTCTTCGAGGAATGCCGGATCCCCAAGGAGAACCTGCTCGGGCGCGCCGAGGTGAAGAAGCAGGACCCCCAGAAGGCCGGCGACAAGGGCTTCAAGGGGGCGATGGCGACCTTCGACGCCAGCCGCCCGATCGTCGCCGCGATGGCCGTCGGAGTCGGCAGCGCGTCGCTCGAGTTCACGATCGAGGAGCTGGCGCGCCAGGGCGTCGCGATCCGATACGACGCGCCGCGCGTCGAACGCACCGCGATCGAGCGCGACGTCATCGAAATGGAGGCCGAGCTGCAATCGGCCCGCCTGCTCACCTGGCGCGCGGCCTGGATGATGAACAAGGGGCGGCCGAACAGCCTGGAGGCCTCGATGGCGAAGGCCAAGGCGGGGCTCTCCGTCACGCGCATCACCCAGAAGGCGGTCGAGCTGCTGGGCCCGCCGGGCTACTCGCAGAAGCTGCTGGTCGAGAAGTGGATGCGCGACGCCAAGATCAACGATATCTACGAGGGCACGCAGCAGATCAACCAGCTGATCGTCGCCCGGCGCATCCTCGACTATTCGTCGAGCGTGTTGCGCTGAACTGCAAGCGAAGCGCGCAGCGAGCCGCAGGCGAGCGAAGATCGCCAAGAATGGAGGAGATGCCATGGCCCTGAGTCCGGAACTGCTCGAGATCCTGGTGTGCCCGGAGACCAAGCAGCCGGTCGCGCTCGCGAGCGCGGAGATCCTGGCGCGGCTGCGCCGCGAGGCGGAGGCCGGCCGCCTGCGCAACCGGGGCGGGCAGCCCGTGACCCAGCCGATCGGCGAGGGCCTGGTGCGCGAGGACGGCAAGATCCTCTATCCGGTCGACGACGGCATCCCCGTGATGCTGATCGAGGAGTCGATCGAGCTCTAGCGGTTGGCGCGCGCGGGCGGCCGCGCGCGCTACTGGGCGAAGTCGCGGCGCTTGAGCTGGCGGACGTATTCGGAGAGCTCCGGATCGCCGGCGACCAGTGCCGAGATCTTCTCCTCGAAGCTCGCGGCCTCCCGGCGCAGCGGCTCGTCGTCGAGCTTGAGCTCGAGCAGCTCCGAGAGCTTGTGCAGCAGCGCGAGGGCGCCGCGCGGGTTCGGCGCCGCGCTGATGTAGTGCGGCAGGCCGGCCCACAGGCTGACGATCTCGAGGCCGTCGCGGCGCAGGCGCTCGGCGATCACGCCCAGGATGCCGGTCGGCCCCTGATACGAGGAGGCCGGCACGCCGATCCGCTCCAGCACGCGCGGGTCGCTGGCGAAGCCGGTCACGCCGACCGGGCGCGAGTAGACGACGTCCGCCAGGAAGGCGCCGACCAGCACCACGCGCCGGACCGAGAGCGCGCCGGCGAGCTCGGCGATCAGGTCGCAGAAGCGCCGCCAGCGCAGGTGCGGCTCGACGCCGCAGCCCGTCACCAGCTCGCGCGATCCGTCCATGGAGCCGTATCGGAACGCCACGCTCGGCCACTCGATCACGCGCTCGCGCCCCGCGTCGAGCTTCACCGTCGGGCGCGTCACCGTGAAATCGAGGAACTCCTCGCAGTCGATCTCGGCGAGCGGAACCGCGCGGATGGCGTCTTCGACGTAGCGGACCGCGAGCGTCGCGGCGTCCCCAGCGTCGTTCCAGCCGCCGAAGGCCAGCAGCAGCGGCGCATCGCGCAGCGCCGGACGCACGTGCAGACGCAGCTCGCTCATCGCCGGCAGGGTCGCACCTTCGCCGACGCGAAACAAGGCTGAACGTGCTCGACTTCGGCCGACCTGAATGAACTCCGCTCGCCTTCGGCTCGCTGCGCGCTTCGCTTGCTATCGAAGCAGCCGATATCCGTGCCCGCGCACGGAGACGATGTGGCGGGGCCGCGACGGATCCGTCTCGATGTAGCGCCGCAGCCGCACGATGAAGCTGTCGACCACGCGCGTCCGCGTCTCCGGGCGCAGCCCCCACACCTCCTCGAGTAGCTCGCCGCGCGTGACGGCGGCGCCGTCGCGCTCGAGCAGCGCGCGCAGCAGCCCCATCTCGCGCGTGGTGAGCGTCACGGTCTCGCGCGGCGATTCGATCTCGAAGCGGTCGAAGTGCACGGTGACGTCGCCGATCGCGACCGAGCGGACCGGATCGGCGCCCGGCGCGAGCTGGCTCCAGCGTCGCCGCCGGAGCAGCCCGCGGACGCGCGCGAGCAGCTCGTCCAGGCGGAACGGCTTGGTCAGGTAGTCGTCGGCGCCCTCCTCGAGACCGCGCACCAGGTCCTGCGTGTCGTCCTTGGCCGTGAGGATCAGGATCGGGACGTAGTTGCCCGCGGCGCGGGCGCGCCGCAGCACCTCGAAGCCGTTCATCTCGGGCAGCATCAGGTCGAGGATCACCAGCTCGAAGCCCGCCTGCGGGTCGGCCAGGCGCTGCGCGGCGCTTGCGCCGTCGCGCGCGATCTCCACCTCGTGCCCCTCCGCCGCGAGGTTGAAGCGCAGCCCCTCGGCCAGATGCGCCTCGTCGTCGACCACCAGGATCCGCGACACGCCGAATCACCCCTGCCCAGCGGGCGGCGCCGCGCGCAGCGTGACCAGGAAGCGGCTGCCCGCCCCGCGGCCCTCGCTGCGCGCGATCACGCCGCCCCCCTGGCGCCGCACCAGGTTGCGCACGATGAAGAGCCCGAGGCCCAGGCCGGCGGTCCGCTGCACGTCGCGCCCGTAGCGATAGAAGCGCTGGAAGATCTTGCGAAGCTCGCCCGACGGGATCCCGATGCCGCGGTCCGAGATCTCGACCTGCACGCGCCCCTCACCGAGCGGCTCCACCCGGACCTTCACCTCGACGGGATCCTCGGAGTACTTCACCGCGTTCTCCAGCAGGTTGCGGAACACCACCGCGAGCTCGCCGGCGTCCCCGCGCACGGCCGCGTCGACGCCGTCCAGCCGCACCGCGGCGTCCGGCAGCCCGTGATGCGCGCGGATCTCCTCGATGCACTCGCCCAGCAGGTTCGCGAGCGGCACCACGCCGAGCGTGGCGCGCCGGCCGGGCTCCTCGGCCCGGGCGGCGGTGAGCACCTGCTGGACGGTGCGGTCGAGGCGTTCCACGTCCGCCCGCATCCGCGCCAGGAACTGACGCCGCTGGCCGGCTTCGGGGTCGTGACGCACCAGCGTGTCGAGATAGAGACGCAGCGAGGCGAGCGGCGTGCGCATCTCGTGGGTGACGGCGTCCAGGAACGCGCGCTGCCGCTGGTTCGTGCGCATCTCGCGCACCAGCCAGGCGCACAGCCAGACCAGCCCCACGATCACGAGCAGGAAGAAGACGCCGCCCGCGACCAGCAGCACCCAGTCGAGGCTCGAGAGCCCCCGCGACGCGACCCGGACGTCCGAGACCAGCAGCACCTGCCAGCCCACCGCCAGGGCGAGCACCAGCAGCAGGAGCACGACACCGACGGCGAGCGGGAATCCGATGGAGCGGCGGGCCACGGGAACCTCTCGTGCCCCAAGGGTACGATAGAATCGCGGCCACCCTCCAGGAGACCCGATGCCCCCCGCGCCTCCCGGCCCGCGCTGGCTCGCGACGCTGCTCGCCGGAGCCGCGCTGGCCTCGCCCGCCGCCGGGGAGCCCCCGCCCGAGGGAACCTGCCCTGCGCTCTACGGCCAGCCCGGCGCCGGCGTCGCCGAGGACGCCGCGCCCACCCGGCTTCCCGAGGGCGCGCTGGTCGAGCACAACGCCCTGCTCGCGCTGCGCCACCTGCTCCCGGACGAGGTCTGGCAGCTGCGCCACGCCTTCTTCTTCGACGGCATGCAGCTCGAGATCGGCGCCTGTCACCGCCGCTATCCGACCGCCGATTTCTACGCGGCGGCCACCGAACAGTTCGCCGGCAAGGCGAGCCTCGACGCGGACGGCAACCTGCACGGCTACACCGCGGGCCTGCCCTTCCCCCCCAGATCCATCGATCCCGCCGCCCCGGATGCGGCGGCGCGCTGGGCCTGGAACTTCGAGAAGCGCTACCGCGGCGCGGGCCCCACCGGCCACTTCCGCCTGATCGACTTCCCGAGCCGGATGGGCGGCGTCCAGGTCTACGAGGGCTCGTTCTTCCTGTTGCAGTCGCGCGAGCGCGCCGATCTGGCGGCGACCGGCTACTCGCTCCCGGACGCCGACAAGAGCCTCTGGATCGGCGGCGGCCGCTTCGACCTGCCGCAGGATGCCCGGCACCTGGCCTGGCACCAGCTGCGCGCGCCCGAAGCCGAGACGAGCTACACGGATTCGGATCAGACCTTCGTCTACGTCCCCTCGATGCGGAAGGTCCGCCGCTCGGCCACCGCCTGGGTCGACGGGTTCTTCACGCCGCGTTATCGGGTCAGCAGCGACGGCCGCGGCGGCGGCGTCCCGGTCGGCGGAGGCTCCTACGGCCCGACCGACGCCGTCTATCCCGCCGCCTCGGAATCGGCGCAGCCGAGCGAGTACCTGCGGCGCGGCTTCGCGACGCTGGCGCTGCGCCCCAATGCCTACGTGTGGCGGCTGCGCGGCGAGCGCGAGGTGCTGGCGCCGATCAACGCCTACCACGGTGGCTATCCGCAGCTCAAGGTCCGCAACTACGGCCCGAGCGGTCTCTCGGTGGCGAGCGACCGTTGGGACGTGCGCCAGGCGGTGATCATCGAGGGACTCGCCCGCTTCCGGGACCAGTTCAAGACGGTGACGATCTACCTCGACTACCAGACCCAGCAGCCGCTCTACTTCGTCACGCGGGGCGATCGCGGCCGGATCCTCGACGTCGGCATCGCCGTCCACCGCTTCAGCGGCGACGTGGCCGGCTACCCGGAGTTCAAGGAAGGCGTGAAGGCGAACGTCTTCGATCCGGTCGCGGAGGTCTTCTACGTGATGAGCGACGACAGCGGTTGGCACCGCGAATCCTGGGACGTGAAGTCGGTGCCCACCGACGACGCCGTGCAGCGCCGCTTCACCTCGACCGATTTCCTGATGCGCGGCCGGTAGCAAGCGAAGCGCGCAGCGAGCCGCAGGCGAGCGGAGTTCACTAGAACGTGTAGCGAAGGCGCAGGAAGACCTCGTCGCGGCGGTTGATCGCCGAGAGCACGTTCTCGACGCCATCGTCGTACGCGTGCGGGCCCGTTCGGTTCCCCGTCGGCGCGAAGGCGCGCACCGGCATGTCCTTGAACTGGCCGCGCCCCCAGAACCAGTTGACGCCCGTCGTGATCGAGAACGCCTCGTTGAAGCGGTAGGTGATCGACGGCAGCAGGCCGCCGGAGCGGGAGTTGAAGTCGTACACCGAGACCAGGGTCGGCAGCAGCCGGTCCTGGTAGTAGCCGGTGAACATCGCGAAGGTGAAGAGCACGTTGAACGGGCCGTTGGTCGAGAAGCTGCTGTTGTAGTTCGTCAGGTACTGGAAGAACCACTGGCTGTTGAAGAAGAAAGTGCGGTTCGCGTTCAGGAAGTTGATGAACGTCGGCCGGTCGACCGAGACCGTGAGGTTCACGGAGTCCGAATCGGTGATGCCATTCTCGAAGTCGCTGGCGTCCTGATATGGCGTGGCGCCGATCCAGGTGAACTCCATGCTCCAGTTGGTTTTCGAGACGTCCTCCGCGAAGTCCGTCGAGAGGCCGAAGACGTTGCGCTTGGCGTAGCGCAGCGCCAGCTCGCCGCCGCTGTGCCAGATGAAGTCGCGCCGGCCGTATTTGCCGTTGCCGCCCGCCCTGACCCGGTTGCTGTTCGGGCCCCCGACGCCGAGGAAGCCCTTGACCGACCCGCAGTACTGCGGCGCCGCGAAACCGCACTTGTCGGTCGACCAGGCGGTGAGCGGATCGAAGCACTCCGGATCCTCCTGGATGGCCCGCTCCTTCGTATCGCAGGATCCCGCGGTGATCAGGAACATCATCAGGTTCCAGGACAAGGCCGCCAGCTCGTTGCTGAAGATCTGGGCGCCAGGGTTGCCGAACGCGTCGAGGGTTTCGAACTGGACGTCGAAGTTGCGGGTCGCGAAGGCGCAGGTGGTCTCGCTGGCGGATTGGGCCGCGGAGAGACATCCCGCGAGCGGGTGCCAGAGCGTTCTGGCGCCCTGGACGGGTTGCGTCAGATTCAACGCCTGTACGATGCCGTACCCGTTCGTGCCCGGGATCGGCGGCTGACGCGTGCGCGACGACGTGGCGCAGGTCTGGAAATCGGTCACCGGCGAACCGTCCTGGTGGAAGGCGTCGACCGGCTTCCCGTTGATGTTCACGACGGCGTCCGCGTTGTTCACCTTCCCGAAGACGCAGCCGTCCTGCCTGACGTTGTAGCCGTTGTCGAAGACGGCGTTGTAGCGGCCGGTGCCGGTGTCGAGCGTGAGGCTCTTCACGCCGCGGCAGCCCGGCAGCACGACCAGGCTCCCATTGACGTAGCGCGTGCACACGGGACCGCCGTCGAACCCGATCGTGCCGGGCTGCGGCCCGAGCTCGCGATTGGTCGTCGTCCAGCCGTCCGTGGTGCCCTCGACGCCGGGGAACGCCTGGAGGATCGCGCTCGCCTCGGCGTTGAGGACGTCCAGGCCGCCGCCGGGGGCCCAGCCCTTGTTGTTGTTCGAAGCCTGGTAATTGAGAGATTGGGAGCTAGTCGGCAAGAAATTCTGGACGACGCCCCCTCTGCCGCTATCGCAGCGCGTGCCGTAGAAGGGACCGCAGCCGAGCAGCGCGCGTTGCTCGTTGGTGAGGGTCTGGTCCATGGTCAGCATGTCGGCCCCGGGATTGTTGGGATCGGGGACGCCCGTAATCGGGTTGAAGAGGGGGGCGACGTTGATGACGCTGCTCACCGCGCCCGTCGGCACGGCGACGAAGGCCGTGATGATGCCGTCGGTGTAATCGTCGTTGAGGTTCCGCACCGGCGTGAACTCGTTGGTCGCTCGCTTCGTATTCAGCGCGAACGTGTTGAAGAAGCCCTGCGCCTCGTGATTGTGCTCACCCGCAAACAGCGCGCCGAAGATCTCGCTGAGGCCGAGGAAGGGCGCAGCGTCGTTGAGGGCCCGCGCGGTGCCGAAGATCGACCAGGCGCAGGCGCCCGGATCGACGGACGCCGCGATCGTCACCGTGCCGCTGCAGATGAAGGCGAAGATCTGCTGGTTGGCGGACTGGTTCTCGAGGGCGTTCTGCGGTGAGGAGCCGGGCAGATCGTAGAGCAGCGGCGGGCGGATCCCGGTCGGGTTCGTGGTCGGATGGAACGGGTTCGCGTAGTAGGCGAGCAGGTCGTCATAGTCTTCCGGATCCCACTGGTTCGCATTGACGCCGCTGGCCGCGCCGCCGGCCTTCAGGCAGTCGGGATCGACGCCCATGCCGAGGCCTCCCTGCATCGGCTGGACCAGCCCCGGATCCGCGAGCGAGCCCGGAAAGAAATTCCCGAAGACGAAGGCCTCGAACACGCCGGCCGTGCGACAGCTCCCCGTCGCTCCCGCGATCCGCGGGCGTCCGGTCTCGGGATCCACGTTGCGCTCGTAGTAGTTGATCGCATCGGGGTACGGGAAGTCGCTGTACCCCCAGAAATCGATCAGGGCGAAGCTGAAGCGATCCCAGCGCCATTCGAGGCGGCCGCCGATCTCGAGGCCCTTGATCGATTCCCACGGGTTCGGCGGCCGGTCGACGCCGACGATGCCGATGCCGGTCAGGCCGTGGAAGAAGAGGCCGGCGGTGATGCCGCAGACGACGTCCGGCGTGAAGGCCTCGCCGCAGGCGCCGAGGTCCGCCGGCTTGTAGCGGTCGAAGTTGAAGGCGAACTCGGCGCGCACGTCTTCCAGGGGACCAACGTCGTACAGGGAATAGACGAAGCGCCCCGCGAAGAGGGCGATCCGGGACTCCTCCAGGCTCGCGAGCGACGCCAGCGCGAGATCCTGCGGGTTGAACTGGTCGGTGGTTCGGAACAGCTCCGTCTTGCCCCAGACGATGTTCTGGAGGCCGAAACGCATCCAGAGCCGGCTGTCGAGCACCTCCGCGTCGACGTAGGCCTCCTTGACCTCCTTGGTCTCCTGCTGGCTCTGGCCGCGGTTCCAGGCGCGCTCGGCCTGGCGGTAGTTGAACTCGTGGCTGTCGAAGTCCTGCTCCAGGAGCGCGCGGCGCAGGTTGCTGCTCGGGAGGTAGAGGCCCTGCGCGACCTGCTCGTCGAAGGCTTCGAGGTTGCTCTTGTCCGGGCCCGGACGCGCCGGCAGCTCGACGACGCCACCGACGGCCCGGACGTTCGTCAGCGGGAAGACGCCGTTCGTTTGTGAGAAGCCGCCGAAGGTCTGCTTGTAGGCAGCTGTGATGGGATCCAGATCGGGCGCGTAGAAGGGAACGATCCCGCTGAAGTCCCCACCGAATCCCGTCCCGTCGACTCGAAAGCCGGCGAACGTCTGCACGTCGGGGAACACCCAGACCGTCGGGTTTGCCCCAGCCCGGTAGCCATTGTCCGGGTCGAGGAAGAAGTCCAGGATCCGCGGGTCGGGGGTGTCGCCGGTCGGGCTCGCGGTCGGATACATCTGGCCAAAGCTGTTGACCGGAAGGTTCGTCGTCCGCGAAGTCACCTGGTTCGACGCGTTCTCGGGAGTGCGGGGGGTCTGGCCGTTGCTGCCGCCAAAAAAAGTGGTGTTCGGAAGCGAGTTGCGCGTCGGCGGCGTGATCCCGCGGAACGGGTTGGCCCGGTCCCTGAGCGTGCCGATACTCCGGATGAAGTTCTTGGGCAGCCACGGCCCCATGATCATGGTCCGGCCGGTGCCCCCGTCGGGGCCCTTCTTCTCGCGAAACGTCCAGAGATAGTCCTCGACCGGCGCGAACGTGTAGGTCGCCGGGTCGTCGTTCGACGTGACCGTCACGCCCGGTTCGGTGAGGGAGTGGCCGAACGGGTTGTCGGCCAGAATGGCGTCTGCGCCGCGGGTCTTGTAGAGGGTGTCGAAGCCGGGGAATCCCTCCCGGTCGCGCACGATCGTGATGAAGGGCCGATTGTAGATCGACTCGGGAAGAGCCGGGTTGAACCCGCGCACGGTGCCGGGCACGCTTACCGCGACGTTCTTGATCCAGGTGTTGTTGAAGAGCGCCTGGTCGGGCGTCCAGAGGGCGGAATTGGTGGGATCGCTGGGATCGCCTTGCAGCTGGTTCGGAACCACCTGGAGCTGCGCCCAGGTCGAGGGCCGCTCGTTCTGGATGCGCGGGACCTCTTGCGGGATCACCCCGCCGCCCGTCCGGATCACGCCGCCGTACTCCGGATCCCGGGCGTCCCGCAGGCGCTGCGGCAGCCGCTTGGCGCGGTCGCCGTAGGTGTTGACGGAGCGCATCGTGCCGCAGCCGCGCGAGTAGACGCAGTCGTAGCGGACCTCGATGCGGGCATAGGCCTGGAGCAGGTCGATCGGCCCGAAGCCGTTGGGCGCGATGTCGAACTCGTTCTCGAGGGTGAGGACGTTGTACCACTGCGCGAGGTCGGCTTCTTCGTTGAAGCTGCCGTCGAGAACGCGGATCTGCTCTTCGACGAAGCCGTGGACCTGGACGCGGCCGTCGAAGGCCTCGAAGGCTCGCGCGCCCGGTGCGTGTGTGAGCCCAATGCCCATCGTCAGCAGAGTCAGCAGACAAGCCGCTGCCCGCCGAGACAATCCTCCGGCCATGAACCCTCCTGCACCGCCGCAGCCGCCGACGGGTCCCGTCGAGTGCGTCTCTCCCCACGAGCGAGACCGGAGTCGAAGCAGCCCTCGGAGGGACGCAGAGGTCTGGGCGCGCGTCCGCAGGGCTTCCTCGGGCACCAGTACTATCGACCGCAGTTATATCCCCGGACAAAACGCGAAAGCAACGGTTTTCCGGAGACCCCGCCCGTCGGAACGACGATGCAGGAGACCCGAGCGCGGGTCGCCCCCCATTTGGGGGAAGCTCGCGGGCGGAGCGCGCTCTCGACGCGATGCGTCAGCGCTCTTGACGAGGCTTGGCGGGTGGGCGAGGGGAGCGGGCGCGGGCGGCGCGCGCGGGCTTGCGCGCGGCCGTCTTCTTCTTCTTGCGGATCACCTTGGCGGTGAGCGGGCTCGGCTTGCGCGGGCCGCGCCGCCCCCGAGCGGGCTTCGCGGCCGGGGCGGTCGTGGCGGCCTCGGGCGCGGCTTCGGCTCCGGCCTCGGCGTCCTTCTGGGCGCGCCCGCGCGGCTGGAACTCGAATCCGTGTCGCCCGGTTTTTTTGAGCACCAGCGTCGCCGAAAAAGGCCTGCCGAAGCGCGAGGTGAAATCCGTGAGCAGCTCGGTCTTGCCGGTGGCGACGTAGACGAGCGCCTCCTCGCGTGTGATCTCGCGTTTGCAGACGGTGCGCGGGAACACGAAGCCACAACTCTTGGGCCGCGCTTCGTCCTTGACGGCGTCCTCGTCCTTGAGCGCGCGCTCGCACACGAACTGCGTCGGCGACTCGACGACGCTGCACTCCTCCTCGAAGGGACAGCGCCCGAGCGGCTCGGGATTCACCTCGTATTCGGGCACGTCGATCGCGGTGCCGCCCTCGTCCCAGCCCGCCGAGCGCACCTTGAGCTGCCACGCCTCGCGGTCGATCTCCATGTGGGCGCGGTAGGTGCGGCCGCTGCGCGCCGTGAAGCCGTCGATCACCCCCGTCTTGCCGTCGCGCAGCAGCGTCCGCACGGTGCCCCGGTCGAGGTAGCGGCCCGAGGTGTCCTTCCAGAAGCGCATCGGGCAATCCTGCTCGGGGGCGACGCCCTCGACCGGCTGGCAGCGGTAGAACCAGGCCATCTCGATCACGGGCCGCCCGCAATTGGGGCAGGGGCCGAGCGTCTGGTTGGCGTCGTAGAGCTCGTCGTACTCGAAGGTCTTGGCGCGCTCCACGATCTCGGTGGCGTACTCGGCGATTTCGGTCATGAATTGTTTTGCCGTGCGCTGGCCGCGTTCCACCTCGATCAGATGGCTCTCGATCTCGCCGGTCAGCTGCGGCGAGGTGAGGCGATCGATGTGGATGCGCTGGAGCGTGTCGATCAGCCGGATCCCCTTCACGGCAGGACGCAGCGCCTTGTCGAGCCGCACCACGTAGCCCTTCGCGATCAGGTTCTCGATGATGTCCGCGCGGGTCGCGGGCGTGCCGATCCCCTTCTCGTGCAGCACCGCCGCGAGGTCTTCGTCCTCGATCTGCTTGCCGGCGTTCTCCATCAGCGAGAGCAGGCGCGCCTCGCTGATGCGCGGGGGCGGCCTGGTCTGCTCGGCCGCGGCCTCGGCCTGCGCGAGCGCGACGGGCACGCCGGAGGCCTCGCTCTCGCCGGGCGCGAGCGGCCGCAGCGTCACCTCGCCGGCGTCCTCGTCGGCCGCCGCCGGCAGCACCGCGCGCCAGCCCTTTTCCTGGAGGAAGCGCGCGCGGGTGCGGAAGCGCTCGCCCGCCACCTCGCTGGTGCGCTCCACGCGTTCCCAGATCGCGGGGCCGTGGAAGGCGCCGAGGAAGCGCCGCACGACCAGATCGAACAGGCGCTTGTCGTCGCCGGTCAGGACCGTCTCGGGGAGCGTCCCGGTCGGGATGATCGCGAAGTGGTCCGAGACCCCGGCGTCGTCGAAGACGCGCGCCTCGTTCTCGAGACCGTCCGCGAGCAGGCGCGCGGCAGCGCTGGCCCAGTCCTGGAAGCCCTCGCCCGCGCGCGGATCGGCGGCGGCGAGGGTATCCAGCGTCTCGCGCACGGTCTCGCGGTAGTCGTTGGGAAGGCAGCGCGAGGCGGTTCGCGGATAGGTCAGCAGCTTGTGGCGCTCGTAGAGGCGCTGCGCCGCGGAGAGCGTGCGCCGGGCCGACCAGCCGAAGCGGCGGTTGCCCTCACGCTGGAGGCTGGTGAGGTCGAAGAGCGGCGGCGCCGATTCCCTCGACGGCTTGCGGGTCTCTTCGGCGGTCCCGCGCTTCCCGGCGACGCGCGCCAGGATCGCCTGCGCGCGCGCCTCGTCGAAGATCCGGTCGTCGCGGGCTTCCTCGTCCGCGCCGGCCGCGAAATCCGGGTCGAACCACTCGCCGGTGTAGAGCGCGCCCGCGTGCTCGAAGCTCGCGCTGACCCGCCAGTACGGGCGCGGCACGTGCGCCAGGATCTCGAGCTCGCGCTCGACCAGCATCGCGAGGGTAGGCGTCTGCACGCGCCCCGCCGACCACGCGGTCTTCTCCTTGCGGCTCTTGAGCCGCTTGGTGAGCGCGCGCGTCGCGTTCATCCCGATCAGCCAGTCCGAGCGCGCGCGGCAGGCGGCCGCGCTGGCCAGGCCCTCGAGCTCGCGGCCCGGGCGCAGCGCCCCGAAGCCGGTGCGGATCGCGCCCTTCGTCATGGATTGCAGCCAGAGGCGCCGGATCGGCTTCTTCGAGCCGAGGTCCTCGACGATCTCGCGGAAGATCAGCTCGCCCTCGCGCCCAGCGTCGCAGGCGTTGATCACCTCGCTCACGTCCTCGCGAGCGAGCAGCTTCTTGATGGTGCGGATCCGGTCGGTCTGGCCGGCCTTGGCCTTGTACTTGAACTCCTTGGGAAGGATGGGCAGGACGTCGAGGGTCCAGCGCTTGTACTTGGGGTCGATCTCCTCGGGCGGCAGCAGCTCGAAGAGATGGCCGACGGCGAAGGTCACGACGTAGGCGTCGTTCTCGAAGAAGCCTTCACTTTCGTGGAAGCCGCCCAGCGCGTCGGCGATGTCGCGCGCCACGCTCGGCTTTTCGGTGATGACGAGAGACTTGGCCATCCGACTCCGGCTCCGATCTGCCCTCCCCCCACGGGGGGAGATCCGAGACCCTGGGCGATGGGGCTCGATCCTTAGCCCGCGCCTCCGGCGATGACAAGCCGGCGCGGCGCAGGGCTGCCTCGGGCATTCGAGCCGGCCGCTTGAGCGCGGGCGGGGGTCCCCTCGGGGCGGTTGCGGCTAAGTTGCCGTTCCGGCAGCCTGAAACGCGCCCGACTCCCGCAATACAAGAGATGGGGAAGAAAGCATGGCGGAGACCGTCTTCGGCCGGATCCTGCGCGGGGAGATTCCCGCAAAGCGCGTCTACGAGGACGAGCGCGCGATCGCCTTCCACGACGTGAGCCCCCAGGCTCCCGTCCACCTGCTGGTGATCCCGCGCAAGCCGCTCGCAAAGCTCTCGGCCTCCGGCGCCGAGGACGAAGCGCTGCTCGGACACCTGCTGCTGGTGGCGCGCCACGTCGCCAAGGAAGCCGGCCTCTCGGACTTCCGCGTGGTGGTGAACGACGGCGTGAGCGCCGGGCAGAGCGTCTTCCATCTTCATCTACACGTGCTGGGCGGCCGCGCGCTCGGCTGGCCGCCGGGCTAGGCGAAACCACCGATCACTGGTCGGTGTAATGCGCCGAATCGGAGCGATCCGTCGGCGACCTAACGAACTTTGATCGAATCCTGATCGAAGAGTCCGTCCAATCATGATGGATTGCGGCAAGAGCCGATCTGCGTTCGCCATTGCGATGGATTCGAATCGAGGAGGAGTCGTAGCTATGCGTTGGTTTGCGATGTTAGGCGCGGCAATCCTTGCGCTCGCTGCCACGGGTACGGCTGGCGCCGCGCCCCTTCACTACGAGGGTACGCTGACTCTCGAGCTCGGCACGTTGCCGACGATATCGGCCACCGGCGTCGGCGTCGCGACGGTGAACGACTCGGGTGGGCTCGGCCACCTCAGTAACCTGCGCCTCAAGGCAAGCCGCGGCGGGATTGGCACCGTCGACGCCGTGACCCCCGTCACGGATCCCGCCGCCTTTCTCTTCGGAGCGGGGATCGTGGCGATTCGGTTGACGGCTACAGTCGGCACCGGCACGCTCGGCCCGATCTCGGGTGGCGTGCTATCGACGCCGCTCACGAAGAGCCGACTCCCGGTTGCCGGACTCGCGAAGCTCTGTCTGTTCTCGACGGCGTGCGGATCGGCCATCCCGATCATGCTGACGCAGCACACCGCCGCGACGGGGACACGCGGCGTAGGCATCGGTGGCATCCTCACCCTCTCGCTCGGACCATACCCCGGCGCGGTGCGGATCTCGATCGAAGCGGCCCCCTGGACGATCAAGACCGGGACCTCGATCGACCAGATCACGACCCCTGTCGGCGGTACCGTCAAGAAGTACATCAACCGGACGGCCATGGGCTTCGCCCATGGTCCGAGCTCGAACACCAGCTCGACCGCGAGCCCAGGCGGCGTGGTTCAGCTGATCACTCCGATGCAGGTGGTGACGAACGACCCCATCACCAGCAACCAGAAGATCGCGCTCTTCGGCATCCTCACGATTCGCTTCGTTCCGGAGCCTGGCATGCTTCTGCTGCTCGGCTCCGGCGTCGTCGGCCAGCTCGCGCTCGGCCGACACCGGAAACGCAAGT